>CALEHW010000024.1 GCA_937877715.1 uncultured Methylophaga sp. | reverse complement strand
TTACAGGGCTATATCAGTGACTGGAAGAACGGTCTGGTTTGATCGCTTACGCTCAAGTAACCCTATTTTTGGATGGATAGCGCTTCATTCCTCTGCACTAACCTGGAAAACACCCTTACTTATTATTGGCCAACGTCCACAACTTGTTGAAATCGATGGCCCACCCAATTCACATCAATGCCTTCATCAATAGCGCTGTACCACTACCCAGTAATACAACACTAACAATCTGAACAAAGCGTTGTTGACTCAATCCAGTATGGATATGTCCACCAAGCCACATACCCAGAGCCATGATTGGTAGGGATAGCAGAGTCCACATTAATAACTCAAAGCTGTAAAAACCAGAAAATGTATAACCCATCAGGCGCATGCCGCCATCTAACAGAAATATGGTTGCTATAGTTCCCCTAAAAGGAAGCTTCTCCAGTTTTCTTAAGGTCAAGTAAATCACTATAAAAGGACCTCCTGTGCCAAATGTTGTACCAACCAACCCGGCAAGAAAACCAAGGGGTGCTGCCCACCACTTTGATTTTGTCGGTATATCCAGTGGCAATAGGGCATAAATGGCATAGATAATGATAAAAACGCCAAGTGCAATGGTCAGAACCCCTGGTTCTACTGTTTTCATCAGGTAGAGTGCCGCTATGATTCCAGACAGAGTAAACGGCGTTAATGGGAAGATTTCACGCCACTGAACCTGTTTTCTATGGTGAAAACCATGGGATAGCGACCCAAAATAATCAAGCAATATAACCACTGGCACAACTACGGTTACCGGCAACACCAGAGACATCAAAGGTACAGCAATCAAGGCTGAACCAAACCCTGTAATCCCGCGCACAAAGTATGCTACCAATAAAACCACCGCACAGAACAGTAGTTCGTTATTCGTAAGGATCTCAGTCATCTACTGATAAAATACAGCCAACCAAATAGTGAAGTTATCAGGGTCCGTCCATGAGACCTTGTGCCTTCGGTGAGCAGGAATGTTGATATGATCGCCTGGTTGTAACTGAGCCTTGTCACCATCCTCAAAGGTAATTTCCCCGCTCCCCTGCAGAACAACAACCCACTCATTCTCTTCTTGATCATACCAACCAGTTTTGGGTGAAGTGTGCCCCTGCGAGAGTATGCGCTCGATCCTTATGTTATCTTGACGCAGAATCTCATCTAAT
This sequence comes from uncultured Methylophaga sp., assembly GCA_937877715.1. GTDB lineage: Bacteria > Pseudomonadota > Gammaproteobacteria > Thiopontia. Next base: position 111,765 of record CALEHW010000024.1, on the reverse strand, counting down.
CGCTCATGGTCAACATGATCAGGCAAGGAAGTTAGTAGGTTGTTCATGACAGATCAAGTTTAGCCCACATTTGGTAAGCAATCCCATATCAGGCACAATTGTCTCCGTTCTAAACCTGGTCTTTCCTAGGTTTACCGGAGACTATTTAGTTTAATGTTTGTGTGCTATGAAAATGTGTTGGCTGTGGATATTAGAAAGAGCTGATGATACAAATCCTAAAAATAGTGAGCCGCGTCAACAAAACAACAACTTATAGTCAACATCAACTATTCGCAAAAATAGTTGATGGATCAGCCTGTATTCAGTTAGTTACGTGATTTTTGTGATTTGAATTATTGTTCCATTTCCTAATCACATAAAGCAAAAAGTAGAAATGGTGTTCTCCACACAACCTGTGGATAACATTGTGGACAACCATGCTTCTCCGTACTCCTCTCAACCCATTTTCACAACAGAGCATATTGCCTTTTTTTTAAGCAGCAATATTCATGCTCCCCACCCTCCACGTATATAGACAAAAAAGCCCGCCATCATTGGCAGGGCAATTTAGGAAGGAATCTCACAACGTCTGCTAAGACGCTAGAGATAATACCGTGGAGACTGGGAGAATGGAAATACGTAGATTTACGTATTTTCTAGTCCAAACTCTGCCAGTTTGATCCAGTAGAGCCTGTAACAACTGAAAACTATTCGTGTCATCCACAGAAAATATAGCAGCAGTGACGCACCAACCAGATATACAAGCGAAGGGAGCAGTGCGGTGGCACCCCAAGCGACCATTGAAAACAGAAAGAATATTAGTAAAACTTTGGACCATTTAGTGGGGACAATCTGAAATATATTTGGAATGTTTGCCAGATTATCCAGTGGCGAGGAGCCGTCACCTCCCAGATTGGGAGCCTTGATTACCCTCTGCTGCAGGTGGAGGAAGACAAGGAATGGAGCAATCTTCATCAGAGTGCCTGATATCATTGGGAGCAGAAAGCCAAAGATCCAGAGGATTGCCAGCCACCCTAGAATGGTATCCATAAACAGTAGAGAAAAAATCAGGGACAACGATCCTGCTGCCAATGATGTCATGGCCAGCCTCCACAGGTAGACTGTTGCATCGAATAGTTTCCGTTTTCGTCTAGAGAGTATCGTAAGTGTGATTATGGCATAGATCGACATCACTACTGCCGCCACTACAAGAAGCGGGGTTGTCCAGCTCTGTCCTAACTGGAATATTACCCCCCCCCCCCACAACAGCAGCGAGAGTGCCACCAGCGGAACAGCCCACTTTCTGATCCACTGAGGGAAGTCTGGGGTAACCTGAAACATCGGTATCATCTGAAAACTTGTACCCATCAGCAGTGTGGTAAACCACCCCCCCAGCCCCCAGACTGCATGAACATCTGTCCACTGACGCTGCACCCCAAATTCTGCCCCCCCCCACCCAAACAGCAGTGTTACCCCTAATCCGGTCAACAACAATAGAAACAGGAGTGAGTAACGGATCAGATAGATAATCTCCGGTGGGCGCCTTATGCCAAAAATCCCAACCGCAAACAGCAACAGATAGGGGATTATTCCGGCAGCAAGAACCACACCAGCCGACATTAGCAATTTTGGCTCTAGCAGAAGAAAACCAACAAAATAGAGCACTCCTCCAGCTGTCAATGCAAGGTAGATCAGCCATGACGCTACTCTCTGCATGGGGAATTGAATCCCCCCAATAACCGGAAGGGTCTGAAACAGTACCCCGGTTGTGATCATCATCAACACTCCAATATTGATCAGGTGCAGTGTACCGATCAACTCTGGATTCCAGCGGTTGCTTATTAACTCGGGGCCGTAAAATAGAAACACCAACGAGAACAGCGCTCCGAACAGAGGAGCGGTAAGAATAAAACGGAACGGCTCCTGAATAGGCGGGGCATTCTCTACCGAGATATGTGCTGTGCTGATCATAACCTCATCCCCTTTGCCTGTTATGACTGACCGCAGACCGCCTCCACACGCTTCAACGCCAGCGCATCATCACCCTTGTAAATCATGATCTCATAAGGGGCCTCGCCACTCAGGTGGAGCAGGTGTTGAAAACCCATATCCTCCAGTACAGGATAGAGTGGATAGGGTTCCATGCGATGCATCATCCGCACATACTTCCCCTCACCAAGATCGGCAACAGCCTCTAGAATCTTCTGCATTGGTTCCGGGGCTGGAAGCTCCTGAACATCACAGACTATTTCGCCATCATGCTGCAAGATTGAGCTTCTCTATAATCTCTGCAGGCTGCTGCAGTACATCGTCAATCATGGGGTAGAGAATATGCTCCTCTTTCATGTTGTGCTGTTGAATCATCATCATCAGGGTATCAGAGATACCGAGAACCTGCTCGACCTCTCTGATCTCCATGGCGTTCTTCAATCCGTCAAGCAGCGAGCGCATCTGTTCATGCTCCATCCTCATAACCACGGTTGGACCCTGACTATTTCCACTCGCCTCCTCAAAGGCAGGAAAGAGGGTCTCCTCCTCACTTGCGAAGTGGTTGAGCAGGTTGGCGCAAAATGAAGTCCATGCCTCATCTGCTCTGTCCCAATCTCCAGCTGACACCGAATTCTCCATTTTGGAGAACTCCTCATCACATACACGATGATGGTGAGCCATAACGGTAGATATCTGTTCCATGATAGTATCCAGTAAAAAGTATAACGTCACATTTCATCATGCTGCACCATCTTCATCCAGCGCTTCTTCATCTGAGATTTGATGTTCATCAACTGAAGAGGCAATGTAATGTATCTGGCGGCAATAGCGTAACAAAATCGAATGGAAAGCTGCCCGCTAATTGATTCACACTGCCACCTGGATTTCCCGCTCTTTGATGGTGATCGTGATGCTATTCTTCAGCGCTGCGGGGAGCTTAACATTCAACACCTGATACTCCCCGGGGTAAGTCGTTTCCAATGGGAACATGCACTTCTCTATAGCAGCAAACATAGATCATTGAGCGCGGCTGTCGGGCTGCATCCACTGTTTCTGGAGCAACACAGTGAGGATGATCTATCTGCACTGGACTCGATTCTGACCACTACCCCAGAGATAGTGGCCGTTGGTGAGATAGGGCTCGACTACTACCCCTCAGAGATCGATCGTGACAGGCAACTGACACTGTTTATCGAGCAGCTGGCAATCGCGTCACGTCACCAGCGCCCCCTTCTGCTCCATGTGCGCAAGGCGCACCAGGATGTCATTGAGCTACTGCGCAACCACAACCACCATCGCGGCATAGTGCACGCTTTCAGCGGAAGTCTGGAGCAGGCCCTACAATACATTAAAGAGGGTTTTCTAATCGGCGTTGGTGGCGTTGCCACACATCTCAATGCACACAAACTGCACAGAACTATAAGGGAGATTCCACTGGAGTCCATCGCACTGGAGACTGATGCCCCAGACCTCTCTCCCAGTTGGGCCAAGGGGGAGAGAAACAGCCCCGAACAGCTTCCGGCAATTGCCAAGACTGTTGCCGACCTGCGTGGAGAGACGGTACAGGAGATTGCCAACCAGACCACTAAAAATGTGGGGGAAATTTTCAGGCTCTAAGGCTGAACTGATAGAATGGTGAAGTCATGAAGATCAGGCTTATTACTACCATCTCGCTTGTGCTCACACTACTCTCTGGCGGAGCGGCCCATGCAGACGTTGCGGTACTGCTCCACGGCCTGCTCAAGAGTAGCTCATCGTGGGAACGCAGTGGTGCAGTGGATGCGCTACAAGAGCTTGGATGGGAGCGTGCTGGACGGGCCCAGGTGGGTGGACCCACTGGGGTGATGATCTCAAGACCACAGCAAAAGAATCGCGGCAACCGTATCCTCTATCTGGCCGATATCCCAACCCTGATCCCTCTTGAGCAACAGGCCGATCTGTTGGAGAAGATGCTGGTTGCCCTCTCGGATAACCATCCTGGCGAACCGATCTACCTGATCGGTCACTCTGCCGGAGGGGTTGTCACTCGCATGGTTGTAGTGCGCAATAGTGTACCCAACATCAAGGCGCTGATCACGGTTGCTGCCCCACATCTGGGTAGCCCTTATGCAAACCTGGCATATGATCTTGCCACCCTGCCATACCCTTTTCGCCTAGTTCCGAAAATGATGGCACACAAGAAGTACAAGGTGCTGAGAAAGTCACGACCGATGATCAAAGGACTTATGCTGGCTCATCCCGGCACTATGCTCCACTGGTTGAACCGACAACCTCATCCTGATATTGCATACTTCTCGATTATTCGCAGACAGCCCCCCTCCAAGGTGAGAGAGGCGCTGGTCCCATTCTGGAGTCAGGACATGAATAATATTGTTGCCTTGAGAGAGGGGGTGGATGGACAATATGGACGTGCCGTCACCATTCCAACACTGGCGCTGCACCGCATCACCATGCAGGACGGGTACCTACTGGGAACCCTGTTGGGGGATATTGCTGCCGGGCAGTAACCGGTTACTGCCCACAGTCCAGATCGATCCGACCCTCCGGAAGCAGGGTCCGACAGAGGGTTGCGGTATAGGGATTTTTCACTCCCTCATCATAATCTCAATAGCTGAACTCAGCATAACAAGCATTATAAGTATACACAGAGAGCCGTAACAATGTCATAGAGGCGATATCATCTGTTAAATTACTGGGTCTCGCGGCTCATGGTTACGGAGGAGTGATGATACACAGTGCGGCCCGATTTTTTTACGAAAATAGCAGAAAAAACACTTCACATTTACCCCCAAAGAGTAGAGAATTCAGGATCCTGTATATTCATGGTCTTCCACTAATGACTCATGCACGACCGGCAGACAGGACATTATTTTAAACGAAAGAAGGAGAGACGCTGCAATGGCACCCAAGACAACCGCTGTAAAAGATGCTTTCACCAAAGCCCAAACCATCACCACTATCGCTGAGGATACCGGCCTTTCCAAGAAAGCTGTTTCTGATGTTCTGTCCAGCCTGGGCATCATCATCGAACGTCACATCAAGCCACGTTCTGCAGGTAGATTCTCACTGCCTGGAATCATGACCATCAAGCGCTATAAGAAAAAGGCGACCAAGGCTCGTGAGGGTCGTAACCCACAGACCGGTGAGAGCATTACAATCTCTGCCAAGCCTGCACATAATGCGCTGAAAATTACTGCAGCAAAAGCATTGAAGGATGCCGTGTAAGAGATTACACCACTCCTATAAAAAACCCGCTGTTGCGGGTTTTTTTACGTCTGTAGACAGCGGGCAAGCACTCACCTCTCTCCTATATCGGCATAGGGGCGCGGAGTTGCTCCTGTATAGAGTTGACGAGGACGACCAATCCGCTGTGATGGATCATCCAGCATCTCACTCCACTGCGCGATCCATCCAACCGTACGGGCCATTGCAAAGATCACGGTAAACATATTGAGTGGAATACCCAGGGCTTTAAGGATAAGTCCGGAGTAGAAGTCGACATTAGGATATAGTTTTCTCTTCACAAAGTACTCATCCTCCAGGGCGATGCGCTCCAGCTCCAGAGCCGCCTCAAATAGTGGCGTATCTTTCTGATCCAGCGCATCCAGCACATCGTGACAGGCCTCGCGAATGATGCGGGCACGTGGATCGTAGTGCTTGTAAACCCTATGGCCAAATCCCATAAGTCGGAATGGATCATCTTTTGATTTGGCCCGCTCCACATATGACGGAATTGCCGACTTGGAGCCAATCTCCTCCAGCATATTGATTACAGCCTCGTTGGCACCACCGTGTGCGGGACCCCAGAGTGAGGCGATACCTGCGGCGATGGATGCAAATGGATTGGTGCCGGAGCTGCCGGCCAGACGAACTGTTGAGGTGCTGGCATTCTGCTCATGGTCAGCATGAAGAATAAAGATCAGATCCATCGCCTTGGCTGCAACCGGATTTACCTGATAGTCAAACGAGGGCATTGCAAACATCATGTGGAGGAAGTTCTCGGCATAGCCAAGACTGTTGTCCGGATACATGAACGGTTGCCCCACTGAGTATTTATAACTGTAGGCGGCAATTGTCGGCATCTTCGCAATCAACCGATGTGCCGAGATTTTACGGTGGGTTGAATTGCGGACATCTATCGAGTCATGATAGAAGGCGGAAAGTGCACCAACCACACCTAGGGTGGTGGCCATGGGGTGTGCATCGTAGCGCATTCCCTCGTAGAAACGACGAATCGCCTCATTGACCATGGTGTGATCCTTGATGATAGTCTCAAAATCTGCAAGCTCACTGGCTGTCGGCAACTCCCCATCGAGCAGCAGATAACAGGTCTCCAGATAACTACTCTTCTCCGCCAGCTCCTCAATTGTGTAACCCCGATAGAAGAGCTCTCCCTTGTCACCATCAATGTAGGTGATACTGCTACGACAACTGGCAGTAGACAGATAACCAGGATCGTAGGTGAACATTCCAGTCTCTTGATAGAGTTGCTGAACGTCAATCACGTCCGGCCCATAGCTTCCCTCGACCACAGGAAGCACAACCATGTCATCATCCATCTGCTGATGGTCGCCTGACTCCACACTACGGTTGAGACATATTTTCTTATTCGCCATACGCTCTCTCCCCTATCTTTATCGATTCCCACAGTGTAGATTACTCCATAATTCGGATGGTGCAATCTATTCAGGAGTTATGCAAACTCCTCTCTACCCTTGGACAGTGACAGGATGGAAAGGTTTCTATTTGTCTACAGCTGGCTCAGCGCCCTAACCGAGGGCCGCTTTTTTCGCCGCGGTTTCTCTGGTCTATTGCGACTGAGCGCAATTGCGCTAACAATCTATCTACTGGGTGATGCCATCGAGACTTGGCAGAAGCTGCTCTCTGCAGAGGAGGTGTCAGACAGTATTCTCCTCCCCATGCTGGTGCAGCTGATCCTCTTTATTGCCGGATACACCATGATCCACCTGATACTTTTGCGCGCCGCAGAGATTCGTTCCCTCTACGATCCACGCTATGCGCTCTTCGAGATCATCACAGTAATTGCCCGTCTGATGGGAGAGTTGCTGTTTGTAATAACCATAACCATCACAGTGATAACTGCCCTACAGACCTTGGGACTACAGAGCGGAATTCTGCTCCCCGAACTGCAGAATCTCATCTCACCTCTTCTGGCACAGAGCAGTCTCGCCTGGATTATCGGAACCGGGGCACTGCTCGGGTTTATGCTGCTGGTATCTGGCTATCTGGCAAGTGAACTGCTGGAGATGGTGATGCGACTATCCAGAAATTCAGAACGCAGGCTCTAGATAGAGCCCGGAGTTACCACCCTACCACTGCTCTGCGCCAATCTTCTCCAGATAGGCTCGGTGTGCAGCCTTCTCATCATCGCTTGGAGCTATTACTCGCATCCGGGAGTGGTCAACCGTGAACGGGTGGACAGGCTCCACCCCGCCAAACTCTCCCCACCCATCAAGATCGAGTCCGGTCTGCCCCCCGGTCAGTGCCAGATAGACCTCGGCCAGGATCTCTGAATCAAGCAGCGCCCCGTGGAGCGTACGATGTGAATTATCAATCTCCAGGCGCCTGCAGAGTGAGTCGAGGCTGTTTTTCTGTCCGGGGTAGCGTTTGCGCGCCATCTGCAGACTATCTGTAATGGTACAGAGATCCTCTAATACCCCACCATGTGAGAGGACCATCTTCAGTTCGTGGTTGATGAAGCCAACATCGAATGGGGCATTGTGGATGATAAGTTCGGCACCCCTGATATAGTCAAGGAAGTCATCCATAATGTCTTCGAATCTTGGTTTGTCTGCAAGGAACTCGTTACTGATCCCATGCACCTCTAGCGCCCCGGCATCTATCTCACGATCAGGCTGCAGGTATTGATGGTAGTGGTTGTCGGTAAGGCGACGGTTGACCAGCTCTACGCAGCCAATCTCAATAATCCTGTGCCCCTGTTTGGGCTCAAGGCCGGTTGTCTCGGTATCCAGCACTACCTGTCTCATTAACTACTCACCTCATCCATGCCACGGTTGGCCAGCTCATCTGCGATCTCGTTCTCGCGATGACCACTGTGCCCTTTGATCCATCCCCACTCAACCTGATGCTCCTGTACCAACAGATCCAGCTGCTGCCAGAGATCAACGTTCTTGACCGGCTTCTTCGCCGATGTCTTCCAGCCATTTTTTTTCCAATTGTGAATCCACTGGGTAATGCCATCCTTGACATATTTAGAGTCGGTTGTAATGTGCAGCGGAACCGAACGTTTTATCGCCTCTAGGGCACGAATCACTGCCAGTAACTCCATCCGGTTGTTGGTGGTGCTGCTCTCTCCTCCCCAAAGCTTTTTCTCCACCCCACCGTAGCGTAGCAGCACACCCCAGCCACCCACACCGGGGTTTCCGCGACACCCGCCATCTGTAAAAATCTCAACCATTATCAGTCTCCAGCCATTCGAGACAAGGCGAGACAAAATGAGGCGATTCTTGCCCCCTGGAGTATGTAGATGTGTTGCTGCTCATTATATTTCCTGTGGCCACCGAGGCACGCTGTTCCCAGCGCTGACGAATTCTACTCATAGGAATCACCATGCGTTTGGCTGTCAGCTGATAGGTCCCTGTATTCAACAGCGACCCCCACCAGGACCATGTTAGCAGCGGCAATTTTCTCTGCTCCAGCATCTCGTACCCCAACAGAGAAAGCCAATCCATTACCTTTTTCCTGGAGAGATAGCTACCACTGATCTTCCCCGGTCCGGAGGGGGTGCCATGCCCTCTGCTCAAAGCCCGTATCCTGCTGATCAGCCCCATGAAACTCCATGGAGAAAACCCATAGATGATAACCTCTCCATCCTCTATAAGCACCCTGGTCACCTCACGCAATACCTGGTGTGGGTCAGCAGAATACTCAAGCAGATGAGGAAGGATCACCACAGAGAGTGTCTCCGTCGCAATCGGCAACGCTATATCCTCTCCCTCAACTACGGCCCAGCTCTGCTCATCATGAGTCCCAATTTCCATGACGAAAGGGTGGTGGATATCTTTTGCCTGTTTCGCGAAATTCGCCTTTGCCAACCCCAACTGCATGAGATGCATGCCGTAGACATGGGTTAGAGCCTCTCTATTCCACTCCATCTCCAACTCCAACAGCAGTCTCCCGGTTGGTGATGAAATCCACTCTTGAGAAGTCTGATATGGTGCCATAGCGGTTATAATACCGAAGTGAAAAAGTTTGTATACACCATATCAGCAACGGATCCCCGCCTTCGCGGGGAAGACGGAGTCGCACAAAGGTGGGGCTTTCCTCATCACCTTCTCCTGCTGCTTATCCTGATATTACCCATGCCTCCTGCAACCGCATCAACAACTGACGACTCAATCTGGGGCGAAATTCGTAATGGATTCTCTCTGCAGGAGCGCAAGGATCCACAACTTGTCCAGCATATCCTCTGGTTCAAGAACAACCAGGAGTACCTGACTCGCGCCCTGAACCGCTCACACCCATACCTCTACCACATCGTGAAACGGATCAAGAGAAGAAAACTGCCTATGGAGCTTGCTCTGTTACCGGTCATCGAGAGCGCATTCCAGAGTTATGCATACTCCAAGGGACATGCTGTCGGCCTCTGGCAGTTCATCCCCTCAACCGGAAAGATATATGGCCTGAAGCAGAACTGGTGGATAGATCAACGACGCTCCCCACTAGCATCCACGGATGCTGCGCTCTATTTTCTTACAGACATGGCTCGAGAGTTTGATGGAGACTGGTTGCTGGCGCTCTCGGCCTACAATACTGGCGCCGGTAATGTCCGCAAGGCGATCCGCGGCTACCACCAACAACAGCCAAAACATGGCGACAACAGCAAGAGACCGGGGTTCTGGGATCTACAGCTACCAAGGGAGACCAGAGGCTACGTCCCCCGTCTGCTGGCGCTGGCCCGCTTCATTGAGGAGGCAGAGCGGTACAACTTCGAACTTCCCGAGATCACAGATCGAGCAGTGACTGTTGTAGTTGATACAGAACAGCAGATTGATCTGGCACTGGCTGCAGAGCTTGCGCAACTTCCTCTGGAGAAGATACATCAACTGAATTCGGGGCTGAACCAGTGGGCAACCCCGCCCGATGGCCCCCACCAACTGCTGTTACCATCGGCCCATGCTGCACTGTTCAGAAAAAACCTTGCCAAGAGGGGTTCCGGTACTCGTACCGGTTGGAAGCGTCATCTGGTAGAGAGCGGTGATTCACTGAGTATGCTTGCCCAAAGATACAATACAACCGTTACCGAGATACGGCGACAGAACCAGCTACAGAGCATGCAGATTCGTGCCGGAGAGAGATTAACCATTCCGGTACCAATCAGACCAATGGAGAGCTACAACCTGGATACCGCAACTGATTCGGCAAAACCTAAAAAAAAGAGGGTGCGCCAGTGGAAGAGTACTATAGAGACCACCCCCAGAGCACGTCCCGAGTTCCTTGCAAAGATGGCAACACATACCATCAGCTACAGGGTGCAGTCTAACGACACTCTAAGTGAGATTGCCCAAAAGTTCCGCCTATCCACAGATGATCTGATGAGGCAGAACCAGATCAACAAAGGGGATATACTCAGGGTCGGTGATATTTTGACCATCCAGATCGACATAACCCGGGCCGCCCCATGAACAGCAGGTTACAAAAACTGACCGATATACTCTTTCTGCTACCGCTGGCACTCTTGCCCCAGCATGCACTTTCACGTATTGTCCATGCCCTCACCAGATCCGAGAATGGCCCCCTATCCCGCCTCCTGATCAATACCGCATGCCGTTTCTACAGAATTGATCTCTCTATTGCAGAGGACCCAGTAACCAAGAATTACAAAAGCTTTAATTCCTTCTTTACTAGAAGGTTAAATGACTCTTCTCGACCTGTTTCGAGCAACAGTAGCGACCTCGTTAGCCCCGTAGATGGCACCACAAGCCAGAGGGGAGGGATCACTGGAGAGGCGATATTGCAGGCCAAGGGGCATAGCTTCGATCTGACCACACTTTTGGGCGGGATCTCCACACGGGCAGCCCCATTTGTCAATGGCAGTTTCACCACCATCTACCTCTCCCCAAGAGATTACCACCGCATCCACATGCCGCTTGAGGGGAGATTACGGGAGATGATCTATATCCCCGGCAGGCTCTACCCAGTCAACAACCCATCGACCAGCACTGTTCCCGGGCTGTTTGCCAGAAATGAGCGGGTGGTAGCACTATTCGATACCGCTGTTGGTCCCATGGCGATGATTTTGGTCGGGGCGCTCTTCGTGGGCAGTATTGAGACGGTATGGGCCGGTGAGATTACCCCGCCCAGAAGAGGATTTGTCCATATCTGGAGATACGGTGAGAGCGGGCAGGAGCAGATCACTCTCCAGAAGGGAGAGGAGATGGGACGCTTCAATATGGGATCAACTGTGATCCTGCTATTTGCAGAGGGGGCGATGGAGTTTGTTGAGAACTTCTCTGCCGGAATCAGAGTAAGGATGGGTGAGACCATCGGGAAGATAGCATCGCCTCCATAGGGCGGTTCTGTTTATACTGCCACCTGGAACACGCTTTCAAGACATCCATGTGCGCTCGATGGCAGCCATCCGTGGCTGCCGACGGTTCCAGGTGGCAGTATAAACAGAACCGCCCTATGGAGGCGGAACCAGCTAACTGCTCAAACAGATGGGGCCGGAAACGAGATCACCTCATCAAGCTGCTTCTTGACCATCGAGAGCATCATCATCCGGTCAACCCCAAGGGCAACACCGGAACACTCCGGCAGTCCCTTTTCCAGGGCAGAGAGAAAGTTCTCGTCAACGACGACCTCCTCCAGCCCCTCCTCCAGACGTTCCGCCGCCTCTCTCTCAAAACGTCGGCGCTGCTCTGTGGCATCCGTCAACTCACGAAAGCCATTTGCTATCTCTATCCCGTTCAGTATCAGCTCAAAGCGCTCGGCAACTCTGGGATCATCCGGGCTTAGGCGGGCAAGTGCGGCCTGCGATGCCGGATAGTGGGTCAGGAACAGTGCTGCATGCGAGAAAGCCGGGATCACTACCAGGGCAATAAAGTAGTCAACCCAGCCATTCCAGTCCAGCTCCATCTCTGCTGCCGATGGTAGCCCCATGGCAACAGCAACCTCTCCAAGCTGCTCCGTGGTGGTGGAGAGCAGATCATCGATTCCGGCAGTCTGCCGGAAGGCCTCCGCAACCGTCATTCTCTCTGTTGATGGCAGGTCGACAAAATCGGCCACCAGCTCCTCCACCTCATCCATCAACTGCTCCATGGTGAAGTCCGGACGATACCACTCCAGCATCATGAATTCGTGGTTGTGAATCGGCCCAATCTCACCAGCACGAAACGAGGGGGCTAGCTGAAAAATCGGTCCACTCCCCTCGACCAGCAGCCTCTTCATGAAAAACTCTGGTGAAGCCTGCAGGTAGAGTCTCTCTGGCCCCTCTGCATTTCTCCCCTGTGAGGTGGTGGAGAAAGAGTCGATATATGGATCGGTGGTGGCCGCGGTAGAGAGTAGAGGGGTATCCACCTCCAACACTCCACGCGCTGTAAAAAAGGCTCTTATGGCGCCAATAAAGGTTGCGCGCTCCTGCAGCAACGAGATATCCATCTCAATCCTTTACCCGGGAGACGTACTCCCCGGTTCTGGTATCAACCCTGATCATCTCATTCTCGGAGACAAAGAGAGGGACGCGAACCACCGCACCTGTCTCCAGGGTTGCTGGCTTGCCGCCTCCGCCAGAGGTGTCGCCCCGCAGACCGGGGTCAGTCTCTGTGATCTGCAGCTCCACGAAATTGGGGGGGGTGATCGAGATGGGATTGCCATTCCACAGCGTTACCAGACAGATCTCCTGCCCCTTTAGCCATTTTTCGGTATCACCAATTGCCGCATGGTCTGCGCCGATCTGCTCGAACGTCTCCGGATGCATAAAGTAGAATAGATCACCATCACTGTAGGAGTATTGATACTCCTCCTCATGTACGTCGGCATGCTCGACAGACTCGCCTGATTTGAAGGTACGCTCCAGCACCTTGCCGGCAATCAATGATTTCAGTTTCACCCGGTTGAAGGCCTGCCCCTTCCCCGGTTTTACAATCTCATTCTCAACTATTGAACATGGCGCCCCATCAATCATCACCTTGAGCCCATTCCTGAATTCACTTGTGCTTACCATTGCCATAGCATCTAACCCGTAATTATTGGAAAATAGCCCCGTATGATACCCGCTTCCAATGCTGTTGTGCACTCTGAATCCACCCTCTCGTGGCAGCAGGAGATCGCCCAGTCGCTACGTACACCGGATGAGCTGCTCAACTATCTTCAGCTCCCTGCAGAGAGCATTCACGAAATAACCGGCGGGCACCGGCAGTTTCCCATTCGGGTTACGGAAAGCTACCTGCGGCGGATTAAACCGGGAGAGCCGAATGATCCACTGCTTAGACAGATTCTTCCTACAGTGGAAGAGCTTGAGTTGGCACCAGGTTACGGAGTCGATCCGGTTGGTGATTGTACAGCCCTGCGGGGCAATGGAATTCTGCAAAAGTACCATGGCAGGGTGTTGTTGATCACCACCCCCTCCTGCGGCATACATTGTCGCTACTGTTTTCGTCGTCACTATCCATACCGTGAACACTCACTATCCTCGTCATCGATATCCGAGGCCTGCGGCTGGATAGCGAGCGATCCGACGATCCATGAGGTTATTCTGAGTGGAGGAGATCCACTGATGGTTAGCAATCAGAGGCTCGCTCTACTACTCAACGCACTGGAATCAATCCCCCAGCTAGAGACCATCAGATTGCACACCAGAATGCCCATCATCGCCCCTAGCCGACTGGATGTGATACTAGTGGAACGCCTGCTACGTAGCCCCCTGAATATTGTGATGGTGCTTCACAGCAACCACCCCAATGAGCTTGACCACCATGTTGAGAGATCTCTCAAGCCTGTTGCCGGGTCAGGAATCATCCTGCTCAACCAGTCGGTACTGCTCAAGGGAGTCAATGACCAAACAGATACCCTGGAGGCTCTGAGTCACCGGCTTTTCGAGTGCGGCGTACTCCCCTACTATCTCCATATGGTTGATCGTGTCCAGGGGAGCCACCACTTTGAGGTTACAGAGGATAGGGCATCACAGCTAATCAGCAAGTTGGGCAGCAGACTTCCTGGATATCTGGTGCCACGCCTGGTGCGTGAGATTGAGGGAGAGCCACGGAAAACCCCTATTTGAGATAACAATGCTCTCGAACAGGCCCTAGCCCCTAACGCCTCTTTTTGGTGAAATCCTTGAGGCGTTGGCGTTTGCGAATCTGACGATCAGTAAGTTTGTTTTTTCTGCCTGCATAGGGGTTGCTTGAGGTTCTAAATTCAAGACGAACCGGGGTGCCACTCAGCCTGAATGCCTTGCGAAACTGGTTCATTAGATAGCGTCGATAGGCGTGAGGGACAGAGTCCAGCTGATTTCCATGGATGATTATTCGTGGCGGATTCTGCCCTCCCTGGTGGGCATATCGCATCTTGATTCGGTGGCCACGCACCAGTGGTGGTGGATGTGCACTCACACTCTGCTCAAGGATACGAGTCAGTTCCGGCGTTTTCATCTCCCGTGTTGCAGAGCGATAGGCACGGTTTGCACTATCAAACAGATCTCTGATGCCACTACCGTGGAGTGCGGATATGGTGTGGATAGTGGCATAGTCGAGAAAGTGGAGACGACGCTCCAGTTCGCTGCGGTTGCGTTCGCGCTCATCTGGAGACATGCCGTCCCACTTGTTGAAGGCAATTACCAGAGCGCGTCCCGAATCAATCACCATCCCAAGCAGGGTGGCATCCTGATCGGTCATCCCCTCACGAGCATCCATCACCATGATCACTACATTGGCTCGCTCAATTGCCTGAAATGCCTTGATGACACTGAATTTTTCTACCGTATCGTGGATCTTGCCACGCCTTCTGACCCCGGCAGTATCGATTAGCATATACTCCCTGCCATTCTCTTCGAACGGCACCTCAATACTGTCTCTGGTGGTACCTGGCATATCGTAGGCCAACAGCCGATCCTCCCCGATCAGGCGGTTGATCAGGGTCGATTTGCCCACATTAGGGCGCCCAATTACAGTAACCCGAATCTTTGAATCATCCTCTTTAGCTCCATCATCATCTTCAGGAAATGGCTCAAGAACGTCTTCTATCAGACTGAATACTCTGTGATTATGCGCTGCTGAAATCGCGTAAGGCTGGCCCAGCGCCATGGCGTGAAACTCTGTGCTGGCAATATCCTCATCCACCCCTTCGGTCTTGTTTACAACCATGTGAACCGGTTTATCCAGCTTGCGCAGCTGGGATCCAATGGCCTCATCTGCAGAGGTTAGTCCGCCTCTGCCATCGACCAGAAAGAGAACTGCGTCAGCCTCATCTATCGCAACCCAGGCCTGAGTCTCCATCAGGGTCTCTATCCCATCTGGATCATCACTAAGACCACCGGTATCTACAACCATGTAGGAACGGGCATCATGCTCTCCACTACCGCTCAAACTGGCCATGCCGTATTGACGATCACGGGTCAGGCCCGGCAGATCTGCCACCAGCGCATCACGGGTTCCGGTCAGGCGATTGAAAAGTGTTGATTTGCCCACATTGGGACGCCCTACCAGGGCAATGACCGGGATCATCTCTCAGCTATCCTACTGTTGAATAATGGCAGAGAGCTTTCCGCTCTGCCCATAACTGATGATTGTTCTGCTACCCAGCAACGGAGTCGCCGAAACCCCTGTGGAATCCACCCTCATTCTGGCTACAAAATGGCCGTCCTCGGCCGAGATCCAGTGCAGATATCCATCATCATCACCAACCACAAGATTGAGCCCCGAGAGAGTTGGCGTGGTCAGATTGCGACCCTTAAGACCATCCTGTTTCCACAAGGCGCTACCATCCTTGCGATCAAGGGCCCACACATTTCCTTCAGTATCTGCCACAAACAGATATGGGCCATAGACCATTGGGGCGGTTACTCCACTCATCTTCCTCTTCCAGAGCAGATCACCCTGCTCTGCACCAAGTGCAGCCAGATTACCCTGATAGCTTACTATGTAGATTACGCCGTCCAGGATTACTGGATCAGCATCAATATCTACCATACGCTCAATCTCTGTGCGTCCGCGAGCAGGAGTAACGCTCTTGAGCCAGAGCTCGCGTCCATCCTGTAGCGCCAGTGCCACAACCTCACCACTATCCATCCCGGCATAGACCCGGCCATCTGCAATTATCGGGGAGCTGGTTCCCCTCAGAGTAAGAACCGGCACCTCGCGCTGGTAACGCCAGATCTCCCTGCCACTCTCTTCACTCAGACCAATAAGTTTGCCATCCACTGTACGAACCACAACCACACCAGACGATACCGCCGGAGGGGCCAGGATCTCGCTCAATAGCGGAACAGACCAGTGCTGTTTTCCACTCACCCGATCCAGGGCAAGCAGGGTTCCGGATTCGGTGCCCACATAAAGATCACCGCCCCCTACAGCAACACCTGTAATTACAGACTCTTTAATAGTCTGCTGCCAGTTGTTACCACCGGATGAGATATCAACCGCACTCACTACACCATCAGCAGCTACAACATATACTCTCTCTCCCACGATCTGGTGGCTAAGCTCAACCCACAACCCATCAGTTCCGGAACCTATTGAACTGCTCCACAAAACCTTTGGTGCAAATTCAGAAGTGAACTCCTCATGTGAGACCGAAGTATAGGTATCACTCACCCCATCAACCCATCCATTGATGGTAGAGCAGCCGGAGAGGGCAATCAGGCCCCACGCGACCAACAGCAGCCGAACCCACAATGCTCCCATTACTGCGCAACCTCAGCCAACTTCATCTCAAGCAATGCTCGACGTTCATCAGTGGAGTCGACAAGCTGTATAGCTTCAACATAGGCACTCTGTGCGCCGCTGCTATCCCCTTTTTGGCGTAGCGCATCCCCCTTTACCTCACTGAAATGTGATGCGTAGATTACGCTGCTCTCACTAGATAGATGAGACAGTGCACTCTCAATATCCCCCTCTTCCAGATAGAGTCGAGCCATCCCCAGACGAGCTAGCTGACGAGGTGAGTCAAAATCACTATTCTCCATTACCCACTGCAGATAAACCCTTGCCGCAACACTGTCACCACTCTCAACCTTCATTGCAGCTAGCCCCAAGGCACCATTTGCCGCATATATTGTCCCAGGATATTGATCAATAAGCTGTCCGCCAAAACGTCCTGCTCGATCACTATCTTTTTCTATCAGTGCAATCTGCATCTGCTCAAACTGTTGTGAGGCGGCTATCCCCTGACTATCCAGATAACTGTTCCAGCCATTCCAGCCAAACAGCAGGGCAAGACCGATCACCACGCCCACTACTGTTGAGGTACCGTTCTCCTTCCACCACTTCTTCAGAATCTCGATCTCTTCCTGATCGGTTGAATTAAACTCCATCTCTATCCTCTTTTTGAAAACTTATCTTGCCGTCAACTGACGGCCGCTAATTATAACGTGACAACATCTCCGCCACATCATCTAGCGGAATTGTCTGCTGCTCGCGCTCCCCGGAGAGATCCTTTACGGTGAGTGTTCCACTGCTCAACTCATCCTCCCCCAGAACCAGCGCAAAACGGGCTCCAGAACGGTCAGCTCGTCTGAACTGCGCCTTGAAACTACCTCCGTCAAGATTGGTGATCAATCTCAGCCCAGGAATACCATCTCTCAATTTCTCGGCAACACTAAAACCAGCTTCTACCATCCCCTCTCCGGCAATTACCAGATAGGCGTCCGGCTGTTGCTGCTCAAAGGGAATTGACTGCTCTTCCATCAACTCAACCAGTCGCTCCAGACCGATTGCAAAACCAACTGCCGGAGTCGATTTGCCGCCAATCTGTTCCACCAGGCCATCATAACGGCCGCCCGCACAGATGGTTCCCTGTGCCCCCAGCATATCAGTGACCCACTCAAAGACGGTTCTTCCATAGTAGTCCAGCCCCCTTACCAGCCTGGGGTTTATCTCATACTCGATACCCATAATCTCCAGCAGCGCCTTCAGTCTCTCGAAGTGTGCGCGATCACTGTCGTCCAACGCATCCTCCAGCAGCGGGGCCTGCCGAATTAGCTCCGCCATATCCGAGTTCTTGCTGTCCAGAATCCGCAACGGATTACTCTGCAGACGACGCCTGCTATCCTCATCCAGCTGATCATGATGACCATTCAGATAAGTAACCAACTGCTCCCGGTATTGTTCACGAGAGTGGACTGAACCCAGGGAGTTGATCTGTAGGGTAACGCCACCAATCCCCAGCTCTCTCCAGATACGTGCAGAGATTGCAATCAACTCGGCATCGACATCTGGCCCTTCAAGACCAAAAACCTCTACACCTATCTGGTGAAATTGGCGATAACGTCCACGCTGTGGGCGCTCGTGGCGAAACATGGGGCCCATATACCAGAGGCGCTGGGGCTGCCCTCTCAGCAGGCCATTCTCGATAACAGCCCGGACACAACCCGCGGTACCCTCTGGTCGTAGAGTAAGACTGTCACCATTGCGATCCTCAAAAGTGTACATCTCCTTTTCGACAATATCTGTCACCTCACCAATAGAGCGCTTGAAGAGCTCTGTCTTCTCGACCAGGGGCATACGCATCTCCTGGTAGCCGTACTCCTTGAGGGTGCGGCGCATCACTTCCTCTACAAACTGCCACAGAGGGGATGACTCCGGCAGCAGGTCATTCATCCCGCGAATAGACTGTATCTTGTTGCTCATCACTTATAGCTCATTGTTATGTGATAACCACTCATCACATGAGTGAGTAGTTACCTTCACCATTTATTACCCCAACTGCTCCCGAATCTGGCGCTCCAGCAGATCGACCAACTCCTCATTCTCTGCCTTGTGATCCGGAATTCCATTCAGATAAATCAGGTTGGGTTCACCACCAGTGACTGCAACCTGAACCTCTTTTGCCTCACCAGGACCATTGACTACACAGCCGATTACCGCCACATCAATCGGTTCGATAATATCCTCCAGTCGCTCTTCCAGTGCATTGACGGTAGAGATGACATCAAAATTCTGTCTCGAACAGGATGGGCACGCAATCAGATTAACCCCCTTGCTGCGCAAGTGAAGGCTCTTGAGGATATCAAAGCCAACCCTGATCTCCTCTACAGGATCTGCTGCAAGGGAGACCCGTATGGTATCTCCAATCCCTTCCGAGAGCAGCAATCCGAGTCCAATCGATGATTTTACCGAGCCGCTACGCAACCCCCCTGCCTCAGTGATTCCAAGGTGAAGTGGCTGCTCAATCTGTTCAGCCAGGAGACGATACGCAGAGACGGTCATGAAGACATCAGAAGCCTTCAGACTCACCTTGAATTCCTGAAAGTCGAGGCGGTCAAGATAGTCAATATGGCGCAGTGCCGACTCCACCATCGCCTCCGGGGTCGGCTCCCGATATTTTTTCTGCAGGTCCTTCTCCAGAGAGCCTGCATTCACCCCTATTCGAATGGGAATACCGTGATCTCGGGCAGATGCAACAACCTCGCGCACCCTCTCCTCCCTGCCGATATTTCCCGGATTGATCCGCAGACAATCTACCCCAAGTTCCGCCACTCGCAGAGCGATCTTGTGATCAAAATGGATATCTGCCACCAGCGGGACGGCAACCCTCTTTCTGATCTCTCCAAAAGCCTCTGCCGCATTCATATCCGGCACCGAGATTCTGACAATGTCGGCTCCAACCCGCTGCAGACGCTCCACCTGCGCCACCGTTGACTCCACATCAGTGGTGTCAGTATTGGTCATGCTCTGGACAGAGATTGGTGCATCCCCTCCAACCGCAACCCCGCCCACATCTATCTTGCGGGAGACCCTACGCGGAATGGAGAGAGTAGATTTCACTCACTACCCTCCAGAACAAACTGAGCAGTGTTGTTATCATCAATGTAGTTGAGGTGGTCAAAAGATTCGCCATTGAACTTGACCCGCACCCCAATCGCATTTCCGAGTTTGACTTCAAGAGGCAGTGGCCCCTCAAAATCCTGGATAGCACCTGCATCCAGCATTCGCTTCACCAGCACTCTACCCATGCCATCCTTGACCTGAGTCCATGAACGGTCAATATATCTAATTGTTACTGTACCGCGTGGCAACGACATTGCATCCACCCTGCCGGAAGTCTCTTGGGGCTCCTCCACTACCGTACCATCTGTCCGTGGAACATCCTGTGAAGATACTTTCGGGTCAGCACCAACACTATTATCGACTGATGGCGCAACCTGTTTAGCCTCTTCATCAACGGCTGAATCTCCACTCAACAGCAGCCAAGAGAGGGCAATAACCGCCAACAGGGCAGCCAGAGGCGGGAATGGATTATCCATGATTGAGGCAGGCAGATTGTCCTTGACCTGCGCAGACAACTCTTCGACACCCGCACGAATACGCTCAACAACAGGTTTGAGATTGAAGTTGATCGAGGGGGTCGCTATTCGCCTTTTCCCCAACAGTGTGCCATCTAGCGCAGTGCCGGTCTTCTGCATCTCGCCAGTCTTGATCTCGACCCCCATGTAGCGCGCATAGTTGCGAACAAACCCTTGATAAAACACGTCAGGTATATTGTGTGGGGGATCACCACCATCCTCAATCAAAAGCACCACGGAAGATTCAACCTTCAGGTAGTGTGCGACATCATCCAGCTCAAGGCTACGCTCCAGGCGCTTTTCACGCAGTCTCTCCCCCAGTGGCATCTCAAACAGCTCTTCCTGGACAGAGACCTTATCTGCTGCTCCGTTGCCCCCCTTCTTTTCTCTCTCATTCATGTCTTCTCTTCTCCACAAACCCTCTCGTTCTCACTGGCAATCTCCGGGGTGATATACCCTGGATTACTCACTGCCAGCTGAAAATAGATCGCCGCCTCTTCAACCCGTCCTTGACGACAAAGTAATACACCATAACCATTCTGAGCCTCAGAATATGATTTTCTCTCTCTCATTGAGCGCAGGAAGTGCTGCTCTGATTGCTGCTCCTCCCCTCTTTTAAGATGCAACAATGCCAACGCGTAGTGTATCTCAGCACCTGATGGCTCAACAGCCAGAGCCATCTCAAGATGCATCATTGAGAGGTCCATACGCCCCTGATCAAGATAGGCAACCCCCAGCTCCAGATGTGATTGTGCCACTATTGCCGAATCTTTTTTTATCTTTTGCGCCGTACAGCCGGAAAACAGCACTGCCACAACAACAGAGGCAGCAACAACAGACACTGTTACAGCTCTACTAACTTTCACGAAAGTAATGCTAGATTCTGGCATATTGATATTCAGGCTGATCAAAGAATGATTGAATCAATCTCGGAGTTTTCTGTAATCTACGCAACGCACTCAGGGCATGGCTCCTCATCTCTTCCAGGGAGCTTACGGTCTTTCTTCCAATCTCTCGCTTTACATGGGCCCATACTGTCTCGTCTGGATTCAGGTGGGGTGAATATGGGGGCAGGATAAATAGTTTGAGCTGCCCATTGAGAGACTCTATATATTTTTTTACCAGTTTTGCCTTATGGGTTGGATGACCATCAACAACTACAAAGACAGGCTTATTGGTGCCAACCATCAGTCTCTTCAGGAACTCTCTGAAAACTATTGCTGTAACAGTCCCCTTGGTCAGCATGAAGCGTAGCTGTCCTTGGGCACTCACTGCCGAGATCATGTTTACGGAGTAACGAGCTCCTGTTGCTGTAATTACTGGGGTCTCTCCCTTTGGAGCCCAAGTATGTCCTGTATGGTAGTCTGAACGAATCCCCGACTCATCTGCGAAGTAGACGGTTGCCCCTACTCTCTTCGCCTCTTTCTTGATTTTTGGATAGATATCCTCTTCCCATTGGCGCACTAGTTTTTCATCCTGTTGCCAAGCTTGATAGAGCGGCTTTTGTGCGGTAAAGCCAAGGAGTTTCATGACACGACTGAGTGTATTGATTGAGAGTTTGATATTGAACTGTTTGTTGATCAAGGCTCCGATAATCTTCAGTGTCCAGAGGGCAAATTCAAATTCATGTTGCTGAGGAGTGTCGTTACGTACAGCCTCTGCAATCCATTTCATCTGCGTTTCCGAGAGCTTAGAGGGGCGACCTGAGATCGGTTTTGCCAATAGTGCCTTCTGTCCACCGGAGAGGTAGTTGGCCATCCAGCGATAGATGGTCTGGCGATTAATACCGTAAGCTTTGGCTACCTCGGTTGCGCTTTGACCACCCTGTACGGCTTTTATTGCCTGCATGCGCATAACCTGAAGAGTGTGGTGATCATACTTGCGCCCATCGTTTTCTCGTTTGCATTTCATGCGCCAGATTATAGCAGATTGAATGGTTGCAATCTAGCTTTACTTTCGTGAAAGTTAGTAACTGCCATCTACCGACCCACTCCTTCTGGTTCGGTCCTTGAACTGACCGGCCAGCTGACCACATGCTGCCTCAATATCCTCACCCCTGGTTTTTCTGGTTACAGTGGTTATCCCTGCACGGATCAGGACAGAACGAAAGCGCTCTATTGCCTCAGCTGATGAGCGCCGATAGCCGCCTCCAGGATATGGATTATATGGAATAAGGTTGACCTTGGAGGGGACCCTGCGTAGCAGCACAACCAGTGCACTGGCATCTTCTGCCCGATCATTGACTCCATCCAACAGTATATATTCGATGGTCACACGACTCCGCGGGGAACCATCCACGTAGCGGCGACACGCCTCCATCAACTCCTCAAGGGGATACTTGCGGTTGATGGGTACCAACTGATCTCTGAGCTCATTATTGGTTGCATGCAGGGAGAGCGCTAGACTGACGTGACAAAGCTCTTTGAGCCTGTCCATCATCGGCACCACCCCTGAGGTACTCAGGGTGATACGCCTGCGGGAGAGCCCATATGCAAAATCCTCCATCATCAACTCCATGGCAGAGACCACCGAATCAAAATTGAGTAACGGCTCACCCATCCCCATCAGCACAATATTGGTAATTACCCGCTGGTGAGATCCCGGTCCCTCACGCCCCAACAGTCGATCCGCAATCCATACCTGCCCGACAATCTCGGCAGAGGAGAGATTACGGCTGTAGCCGTGCTGCGCCGTGTTACAGAAGGTACAGTTGAGAGAGCATCCAACCTGGGAGGAGATGCAGAGAGTGCCACGTCCCTTCTCCGGAATGAATACGGTCTCAACCGAATTGCCATCCTCCAGCTGCAGCAGCCACTTGCGGGTACCATCCTCAGAGAGGCGATCTGCGATCACCTCTGGTGGTCGAACCGTGGCTACCACAGAGAGTTTGTCACGCAACCCCTTGCTCAGGTTGGTCATCTTCTGAAAGTCAGACTCACCCTGTTGGTGGATCCATTTCAGAACCTGAGAAGCACGAAAGGCCTTCTCACCATGTTCAGCAAAGAAGGCCTCCAGTTGTGGGCGGTTTAACCCCAGCAGATTAACGGGTGCGTTCACAAACCCCATCATCTCCAAAGAAGAACTTGATCTCCTCAGCTGCAGTCTCCGGGGCATCAGAGCCGTGAACCGCATTCTCATCTACAGTAGTTGCAAAATCGGCACGAATCGTACCCTCGGCTGCCTCTGCAGGATTGGTTGCACCCATGATCTCACGGTTCTTGGCGATTGCATCCTCCCCTTCCAGACACTGCACCATCACCGGACCAGAGGTCATGAAATCGATCAGGTCGTTGTAGAATGGACGCTCCTTGTGTACCGCATAGAATTCACCAGCCTGCTCCCTGCTCAGGTGCAGCATCCGGGATGCCACAATACGCAATCCATTGGACTCGAAACGGGAATAGATCTTACCGATTACATTCTTGGCTACAGCATCGGGCTTGATAATCGAAAAAGTGCGTTCAATCGCCATGGGGTTTTCTCTCCATAAAAAATCGGCCCGCATCAACGCGGGTCCATATCATTAAAAATTCAGTTCAAAATCGGAGCGCAGATTTTACCATTAATCCCGCTCCTCAATCCACGCCATCTGAATGGCCTCAAGTACCCTCTCCCCCCCGTGGTCAGGGTCTCCGGAAAACCCCTCCAGACCAACCACAAACTGGTGGAGATCCACAAAATTGACAACGGTGGGGTCTATCTCCGGATAGGCATCATCCAGCTCAATGGCAATATCCTCTACATCGGTCCAGCGCAGATCCACTACTCTCTCCTTGTTCCTAGGTTAATGGTTTTCAGACACCATATTGATGGTATATTTCGGAATCTCTACAGTCAGATCATCATCAGCAACAATTGCCTGACAGCTCAGCCGGGAGTCAGGATCAAGCCCCCACGCTTTGTCCAGCAGATCATCCTCCGCCTCCTCATTCTCATTCAGCGACTCGCCACCTTCTCGCACATAACAGTGGCAGGTTGTACAGGCACAGCTCTTTTCGCAGGCATGCTCCAACTCCACATCATTGTCCAGCAGCGCGTCCAGGATCGAGGTTCCGGGTTCTGCCTCAATGACCGCTCCCTCCGGACAGAGCTCCTCATGGGGCAATACAATAATCTGGGTCACTCTCCCTCTCCTATCTCATCTACACTTTTTCCAGAGAGTGCGTCATGTACTGAACGGTCCATCCGCCTAGCGGCATAGAACTCACTATCCCGGTTGGTCTTTTCGATCAATTGCTCGATCGCCCTTGCATCATCTTTCGCTGCGGTTGCACGCAGGCATGAAATCAGTTGCTCCAGCTGAGTACGCTCCTCCGCACTCAACAGCTCATCACCATCATGCTGCAGGGCAGCCTCCATGGCGACAACCGTACGCTCAGCCTCTACCTGCTGTTCACGCAACATGCGGGCATCGCGATCTGCCTCGGCAAAGCGATAGGAGTCCTTGAGCATCCCCTCAACCTCACCATCACTCAGCCCATAGGATGGGCGCACCTCAATCTCTGCCTGTACTCCGCTATTCTCCTCCTGTGCCGCAACCGATAGCAGTCCATCGGCATCAACCTGAAAAGTAACTCTTATGCGTGCTGCACCAGCCACCATCGGCGGAATTCCTCGCAACTCAAAGCGAGCCAATGAACGGTTATCAGCAACCATCTCTCGCTCTCCCTGAACTACCTGAATCGACATTGCAGTCTGTCCATCCTTGAAGGTTGTGAACTCCTGGGCCCGGGCAACCGGGATGGTTGTATTACGTGGGATTACCACCTCGGTCATCCCTCCCATGATCTCAAGCCCCAGAGAGAGCGGGGTAACATCAAGCAGCAGCAGATCGCCATCACTATTGTTCCCCACCAGGATATCTGCCTGTATAGCCGCTCCCAGTGAAACCACGCGTTCCGGATCAATTCCCTGCAGTGGAGGCCTGGCAAAAAATGTCTCTATACTCTCTCTAACCAGCGGAACCCGCGTTGAGCCACCAACCAGAACAATCTCGGCCACATCATCCCTCTCAACACCAGCATCCCGCAGTGCACGCCGTACAATCCGCATACTCCTCTGAACAATTGGATCAACCAACCGGTTAAACTGCTCCCGAGTCAAGCTCCCCTGCCAGCCAGGATAGTCGCCATATTGCAACTGCAACTCAACCGCCTCTGCCTCGGTCAGAGCCTCCTTGGCCAGACGTGCCTCTGTCAACAAGTATTTAAGCAGTGAGGGAGAAACCTCATCCTCACCGCCTATCTGTCCGCGCATCCACTCAACCAGCTGGTGGTCCATATCATCACCACCCAGCATCGCATCCCCTCCAGTAGAGAGCACCTCAAAGACCCCGCGAGTCAAACGCAGGATAGAAATATCAAAAGTGCCTCCCCCAAAATCATAAATTGCATGAATCCCCTCTGGTTGCGAGTCCAGGCCATAGGCAACTGCTGCTGCTGTGGGTTCATTGAGCAGGCGCAGGACATTGAGGCCCGCCAGCTTGGCAGCATCCTTAGTGGCCTGACGCTGGGCATCATCAAAGTATGCCGGCACCGTAATTACCACCCCCTCCAGATCACCACCAAGCGTCTCTACTGCACGCTCCCCAAGGTTCCTGAGGATCTCTGCCGACACCTCAATTGGGCTCACCAGCCCTGCAGCTGTCTCTATTCTTGGTACTGATGAGCCAGTCTCGATAAAGGAGTATGGATATTGCCCACCAATTCCCTTGAGCTCATCGACGCTTTTGCCCATGATTCGCTTGATCGATGCCAGGGTATTAAGAGGATCACCAACTGCCGCATTACGAGCCGAGAGGCCAACAGTGGGGCTCTCTCCATCTCCATGGTATTGCACCACAGAGGGCAGAATGTGTTCGCCATCAGGGTCTTGGAGTGTCTCCGCAACTCCACTACGAACCGAGGCCACCAGAGAGTTGGTTGTCCCCAGATCGATTCCTGCTGCAAGATGGTGTTGATGGGGGGCTGCAGCCTCTCCTGGCTCGGAAATTTGTAACAGTGCCATAGTACTAAATAAGGTCGTCTATCATGGTCTCTGCCTGCCGGTGCAGGCGGTTGAAAAATTGCATCCGCTGGATCGTTTTTTTCGCCTCTGCAGATGACTCCTGCCACTGCTGCGAGAACTGCTCTCCCTGCTGCCTGATTCTCTGCTCCATCTGTTCGACAAAATGGCCCAGTCCAGCGCCAGGATCGGCCCCATGCTGCACCTCCTCAAGTTGCTCCCGCAACTCTATCTGCTCGAGCAGAAACTGGTTGTCGCGTAGAGTCTCGCCATCTGTTCCCAGATCTACCCCCTCCATTTCCAGCAGATAACGGGCGCGTTCAATCGGATCCCGTAGCACACGATTTCCCTCATTCACCCTTGAGGCCATCTGCAGCGAGATCCTGCGCTCCTGCTCCGCAGCAGTAGCAAAACGGTCCGGGTGGAACTGCTGCTGCAGACTGCGGTAACTTTGCGAGAGCTGCCTCCTATCTATCGAGTAGCTGACTGGAAGCCCAAACAGCTCAAAATAGTTGGTAGTCAGATTCATTATAGGCCTTAAACATTAAAGCTCTCACCACAACCGCAGCTGTTTTTTACATTTGGATTATTGAACTTGAAGCCTTCGTTAAGCCCCTCCTTGCCGTAGTCCAGTTCGGTACCATCCAGATAGACCATACTCTTTGGATCTACAATGACCTTGATGCCATCAGACTCGAAGACCTGATCCTCCTCCTCAATCTGATCGACAAACTCAAGCAGATAGGCCATCCCGGAACAGCCCGAGGTCTTTACCCCGAGACGCAGACCAACCCCTCTGCCACGGTTTTTCAGAAAGCTCTTTACCCGCTCTGCAGCAGCTGGTGTCATTGTGATCGCCATTTCAGTAACTCCTTGTTCCTAGCCAGGACGCTAATGCGCTGCCCACTGTACGGTACTAATATCAATACCATCCTTGTACATATCCCAGAGAGGAGAGAGTGCACGCAGCTTCTCCACCTTTTCTATCACCAGTGAGATCGCCTCATCGATCTCATCCTCGGTGGTAAAGCGCCCGAAAGTGAAGCGAATGGAGCTGTGTGCAAGTTCATCATTACGTCCTATGGCACGCAGCACATAAGAGGGCTCAAGGCTTGATGAGGTACAGGCTGAACCTGAGGATACCGCCAGACGATTCAACGCCATCATCAGGGACTCACCCTCAACAAAGTTGAAACTTACATTTATATTACCCGGAATGCGATGGTCCAGATCACCATTGACGTAGACCTCCTCCATCCCCTCAATCCCCTTGAGGAAACGGTCACGAAGTGCCTGCAAACGTGTAGTCTCTGCTGCCATCTCCTCTCTGGCTATACGGAAAGCCTCTCCCATCCCGGCAATCTGGTGGACCGCAAGGGTTCCAGAGCGCATACCGCGCTCATGACCGCCGCCATGCATCTGTGCCTCCAGACGAACACGTGGTTTGCGCCGTACATAGAGTACCCCAACCCCTTTTGGGCCATAGATCTTGTGGGCAGAAAATGACATCAGGTCAACATTCATCCGGTTGACATCGATATCTATCTTTCCTGCACTCTGGGCACCATCAGAGTGGAAAAAGATCTTGCGCTCACGTGTTATCTTTCCAATTGCCTCCAGATCCTGAACCACACCAATCTCGTTATTTACATGCATAATAGAGACCAGAATTGTGTCATCACGCAGTACTGCCTCCAGCTTTTTCAAATCAAGCAGACCGTCCGCCTCTGGCTCAAGGTAGGTTACCTCATACCCCTCACGCTCCAGCTGACGACAGCTATCCAGTACCGCCTTGTGCTCGATTGCAGTGGTCACAATATGCTTGCCCTTCTTGTGGTAGAAGTGGGCAATCCCCTTGATCGCCAGGTTGTCAGACTCTGTCGCCCCGGAGGTCCAGATAATCTCTTTCGGATCGGCGCCAATCAGCTGGGCAACCTCTCTGCGCGCATCCTCTACCGCCTCTTCAGCCTCCCATCCATAGGAGTGAGATTTTGAGGCAGGGTTGCCAAACTTGGTATCGGCCGTAAGGTATTGCACCATCACCTCTGCAACACGTGGATCAACCGGTGTGGTTGCAGAATTGTCCAGATATATAGGTCTACTATTCGATTGCGTCATCCTGATTTCCTTTTTCAGAGAGAGATGCCCCTCCCTGTCCCATCTCCGGGTAGAGTACTTCTCTTTCGTTGATTGCTAATATTGTACCATTATGATCAAGTATTCTTAACCCCATGCAGCCCTATTTGCGACACTCCGCTGGTGAAATATTGTCTCCCTTAATGTTTCCAGAAAAATGTCGATTTTTTCCCTAGTGATGCCCCGGCAGAGGCTCACCCGCAGTGCATTTCTGGCCAGATCAGGTGTGACGCCCATTGCAGTCAGGACATGGCTGGCCGAGGTCTTACCTGCTCTACAGGCAGAGCCACTGGAGAGGTAGATCCCCTTCTGGTCCAGCTGCAGTAACAGCGTCTCTCCCTCAATTCCTTGCACCAGAAACATCACCGTATTGGGTAGCCGCTCTACAGATTCTGCAACAATCTCTATCCCATCGATTTTGCCCAATCCTGACTCCAGACGAGACCTGCACCTCAATAACTGCTCTGACTCTCGCTCCATTCCAGCACCAGCCAGCTCTGCTGCCATCCCGAAGCCGACAATTGCTGGAACATTTTCCGTTCCTGCACGTAGCCCCCGCTCCTGACCACCTCCAGAGATAATCGGGGAGAGCTCCAGCGAGGGAGAGACAACCAGTGCTCCAACCCCCTTCGGACCATAGATCTTGTGAGCCGAGATCGTCATACACTCCACTCCAATCTGCCCAAAGTCCAGTGGTATCTTTCCTGCAGCCTGAGTAGCATCGATGTGAACCATGGCACCAATCTGACGTGCCGCCTCAACCACAGGGACAAGTCGCTGAACAACCCCAGTTTCATTGTTGGCTGCCATGATCGATAAAATATCCGGATGCTGCTGGCTTATCAGCTCAACCGACTCATCGGTCACAAGACCACTGCTGTCGACAGGGATTTGCGCCACTCGCCAACCACTCTGACCAAGACTTTCAGCTGCGGCCAGCATGCTTGGATGTTCGGTTGCACCAATGGAAATAGTCGGTTGGACCCCGGAAATTGTGGCAGCCATGCCATGGATAGCCAGATGGTTGGCCTCGGTACCACTACCTGTGAAGATAATCTGTTTTGGTGCTACATTCAGTAGCGTCGCAACCTGCCCCCGTGCCAACTCCACTGCATCTTTGGCTATGCGTCCATGTCGATGTGAGGATGAGGGATTTCCCATCCGCCCAATCCAGAATGGCTGCATCGCCTCGACAACTCTGGGGTCGAGTGGCGTTGTCGCATTACAGTCAAGATAGAGATCCATCTGTGCACTACCGCAAAAAATGGTTAGGCAACAGCCGTACGTCTCTCCTGCCGCTCATTCTGTTGACAACGGTTCACTTCCAGCACTCTCTTGTTTTTAGTCAATTTGCCAAGTGAGATAGAGGACAGCAAGCCCTCAATCTGCCCACTCAGTTCAGTCCAGAGATCATGAGTCAAACAGCTGTGGTCACCCTGACAATTACCATCACCGTGACACCTTCTGACATCAATGGCCTCATCTACGGCGAGGATGATCTCTGAGATAGAGATATCATCAGCACCCTGTGCCAACTGATAGCCTCCACCAGGTCCTCGTGAACTTTTCACCAGCCCTCTCTTCCTCAGTTTGGAAAATAGCTGCTCAAGATAGGAGAGTGATATCTCCTGGCGACCGGAAATTTCGGATAGCGTAATAGGGCCACGATTCTCATTAATTGCCAGATCCAGCATGGCTGTTACCGCATACCTTCCTTTTGTTGTCAGTCGCATAAGATCACCTCAGATTGAAATAACAATAACCCAGAAAACTAGTGTGGTTATACTGCTTTATCTGACTAAAAAGGTCAAGTTTTTAATTTGTCGTTAACCTGTCTATCCCAAGACCACTACTATCGACCTGGACCGAGCAGGTCTCACTATCGCAATCCTCATCACATGACTGCTTGCGAATTGCGCAGGAGACATTCATCTCCGGAAGATCAATCCCCTCAATTTCCCCACCAATCTGCTTGATGGCATCACACATCTGCTCCATATGTGAATCCATTGCATGGACATGGTCGAGGATACAGTTGATGGCATTGGCAACCGGATCCGGCATCTCACTGGAGGCCCCATAGGCATCAAAACCGATTTTCTTGGCAAACTCCTTTACATGAGGATCAATAGCTCGCTTGCGTTGAATTATTCGTCCAGGAATTCCCACCACAGTCGCGCCGTTGGGTACATCCTTGACCACTACCGAGTTGGAGCCCACGCGTGCCCCCTCTCTAAGGGTAATCGGCCCCAGAACCTTTGCTCCTGCACCAATCACCACATTATTCTCAAGCGTGGGGTGACGTTTACCCTTGTCCCAACTAGTCCCACCCAGAGTAACCCCATGGTAGAGCGTACAGTCATCACCAATACTGGTAGTCTCACCGATTACCACACCCATCCCATGGTCGATAAAGAAACGGCGTCCAATCGTTGCTGCCGGATGAATCTCAATCCCAGTCAACCAGCGGGCCAGAGTTGAGAACCATCGTGCCAGCCATTTCAGGCCAATATTCCATAATCCATGGTTCAGACGATGCATCAATACCGCAAACAACCCAGGATATGAGGTTAATACCTCAACCCTGTTCCGTGCCGATGGATCTCTCTCTAATACGCACTGGATATCTTCTTTTATACGTTCAAACATCATCAAGCCCGATTATATTCATCTCTGGTTGATTATACCTTTCTGGTTCTCTCCTGCATCGAGTTGAGCACTCCCCGCAGAATATTTATCTCGTTCCGGTCAACCTCGGCCCGATTGAAGAGACGACGCAGGCGGCGCATTACCCGTCTGGGATTATCCGGATCAAGAAAGCCGGTTGCAATAATGGTCTCCTCAATATGGATGAAGAGCCCCTCCATCTCCTCGGCACTAGCCAGCGGAGAGGTACGAGAGATCTCCCCTATCGGTCTTTTTAGAGGTGAGCCTCCCCTCTGGACCATTAATTCGTAGGCCAGCACCTGAACCGCAGACCCCAGATTGAGTGAGGAGTAGTCCTGACTGGTTGGAATTCTCATCAACACATTGCACCTATCCAGCTCACCATTGGTCAGTCCGGAATCCTCGCGCCCAAACAGAACCGCAACCCTGCCACTGACTGACTCCCCAATAATCTTGTCGGCACACGCCCTGGGCTCCAACTCTGGAAGATAGAGACTACGCGGGCGGGCGGTTGTTCCAACCACTAGCGAACAGCCCTCAAGCGCCTCATCCAGTGACTCATGAACAGTTGCCTGCATCAGGATATCATCCGCACCTGAGGCCCGTGAGGTTGCATCAGCGCTGGGGAAGTTGTTGGGTCTGACTAGCGCCAACTGGTCAAGGCACATATTTTTCAGCGCCCGTGCAGCAGCGCCAATATTTCCAGGATGAGATGTCTCAACAAGGACAAATGTTACATTCACGTCATTCATGATGATCTGTTTTGTAGTTACCAGCTTTTTCCAGGTGGGTGAGTATATCCCAACTATCTTATAAGTAGTGACACCACTAATACAGCTGTTGATGTCTAGAAAAAGGGCTGGTGGCGGTTACTATCCGCTTTCTGTAGAATTCCCCCTTCTCTCAACAACTGATTCCCGGGACTTTGTCATGAACCCAATGCTCAATACGGCCGTCAAGGCAGCGCGTCGTGCCGGCTCCGTTATTCTACGCTCAATGGATCGTCTGGATACACTCTCTATCCAGTCTAAGGGCAAGAATGACTTTGTCTCCGAAGTTGACCGCAAGGCAGAGGCCGAGATCATCAATATTCTCCGTTATGCCTATCCTGATCACTCGATCCTGGCAGAGGAGAATGGCTCCATCGAGGGCAACGAGTACCGCTGGATTATTGATCCACTGGATGGAACCACCAATTATCTCTACGGCTTTCCAGTGTTTGCCGTATCGATCGCGCTGGCCTTTGGTGATGACCTTCTCCATGCTGTGATCTATGATCCACTGAGAGATGAATTATTTACCGCAAGCAAAGGTTCCGGAGCAATGCTCAACAATAGACGCCTGCGTACCACCAGCCGCAAGGGGTTGACAGGCGCCCTGCTGGGGACTGGGTTCCCCTTCAAGGATCAAAAGCATCTTGAGGTATATCTGGAGACCTTCAAGGCACTGTTTCCGGATAGTGCGGGAATTCGTCGTGCCGGTTCAGCGGCAATTGATCTCGCCTATGTTGCCGCCGGTAGACTGGATGGGTTCTGGGAGATTGGGCTCAAACCATGGGATATGGCTGCCGGTGCCCTTCTGATATCCGAGGCTGGCGGGGTCTGTACAGACTTCTCCGGAGGTGGTGATTTCCTGCAGAGCGGCAATATCATCGCTGGTGGATTTGAGGTACAGGGTGCGATTCAGCGCACTATCTCCCCGCTACTCTCTGCCGAGCTAAAAAGGTAGAAACTGTAACGCGAGGATCAGTGCATCCTCACGTCTGCCACCTGGTAGACGATAGTAACCTCTGCGCTCCCCGATCTCATTAAACCCCAGCTTCATATAGAGATTCAGTGCGGCTCGGTTGGAGATCCTTACCTCAAGAAAGAGCATGTCGGATCCGGCACTACGGGCCTGTTCAATCAACCACCGCAACAGTGCCTCTCCCAATCCATCTCCCTGTGCCTCAGGGGCTATTGCAATATTGAGCAGCTGGGACTCTCCTCCTCCGCTTGAAAGTACCCCGTAGCCGACTATCTTCTGGTTGCGTTCCATAACCACCAACAGTGAACCTGCAGTTATGGAGTCAACAAATATCTGTCGGGACCAAGGAAATGGGTAGACCTGCTGCTCGATCTCCAGCACATCCAAGAAATCGCCCTGTTGCATCGGGCGAATATCAAATTCAGCCATCAAGATGCTGCTGCACCCGCTTCAGTGCCTCCCAGGCATGCCGCTTATCGGACGGATGGTGCAGTAGATGGGATGGATGGTGGGTGAACTCAACAAGATCGTGCTGCAGGGTATCCCCCCCCAGCTGCAAAACTATTCGTGGCGCAATCTGATCAATACGTCCGCAAAGATGGTGTTGAAAGCGGGGCTGGGATAGCAGGCTACTATCGGTGATAATTATCTGCTGAATCTGCTCAACACCGAGGCCTATCGCCTGCAACATGGCGCCGAGCAACTTCCGCTCCTCGGATTCAAGATGGGTAGTCACAATCAATAGCGGGGACCCAGCCGCACCACTCTCCTCAAGCTGGTGCGAGAAGTCATCATCAATCTCAGCTACGGCAGCACTATCGATATCTCTGCGCACCCACTGCTGAACACCCATCAGATGCAGGTACCGGGATTTCTCAATCATTTTCTGATCATCCAGACAACCCATACAACCAATGCCAGAATCAGCAGCAGCTCAAATCCGGCAAAGATCATAGTTGAGGATGTTCACGACCATCTGGTTGTACCACCCGGTTCAGGGCATGGATATAGGCCTTGGCAGAGGCGATGACAATGTCTGTATCTGCCCCCTGCCCATTAATGATGCTGTTATCCTTCTGCAGGCGTACCGTAACCTCACCCTGGGCATCAGTCCCCTCGGTGATACTGTTTACCGAGTAGAGATCAAGCTTTGCCTTACTCTTCACAATAGATTCTATGGCACCAAACACCGCATCAACAGGACCGGCTCCAGTCGACTCCGCCGTTCTCTCCTCACCATCAACCATAAGGGTGACCTCGGCACTTGGAGTTTCGCCGGTCTCTGAACAGACTCGCAACGAGATCAATCGGTAGCTCTCGTCTGCACACCACTGAGCAGAATCTGTTGCCAGTGCCAGCAGGTCCTCATCATAGATCTCATGCTTCTTGTCAGCCAGATCCTTGAAGCCTGCAAAAACCTCATTAAGATCCTCCTGAGAGTCAAATTCAACCCCCAGATCACTCAGCCTGGTCTTGAAAGCATTACGTCCAGAGTGTTTACCCAGTACCATGCGGTTTGCCGACCACCCCACATCCTCGGCACGCATGATCTCGTAGGTCTCTCTCTGTTTGAGTACTCCGTCTTGGTGAATGCCGGACTCATGGGCAAAGGCATTGGCACCAACCACCGCCTTGTTGGGCTGCACCGGGAATCCGGTGATACCGGAGACCAGTTTGGAGCAGGGAACAATCTGTGTGGTATCAAGTCTGGTATCACAACTGAAGAGATCCTGTCTGGTGCGAACCGCCATCACCACCTCTTCCAGTGAGGCGTTACCTGCACGTTCACCCAGCCCGTTAATCGTACACTCTACCTGACGCGCCCCGTTGAGTACTGCAGAGAGTGAGTTACCAACCGCAAGACCAAGGTCATTGTGGCAGTGAACCGAAAAGATTGCCTTGTCAGAGTTTGGAATACGCTCCATCAGCTCACCAATCAGCGCACCAAACTGATGTGGCAGGTTATAGCCAACAGTATCGGGAATATTCAATGTGGTTGCCCCAGCATCAATTACCGCCTCCAGAATCCGGCATAGAAAATCCGGTTCCGAACGCCCGGCATCCTCGGGAGAGAACTCAACATCATCAGTATATTGCCGAGCCCATTTGACCGCCTGTACCGCCTGCTCTACCACCTGATCCGGAGACATTCGCAGTTTCTTCTCCATATGGATTGGTGAGGTTGCAATAAAGGTGTGGATACGCCCTCTTGCTGCGGGCTTCAGGGCTCTGCCAGCAATCTCTATATCCTTCTCCAGGGCACGAGCCAGCCCACAAACTGTACTCTCCTTGACTGCTCCAGCAACCGCTTTGACAGACTCGAAATCTCCAGGGCTGGCAATAGGGAAGCCGGCCTCAATAACATCAACCTGCATCTTCTCCAGAGCTCGTGCAATTCTCAGCTTCTCCTCCATATTCATGGAAGCCCCAGGACTCTGCTCACCATCACGCAGGGTGGTGTCAAAAATAATCAACTGATCTGTCTGTGAACTGCTCATCTCTATTCCTGTGAGTTATGGCTCATTGAATGGTTAATCAGGCTCTTCATGAAGTGATCGTTCCTGACGCAGGGCCCGTCTCTTCTTCAACTCCAGAAGATTGAAGAGTGGCCCCCAGATTGCGTAGAGAAGAAAACTTCCAAAAAGCACCTGTGGGGGGTCGACCGAGATCAGCACAATTAGTGCCACCATCAGAATCATTGCAACAAAGGGAATACGATCCCTCAGATTCAGCTCCTTGAAGCTGTGATAGCGTACATTACTGACCATCAGCAGTCCGGCCAGTGCCGTTACCAAGGCTGCAACCGAACTCAGCTCCAGTGGAACCCCTTCTGCCGAGACACCATAATCGACCGCAACCCAGACCATACCGGCAACCACTGCGGCAGCTGCGGGGCTAGGCAGCCCCTGAAAATATCTCTTGTCTGTACTGCTGATCTGGGTATTGAAGCGGGCTAGGCGCAGTGCCGCACCCGCGGTATAGATAAATGCTGCGAGCCAACCAAGTTTACCCATGGTCGAGAGTCCCCAGAGATAGACTACCAGGGCAGGTGCTACCCCGAATGAGACCATGTCGGAGAGGCTGTCATACTCGGCCCCAAACTCACTCTGGGTATTGGTCATCCGGGCAACACGCCCATCCAGTCCATCCAGCACCATGGCAATAAAAATTGCGATGGCAGCAGTCTCGTACTGCCCCTTGATTGCAGCGATGATGGCAAAAAAGCCGGCAAACAGTGCTGCGGTAGTGAACAGATTGGGGAGCAGATAGATCCCTCTTCTACGCTGTGATTTCACCTGAGTACTCATGGTTTCTGATTATCGCTGATCAATCACCCCCAGAACAACGAAAAAAACGCTGGAACCGGAACTTTATCCGCAACCAGCGTCTCTCTTTTTTACCACTGAATCTCTGCCACCACATGGGTGTCCCCATATGACAGACAATAGCAGCTAGTTTTTTGTCTTGTCGACGATCTTGTTCTCACTAAGGAATGGCATCATCGAGCGCAACTTCTCACCCACTACCTCGATCTGATGCGCAGCATTGTTACGACGGTGCGCAGTCATCTCAGGATAGTTGGCCTGTCCCTCAAGAATGAAACGCTTAGCATATTCGCCATTCTGGATATTGTCCAGGGCCTCTCGCATCGCCCAACGGCTCTCTTCGTTGATAACCTTGGGGCCCGTCACATACTCGCCATACTCTGCATTATTAGAGATGGAGTAGTTCATGTTGGCAATTCCGCCCTCATACATCAGGTCGACAATCAGTTTAAGCTCGTGCAGACACTCGAAATAGGCCATCTCGGGGGCATAACCACCCTCGACCAGGGTCTCGAAACCGGCCTTCACCAGCTCAACCGCGCCACCACAGAGTACCGCCTGCTCACCGAAGAGATCCGTCTCGGTCTCGTCCTTGAAGGTGGTCTCAATGATGCCACTACGGCCGCCGCCAATTGCAGAGGCATAAGAGAGGGCAACCTCCCTGGCATTACCGTTTGCATCCTGATGCACTGCGATCAGATCGGGAATGCCGCCACCCTTTACAAACTCACTGCGCACGGTATGACCTGGTGCCTTTGGTGCAACCATGATGACATTGAGATCAGCACGTGGCATAACCTGGTTGTAGTGGATACTGAAACCGTGGGCAAAGGCGAGAGTTGCACCCTGCTTAAGAGATGGCTCAACCTCATTCTTGTAGAGCTGGGACTGGAATTCGTCAGGGGTCAGAATCATCACCAGATCTGCCGCAGCAACAGCCTCCGGTACACTCTTCACCAGCAGGCCAGCGGCCTCAGCCTTGGCTGCAGAGG
Organism: uncultured Methylophaga sp.; assembly: GCA_937877715.1. Classification (GTDB taxonomy): domain Bacteria; phylum Pseudomonadota; class Gammaproteobacteria; genus Thiopontia. The sequence goes on along the minus strand of CALEHW010000024.1, from coordinate 74,446 downwards.
AGGAGCCTGGGCGCAGAGCAACAGTAACGTCTACGCCTGAATCCTTCAGGTTGTTGGCATGTGCGTTCCCTTGGGAACCGTAGCCGATAATGGCAACCTTCATCCCTTTGATGATGGAGATATCTGCATCCTTGTCATAATAAACGTCAATACTCATCTTTCTTCCCTAATTCAGTACAAAAGTGTCAAATAAAAAATTCAAATAAACAGAGGCGGGGATTATCCACTAAAAAGCGATTGTGGACAATGCGTCAAATTCTCAGCGCATCCTCGCCACGGGCAATTCCGGAGACCCCGGAACGCACAACCTCCACAATGGAGAAGGGCTCAAGTGCGGCGATGAAGGCATTGATATTTTCGCTATTTCCCAACAACTCAACCACGCAAGCACCACCTGTCTCATCAACCACATCAGCCTGATGTTCAGCAACCAGTTGACGCATGGTATCGCAATCTATATCTGATGCCATCACCTTGACCATCACCAGCTCTCTCTCAATATGCTCTCCCTCTGTAAGATCCACCAGAGTGACCACATCGATCAGCTTATTGAGCTGCTTGTTGATCTGCTCAATCACAGCCTCTGTTCCCGAGGTGACGATGGTCATTCTCGACAGGGTCGGATCATTGGTTGGGGCAACTGTCAGGGTCTCGATATTGTATCCCCGAGCAGAGAAGAGCCCCGCAACCCGTGACAGTGCACCGGCCTCATTCTCCATCAGCAGTGAAATAATATGTCTTCTCATCGTAATACGTTCTCTATATCAGGATCATCTCGTTGAGACCTGCCCCGGCTGGAACCATCGGGTACACGTTCTCTTCAGGGTTAGTTATGAAATCCATAAAGACCAGGCGATCCTTCATTGCCAGGGCCTCTTCTAGTGCACCACGTACATCATCCGGATTCCTGATCTGCATTCCAACGTGACCATAACTCTCGGCCAGTTTTACAAAATCTGGCTGGTGGTTACGTTTCAGTGTGACCTCAGAGTAGCGTCTCTCATAAAAGAACTCCTGCCATTGACGCACCATTCCCAGATAACCATTATTGAGATTGATGATCTTGAGTGGCAACGAGAACTCTTGACAGGTTGCCAGCTCTTGAATATTCATCTGAATACTGCCATCTCCAGTTACTGTACAGACCGTGGCATCTGGGTGGGCAAACTGAGCGCCCATAGCCGCCGGCAGTCCAAACCCCATAGTGCCGAGACCACCAGAGTTGATCCAACGCCGTGGTTTGTCAAACTTGTAGTACTGTGCAGCAAACATCTGATGTTGGCCCACATCAGAGACCACGTAGGCATCCCCATGAGTCACCTCATAGAGGGTCTGCAGCACAAATTGTGGATGGATCACCCCGCCGGAGTTATCAAAGGCGAGACAATCCTCCTTACGCCACTCATTGATCTCCGACCACCATAGATCAAGTCTCTCCCCTTTGATCTCAGGCTGACTATCCAGCAGTGCAATCATCTCATCCAGCACATCCTTTACATCTCCCACAATCGGCAGATCAACCTGCACATTCTTGGAGATTGATGATGGATCCACATCAATATGGATAATCTTGGCTTGGGGACAGAACTTCTCGATATTTCCGGTTACCCGATCATCAAAACGGGCACCCACTGCAATCAGAAGATCAGTGTTGTGCATCGCCATATTGGCCTCATAACTGCCATGCATCCCCAGCATGCCGATAAATTGTGGATCGGTTGCGGGAAAACCACCAAGCCCCATTGTGGTATTGGTAACAGGTGCATTCAGGCGGTGCGCAACCTCCGTCAACTGCTCCGCAGCATTAGAGAGAATCACCCCCCCACCGGTATAGAAGACCGGCTTTCTGGCCTCCCGGATCATCCCCAAAACCTGCTGTATCTTCTCACTAGGAACATCAATATGCGGATGGTAGGAGCGAATATCCACACTCTCAGGATAGTTGTACTCAGCCTTGAATCCTGACACATCCTTGGGAATGTCAATCACAACTGGCCCGGGGCGGCCTGTAGTTGCAATGATAAATGCCCGCTTCATGGTATCTGCCAACTTCTCGATATCTGTTACCAAAAAATTGTGTTTCACACAGGAGCGGGTAATACCGACCGTATCGACCTCCTGAAAGGCATCATTCCCGATAAGCGGAGATGGTACCTGTCCTGTGATCACAACCAGAGGGATAGAGTCCATGTAAGCGGTAGCAATACCGGTAATTGCATTGGTGGCACCAGGGCCCGATGTTACAAGCACTACTCCAGGCTTGCCACTGGAGCGGGCATAGCCATCAGCGGCATGCACCGCACCCTGCTCATGACGGGTCAAAATGTGCTTAACATCATCCTGTCGGTAGATTGCATCATAGATATGAAGTACGGCACCTCCAGGATATCCAAAGATGTATTCCACACCCTCATCACGTAAAAATCTTGTAATGATCTCTGCACCAGTCAGTTCCACGTCTCTGTACCTCTATCCACAAAAAACAGATGATTTTCTGTACGATCTATCATTGATTATCAGCCAGCTCTTAGCCCAAGTTCATAGAGTGCTTATATTGCCTGTTTCACCACACCGAAACAAGATCCACTTGACTGTTTTTTTGGGCTGATAAAACAATATGTTCCATACATTACATCAAGCTATCAACAACTCTGGCATCCACTTTCCTTGATTAGTGTTACTTCAGTGGTACCATTACGGGCTCAAGCCAATATCAACACCATCAGCTCTACCCATTTACTCCCTGCAGGGGTATTGCCACCCCGGCAACTGCCTGTTTCCAAATATTTTGGAACAACCTCAAAATGGGCCTGATAATTGTTACAGATAATGGCCATCCAGTGAGATATTGATCTCCCTAGATGCATGGTTACATACAAAACAATCAAGAGAGAAATATCTCTTGTATGAGTCACCTTCCATAATTAGGTTGTATTAAGGAAAGATTATGAGTAATTTCAAGAACAGCATTTCTGCAATTCTGCTAAACAAAAAATACTGGTTTATCCACTTCTGGGTAGTATCAATCATCTCGATTATCGGACTGGTGTATATGGGCACCACCACATACACAAGCGCCCCGCCCATCCCTGACTTCAGGTTAAGTGATGGTACGACAGTTGTATCAGCTGAGGAGATCAAGTCCGGACAAAAGGTATTTCATCTCAGAGGGTTGATGAACTATGGCTCATTCTGGGGCGATGGCGCAGAACGTGGGCCGGATTTTACTGCCGAATCACTTCATATAATGACTGTTGTCATGAAGAGATATTATGCGGAACAGCTCAAACCTGGATCTGTGACAGAGCACGACAGAATCAGCCAATGGCAATTTGATATAGCAAAATATGATGAGGGTGCAATAGAGAGCCAAATCAGAGAAGAGCTACATGAAAACACCTACATAGAAAATACAAATACCGTTACTGTTAACAAGGCACAAGCAGATGCGATCCAATATTTAAATTGGTATTACACTGAGATGTTTAACAATAGTGATTTTCCAGAGGCATTTCACCCCACAAACTACATAACCGACCCACAACAACTGAGAGAGCTGACCGCATTTTTCTACTGGGGTAGCTGGACCGCAAGTGCAGATCGTCCAGGAGATAATTACAGCTACACCTCAAACTGGCCCTATGATCCGGCTGCTGGCAACACTCCCCCTGCATCATTAATGATGTGGAGCTTTATATCTATCTTCATACTATTTGCAGGCATCATGGTCGTGCTCTATATCTATGGCCAGATGAGAACCATGCCGGGCGGGCCATTTGACATGAGCGCAAATGGACAGCTATTAACAACATCAGATCTTGAAAAAGGTTATATTCGTCCAACACAACGAGCAACCTATAAATTCTTTGCCTTGGCAGTCATTCTATTTGGTCTGCAGGTACTGGCTGGCATATTGGCAGCAATGGATTTTGCCAGCCCATTTGCACACAAGATTGCAAACATACTCCCTTTCAACATATTAAGAAGCTACCACACCCTGCTACAGATCTTCTGGTTCTTCATGTGCTGGGTTGGATATACAATATTTTTCCTGCCACGCCTTGCAGAGGTTCCAAAACATCAAAAGTTCTTAATAAACCTTCTGTTTGCAATATGTGTTGTGGTTGGAGTTGGCAGCATATTGGGTATCTACCTTGGCCAGTCGGGGATCATCTCAGGTGACATGGCATACTGGTTGGGAAGCCAGGGCTGGGAATTCATGGAGATGGGTAGGCTGTTCCAGATACTGTTGCTGGTTGGATTTGCACTCTGGATCCTTATTATCTATCGTGGCGTCAAACCCTGGATTACCATAAAAACATTCTGGTCCGTACCTGCCTGGTTGCTGTGGGGTAGCGGAATCATGGTCTTCTTCCTCTTTTTTGGTATCTTCGCCACCATCGACACAAACTGGGCAATTGCTGATTACTGGAGATGGATGGTGGTTCATATGTGGGTTGAGGTGACATTTGAGGTCTTCACCACTGTTATTGTGGGCTTTATTCTTGTTCAGATGGGGCTGGTAACAAAGATGATGGCAGAGCGAGTTATCTATCTGGCCGTTGTTCTATTCCTGATCACAGCATCTATCGGGATTGCACATAACTTCTACTGGATAGCCAAACCAACCAGTGTAATTGCATTAGGCAGTGTATTCTCAACCCTACAAATACTGCCACTACTACTGCTTACACTAGATGCCTGGCAAATGAGAAAGGAGGGCCAGGGGGCCCACACCAGCTTGGCTAATGGACAACAAAACTTCATAATGGATGGGGTCTGGTCATTTATTCTTGCTGTCAATTTCTGGAATATATTTGGTGCAGGTGTACTTGGATCACTGATTAATCTTCCAATTGTTAACTATTTTGAACATGCAACCTACCTGACGGGTAACCATGCCCATGCTGCAATGTTTGGCGTAAAGGGCAATATTGCACTAGCAGGTATACTGTTCTGTTGCCAGCACCTGTTTGATACGGATAGCTGGAACCCCAAAATAATCAAACTGTCATTCTGGACACTAAACATAGGTATTGGGCTAATGATGTTCTTTGATCTGTTCCCAGCAGGGCTGTATCAATTATCTATCGTCCTGGAAGATGGCTTCTGGCTTGCTAGAGCTCAGGAGACTATTACTGGTACAGTATTCCAGACACTTACATATTTCAGATCTATCGGTGGAATTGTCTTTGTGGTTGGCGTTATCTCTCTGATTTGGTTTATTTTATCAAGGGGATTCCATCTCAAGCCGGAAACAAGTGGTGACATAAAAATAGATCCCTGAAAAATCGCACGATCTACAAGCAGAAGACATTTGGGGCATTAGAGTGCCTCAAATGTCTGGTAGAATTCACACAAAAATTAACCGAGTCATTCCAATGCCGTATCTTAAGATAGAAACCAACGTAGATCTCAACTACGATGAGAAAGAGCAGTTGATGGCAGAGCTTTCTCAACTACTATCCCAGCTACTTAAGAAACCGGAAAGTTACGTTATGGTCTCAATGCAGGCAGCTACCAATATGATGTTTGGCGGCACTACTGATCCATGCAGCTATCTCGAATTCAAGAGTCTAGGGCTACCGGAATCATCAACCCCTGTCTTTTCTGAGGCAGTGACAAAATTGATCTCCTCAAAAACTGGGGTTAACCGTGACCGAATCTACGTGGAGTTCTCCAGCCCGCAACGCCATATGTGGGGCTGGAATGGTGGAACTTTTTAAGGAACTTATCTATGCGCACCTCTAAATTTCTTCTCTCCACCGTCAAGGAGACCCCTGCCGAGGCAGAGATCATCAGCCACCAGCTAATGATACGTTCCGGGATGATCCGGAAACTGGCTTCGGGTCTCTATTCCTGGTTACCTACTGGACTGAGAACCCTAAGAAAGGTTGAGAACATTATTCGTGAAGAGATGAACCGTGCAGGTGCCCAAGAGCTGCTTATGCCTGTAGTCCAACCCGCAGAGTTGTGGGAGGAGTCCGGACGCTGGGAGCAATACGGGCCAGAACTGCTGCGTATTCAGGATCGCCACCAGAGAGACTTTCTGCTCGGCCCTACCCATGAAGAGGTTATTACCGAGATCGCCCGCAGGGAGATCCGCAGCTACAAGCAGCTACCACTCAACCTCTACCAAATTCAGACTAAGTTCCGTGACGAGATTCGTCCCCGCTTTGGAATCATGCGTTCCCGTGAATTTATCATGAAGGATGCCTACTCATTCCATCTGGACCAGGAGTCCCTCGAGCAGACCTACCAGACCATGTATGAGACCTACAGCAGGATCTTCAAACGGATAGGACTCCATTTTCGCCCCGTTGATGCCGATACCGGATCGATTGGTGGCAGCGCATCACATGAGTTTCATGTGCTGGCCGACTCCGGTGAGGATGCCATCGCCTTCTCTGACCAGAGTGAGTTTGCCGCCAATGTGGAGCTGGCAGAGGCAGTTGCGCCATCTGGTGAACGTGCCGCACCTACTACAGAACTTGCAAGAGTTGCTACACCCAACAGCAAAACTATTGAGGAGATATCTGAGACGCTTGGAATCTCACCTCAACAAACAATAAAAACCCTTCTGGTTCGTGGCACCAAACGGCCTGCGATTGCACTATTGCTACGCGGGGATCATGAACTCAACGAAACAAAGGCAGAAAAACTGGATGGGATTGAATCTCCGCTCCAGCTCCTGGAGCATGAAGATATTCAATCGGCAACAGGAGCCAGTGCCGGCTCCCTGGGACCAGTTGGGCTGGAGATTCCGATCGTGGTGGACCATTCTGCTGCCCAGCTCTCGGATTTTGTCTGTGGCGCCAATGAGGATGGCTACCATCTGACCGGGGTCAACTGGGATCGTGATCTTCCATCCCCAACCACCACCGCAGATCTTCGTAATGTTGTGAAGGGGGACCCATCCCCGGATGGGGCCGGAACCATCAGCATTGCACGTGGAATCGAGGTTGGGCACATCTTCCAGCTTGGTACAAAATACAGTGAGGCAATGAAGGCCAAGGTTCTGGATGAAAACGGCAAGGCTCGAACCATGACCATGGGGTGCTACGGAATTGGGGTCACCCGTGTGGTTGCCGCCGCCATTGAGCAGAACCACGACGATCGTGGAATCATCTGGCCTGAGGCCATCGCCCCATTCACTGTTGCCCTGCTACCGATGAATATGCACAAATCTCACCGCCTGCGTGAGGCTGTAGAGAAGGTCTACCAGGATCTTCTGGATGCAAACATTGAGGTTCTGCTGGATGATCGCAAGGAGCGTGCTGGAATCATGTTTGCAGACATGGAGCTGATCGGCATCCCCCACCGCCTGGTTCTGGGAGACCGTGGACTGGACAGTGGTATTATCGAGTACAAGGGGCGTACCGACAGAGACAACCAGGAGATCACACTGGATGGGGTGGTTGAGTTTATAAAACAGATACAGGGGTGATATTCACAACCTTCTGAAAATGACCCTAACCAGAACTTCTCAGGAAATAATCCTCAAGGCAAAGTAAGGGACAATATTCAGTACGATAATAGCTATCTTGTAGCCACCCATGCTGGCGTAGTGGATGGCATCAAACTGCTCCACAGTTAGCCTGAACCATTTGGCGTGGTACCGATAAACCCAATCATGGGCAAACATCATGACAAGGAACCAACAGAGGAAAATTCCTATATTGATAACTACACACCAACCCAAAGCCTCCTGAACAACCTGAAGTGTCATAAGAAATCTCTCAATGTACTAATAATCAGAATTTAGATGCGATCCAGTTGTATAACAGTCCAAAAATCAGTCCCCCAATTCCACCATCAACTGCCCCCCAAAAACCGCCAATAATTCCGCCAAGAAACCCGGGGTGATAACCAATATAGACTGAACCCATTAAGGCGACTATCTGCTCACCATATCCAAATGATGCAATCCACCCCATGAGCATCATGGATGCACCCCATAAAATAGCTATAGATAGGGCTAACGCGCGAACATTAAACATGGCAATACCTCTCATTTTCCTTCCTCCAGAATAGGACATTTAGTTTGGATGTCAATTTTTGGCCCAAGGCGACTGTTCGATTACTCATGCTAGTGTGACGGACAGTATCAACCTACTTCACATACTCAACAATATCCGACTCACTGAGGCCAAACACAAATCCGAATGGTCTCCCCTCCTGATTCTGTCACAACATCCAGTACCGCTGCAGGAGCCGTTGCAGAGGCAATACAGCCCAGAAGAAAAGTGTGGCGTGCCACTACAGAGGTCAGCAGCCCCAACAGAAGAATACCTCCAATGGTCAACAACAGCTGATAGGAGCTATCCACCTTCCAGCCTACCTCAAATCTGCCACACCACTACCTGACTGCAGATCAATGACACCATTGGAAACCAGCTCCTGAATAGACTGCTCCATAGTTATCATCCCAACATCACGAGATGTCTGCATCACACTGTAGAGCTGATGAATCTTCTGCTCACGGATCAGGTTGCGTACCGCAGAGGTTGCCATCATGATCTCAAAAGAGGCGGCACGACCAGAGCCATCTCTCCTGCGATGCAATCTCTGGGTCATCACCACTCGCAGAGACTGTGAGAGCTGTGCACGTACCTGGTCCTGCTGCGCCGGGGGAAAGACATCGATAATGCGGTTAACAGTGTTGGGCGCCCCACTGGTATGCAGCGTTCCAAAAACCAGGTGGCCGGTCTCTGCGGCAGTCAACGCAAGCTGGATAGTCTCACGGTCACGCATCTCACCTACCAGAATAATATCCGGATCCTCCCGCAGCGAGGCACGTAGTGCCCGGGCAAAAGAGATGGTATCCCGACCAACCTCCCGTTGGGAGACGATGCAATTTCGGTTGAGATGGACATACTCAATTGGATCTTCAATAGTGATTATATTGCCATGCCGCTGCCGGTTGATCCGGTCAACCATAGCTGCCAGCGAGGTGGACTTCCCAGAACCAGTTGGCCCCGTTACCAGAATCAGTCCGTTCTCTGCCTGCAAGGTACGATCAATAACCTCAGGGAGACCAAGCTTCTCCATTGTCGGTATCACGGTCTCAATTTTTCTCAGTGCAGCGGCCACCCCATGTGATGTGTGGTAGAAGTTGGCACGAAAGCGGAACTCCTCTATCTCAATTGCCAGATCCGCATCCCGCTCATGTTCAAAGCTGTCACGCAGCGCGGGCGAGGAGAGATGGGTCTCGATAAAGTGGAGCAGCTCCCCGCCGCTGATCAGATCACCCTCAAACACCACCACCTCACCATCGACACGTATCGCCATTGGCTGGTCGGCACGTAGATGGAGATCGGAGAGCTCGTTTTCACGAGCATAGTGAAGAATCTTCCGTAGTATCGACATAACTGACTCACCCCTTTTCTAGCTACACCATAATAGCCAATACCGTTAAGAATAGCAGGCACCCTCTCTATTGCCAGCCACTAAAATCAACTACTACTGAACAACCTCACTCCACTCAATTACTGCTGTGGGTTGAGTAATATGTACCCCATTCCAGTTTGCAGAAGATGCCGGTGTTGATGCGCTCCATGATGTACCGTCCCAGTGGATAATGCTGCCGGAACTTCCACTATCTCCTGCAGCCCAACAGTCATCCGTTGCCACACAATGAACTGAGTTCCAACGATCCGAAACCGGATTGGACACCTCACTCCACGCTGATCCATTCCAGTGCAAGGTAGCTCCTTTCCCCCCCTTACCACCAACCAGCCAACAATCATTATTGCTGACACAGTAAATTCCACGCCAAATGGTATCTGCTGAAGGGGAAATTGATGCATCTTCCGTCCATGTAGCGCCATCCCATTGAATAGCTTCACCGCTATTTCCTTTTCCTCCAACAACCCAGCAATTACTACTGCCTGAACAATGCACACTGAGCCATATCGTGGATGTTGGAGTGGTTGATTCACTCCATGAACTCCCATTCCAATGGATGACAAAACCGTTGCTTCCCTTTCCCCCCACTACCCAGCAATCATCACTGCTTACACAGTAAACTGCTTGCCAATCGGTAGATGCTGGCGCAGAAGATGTACTCCATGTACCACCACTCAATCGAGCAATCTTACCCGAAGAACCTGTACCCCCTACTGCCCAACAGTCATCTTCTCCAACACAATGGACACCATTGAATCCAGCAGTGACAGGTGAGCTGACAGTACCCCATACAGATCCATCCCATTGCAGTAAAACACTGGATTCACCCACAGCCCACGCATTATCTTTTCGCACACAGTGCACCGCATTCAGGCTTGTAGATACTGTTGAGGCAGACAAACTCCACGAGGAGCTTATCCTTCGATTGATTGTCCCTGAATCGCCCACAATCCACCCTGTGGTATCACACCCCCTCTGAAGATCAGCCTGCAGCTTTCTGACTGCGCTGTTAACAGTCCCTGTTACGTTAACCCTGCACTGTCCATCTGTTTGCAGCACAGCAGTGTCAATTGAGAAAGTACCCTCACTGAATGAGGTATCCACACCACCATCAAGATCAACACAGGCCGTTCCACTGTCCCATGATGCTGCCGCCTGCTCGATTGCACTCTCTGCCAGAAAAAACGCATCGGCCCCATCCTCATGCTCGGCCGTATCCATAATATCGGAGCCAGTCATCTGTAGCAGGTTCACCAGAACAGCCAACACCACCACCATCATGAAGGCGGCGCCCATCAGGGTGGCAATCCCCCTCTGTTGTCTTATGGGTGATGTTCTCATCAGTACCATCCCATTCGGTTACGGAGATTAACCCCAACCTGATCCTGATAATTGACTCCATCATCCGTCAGGGTCATCTCTACCACCACATAGGCCATATCCGAGGTGCTGGTCGCTGCATCAGAGCGGTTGGACTGGAGATAGCTGAGAGTAAACGAGGTCACCTGATCAGAGAGCAGCTGGGCAGTTCCTGTTACAGAGGGGTAGGTAATCTCGACCTTGTCATCTGCATCGGTGTAGTCAATAGTAACTGCAGTGCCATCATAGCGGTCAAAGGTAAGGGTGGATGCCGTCCAGGTAGTGATATCGTAGGCAGTCAGGTCAGCGGGATCACGCCGTACCTCCCGAACCTCCCTTGCCAGACGTTCACTGGTGTAGCGCAGTTTGCCGAGTGTATCCCATGCATTGCGTACATCCTGGTTGGTCTTGAATGCGTGAAGAATCATAGATCCGGCAATAGAGACAAAGATCCCCATCAGGACAAGAACCAGAATCACCTCAAAGAGTGTGAAACCTTGTTGAGTTAACCGCTTCTGCATCAGTAGTCCACCAGCAGCATGGTCGATTCCGCCCTGGTGGTGCCACCAACGGCTACAGTTACCTGAACCTCCTTGCAGCTCATACCGGATGGACAGGCAGCACCACTGTAGGCGCTTGATGAGACGGTTCTGACATAGTTGACAGAATCAAAGGTAACCGTATCCCCTGTTGTGAAGAAGGTGTCGTAACCATCAGCACGGCGCTCCGCAACCACCTGCTCCATCCGCTCCTGTGCCAGCTGTATTGCAACCACCTTGGTCTCACTATCATCAAGGCTATCGATTGCCTCACTAAATAGGTGAACCATTCCTGCCACCAATATACTGCTAAAGAGAAGGACAACCACCAGCTCCATCAGGGTAAAGCCGCGTGGAATCTTCATCCTCTACCCCTCCGCAACAGAGACCGATCCGGTCACCGGTGTAATGGTAATCACCCTGGACCGGCTGCCACCGTTCATTGTCTGAGTGGTATCGGTAGAGAGCAGCGAGACCCCATTCGATGGGCGCCCCAGGCTATCGAGATCGAAATCGGTAAAGGAGGAGAAGGTAACCCCATTCTCCAGGGTGACGGTAAATGGATCCCCGGTTGCCGGATCGGTAATAACTGACACACCATCCTTTACACTGTAAGCGGCGGCCGAGAGATCAATGGTCAGCGGTGTCGCACGGTGGATCGCCACTGCCTGCGCATGGCGCAGGTTACGGGCAAGGAGGTCGGATTGGCGGTTGAGGTTGACTTGGGCACTGTTCCAAGATGGAATTACAGCGACAGAGATAATCCCAATCAATACAAGAACCAGAACAACCTCAAATAGCGTAAACCCCCTACAACTTGTCACAAAAAAGAGTTTATGCTTAACAAGCTTTAAATTATTCTTTCTGAATGTCACCAACAGTTAGCATTCATGCAAAAAGAACCGCATATATTAAGATTACCCATCAATAATAACGATAAGATTTGGGGTTGCTACAGTTGATTCACACGCATAACCACTTACTCCAAATTCTGCTTTGGTTGTAGTGGCATCAGCCTGATAAACTTCCGCACAAGTTATCTGAGTATCAGTATCAGTGCAATCACATACAGTTGCACTTGTATCAACTCCTGTCACCAATGCAGCCACCTCATCTAGTGTAGGGGCTTCATTGCCACTATCAGCATATGCAACTGTCCAGGCAGTTCTCAGAGCTCCCAACGTCCCCTCCTGAACTGTCTGGTATCCAACATCATCCATCTCTGTGAATGTTGGGATTACAGCAACTGCCAGAATTCCTAACAAGATAAAGACAATAACAACCTCCATCAGGGTGAAAGCTTTAATACCTTTTCTAGTATGCAGTATTTTCATAAGTAATCCCTAAGATGATGAATGACTAATTTTTACTTATTAACATACAAAAAGTTATAGGTGTCAAGTTATTGTGCAATATTAATTGCCAGCCATTAACATAAATCAAATAAATCCATTTGCGGAGAGAAAGAGGGTTGCATCCTCCTCCGGATCTCCTCCCGCACCAATACCAAACTTTTTCTGCAGAACATCAGCTAGTGAAGCCAGTGTCTCGACGGTATCCTGTCGATATATACTCGAATAATGGGGGTTCTCCCATCCCCCCTTCAGGATCCCCCATGCAGTGACCGGATCACCCTTGCGCATCAGATAACGGATATAGCGCTCCCTTGATGGAAGATGGTTTGGCCAGCGGGCCAGCGCCTTCTCAAAAGCCTCTTTTGCCAACAGGTCAGCATCTCCACCAACCAGATCCGGCAACTCGCTGTAAAGTCTCGCTCGCTCCATCCAGCCGTCCCCCAGAAGGGAGCGCTCCACCCGAGGATGGGTCAGTAGCCCGATTGCCTCATCGAAGAGCTGCTGCTGCAAAAAGGGGTGGCCCGGCTGATCCAGCGGGCTATAGGGGGTTGGAAGAATAGGATCATCCCCACCCTCAAGGTCAAGGGTAGTGCCGGAGATACGAAAACTGCTGAATTGATCATAGTCAGAGCTGTTCTGTAGCTGCAGAGATGCATTGCGACGTAGTTTATGGATCATCAGACGGCGAATCTTTGCGCGCTGAATCAGCCTTAACTCATAGCCTGGCCAGATGTTGGTGGAATCAGCATAGTACTGGTCGGCCTCCAGCCACTCCCCTGCCTTTAGTGCATTTAGTGCCTGCTGCTCCTCCCAATCCGAAAGTGAAACCTTGGCAAGAAAGAGAGCTGGCAGAATCAGCATGGCAGCCAAAATCAGTCCAAATATAGAGGGACGCAGATAGTTCCTGGCATTAAATCGAGTGGTTGACGGCAGGTTTGGAGCCAACTGCTCCATCCGTGCCAGATAGAGGCCACAAACAATCAGTATGGAGGGGATATAGAGATTGAAGGTAAGGGCCGTATGGAGGAAGACGGCACCCAGTCCAATCGCGATCCCACTCAACTCCAGACGACTCTCTTGGGGGATGGTTTTATCACTGACAACACGAAACCACCTGAGTGCTGTCCAGCCAACGATCGACAGGAGCAACAAGAGGCCTGGAATCCCTGTCTCCTGCCAGCTCTGGAGATAGTCATTGTGTGCAAAGTAGCGCATTCCATCCTCTGGATGCTGGTACTGAGGAAACTGCTGAGCAAAGGTTCCCAGACCACTGCCAAGCCATGGGTACTCACTCCCCATCAGCCAGGTGGCCTCCCAGATGATATAGCGGGGAACTCCCGAGTGGTAGATACTATCCGGGGCGAGTGTGGCGAACCTGCTGATTACCCCTCCCACCCCATAGTGGACCATATGGGAGACCAGAAATGCGGCAGCAATCAGCAACACCAAAACCACCATTTTCTGGCGCGAAATTGCCTTGTGGAATGTCCATAGAAGAACTACTACTCCACCCAACAGGGCAAGCCCGGCACCACGCCCCAGCGTCAGTGCCACCCCCAGTGCAAGGATAAAAATCAGCGCCCCCTTAAGCAGCTGTTGTTGCCCTCTGGTTTCAGAGTGGAGAAACTCCGCGGCAACCGGAAACAGCAGCAGATTCAGCAGTGCCGCCAGGTTATTGTGGTTGAGGAAGGTGGCCTGAAATGATCGATCTCCATCACGCACCCATAGCAGTAGCGCATACCCCACCAGCAACAGCCCGATTATTCTCAGCCCTGCAAGGACACCCCTCCACTGCTCCTCACTAAGCGGCCTGAGTGTGAACGCAAGATAGGCCAGTGGCATCCCGGCAATCCACCAGAAGTAGATAGCGGTCATGGCTGGCGACAGACTCCAGAACCAACTCAGTCCGGCCCACCCCCACCAGCCGATCACCAACCAGGGGAGTGGCCCCTTCAGTATTGGCTGACGACTGCCATAGGCAGCCCAGAGGCTATGCACCAGCCAAAGCGAGAGCAGAAAGATGGTTAGCGACAGCACCCACATATTGGGCTGCCCCTGAAAAAAGACACTGGCACCCATTGCTGCAACAACTAACACAGTTGGCAGGCGATGCGTTGTCATAGCTGAAATCATATGGTTATTGAGACGATAGAGTAGTTGTTTGTGCTATTTCAGAGGAGCGCAGATTTTAGCGTCTCCAGATAGGGGAGAAAGACACCCAGCCCAAGAACCAGCACCAGACCACCAATCAGGATCAGCATCAGCGGCTCAATCAGCGCATTGATATTTTTCAACGCATGGTTGAGCTCCCGCTCATAGTGGTCAGCTACATGGCCCAGCAGTTCATCCAACTCACCGGTCTCCTCTCCCACCTGCAACATCTGCAGCATCATCGGGGTAAAGATACCAACCTTCTTTGCGCTCTGAATAAATGATTCACCCTCGGAAACCCGTTCACCCAGCTGATTGATTTTTGATCTGACATAACTGTTCTCAACGGTACCTGCCGCCAGGGACAGCCCCTGCATAACTGGAATTCCCGCATCTGAAACCAGTGCAAATGAACGGGCAAAGCGACCCAAAAAACCCATCTGTGCAAGCACACCAAATCCCGGAATCTTTAATAACAAACCATCCCAGAACAGTCTTCCGGCAACAGTGGAACGGTGAAAGCGGTAGAGCCCAAACAGTGACCCCGTAATTACACCAGTCATCAGCAGATGGTTCTGAAAAAAGTATGAGATCGCCATCAGAATGCGGGTAGGTAGTGGCATCTCTCCTCCTGCAGACTCAATCATCCCTGCAAATACCGGAACGACAAAAATTGTAATGATTATGATCGCTGTGATAGCCATGGTAATCAGGATCAGCGGGTAGCGCAGGGCTGAAGTCAGCTTCTCACGAAGTAGATGCTCTTTTTCAAGATGTTCCGAAAGATTGAGAAAGATATCATCCAGCTTGCCTGTACTCTCTCCTGCACGAACAATATTTACAAAGAGCGGAGAGAATACAGTTGGGTGTTTACTAAGGGAGTCAGAGAGTCTGGCACCATTCTCAATCATCTCTATTATATTCTTGAGTCGTTGTGCCAGCCCCTTATGGTGCATGGTAGTTGAGATCTCACGCAGTGCAACATGAATCGGAACCCCTGCCTGTAGCATCGTATAGAGCTGACGACAGAAAAGGGCAAGTTCCTGTGACCCTACGTGCACTCCCTGAGCAAACCATAAATCCAGCACTGCCCTCTCTCTAATACGGACAATCTCAATTGGGATAATACCCCTTGCGTAGAGATGATCTGCAACAGTATGAGGGGAATCCGCACTCATTGTGCCATCCTCAAGGCGTCCATCACCATGCCGCCCCCGATAGTGGTAGCTGGCTATGGTGTTATTCATCAACTGGCATCCCCATCACTCTGCTGAGGTTGCGGCAGGTCCAGATCATCAGTTACCCGCATCACCTCCTCAACACTGGTCACCCCCGAGAGCGCATAATCCATTGCCCTCCTTATCAGGCCACGATACCCCTTCTGGGCACGTGCATGGGATTCAAAACTCTGCATATCTCCATGGTTCAGGTCATTCTTGAGTTCATCATCAATCATGATCATCTCAAACACCCCGACCCGCCCCCGATAACCGGTCTGTTCACACTGAGAACAGCCTGTACCACGCATAAACTTCCTGCCGCTTGGCTCCTCTCCAAGTACAGCGTGGACCCACTCCTGTTCATGCGGCGCAAGCGCTGCCTCCTGCTTGCACCTATTGCATAGGCGGCGAACCAGCCGTTGCGAAACCACAGTTCTGAGCGTTGAGGCTAGCAGATACCCCTCTCCACCCAGATCAACCAATCGTGATACGGTACTAATTGCATCATTGGTATGGAGTGTCGATAGCACCAGATGCCCAGTCATTGCTGCCCGCAGTCCAATCTGCATGCTATCACCATCACGAATCTCTCCGATCAGGATGACATCGGGGTCCTGCCTCAATGCAGATCGCAGAACCCTGTTGAAGCTGAGTCCAATTTTTGGATTGACCTGCACCTGACTGATACGTGGCAACTTGTACTCTACCGGGTCCTCAACAGTAATTATCTTCTCTTCCGGGTTATTGCGTTCACCTAGTGCAGAATAGAGCGTTGTCGTCTTTCCGCTACCGGTTGGCCCAGTTACCAGAATCATCCCGTGTGGTCGACTGATCTGGTGGCGGAAACGTTCCAGCATATCGGCAGCCATCCCCAGCCGATCCAGAGCAAACACACCACTACTCTGATCCAGCAGACGCATCACCACAGATTCGCCATACTGAACCGGCATAGTTGAGAGACGCACATCTATCCGCTTATCCATGACCTGGAGATCAAAATGGCCATCCTGCGGCAATCTCTTCTCAGATATATCAAGTCCAGCCATGGTCTTGAGACGAGAGGCCAGTACTGTTGCCACATCCTTCTGCCCTAAAATCTGCTCATGGAGTATGCCATCAACGCGTGTGCGAATCCGTAGAACCTCCTCATCTGGTTCAATATGGATATCTGATGCACCCATTCTTACAGCGTTCTCAAATAGCAGCTCCACCATCTGTGCGGCGGGGGCATCGACCATGGTCAATGGCCCACGCTGTTCTGTCTTTGCCTCCTCTAGCGGCTTGTGGGTATAGGCATCAACACTACTGGCAATATCTGCAATCTCTGCCTCACGTCGATAGAAGAGATCATGAAGTCGTCCAAGATCTGATGGACGCACCAAGACTGGCTGAATCGGCAGAGGCACCACCTTGGAGAGAGCATCAAGTGAGTTGATATCTGTGGGATCATCCATCCCCACCACAATATGGTCACCCGCTCGCTCTATCGCAAGTGCACTATAGGCGCGGGCATAGGCCTCCGGTATCAACCTGACTGTCTCAGGTTCCAGAACAGCATGCTTCAGATCTACCAGTGGCATCTCTATCTGCCGGGACAGAGAGCTAACGAATGACTCCTCATCCAGCATTCCCATCCTGATGATTACCTCACCAAGGCGGCCACTTGATCGGCTCTGCTCAGCCAGGGCCTCATCCACCTGCTGCTGGGTAAGTGCACCCGCCTCAACCAGATGCTCACCTAACCGTTTAGTCTCATTATTGGTCATATAGTCCCTCTGTTTCAGTGGCTATGGTACGCCTCCACCCTGAACACCTTGCAACTTATCCCTAACAAAAGAGAGTGCAGCTGCCTTCAGCCGACCACTTTTTATCGCCTTCTTATAGTGAGAGAGCGCTTCCTCTCGCTTCCCCATTGATTCAAGAGCAATCCCAAGCCCCATCTCCCACACACCATTTGATGGATAAACCCGCAGTAGTTGTCCATACAGTTGTGCTGATCTCTGATACTGCTTCTGCTTCTGGTACATTGCAGCGAGTAAAGCATGAGATTCCGGTGAGACACCCACTGCCGGAAGGTTCCCCTCAAGCATCTGTATTGCATCATCTATCTTGCCATCATGCATCAACAACCGTGCTCTCAGCTGTAACAACAGGGCATTATTGGGCAGTGTAGCCAGACCATAATCGACCATTGGCCTAGCCTCATCATAGCGCCCTAATGATATCAATAGAGCTGATAGCGCCTCCAGCGCCCCTCGATGATCTGATGCAAGATCCAGCGCATTAGTCAGAGCCTCCTCTGCTGCAACCTTATTGCCATCTCTCAACGCACGAACTGCCTCCGCATAAGCCTGCTCTGCCAATTCATCGGAGGTTGGCATCACCTCAACCTTCTGCACAGCTGGGGGTTGTGGTGTTGAGGCAGATTGTCTCTCTCCAACAGCCACCTTGATTGGGAGCAGGTCATGCATCAAAACCACAGCCTGCCCAGAAATAGCCCCCACCGAATCAGACAAGGGGTGAAGTTCTACGGTTTCAGTCGCAGGCTCCGCAACCTCAGTCTCTGCAAGAGCACTATCCTCCTTATCAACTGCACTCTGGTCAACGGAGGGCCTGTCCACAACCTGGGCAGGAGGAGCCATCTGTTCAATGATTCCACTATCCAACGGCATATCAACCATACGGGGTACTAATATCCAGAGCGCAACGAGCACCACAACAACAGCCGTACCCCTAAAAATAGCTCTCCTGGAATCTCCCCATCTTCCCTTAGGCACCACAACACCCCTGATCAAATCCTCACTCGGCTCTATTGGGGCTGAACCCTCCCGCCCCTTTCTCTGCTCAAGATCACGCAACATGGAGTTGATTACGCTCATCCACCCCCTCCACTTCTCAACAGTGCAATGATCACAACAGAGAGCAGCGACAATATACCCAGTGAGAACACGGGCCATCCAAAGGCAAACCTGCCTGATACACCCTCAGTATCAAGGATGGCGCCACGGACATGAGACCACTTCACCCGCTCACTCCCCTTGCCATAAGCCAGCATCAACGCCTTGTGTGCAAGAATATTGATCAGCCGGGGGATACCGCCACTCCTCTTGTATAGCAGACGAACTGCCTGAGCGGAAAAGAGGGGGAAATCACCATTACCACCATAACCACCAACAGTTGCCCGATGCTGGAGATAACCATGCACCGCATCAAGATCCAGTGGCGTCAGCTTGTCACTAAAGACTATGCGCTGACGCAGTTGACGCAGTGACTCCTGTGCCAGGCGCCTATCCAGCTCAGGCTGGCCAAATAGAACCACATGAAGCAATATGGTTTTCTCAGTCTCAAGATTGGTGAGTAGACGTAGCGCCTCCATGGTCTCATCTGGTATATCCTGCGCCTCGTCCAGCACGATTACCACACGATTCCCCTCTACAGCACTCCTCAATAGCTTATCGGTAATCAGCTTAAGCATCTCATGTAATGAGGTACTGACCGGCTCCTTCAGCCCCAGATCACGAATAACATCCAGATAGAGCTCCTGCGGAGTAAGCGGCGGGTTTGGGAGATAGGCAACATGGAATCCAGTACCCAGCTCATTAACCAGTTTGCGGCAGAGCAGAGTCTTGCCGGTTCCCACCTCACCAGTTACCTTGATAAAACCAGTATCATCCCGTAGCGCAACCATCATCATGTTCATCGCCTCCTGATGGGAGGGATTACCGTAATAGTAGTCTGTATCCGGCGTCAGATCGAAGGGGTGCTCATGAAGACCAAAATGACCGAGATACATAATAGTCTCCCTTTTTTACTCCCTAATTCACATTCAATCTACGGAAACGCCTGGCAGTCTGCTCTAACTCAGAACGCCACTGCTCCTGCCCGACCACCACTGTCGGGCGAATCAGAATAACCAGTTCAAGCTTCTTCACCGAGGTGCGCTCATGTCGGAACAGACCACCAACAAGAGGCAGACCACTCAAACCTGGGGTTTCCGCATCATTCTCTCTCTGGGTGCTCTTCATCAGCCCACCAATCACCACTATCTGACCATTCTGGGCAATCACTATGCTATCGGATTCACGTACACTACTCTTAGCCAGTGGCACATTAGCCAGAGAGCCAGTAAGATTCTTTGTGCCATCAGACACCTCAACCACTGATGGATGGACATGGAGCACCACCTCACCCTCTCTACTGATTTGTGGGGTTACATCCAGAGCAATTCCCGAGAAGAATGGGGTTAGCTCTACATCCTGTTCAGTAATTGGTGTAGTACTTGTAGTGGTGGTGGTCGTTCCTACATCTGTAACAAAGAACTCATCGGTTCCTACCTTGATTACCGCCTTCTGGTTATTGATAGTTGAGATTCGGGGACTGGAGAGCACACGCACAACACCCTGTGTTTCCAGCAACTCGATTAGTGCAGTAAAATCATTAAGATTGAGCGCAAGACTGAATATCCCCCCAAAGGCAGCGGGATCCAGCTCTACCTGACTGAACTTGCCTGTTCCTGGACTGTTGGAGTCAACTACCCCGGTTGCAGAGTCAAACACCCCACCACTCCTTCCAGTCTGCCCCGCAACTACCGACTTACCAGAACCTGGCTCAAACAGTGCTGCCCAGTTGACTCCGGACTGATAGCCATCCTTCAGCTCTACCTCCAGAATCTTTGCCTCCAACAGTACCTGTCTGCGCAGGTTATCCTGCAGGGTCTCAAGAAAATTTCCCGCTGAACGAAGCTCAACAGGGAGTGCATGAACTGCAATCACGCCGGTCTGCGGACTGATCACCACCTTGCGCCCATCCTCGCTCCCCACAATACTGACCAGCGTGGTCTGCAGTTCACTCCAGAAATCCGCCTTGGTTGTTGTTGACACATCACTACCGGAGAGCTCACTCCCACCTTCACTATCAGACAGCTGTCCAAAGCTGATCGTGGTTCTGGAGGAGCCATCACGGTTTATATTGAGATAGTTAATCTGGAAGATCTGAGTCCGAATTGCCGAAGGTAGAATCATATAGCCGCCGGGCACAGGCTGATAATCATAGCCATATACATCACGAACCGTCTGTAGCACCTCTGGCACAGTGGCCGACCGCAGAGAGAGTGTAATGGTTCCCTCTACACCTGGCGCCAGCACCACCGAATAGGAGGTACCCTCAAAGAGACCAAGGAAGAACTCCTCTGCTGCAAGGTCACGCACAACCACATTAAAACGGGGCTCAAGGGTAACATTGGGTGAATCCGGAACATTAACAATCAGGGGTGGCAATAGCTCCTCATTGACCGCATCAGGCAGCTCCTCAGAAGTAACTACATTGTCTGCGGCCTTGCCCGCCTCTGCCACACCTGCACCCAACGCATTATCAATCTGATTGATTACCGACTGATCACGCGGCGGGGAGCCAGTACAGCCTTGAAGCAGCAACAGTAGAAAAAGTGATGCCATAAAACGGCGCATCATGGTTCCACGAATCATCATCATATTCTCACCATTACTCCTTCTCCAGATTGCTCTTTATATCTGCCGGAAGCAGAGATAGCTCAATCTCCTTCACACCTCTTCTCAATAGCACCCTTCCAGGATAGATCCCTGTTACCACAATCGAGTCGCCAACAGTGTCGCCCACCCTGATCTTCTCACCATTGATGATAGCAACAGCAGGACGCCGCCCAGTCAATGTATAACTCAAGGTTAGAGGACCTACGCCTGTTAAGTGTACCCCTTTACTACCCCCTTGTGTCGGTGGACGAGTGGGATCTGGCAGTGGTTGTGCCATAACCCCAGCAGAATGAGAGAGCACCAGCACTGTTGCTATTATTGTGTGAAGTCTACGCATCAGGATATCCCTCCCTCTGTCTGGAGGTTGGCTCCTCCTGATCCAGAGACAACAAACAGCCGCAGCTGAATATTTGCGTCGGGATACTCAGCGACAACATAACGCATACTGCCCCAGAGGAAATTCTCCTCCATTGATTCCACTGCCTGGAAGAACTCCAGCGTCCGCCGGAAGCCTCCCTGCAGATCAAGCTGCACCCCCGCTACTACCACAGATTGTGTAGAAAACTCCTCCACCCGCTCCCGCTCCTGCTCAGAAAGATCCTCCTCATTCAATCTCAACATTCCTACCACATGCAGGCCATGTGGCTGCTCCAGCATCCCGTTCAGAACCTCCTCCAGTGATCCTCCACCCCCGAATGACATCTGCTGACTGCCAAGTTGACTCCTCAACCCCTCAATGGAGCGCTGAAGAGTAGCCTCCCTTTCAAGCAATGCCTGTGACGAGATCTTCACCAATTCCTGGCGCAGGGCATCGGTACTCTTCTCACCATCATCTATCTGCTTCTCAATCTCTATAATACTCTCCTCCGCCTCCTGCAATGCGTGCTGCTGCCCCCCTACACCCACAAACCAGAGGGTGGCAACCACCAAGAGAGAGATGACAACAACCATGGTGTGCTGCTGCCAAGAGAGACTATCAAAACGGCGTATCAGGCGACGAAGTCTGATCACTGTGAACCTCCATCTGTAGCTCGTGATAGATCCACTTCAAAAGCAAACCAGCTAGCTGTATTGCCCCCACCTTCACCATCCACATCACGCAACAGCTGCAGCCTATCAACACGAGCCCCTCTAAACTGATCAGCACCAAGCAGCCTGTTGATATAGCGGGTCAGTTGATCAGCCTCCACAGCATACCCCCTCAGCTGAACCTGCTCCCCACCATGCAGAAGATTAAACTGTGTCAGATAGGCACCCTCTTCACTGGAGTAGGCGAGAGACTCCAGCAGTGAAGAGAATCCACTACGGGTAAAACCGCTCTCATCTCTCAGCACTGCAACAAGGTTTTGCAAACGTGTCTGTTCACTACCAAGCCCGGTGATACGCTGCTCGATCACCGAGACCCTCCCCCTTCTCTTCACTAACTGCTGCTGCAGACTCTTCTCATTTTCTGATAACCCTGCCTGCTGGATCTCAAGTGCCACAATATGTTGAGCCTGTTGTTGCTCCTCCATAACAAGCATTCCGAGGTATCCAAACTCACTCAGCAACAACAGCAGGAGGAGCAATAGAACTGCCCTCCAGCGCCGCCAGTGTCGGCCATGTAGCATCCCCTCATCAAACAGATTGATCTGCTGCAGCTGTGACATCAACCACCCCCCATTCCATTACAGGCGGCTCCCAGTGCCGGGAGACAGTGTGGATCAACCGGACAGGGAGAGAACTGCTCAACAGCAATACCCGTCTCCTCAGCCAACTGTGCAGAGAGCTCTGGCAGCTTAGTTACTATGGATGGAACCAGCAGACGCTGTGCACTCCCCTGCTCACAATGGCGTCCACAAAATAGTACGAAGCGTCCAACCTCCGTTACCAATCTCTGCGGCCAGGATCCATCCTCAGCCCCACCACCGGAACCAGGAAGATGGGCGGCACCGTAATCGAGCTCCCGGGTACGGTAAAGTTCACCATTAACCACATGGATCAGAAAGGTCTTCTCTGGGAAGATGGCTAGCAGCAGGGATGGCTGTTCACTCTTTTCAACCACCCCCAGAAGAGTACGCAGAGCCAGCTCAACGGTAGTAACAGAGACAACTTTAATGCCAGCATCACTGGCCATCTCCACAGCCCTCGTTACTGCGTTCCTCTCCGCCACAACCACAAACAGTAGTGGTGACGATGGGCGCCCCTGTCCAGGCATAGGATAGGATAGGATGATGGCATCCTCCACATCCATATCAACAAGATCCCTTATCTGCCAGCGCAGGGCGGAGTCAATCTCACTCTGTTGGACCTGAGGAATCGGCACCTGCAGAAGACGATAGCTGGCTGGATTCATCACAATTGTCGCAGGCAGTGAACGAAGTGAGTGCCTTGATGCCAGCTTCTGCAGCAGTCGAACCTGAACATCAGCCCCCCTTGCGGGAAAGAAATCTACCGTTAGTGGCAGGCCATTCTCTGTCGGGCCCTCTACGGAATGTGGACAGGCAACACAGATTCCATCCTCATGAAAAGAGAGTCCTATACCAGTGTCACCCTGATTATCTGGCAACTGTTTTAGCAACGTAGCCATGGAGGAGAGCCTGTAATATCAGTTATTCCAAAACTGCCAATAACTTTTGGAGCGATTAATACTTCCATTATGCGGATATACCATTCATCTTCTCACATACTCTTATAGCCGCATCTACTACGTCGGCATCATACAATATCCCCCGCTTCTCTCTGAGTTCAGACAGTGCTACCTCAAGCTCCAATGCAGGACGATATGGACGATCTGATGTCATTGCATCAATAGTATCAGCTACCGCCAGGATTCTCGCCTCTAGCAAAATTTCATCCCCTTTTAGACCATATGGATAACCTGACCCATCCAGCCGTTCCTGATGTTGCAGCACTATGTCTGCAATTGGCCACGGGAAGTTAATTCCCTCTAAAATCCTGAAACCAGACATGGGGTGTTCATGCATAACTGCCAGATCATGTTCACTCAATGCTGTGACCTTGTGCAAAACCTCTGTTGGGATACCATTCTTGCCAATATCATGGAGTAACCCTCCAAACCGTACCCCCTCAATCTGTGATGCTGACAGACCAAGATCACTGGCAATATTGACCGCAACATCCGAAACTCTCTTCTGGTGG
This sequence comes from uncultured Methylophaga sp., assembly GCA_937877715.1. Classification (GTDB taxonomy): domain Bacteria; phylum Pseudomonadota; class Gammaproteobacteria; genus Thiopontia. The sequence continues at coordinate 49,766 of CALEHW010000024.1, read as the reverse complement.
TTAGCGGTATACGAGTCACGTTGGTCAATAGCGAGACTTAGTGATTCAATAACCTGGAGCAAAAGATCATTTCTCTGTTTTTCTGCCTCTGTCATTGCATGGCGAAACAGCAGGGATTTCTCGGTTTCCAGTGATGCTTTATTTTCTACAAGCATCTCTTTATTGAAGAAATTATGGGTGCCTCTATATTGTTTCTTGGCGTTGTACATTGCAACATCAGCATGTCGGATCAAATCATTTACCCAATGTCCATCCACTGGAAAACAGCCGATACCTATAGTGAGGCCAATCTCAAGCTCCAATTCATTAATATAGTACGGGGCCGAGACTGAGGAGATGATTTTGTTAGCCAACTCGGATACCTTTTTGTTTGGTCCGCAATTCTCAAGAAGCATCAGGAACTCATCCCCACCCCACCGACAGAGAACATCAGATTCGCGTACCTCTCGACCCATCCTGTGAGCAGCTTCTTTAAGGACTCTGTCCCCCACAATATGTCCATAAACATCATTAACCAACTTGAATCTATCCAGATCCATAAACAGCAGACAGGCAGGATAACCAGCCCTGGATGCACGTTTAAGAATCTGTCTGCCAATCTCCACAAATAAGATTCGATTGGGAAGCGCTGTCAATAGGTCATGTGTTGAATCATGACGAGCAATCTCCCAATCCTGCTCAGCCTTGAGACGACGTAGTCGTTCATGCTGCACTCCCTTTTCTAAAAATTGAGTGGTGACGTAGAAATAACTAATAAACAACAGCACCAGAAGAGCTGTGACAATTACTGTTGACCAATAAATTTTCTGTATTCGTAGAACCCAACTAAAACCATCCTTATAGTCAAGCTCAGAGATAACACCAACCCCAAGCTCCTCTATCCAGCGCCATGAACCAACCACAGAAACCCCTCTATAGTCCGGGTATGGGGAAAGAACGCTGTGACCACGCATGTTTTGAGAGAGACTACGGGCCGCAACAGTCAATGATGGTGCATGACCATCAGCCACCGGAGGGGGTTTAACAGTAATTCCTATGGCACTGTTTCTCCCTTCCAAGACCAACCCCAATCCTTTCAGATCGTCCAGAAAACGACTCTCACTGATCATTGCCCCATTGCGATCAACCAGATATATCTTAGCAGAGCTGCCATATCTTGCTGAGGAGACTACAGATGTCCAACCTTTATAGGGGGAGAGATGAAAGGATATGGCAGCAATGACCTTTCCCTCACTATCCTTGATGGGTGACAGGGTGAACAGGGATGGAATATTTTTCGGCAAATACATTGGCCAATATCTATCTCTGGTATCAAAGAGTGTCGGGGGTGAGATAAATGTCTCACCGGAAAGGGCACGTTTGGCATATGGATGAGAATAGGCTGGCAACACTTTGTATGTGGTGCCTTCCCTGTAATCCAGAATACGTCTCATATCCGGGGTGAATATCGAAAACCCAATGTACCCCTCCTCATGAATCAAAGACTCAAGCAATTTAATTATGGATCGGGAATCATCATAGTGGCCATCATGTGGTTGCGGCTTGGAAGAACCGTGATGATCTGCAATGTGTTTCTCAACAAAACCAACAACCTTTGGATGATCTGCCGCCATTTCGATAACATGTTTTTGATGATGAGCCCAGTTGATCAAGCCATTGATGGAGACATCTACTGTACCGTTAAGCTTTTCCCTCAATTCACCAGCCTCATACCTCATGATCAATGTGACAGTAAATTGCCCAACAACAGCAACCAACAATAATAGCAGGCCGACAATCAGGGATACTTTCCTGTAACTTACCCTCTGCACCATCAATCCCATTGCATGGATCCTCTTCTCCATATCACCATCCAGAATGTGTGATGAGGGGGGGGGGGAGGATTGCATGGCCAGATTACTATTAAAAGATGTTTAAATTATGTGGAGCAACCACCTTAATGGCATCATGGTAAAAGTAATTATGGTAGTCAGGAATCTTGCTACTCTCCACCAGCCCACTCTCCATGGCCCAACGAGCCTCACTCTTCAGTACCAGTAGAAGAGATTGATCCATAGAGAGGCCAAAATAAAATTCATCCCATAAACTGGTTGCCAGATTAGGGGGCAATCCAAGTTTCTCTGTAATGATGGCTTGCGCCTCCAATGGATTATTCTTCGCATAGATGCTCGCCTTGTGTATAGCGCGCAATATCCGCTCCAAGAGCTCGGAATTATTTTGCGTGAACATCCTGCCTGCCATTAAATTAAAATATTCCTTGTAGATCTGTGAACTGGGCAGACGAACTGCCTGCTGTCCTAGCAGTATTTGTGCATTTCTGGCATGAGGCTCCCAGACAATAATTGCATCCACCTGGCCGACCTCCAATGCCTTGGGAAGCTTGTAGGGTGCAATATCCACTGCCTCGATCTGCTCTGCCCCAATACCGTTATAATCAAGATAGGCAGCCAGGAAAAACTGGCCTGTGGTTCCAAATCTAATGCCAATACGCTTACCCCTCAAATCATTGGCTGTTTTAATTCCACTATCCTTGCGAGCGATTACTTTTACATCATCATGGGAGTATACAAAGGAGGCAATAATCGAGAAATCATCACGCCTGAAGCTATTGAACATAATAGGGGTAGGCGCAACAGTTGAGAGGTCAACCTCTCCTTTTAGCATCGCCTCAAAAGAGGCTTTTCCAGAGTCAAAAGGCTTGATGATTGCCTCTACACCCTCTTCAAGAAAGTATCCCTTCTCCTCTGCGACCCATATCGGTGTCGTAAGCAGACTGGTTTCTGCTCCAATTATGACCGGTGTTACAGTATAAACAGGCTCAGATTCCTGTTTATCAAACACTGGCCAAAAAATAACCGCTACTGCGAGGATAAGCACAAAGCTCAATATCAATCCATTTCTAAACATTCAGTTTCTCCTATCTGCCGTTCCATAAATGCAATCTATACCTTGGACTATAGACCAACATCAACAGATTGGCGAAACATTAAGAGCTGATCAATTAGTCGAAGTATCGATCAAGGAGTCCCAATTTAATAAGCCTAACAGCAGCATCAACCACTACCTCATCATAGAGCTTGCCTCTTCCTTGTGTGATTTCCTGCAGCACATCCTCCACTGTCAACCCTTTTCTGTATGGACGATCTGATATCATTGCATCAATCACATCGGCAACTGCCAGAATTTTGGCCTCCAGCAGAATTTCATCCCCCTTAATGCCACATGGATAACCAGAGCCGTCCAGCCTTTCATGATGCTGGTAGATCATTTGTGCCGCTGGCCACGGAAAATCCATCTTGTTAACAACATCATAACCCGATTTTGGGTGAATCTTGATTTTCTGGAATTCAGCCTCTGTCAGCTTTCCAGTCTGGTTAAGAATTAATGATGGAACAAATATCTTGCCAATATCATGAATAGTGGCACCGAAACGTAGCCCTTCGATCTGTTGTGCAGGCAACCTCATATCATGTGCAATAGATTCTACCAAGGCAGCCACCTTAAACTGATGACCTGCAGTATAAGGATCTCGTTTTTCAACTGTTGCAATGATCATCTCAATAGTTTGCACCAATATTTTTTCTCGCTTCAGCTCACTTGCTCGCAAACGCCTGCTGCCACCGTACAGCCCCAGCAATCCCAGCAGCCAAACTACACCAAAGGAACGTATATTCACCTGAGTCTGCCGCCGCTCTTCATTAAGATAGTTCTGTATTGGTACCGAAACACTCACGCCACCACGCACATCACCAATCTTGTATCCTTGATAGCTATGACACTTCAGACACCCCTCACTTGTATACATCGGCTGCATTAAACGTAAATATGGTTGGCCGTCGAGGGTAGTGAACTCACTGATTTCCTTTATGCCTTGCTCAAACTGCAACAGGGCGGCACGCTCCCACTCATCCGGCATATTCTCTGGCCGATGCAACAGGAGGCTGGTGATATGCCCATGTACACCAAACAGCTCACCAAAATCTTCATTGAGCTGACGAATCATGTATGCGGGATTCATCAGTGTGAGCTGCTTCCCGGAAGGGGTCTCAATATCACGGTCTGGAATATGTTCAAGGTAGGGGCTGGGAGGAGTGTGCTCAGTAGCCGGCACATAGACCCCACCATGTTTTGATGCCCAAAAACGAAAAGCCTGATCCTTATTGAAATTTGCACGGGCTTTGTTGATAGCAAGATTCCGGGTATGCTCCCGGATCATTTGAATATTCCAGTACAACAGCATGGCGATCACAACGGTCCATACCCCCGCAAATATCCAGCTATATCTATTAGCCCGCTTTTCTGCATCTAATGTGGGCAGCGTAGCATCAGATCTTTTCACGTGAATCCCCCCGGGTTTGTCGGAAACCGTTTGGTTTGGTTTGGTTTGGTTTGAGTCAAGCCACCATAGCTGACTCTTCCGGTTATTGAGAATACTCCTTTTCCAGTTCGATAGAAGGAATATCGCCAATTTAATTCCTATCTGTTTCGTTCCAGATACCGCACAAAGTGTTTTTCCATCTCAACCAAAAATAATACAGTGGAGGAGACTAGCAGTATGCGTAACCATATATTGAAATCAATTGCAGTCGTTCCAAATAAGGATTGCATCGGTGCAAGGTAAGTAAAACCCAATTGAAAGATGACAAGAACTCCAACAGCCATCAACACATAACGGTTACCTGTTAACCCTGCCCAGTTAAATACCGGGGCCGTGATATAACGCGAATTAAATAAATAAAATATCTCGAACATAACCAGCGTATTAACAGCAACAGTTTGTGCATGCTCGATACTTACACCTTGTTCCCTCTCCCAAAGAAAAAGCCCGAATGTTCCACTCATGAGAATGACGGAAACAAAGGCAATGCGCCAAATAAGATGTGGGGTCAGCATAGGTTCATGGGCATCGCGGGGAGGTCGCCGCATGACATTCTGCTCGGGTGGTTCAAATGCCAGCGACAGAGCCAAAGTAACTGCCGTCACCATATTCACCCAGAGAATTTGTGCCGGTGTCAAGGGTAGTTGATGAAAACCAAACAAGATAGCGGCAAGGATGATCAGTGCCTCGCCACCATTAGTTGGCAGAATAAAAAGGATGGCCTTTTTAAGGTTGTCATATACGGTGCGCCCCTCTTCCACGGCATGGGTAATTGAGGCGAAATTATCATCGGCCAGGACCATTTCAGCCGCTTCCTTGGCTGCTTCTGTGCCATTGTGGCCCATGGCGATACCTACGTTGGCACGTTTCAAGGCCGGCGCATCATTTACGCCATCACCCGTCATTGCCACAATCAACCCTTGTTCCTGCAATAATTTTACTAAAAGAAGCTTATGTTCAGGATTGACACGCGCATACACATCAACATCCTGCACGCGTTGCCGCAACTCATTCTCACTCATTCCTTCCAGTGCTTGTCCAGTGAGCACATCATCGGCATTAACGAGTTTCAGTTGTCGGGCGATGGCACGGGCGGTGGCAGCGTGATCACCTGTGATCATCTTCACACGGATACCCGCCATACCGCAGCTTTCCACTGCCTCAATGGCCTCCTCGCGAGGGGGGTCGATCAGGCCAAACAGGCCCAGTAATGTTAGATCATTTTCCACATCACTGAAGCTGAGCTCCATTTGGTCATTTCGTACTGGCTTGACCGCAATCGCCAGCACTCGCTGACCCTGCTGCGCCATTTCTTCAATACGTGCCAGCCAGTGCTTTTTATTCAGAGGCTGATCATCATCAACAGCTCTCTGATGAGTACACATTTCCAACACACACTCAGGCGCACCTTTAAGATAGATAAAAGCGTCACCCATGTGACTGTGATGGAGTGTTGCCATAAAGCGGTGCTCTGATTCAAAAGGGATGAGATCGGTACGCGGGTAGTGTTTACTCTCTACCTCAATATCCAACCCCGCTTTTAAACCTGCCACCAGCAACGCACCCTCCATAGGGTCTCCATGAACTAACCATTTACCATTATTCTGTTCCAGTGATGCATCATTACAAAGTACCGCAGCTCGAACTACCTCCTGCAGAAGAGAGCGTTCTTCCAGAAGTACATCTCTGTTCGCCAGCGATATCGCACCGTGTGGATCGTAGCCTGTACCGCCAAGCTCAAATCGATTGTTGGTGGTTGCAATCGCACGCACGGTCATTTCATTACGTGTCAGGGTGCCGGTTTTATCTGAACAAATGACTGTTACCGCCCCTAGTGTCTCGACAGCAGGAAGTTCGCGTATAATGGCATTTTGGCGAGCCATACGCTGCACGCCAATAGCCAGCGTAATGGTCATGATCGCAGGTAGCCCTTCGGGGATTGCAGCAACCGCCAAACTTACTGCGGCAAGAAACATTTCAGCCATGACATAATCACGAAGCAATACACCGAATACAAAGATAGCCACAGCGATCACTAGAATGGTAGCTGTGAGCCAACGGCCAAATTGGGCCATCTGGCGTAACAGAGGGGTCATCACCGACTCCACTTCCGATACCAGTCTACTAATGTGACCAATCTCGGTTTGCGCTCCGGTCGCAACCACCATACCAGCACCCTGTCCATGAGTGACCAGGGTGCCAGAATAGGCCATACAGCGGCGATCGCCAATCACTGTCTCCTGTGCAACGGGATCAGTGATCTTTTCCACAGCCACTGATTCACCTGTTAGTGCCGATTCCTGTACTTGCAGCCCTTTGACTCGAAACAAGCGCAGGTCTGCTGGCACCTTATCGCCTGATTGCAACAAGACGATATCGCCAGGCACTAATTCTTCAGCCGGTATTGTTATTTGTCGGCCATTACGCATAACCATTGCATTTGGAGAAAGCATCTGGCGTATCGCTCTTAATGCATTCTCGGCCTTGCCCTCCTGCACGAATCCGATCACGGCATTGATAAGCACCACACCAAGGATCACACTGGCATCCACCCAATGCTCCAGCATGGCCGTGATAGCACTTGCTACTATCAACACATAGATCAATACATTGTGGAACTGGTATAAAAACCGCACCAGGGGACTACGCGTCCCTGGTTCAGGGAGTTGATTCGGGCCATATTTGGCAAGTTGGATATTTGCCTCTTCTCTTGATAGCCCACTTGGCGTCGTTTCAAGTAATTCGAAGATTATATTTGTGCTTTCAGTATGCCAGTTTTCTGATGCGAAAACCGGTTCACCTGCATGAGCATTTACTTTTCTGAATGCTCTGAGTGATTGACGTGTAATCACAGCAGCCACTACGGACAGAAGGACTAATATAGCAAGAAGAAGCAACCATTCGATGACCGAAACATCAAATCTCCATGTAAAATCGTCATTCATATTGATACCTTTGTTGATATGATTTTGCTCTATTACAATAGACCTATCACAAATATCCAATGATTATTTTCGGCTATTCTCCACTTAAATGAGCGAGAAAAGAGATGATGACACTACTACTATTTATTGGTCCGTGAACATTTTGTTGATTTTTTCATAATCACTGTTTGGAAAATGCTCATCTGAGAACATCGACTGCAATACTTCAAGATAACCAAGGTCTCTTAATGGCTGATCTCTGTAATCAACCCTAACCAGCCTCAGAAATACAAGTGTGATGGCTGTTAGAATAGCACTGATGGATATCCACAGGATCGCCCTTGCAGATGCCCTCATGGCACCCTGATCAAGATAGAGACAATAGATCCAGTCTCATTTCAGGCTTGGCAATCACCACCTTGGCCTCCATCTCGCTCTCCAGATGGTGTCTCAGCTCACCCTGCGCCCCGGGCTCACCATGGACTAGGACGACTGGTGGGGTTCCATTAATCTGCCTGTACCAGGCTAACAGTCCCTGCTGGTCTGCGTGGGCTGAGAGCCCCCCAATAGTGTGTACTGTGGCGACCACCTTTATGGTCTCTCCCCATAGTCGAATAAACCTTGCCCCATCCACAATGGAGCGCCCGACTGTCCCCTGTGCCTGAAACCCGGAGATAATAAGGTGACAGTCCCGACGCCATAGATTGTGTTTAAGGTGGTGCTTGATGCGGCCCCCTGTGCACATTCCACTACCAGCAATAATGATGGCACCAGAACGTATTTGATTCAGCTTCATGGAGTCTTCTGTGGTTCTGCTAAGGTGAAAATTCGGAAGGTGGAAAAAATTCCCCCTCTCGGAACTGATCTCCCTCGCCTCCCGGTCATACAGCTCGCTATATGCCGAGTAGATCTCTGTGGAGTCAATTGCCATCGGGCTATCCAGAAAAATCTGCCATCGATCCAGCCCCCACTCACGATAATATTTGCTGAACAGATAGAGAATCTCCTGCGTCCTTCCTACGGTAAATGCAGGAATAAGAATGTTGCCCCTTCTGTATTTTGCCGACAGCAGAATATCCCTGAACTCTTTCAGGGTCTCCTTCCATGAGCGGTGGAGTCGGTCGCCATAGGTGCTCTCCATCAATACAATATCTGCATCCCTGACCACCTCGGGGTTACGCAATATGGGCACTCCCCTCTGCCCAAGGTCACCACTAAATATCAATCTGCGCTCGATACCTCCCTCACTTAACAGAAGCTCGACAATTGATGCCCCCAGAATATGCCCCGCATCGTGCAGTATAAACTTTACCCCGGGGACCACCTCGTGTGCTTCATGATAGTCCAGCCCCTTGAACTGGGTGATGGTGCGCCTTACATCCTCCATGTTGTAGAGTGGCTCGATCAGAGGCAGCCCCTTGCGCTCGTGTTTACGGTTCCCCCACTCTGCCTCTTTCTCATTGAGAAAAGCAGAATCTGCCAACATGACATTACAGAGATCCCGTGTTGCCTTCTGGGTATAGATTGGCCCTGAGTAACCAGACTTCACCAGCAGTGGGAGGCGCCCGCTGTGGTCAATATGAGCGTGACTCAGAATAACTGCATCAATTGAGTTGGGCTCAAAGGGGAAGGGGGCGCTGTTGCGTGTCTCGGTTTTTGGCATCCCCTGAAACAATCCACACTCCAGCAGCACATGGTAGCCCTGGTTCCTGATCAGATAACAGGAACCCGTCACCTCTTCTACAGCACCATAAAAAGTAATATCCACTGAACCACCCTCTCTACTATCTACCAAGACCATACCATGAATTCAATCTATCGGAATCACAGCTTCTTGCTCATTTTGGAGAATAGGGTAATCTAGTGGTGTCTGCCCCTGGTTACAGTGGTCCTCATGAAAAGGAGAGATGGTGATGACAAATATCCTGGTAATCGTTGCGAACTGTGCACATGCACGCATCTTCACCCTGAAACGGCCGGAGCTGCCTGAAATAGAGCCTGGGCCAAAACTTGATGAGCTTGATGATCTGATCAACCCAGAGGGTCAGCTTGAGGGGAAGAAGCTGTGGGATAACAACAAGAGCGGAAGAAACCGAAGTGGCTCATACGCGCACGGTTATGATGACCACCGCTGCAAACATGAGGAGGAGATAACAAGACGATTTGCTGTGGAGATCTTTCACGCAATCAAACAGTATCCAGATAAGATGAAGATTGTTCTGGTAGCTGGCGCACAAATGATACCTCACCTGCGTAAACAGGCATCCAAACATCCGGATATGGATATAGAGGAGCTGCACAAGGATCTGATTAAACTCTCTGTATAGGATATCCATGACCATCTTGCCAGTGCCGGACTTATCCCGCAAACCAGAAGTATTTGAGAGGGGCTGAAAGACTACAGAGATGGTTGCCATTAAACCTCTTCAACCAGAACAACTTTTTCAGCGTTGCGATCCAGATTCACTAGATTTTAGTGACACAACCGAACTAGAAAATCTGAACCAGATTCTCGGCCAGGCAAGAGCAGTTGAGGCACTCCACTTTGGGCTGGGGATCCGTCAGGATGGCTACAATATCTATGCCATGGGCTCTCCAGGAACTGGCAAACATACCGTTGTTCAGCTCTACCTTCAGCGTCAGGCAGAGAATCTACCCCCTCCTGATGACTGGTGTTACATAAACAACTTCAAGGATGGACACAAGCCACATGTGTTGCGTCTTCCTGCTGGTCAGGCTACGGATCTGCAGAAGGATATGGAACATCTGATCGAGGATCTGCAGTCTGCCATCCCGACAGCATTTGAGAGTGAGAATTACAACCAGGCTGCACAGGAGATACAGCAGCGCTTTGAGGATCTTAATGAGGAGGCGATCAGCAAGGTTCGCAAGGATGCGGAGTCACATGACATCATCCTGATCCATACACCTAGTGGCTTCACCCTTGCACCCATGCGTGAGGGTAAGGCGATATCCAACGAGGAGTATGATGCGCTCTCCGATGATGAACAAGAGGAAATTTCAGAACATATCGAGACCCTGGAGCAGAAGCTTAACGAGGTTGTGCAGCATCTTCCTGCCACTCGCCGTGAGACTCAGGAAGAGGTAAGAAAGCTTAATCGTGATACCGCCAATGCAGCGGTGCAGGGGCAGATTGGTGAGCTGCGCATAAAGTGGGAGGCGGAGCCAGAGGTATGCAAATACCTTGATGATGTTCAGGAAAACCTTGTTAACAACGCGGGGGGCTTCCGTCGCGAAGACGAGGAGAACGCACAACTCCCCTTCATCACTGCCGACAGCTCCCCATTCCGTCACTACATGATCAACATCCTGGTTGATAATGGTGGTGAGAAACAGGCTCCCATTATCTATGAGACCCACCCAACCTATCTCAACCTGACCGGGCGGGTTGAGCATCGTGCACAGTTTGGGGCGCTCATCACAGATTTCACCATGGTCAAGCCCGGTTCACTACATCGTGCCAACGGTGGTTTTCTGTTGATCGACGCACACCGAATCCTGCAACGCCCCTATGCCTGGGAGGGGCTGAAACGGATCCTGCAGACCCAGGAGATTCGCATCGAATCTCTGGAACAGATGCTGAGCCTCGCCTCCACCTCATCCCTGGAGCCGGAACCCATCCCCCTTGATGTCAAGGTGGTCATTCTTGGCAACCGGATGATCTACTATCTACTACACCACTACGACCCTGATTTTGGCGAGCTCTTCAAGGTCTCTGCCGATTTTGAGGAGGAGATGGATCGAACACCCGAGAATAATAGGCTCTATGCCCGCCTTATCAGCACCCTGACCAACCACAATGGGTTGATCCCCTTTACCAGTGATGGTGTGGCCCGTGTGATTGAGCAGGCCTCCCGTTTTGCTGGTGAGACCAGCAAGCTCTCCATCCGCACTCGTAAGCTAACCGATCTCCTGAGAGAGGCCGATTTCTGGGCACGAGAGAACGGAAAAAAGATGGTCTCTGCAGAAGATATAGAGGTTGCACTGGAGAAACAGAGCTTCCGTACAGACCGCATAGAGCAGCGTATGCGTGAAGAGATCCTGAAAAACAATATTCTTGTTGAGACTGATGGAGAGAAAACAGGACAGATCAATGGCCTCTCTGTAACCAAGATGGGTCAAAATATGTTTGGGCAGGCGAACCGAATCACAGCTAATGTACGTCTAGGTAGTGGTGACATCATCGATATCGAACGTGAGGTAGAGATGGGTGGCCCAATCCACTCCAAGGGGGTACTGATACTCTCAGGTTTTCTTGGGGAGCGTTTTGCCAGGGAACGCCCCCTCAGCCTCCACGCCTCTCTGGTCTTTGAGCAGAGTTATGGGGGAATTGAGGGTGACAGTGCCTCCTCAGCAGAGCTCTATACACTACTCTCCTCACTGGCTGATGCCCCGATCAGGCAGTCTCTGGCGGTTACCGGATCCGTTAATCAGAAGGGGGAGGTCCAGTCTATTGGTGGTGTTAACGAGAAAATTGAGGGGTTTTTCGAGCTCTGCAGGGAACGGGGTCTGAGTGGTGACCAGGGTGTCCTGATCCCCGCCTCCAATGTACAGCACCTGATGCTCAGGCAGGAGGTGGTAGAGGCGGTCAGGCAGGGCCAATTCAATATCTACCCTGTCGCCACTATAGATGAGGGTATCGCCCTGCTGACCGGGGTACCGGCCGGAGAGCGGGATGGCGGTGGAAACTATCCCGCTAACTCAATCAATGGCATGGTTGATCGACGTCTCGATGCGATGGCTCACACCGCCCATGAGTGGGGAAAGGATGAAGATGGCAGCAAAAAGGCATGCCATTAACAAAACCGCTATCACCCTGTAGAAAACCCCTCACCAATCTCTATCTCTACATTCTCGCCAACCACCTTATCAACCTCTGCCCAGGTTGGCCCCTGCCAGAGCCAATGCCCCAGCTCCCCCTTTTCATCCATGGTTGAACCATAAATTCAATGTTAGGATAACGGCTATGAGCACGATCCAACAAGAAGATTTTATCTCCAGCATTGCCGATGCACTACAGTACATATCCTACTACCATCCGACTGATTTTATTCAGGCAATGGGTGATGCCTGGGAGAGAGAGCAGTCACCGGCAGCCAGAGACGCCATTGCCCAGATCCTGATGAATTCACGAATGTCCGCATTGGGCAAACGACCCATATGCCAGGACACGGGGATTGTGGTTATCTTTCTCAAGATCGGCATGGGGGTTCAGTGGGAGAGCGACATGTCACTACAGGAGATGGCCGATGAGGGGGTCAGACGCGCCTACCAGGATCCGGGCAACAGGCTGCGTGCATCAATCGTTGAAGACCCTGCAGGGGAGCGCAAGAATACCGGCGATAATACCCCCGCTATTCTCCACACCGAGGTGGTTCCAGGTGATCTGCTCGAGGTTACCGTTGCCGCAAAAGGTGGCGGCTCGGAGAATAAGTCACGTTTTGCCAACCTCAACCCAAGTGCCAGTGTTGCCGACTGGGTGGTTGAGCAGATACCATCAATGGGCGCCGGCTGGTGCCCCCCTGGAATGCTCGGAATCGGTATTGGCGGCACTGCAGAGAAGGCGATGCTGATGGCCAAGGAGGCACTGATGGAGCCGATCGATATTCAGCAGCTGCGCGAACGGGGCGCAGAGTCAACCACCGAGAAGTTGCGGCTGGATATTATGGATCGAGTCAACGGACTGGGAATCGGTGCCCAGGGGCTTGGGGGCTTGACCACTGTGCTGGATGTAAAGGTAAGAGAGTGCCCGACCCACGCTGCCTCCCTGCCAGTTGCCATTATCCCCAACTGTGCTGCTACCAGACATCTCCACTTCACCCTGGATGGATCAGGGGCTGCAGAACTTACCCCGCCATCAATAGACGAGTGGCCAGAGACAATCTGGGAGCCGGATGCTGATGCACGCAGAGTCAATCTGGACAGCCTGACCCCAGAGGAGACCCAGAGTTGGAAACCGGGTGAGACCCTGCTGCTAAGTGGAAAACTGCTGACCGGACGGGACGCGGCACACAAGCGTATTGCCGATCTGTTTGCAGCTGGTGAGGTGCTTCCTGATGGGGTTGATCTGACCAACAAGATGATCTACTACGTGGGCCCGGTTGACCCGGTCAGAGATGAGGCAGTCGGCCCCGCAGGCCCTACCACCTCAACCAGAATGGACCGTTTTACCGACATGATGCTGGAGAAGACCGGACTGATCGGCATGGTTGGCAAGGCGGAACGGGGACCTGCCACCATCGAGTCGATCAAAAAACACAGATCTGTCTACCTGATTGCCGTTGGTGGCGCGGCTTACCTTGTGGCCAAGGCAATCAAAAAGTCTCGGGTAGTGGCCTTTGAGGAGTTGGGAATGGAGGCGATATACGAGTTTGAGGTCGAGGATATGCCGGTCACCGTGGCAGTCGACAGCAATGGTGAGTCAGTTCACCAGAGCGGTCCTGCAGAGTGGAAGATACGTATTGAGGAGATTGGACGCTCTAAATAGGCAGCGTAACAGCTATCAATGACCCTTCCCGTCTCCGGCATGTGAGAGATATAGAGCAAGGCCAATCAGGGCAATACCACCAGCCATATAGAGCAGGTCCAGTGGTGTCTCGAAATGCATGGAGACAGTATGCTCAAAGAACTTCACAATCAGGATCATCAAGATAACCTTAGCCAGCCGTGCCTTTAGATCATCCAGACTCTTGATCAGCAAAACACTTGAAGATGTCTCCGCCCCCTCAGCTGCATCGATCTCGCTGATAAATAGCTCATACAACCCCAGTGCAAAAATCAGCAGTACCGTGGCCAGTAGATAGCCATCCACAATCTCCACAATATGGGTTACCGTCTCTGCATGTAGTGCAGTTCTGGCAGTAGCATCCATTGCCGAATCAGCATAGTGAGAGAGGTGTGAAACCATATAAAATGCATCAACCGTCGCCATATAGAACATTGCCAGTGAGGCCAGCAAACTGGAAAGCACAGCAGTAAGTACAACCAGGCGACTACTCCAGAGAAAATTTTCAAACAGGGTTTCCAGTGACTTCATAAGGATCCATTTCGAAATTCGAGATTTCTATATAATCCACGATTTCTTACTCTATTACTATGACCAATTCGAAACAAAAAACTTTCCGAATCATGGCGCTTACCAGCCACTTTGCGCTGATCACCCACCTACTGCTATGGAATGTCTGGCTTGGACCATCTCACTACTTCCCTGTAGCCATGGCTCTCGTAGTAATGGTTGTGCCACTACTCTTTCCACTACGGGGAATCCTACACGGCCGCGCCTACACCCATGCATGGACCGGATTTCTTGCCCTCCTGTATCTTATTCACGGAATCGGGGATTTTGTGGTCAACCCTCCTGAAAGAATCTATTCAGGAATTGAGATCTTTCTCAGTCTTGCCCTCTTCTTCAGCTGTGCACTATATGCACGAATAGCCGGGAAGTCAGAGCAGTCAAAGTGAAAGCAACTCCTTCACAAAAGGTATGGTAAGTCTGCGTTTTGCCACCAAGGTCTGTTCATCAAGTTGATCCAGTAACGCAAATAGGGTATGAAAGTCTCTGGCCGTACGACTCATCAGAAAGCTGGCAACCTCATCACCCATCACCATTCCTCTGGCCTCTGATCGTTTCTGCAGTACATCCCACTTCTCTCGATCCTCAAGCGGGGTCAGATGCTCTACAACCCCCTCACCAATACGTGAACGGAGGTCTGGCAGATCAAGATTGAGGCCGGATGGTGAGGTTTGTGCCGTAATAACGACACGACTACCGAGATCCCGTAACCGGTTCAATAGATGGAATAGTGACTCTTCCCATAGGGCACTGCCCGCTACGGCATCAATATCATCCAGTGCGACCAGATCGTACTGCTCCATCCCCTCTAGCAACTCCGGATTCTTTCTCTGAGATCTTCTCAGCGGAAGCACAACGGAACGCCCCCGATTACCCTCTAGTGCATTGCATGTTGCATATAGAAGATGGCTCTTACCCACCCCCTCCGGCCCCCAGAGATAGATCATATGTGGCCCGGTGCCACTACCTATATCCTCAAGTAGAGCCAGATTGGCATGTCTGGAGAGTCCATGAAAGTTTTCGAATGAGGCACGCTCCTGCAGTGAGAGGGAGAGCGGAATCTGCTCACCCACGCCCCTTCTCCCGGTAGGCACTCCACCCCCAGGTCCAGACATAATCTGCACCACTCATAACAGTTGTTGTTAACACCACATATGCTGACAACAGCATCGTTTCTTCACTTATCCAGCCCCCGTCAACCCACTCGAACGCCTGACTCATTACCACACCTAATACATAAGCTATCTGAATAAACGTGTTGATTTTACTTACAATACTTGGCGACATATCGTACTGCCCAACAGTGTAGTGGTAGATTGTACCGCCCACCACAATCAGTAGATCACGTAGCACAATAACCACCACTAACCAGGCCGGAATCAACCCCAGCCAGGCCAGCATTATGGTTGTAGAGATCAGCAGCAACTTGTCTGCAAGCGGATCAAGAATTGATCCCAGCCTGCTCTCCCACCCCATCCTCTTTGCCAGAAACCCATCAAGACCATCACTCATCCCGGCAAAGGCAAACAGATAGAGGGACTCCATAAAAAACCCATTATGGAGAAGCCAGATGATGGGAACCACCAGCAGCATCCGCAGCATGGTAATGAGATTTGGAATATCGCGTCGATCCATAATCCGGTAGAATACCCTGTTTTCAATTGAGCGACCTCACAAAGACCCATCAAGATTCATAATGACTTCAAAAAAATCTTTAAGTTATAGCGATGCAGGCGTAGATATTGATGCCGGCAATGAGCTGATTGAACAGATCAAACCACTGGCTGCACGTACTCGCCGTCCGGGGGTAATGTCCGGGCTTGGTGGCTTTGGCGCCCTCTTCGAGATTCCACTGGACCGTTACAGCAATCCCCTGCTGGTATCCGGTACCGATGGGGTTGGTACCAAGCTGCGGTTGGCCATGCAGATGGAGAGACACAACACAATCGGTATCGACCTGGTAGCGATGTGCGTCAATGACCTGATCGTGCAGGGTGCGGAACCACTCTTCTTCCTCGACTACTACGCCACCGGCAAGCTGGATAACGAGACGGCCGTATCTGTGGTTGATGGTATTGCCACCGGATGCGAGCAGGCTGGCGCTGCCCTGATAGGTGGTGAGACTGCAGAGATGCCCGGGATGTACAGTGAGGGGGATTATGATCTGGCAGGATTCAGTGTCGGCATAGTAGAGAAGAGCGAGGTTATTGATGGATCCAAAGTTGAGGCTGGTGATGTATTGATCGGGATCCGTTCCTCTGGCCCCCACTCCAATGGCTACTCCCTGATTCGCAAGATCATTGAGGTCAGCGATGCCGATCTCGATTCCGATCTGGATGGAAAACCTCTGGGTGAGAGACTGCTGGAACCAACTCGCATCTATGTTCGCCCAATCCTGGAGCTGATGAAACAGCTTCCCATCCACGCACTGGCCCATATTACTGGTGGCGGGCTTACGGAAAACCTGCCCCGTGTACTTCCTGACTCCACAACCGCTCTGGTCGACAAGACATCGTGGCAGTGGCCAGCCGTTTTCAACTGGCTACAGCAGCAGGGCAATGTTGAGGAGGATGAGATGGTTCGCACATTCAACTGTGGGGTAGGGATGGTTGTAGTTGTCTCTCCTGATGATGCAGAGCGTACCATCGAGATTCTGACTGAACAGGGAGAATCCGCATGGCAGCTGGGCACCATCTCCCCCTCTGATGGAGATAATCAACAGCCAACCGTCCGTTTTTACGGATAATGCTGCTGAGAGCCGCAGGGTGAAACGCTCTCCCCTCCCGGTGGTTGTGTTGATATCTGGGCGCGGCAGCAATCTGCGTGCACTTATCCATTCGCAACAGCAGCAAAATCCACCCAACATAGAGATCCGCGCAGTTATCAGCAACCGCCCCGATGCTGCCGGATTGCAATTTGCCAGGGAACAGGGAGTTCCAACTACCGTTGTTGACCACACCGAATTTCCAGATCGCATCAGCTATGATCACGAGCTGATTCGAGAGATCGACCAGCACCAACCTCAACTGATCGTTCTTGCCGGTTTTATGCGCATCCTCTCCGCAGATTTTGTGCACCACTACCACGGCAGACTGCTCAATATTCACCCCTCTCTACTACCCCGTTTCAGAGGGCTTGATACCCACCAGCAGGCTCTTGATACTAGTGCCCGAGAACATGGGGCCAGCGTTCACTACGTTACCGAGGAGCTGGATGGTGGCCCAGTACTGATCCAGGCGCGAGTTCCTGTTTTGGATGGTGATGATGCTGACACTCTTGCCTCCCGCGTGCTGACCGAGGAGCACAAACTCTACCCGGAGGCGATTCGTCTAATTGCCGATGGACGGGTCAAGATGGTTGACGACACGCTTCTGTTCGACCAGACTCCGATGAATGAACCGCTTGAGCTGGGGAACTACTCTTAATACCATCCTGATTGCCGCCGTCATCCTCTACGGTGAGGTACAGGCAATTCCACAGACCTTTCATGCCGAATACATCCTGAGCAGCAAAGGGATGGTCCTGGGAGAGACCACCTATGATCTCACCCACATCCCTGCGGAGCAGAGAGAGAGGCTCACCATCCATACCGAACCGACAGGTCTTGCCGCACTCTTTGTAAAAAAGATCATCAATGAGGAGTCGATCTGGGAGTGGCACAACGGCGAGATCCGTCCACTACACTATCGATATGACCGGACGGGAAAACGGGAGAAGCACCGCTCTAGGCAGTTTGACTGGGAGAAGAGAACCGTAACCCTCACCGACAATGGTGATAGCAGAGAACTGAATCAGTTACAGCCCAACACTGTAGATGAGGCCCTCTTTCTACTTGCCCTTATGCACGACCTCGAGCAGGGCAACAGAAACCTCGAATACAAGGTTGCCAAGAGCAGCCACTGGTCTGACTATGTTTTTACCGCCGGGGAGGTCGAGAATGTCACGGTACCGGCAGGAGAGTTCTCCGCCATCCGCACTACCCGACAAAAAGAGGGGAAGATAACCTTTGAGCTGTGGAGCGCCCCGGATCTCGACCACCTGCCTGTACAGATAGAGTACCGGGAGAAGGATGGCACCCTATTTAGCCTGCGGCTCAGAAGCAGCTCCCTACAGTAATTGTCCCAGGATATACTCCTAGTCAGCCTCTTCAAGCAGGGTAAGCGGAACCTCCACCATCTCCACCCCAGACTCCTCGAATATGGTACGGGTCAGGGCAACACTATCCTCCCAGCGGGACATGTCATCGGGAATGGTGGTGACAACCCTGGTTATCCCTGTCTGGATGATTTTGGCGGCACAGCGAGAGCACGGTGGTAGCGGGTAGACATAGACTGTGTTGCCACTCAGGTCGGAGCCTGAAAAGAGGAGTGCATTCTCCTCCGCATGGAGCACCAGTGAGTACTTGGTCTCCCGGTCATGCAGACGGTGATCATCCGACAATCCCTGCGGGAAGCCGTTGAAACCCAGTGACACAACCCTTTTGCCATTGGCTATGACAGCCCCCACTTGGGTACTGGGATCCTTTGACCATCCGGCAACATGGGCAGCCAGCCCCAGAAAACGTCGATCCCACTTCTCCAGCCCACTACTCATCTAATATTGCTCCACTTCCCTGTCTATTGTGCGGAGAGAAGTATATACCATAAAAAACCGCCATGAACGCAAGGGGCTCATGGCGGCTATATCCAGCTTATTTATATCCGTTACTGAATAACAATATTTGGGAATTTCGTGGTGAAATCCTCCTTCTGCTGAGCAAGCTTGGCAGAGGCACGACGTGCAATCTCACGGTAGATATTTGCAATCTGCCCGTCAGGATCAGCAACTACTGTAGGCTTGCCTTCGTCTGTATCACTACGGATCTTCTTGTCCAGTGGCAGCCCTCCAAGGAAGTCCACGTTTGAATCGTCCGCCATACGCTGACCACCGCCCTCGGCAAAGATATGCTCCTCGTGCCCACAGTTAGAGCAGATATGGATGCTCATATTCTCCACAACACCAAGCACTGGAACCTCAACCTTCTCAAACATCTTCAGCCCCTTAACTGCATCCAGCAGGGCGATGTCCTGAGGTGTGGTCACAATTATGGCGCCACTGACTGGGATCTTCTGTGCCAGTGTCAACTGGGTATCTCCAGTACCTGGTGGCAGGTCAATAACCAGATAGTCCAGGTCCTCCCACTGGGTCTCTTTCAATAGCTGCTCCAGTGCCTGGGTAACCATCGGGCCACGCCAGATCATCGGGGTATCCTCCTCCACGAGGTATCCAATAGACATGGACTGAAGATTGTATGAGTTAATCGGCTTCAGGCTTTTACCATCTGGAGACTCCGGCTTGGCACCCTGTGCACCCAGCATTCTTGGCTGACTTGGGCCATAGATATCGGCATCCAGCATTCCCACATTAGCACCCTCAGCAGAGAGAGCAAGCGCCAGATTAACTGCTGTTGTTGACTTGCCAACACCACCCTTACCTGATGCAACAGCGATAATGTTCTTCACCCCATTAACGGCCTGAACCCCCTTCTGTACCGCATGAGAGACGATATTCCACCCCACATTTACGGTTGAATCAGTAACCCCATCGACCCCATTGACCTTGGCAGATATCTTCTCGCTCAGCTCCTCGGCATACCCCTTGGCTGGAAACCCCAACTCAATCTCAACGGTAACCTCTCCGCCATTAATATCTATCGCCTTGATGGATTTTGCCGAGATCAGATCGCTATCCAGATAGGGATCAATATAGGCCTCAATTGCGGACTCAATCGCCTCACGAGTCAGTTCTGACATAGTAGTACTCCAGATTATTTGGATTTAACAGAATTCGCTAATACTAGCATATCGACCAGACCAAAGAGAACCAATAGTTGATAATTTTTATAGGTTATTATGTTGCCCTTGAAACACTACAATAAACATCACCAAAACCCTGTGTAGTTTAGCCACTAATTCGTTAGAATCACCGCTTGTTCAAAGCCTAGAATAACAGCAGAATAGCCTACACAATGCCCAGAGAAAATCCCCGCAATATCCTTGTCACCAGCGCCCTTCCATACGCAAATGGCAGCATCCATATCGGCCATCTGGTCGAGTACATTCAGACCGATATCTGGGTACGTTTCCAGAAATTACAGGGAAACAGCTGCTTTTATGTCTGTGCAGACGATGCTCATGGAACCCCTATAATGCTGCGGGCTCAGAATGAGGGGATCACCCCGGAGGAGCTGATCGCTGAGGTTGCCAAGGAGCACAAAGCAGATTTTAATGATTTCTTCATTGACTTCGATAACTACCACTCCACCCACTCCGAGGAGAATCGTGAGCTGGCAACCGAGATCTACACCAGGCTACGTGACCGAGGATACATCACCACACGCACCATAGAGCAGGCCTACGATCCGGAGAAGGAGATGTTTCTGCCCGACCGCTTCATCAAGGGTAGCTGCCCAAAGTGTGGCGCAGAGGATCAATACGGAGATAACTGCGAGGCCTGTGGCGCCACCTACTCCACGACTGAGCTAAAAAACGCCGTCTCGGCAGTCTCCGGAGCAAAGCCGGTCAACAGAGAGTCCGAACATTACTTCTTCAAGCTGCCAGAATTCGAGGAGATGTTGAAACAGTGGACCCATGAGGGGCACCTGCAGGAGGAGGTCGCGAGCAAATTGAATGAGTGGTTTGCGCCAGAGGGGACAGATGAGGATGGTGCAGGGCTCCAGGAGTGGGATATCTCCCGAGATGCCCCCTACTTTGGGTTCCGGATCCCCGACACCGAGGATAAATATTTTTACGTATGGCTCGATGCCCCGATCGGCTACATGGCCAGTTTCAAGAACCTCTGTGACAAGAGTGAGATTGATTTTGATACCTTCTGGTCCAGTGACAGCGACGCAGAGCTCTACCACTTTATCGGCAAGGATATTATCTACTTCCATGCCCTATTCTGGCCAGCCATGCTGCATGGGGCGGGTTTCCGCACCCCCACTGCAATCAATGCCCACGGTTTCCTAACCGTCAATGGTGAGAAGATGTCCAAATCCCGTGGCACCTTCATCAAGGCACGCACCTGGCTGGACCACCTTAACCCAGAGGCACTTCGTTATTACTTCGCGGCAAAACTTGGCCATGGGATTGAAGATCTCGACCTCAATCTGGATGATTTCCGAGCCAGGGTAAATTCGGACCTGGTAGGCAAGGTTGTCAATATTGCTAGTCGCTGTGCCGGCTTTATCAGTAAGCGATTCGATGGGCAACTATCTGCAGAGTGCAGCGAGAAAGAGCTCTACCAGGATTTTGTGGCTCAGGGAGAGTCGATCGCTCAACACTATGAGGAGCGTGACTTTGGCCGTGCAATTCGCGAGATCATGGCATTGGCTGATCGAGCCAACCGTTACATCGACGAGAAAAAACCGTGGGTTCTTGCCAAGGAGGATAACAAGGAGCAGGAGGTACAGGATGCCTGTAGTGTGGGACTCAACCTGTTTCGTGCCCTGATGACATACCTGAAACCTGTTTTGCCACAGATGGCACAGGAGGTGGAATCTTTTCTCAATGCAGGTGAGCTGAGCTGGGATGCGCTGCAGCAACCACTTGAGGGGAGCACCATCAACAAGTTCAAGCCACTGATTCGTCGAGTAGAAGAGAAGGATACAGATGCACTGGTAGAGGATTCGAAAGAGTCACTGCAGGCAGTTACTATAACCCCCGCAATTGAAACAAAACAGAAATCTTCTTCCAATACAATTAGCGAGGCGATTGAACCTATTGCTGAAGAGATCCAGTTTGATGATTTTGCCAAGCTCGACCTGAGGGTGGCCCGAATCGAAAAAGCTGCTCCGGTTGAGGGCGCGGATCGTCTGCTGCAACTTACACTGGATCTTGGTGGAGAGAAGAAAAATGTATTTGCAGGGATCAAGTCCGCCTACAGTGCAGAAGATCTGAGGGGAAAGCTGACTGTCATGGTAGCTAACCTTGCCCCCAGAAAGATGCGTTTTGGCCTCTCCGAGGGGATGGTACTGGCTGCCGGCCCGGGAGGAGAAGATCTGTTTATTCTCCATCCGGATAAGGGGGCGAAACCGGGTATGAGAATAAAATAGAGAGTGGCAGAGAGAGAAAAACAGTTTGACTGAAATAGCACTAATTCTTGTCAGCACAATCCTGGTCAACAATTTTGTCCTGGTCAAATTTCTTGGCCTCTGCCCATTCATGGGGGTTTCCAAGAAGCTGGAGACTGCGATCGGCATGGGGCTTGCCACCACTTTTGTTCTGACCCTCTCTGCTGCACTCAGCTATCTGGTCAATGAGTATCTGCTGGCTCCACTAGGGCTGGAGTATCTACGCACCATCGCCTTCATTCTGGTCATTGCCGCAATCGTCAACTTCACCGAGATGTTTGTCCACAAGACCAGTCCCATGCTCTACCAGGTACTTGGTATCTTCCTCCCCCTGATTACCACCAACTGTGCGGTGTTGGGTGTTGCGCTGCTTAACACTAGGGAGCAGCACGGTTTTATTGACTCTGCAGCCTTCGGGTTTGGGGCTGCAGTCGGTTTCTCGCTGGTACTGGTGGCCTTCGCCGCCATCCGTGAACGGGTCCGGGCAGCCGATATACCACAACCTTTCCGTGGTGCGTCAATTGCGATGATCACTGCCGGCCTTCTGTCGATTGCCTTCATGGGATTTACCGGCCTGGTTCATGGGTAAGATGGGATCACCATGCTAAGTGCAATTCTGGCGATCAGCCTTCTGGCATCTGCATTCGGCGCACTGCTTGGATTTGCCTCCATCCGTTATCGGGTCGAGGGTGATCCTATCGTTGAGAGAATCGATCAACTGCTACCGCAGACCCAGTGCGGGCAGTGTGGTTACCCTGGCTGCAAACCCTATGCAGAGGCAATTGCCAGAGACGGTGCCGCGATCAACCTCTGCCCTCCGGGCGGAGAGAGCGTAATGGTTGCCTTGGCCGATCTACTGGATCGTGACCCTGTCGCCCTGGAGCAAGAGCAGAGAGCCCCGGGGATTGCGGTGATTGACGAGAATATCTGTATTGGATGCACCCTCTGCATTCAGGCCTGTCCGGTTGATGCCATCCTGGGTGCTGCCAAACAGATGCATACAGTGATTGCCAAAGAGTGCACCGGCTGTGAACTATGCTTGCCGCCCTGTCCGGTCGACTGTATCGTG
Organism: uncultured Methylophaga sp.; assembly: GCA_937877715.1. Lineage (GTDB taxonomy): Bacteria > Pseudomonadota > Gammaproteobacteria > Thiopontia. Next base: position 26,189 of record CALEHW010000024.1, on the reverse strand, counting down.
ATGGAACCAATCCCACTCGAGCTTGAGGGATGGATCTGGCCAGAGCCGCCAGACAGCATCGAGCTATCAGCTGCAGCCGAGCAACCAGCATGAGCCGTCCTCTACAGCGCTTTCATGGAGGCATCCACCCTCAGGAACGAAAGGAGAGAACTCGTGACAGCTCCATTGTCACCATCTCTCCTCCAGAGAAGATTACAGTAATCCTTAACCAGGGAATCGGTGGCACCAACAGACCTGTTGTGTCAGTTGGCGACCATGTCAAACGCGGCGAGAGGTTGAGCAAGTGTTTCAACCCCATTAGTGTACCGGTTCACTCCCCTTGTGACGGGGTGGTAAGCGCCATTGAAAAGAGGCCGTTCCCTCACCCCTCGGGGATGAATACTCTTGCCATTATCATCCAACGCAACGAGAAAGATCTCACCTCCTCACCAAACTACCATGACACTACGGTGGAGAGCAGTAGCAGACTACAAGAGATTATTGGAGGGTTATCCCTGGAAGAGCTGGTCTCCAATATTCGCACTGGTGGAGTCATTGGACTCGGTGGGGCCGGTTTCCCCACCGCTGTCAAGATTCGCAAGGGGGAACAGCTCCCGATCAAAACCCTGATCATCAATGGTATGGAGTGTGAGCCTTGCATAACCTGTGATGACCGCCTGATGAGGGAGCGCCCCGAGGAGATTATCAGGGGCATCGAGATCATCGATCATCTACTCCACCCAGAGGAGATCATGATTGGTATCGAGGACAACAAACCGGAGGCAGTTCAGGCCATGAAGGCAGCTGCAGCTGACTCCAGATCCAATATCGAGGTTATTGCTGCGCCCACTCTCTATCCGTCTGGTGGAGAGAAGCAGTTGATCAAGATCCTCACCGGAAAGGAGGTACCGAGTGGAGGGCTCTCCTATGACATCTCTATTCTCTGTCAGAACGTTGCAACCACCTACGCTATCTACCACGCAGCACTGGAACTACCACTGACACAACGCATTGTGACGGTTACCGGTAACGGGGTGGAGAGAGCGGGAAATTATGAGATTCCGCTTGGCACTGCGGTAGATGATATTCTCCAACTCTGCGGGGTCACTGATAAAGATGTACAAATCACTGTTGGCGGGCCGATGATGGGGTTTCCTCTCCATGATTCAAGCAGCCCGATCACAAAGACCGTCAACTGTCTGATTGTCGAGAAGAGCACATTACTCCAACCCAAGCCACAACAGCGCAGCTGCATTCGCTGCGCCGCCTGTAGCGATGTGTGCCCGGCGCAGCTACTCCCCCAGCAACTCTACTGGGCTGCACAGTCACGTGATTTTGACCAGACCGAGGAGCTCAATCTTTTTGACTGTATCGAGTGTGGATGCTGTAACCATGTATGTCCAAGCCATATCCCCCTAGTGGAATACTATCGCCACGCAAAGGGGGTGTTGCGTACTCAACAGAGTGAGAAACAGAAAGCTGACAGAGCCCGCAACCGCCACGAATTTCGTGATGCCAGACTACTCCACGAAAAGGAAGAGAAGGCGAGAAAGTTGGCGAAAAAACGGGCTGCGCTAAAAGCCAAGGGGAAACAGAGCGGCAGCAAGGGTGGTGACAAAAAAGAGGCTATTCGTGCAGCCATCGAACGAGCCAAGGCAAAACGGAGGCAGAGAGAAGAGTGATTCCACATAACCGCAGCACTACCACCCGCGAGATGGGAATGGTCATTCTTGCCCTCCTCCCCGGATTTTTTGCACTGACCTGGATTTTTGGCCCCGGCGCCTTGGTCCACGCCGCAATCATGGTGCCGGCTGCAATCCTGGCAGAGTCGATGATCCTGCTTATCCGGGGCCGCTCCCCTGCCAGTACAATCAGCGATCTTAGTTCCATCCTTACGGCACTGCTTCTTGCTGCAGCACTCCCCCCCCTTCTCCCCTGGTGGATGGCCATTATGGGGGTGCTGTTTGCGATCATCCTGGCGAAGCAGCTATATGGTGGACTGGGGCAGAACCCATTCAATCCTGCCATGGTAGGTTACGTGATTCTCCTTATCTCATTTCCTCTGGAGATGACCAGCTGGCTACCACCTTCGGGGATAGAGGGGGCAACCATGGGGTTGTCACAGACTGTACAGATCATTCTGGGCATAGGTGAGCATCAACCACTGGACACTCTCACCGGAGCAACTCCGCTAGATGCAATGAAGACTGCACTGGACCAGGGATTTACCATCAGAGAGAGCCAGGAGATGGTTCCTGTCGGGATCATGGCCGGTGCCGGATGGGAGTGGGTAAATCTTGCCTTCCTTGCAGGCGGTCTGCTGCTGCTGATAACAGGCACCATCTCCTGGCAGATACCGGTCAGCATGCTGGTTGCACTCCACCTGACAGCCTTCTTCTTCAACACCGTTGATCCCGCCAACTTCACCACCCCTCTCTACCATCTTCTCAGTGGTGGCATCATGCTGGGGGCGTTCTTTATTGCAACCGACCCGGTCACCGCCAGTACAACCCCGGTGGGGAGGATCTGGTTTGGTGCGGGCATAGGTGTGCTGGTATATATCATCCGAACCTGGGGTGGATATCCTGACGCAGTTGCCTTCAGCGTACTACTGATGAACATGCTTGCCCCACTTATTGACCACTTCACGCGACCAGCTATCTATGGAGAACAGAGGGGAGATAACGAGTGAGTGGGCAGAGCAGAAGGGGTAAGGCTAGGGAGATGGTGCGCGTTGCCATGCGCGGCGCCCTGATGCTAGCGCTGTTTGCCTTCCTTGGCACCACACTGGTTGCTGTCACCTACGAAGGGACTCGGGATCAGATAGCCGAGAATGAACGTCTTGCCCTGCTAAAATCACTGACACAACTGGTTCCTACATCACAATATGACAACAGTCTACTGGAAGATCAACTAGAACTGCCAGCAGATGACCTACTGGGTACCAGCCACCCTACCCAAGCCTACCTTGCCAAAAACGGGGAGAGGGTTCACACCGTACTACTCACACCAACAACCAGTGAGGGCTACAATGGCACCATAAATCTGCTGGTCGCTATCCGCCAGGATGGCTCTCTTGTCGGGGTGCGAGTACTAAACCACTCTGAGACTCCTGGGCTTGGTGACTTCATCGAAATCAAGAGGTCAGAGTGGATTCACTCATTTATTGGCCACTCGCTCAGCAATATGGGCAAGAAACAGTGGCAGGTAAAAAAAGATGGCGGCATCTTTGACCAGTTTACCGGCGCAACCATCACCCCACGTGCAATCGTCAAGGCGGTCTACAAGAGCCTGCTCTACTTTGAGCAGCACAGAGAGATGCTAATACAAGAAGAGAGAGAGCAACAGGAGGGCGCAAATGAGCGCTGAACAGAAAAAAAGCGGCACCCCACAGCCAACCATAGAGTACCGCAAGATCCTCAGTGATGGGCTCTGGGGCAACAATGCCGGACTGGTTCAACTGCTTGGCCTCTGCCCCCTGCTGGCCGTTACCACAACCACCATAAACGGACTGGGGCTGGGGCTGGCAACCACCCTGACTCTGATCATCTCCAACCTGATGGTTTCCTCCATACGTAATATCATCACCAAGGAGATCCGTATCCCTGTCTTCGTACTGATCATCGCCTGTACCGTAACCGGAATTGAACTGGCGATGAATGCCTGGTTCCATGAGCTCTTCCTGGTGCTGGGAATCTTTATCCCCCTGATTGTCACCAACTGCGCCATTATCGGTCGCGCAGAGTCATTCGCCAGCCGCAACTCACTACTGCCATCACTGGTGGATGCTATAGGGATGGGGATTGGCTTTACCCTAATCCTGATGTTTCTTGGAGGCATACGTGAGCTCTTCGGTTTTGGCACCCTGTTTGCCCAATCCGATCTGATGTTTGGTCAGGCTGCGGAGTGGATGACCATTACCCTGGTCGAGGATTACCGCGGATTCCTCCTTGCCATTCTGCCGCCTGGGGCATTTATCGGCCTAGGGCTGATTATTGCTGCCAAAAACAGAATTGATCAGAGAGTGGGGACAGTCCTTATCGGAGCAGAAGAGGAACCAGCTACCGCAACTCAGACTGCCTGATATTGTGAACAGAGCAATCAGAGAGGAGATCTTTCAGCGGCTCTCCGTTGCCATTCCTGCCCCTACCACTGAACTCAACTACAACTCTCATTTCGAATTGCTGGTAGCAGTTGTGCTCTCTGCCCAGGCAACCGATATCAGCGTCAACAAGGCAACAGCAGAGCTGTTCAAGGTTGCAAACACTCCGGAGTCACTCATGCAACTTGGTGAAGACGGGCTGAAACAGTACATCAAGAGTATTGGCCTCTATCACAGCAAGGCAAGGCACCTGCTTCAGAGTGCCCGAATAGTGCATGAGCAACACAATGATGAGGTTCCGGGGCAGCGTGAGGCGCTGGAATCACTGCCTGGAGTTGGTCGCAAGACCGCCAATGTCATCCTTAATACCGCATTTGGACAACCAACCATTGCCGTCGATACCCACATCTTTCGGGTCTCCAACCGCACCCGGATTGCCCCTGGAAAAAATGTCCTGGAGGTAGAGAAGGGGCTTCTAAAGCATGTGCCCGACCAGTTCAAACAAGACGCCCACCACCTGCTGATTCTTCATGGACGTTATACCTGCACCGCACGCAACCCGAAATGTGCAGAGTGCTGTATTATCGATCTATGTGAGCACAGAGAAAAGAGCAGATAACATGATCTTTACCCAGAACCGTGAGGAGATCCGCCGCTTCTACCTAGAGGCATGGAAAAAAGAGAAACAGGGGGTTCCGCTGGAACCGCTGGAGACTCAGCTGATCGATATTATTCAGGCACATCCAGAGTATCACCAGGTACTGGAGCAGGGTGAGGACAGTATAGATTGGGAGTGGACTCCGGAGATGGGAGAGAGCAACCCCTTTCTCCATATGGGGATGCACCTGGCTATTCGTGAGCAGCTATCCACCGACCGCCCTCCAGGCATCCGTAGCGCCACAAAAAAATTGTTCAAACAGATCGGTGACGGACATGAGACCGAACACCAGATGATGGAGTGTCTTGGCGAGACCCTGTGGCGTGGGCAACGGGGTGGCAAGGCGCCGGATGAACAGAACTATCTGCGCTGTGTGGTGAAGTTAAGTCGTAACTAACTGCAATCAGAGTAACTCTATGGCTCAGACTACAGAGTCTGGCTGCTCCGCCCCTTCCTTCTGCGGCGGCATCAGGTCCTCCTTGCTGATACCCAGCGCCAGAATGGTGTTGCTGGCTACATAGATTGAGGAGTAGGTTCCAACCACTACACCTACAATAAGCGCCAGGGCAAAGCCATGGATGATCTCCCCGCCGAGGAAGAATAGTGCCAACAGCACAATCAGGGTTGTGATCGATGTCATCAGGGTTCTGGATAGGGTCTGGTTCAGTGACTGGTTTATCACATCTACCGATGTCCCCTTGCGCATCTTTCTGAAGTTCTCCCGGATGCGATCGAATACGACGATAGTGTCATTTAGCGAATATCCAATAACCGCAAGAATTGCTGCTAGTACCGGAAGGTCAAACTCAATCTGTAACAACGAGAAGAGCCCCAAAGTCAGAACAACATCATGAATCAACGCAGCAACTGCACCAACCGAGAAGCGGTACTCAAAACGGAGTGCCACATAGATAAGGATGGCAAAGAGTGAAAACAGGACAGCAAGCCCGCCATCCTCTGTCAGCTCATCTCCTACCTGTGGCCCAACAAACTCGACACGGCGCATATCGACATCACCAGTGTTTCTGAGTGTTACCAAGACCTGGCTACTGAGATCTGCAGCCTTGACCCCCTCACGCGGAGCCAATCTGATAAGGACATCCTGGGCAGTACCAAAGTGCTGCACTATCGCATCACCATACCCATCCTCCTTCAGAGCACTACGCACATGGTTAAGCTCAATCGGTTGTAAGTAACCAACCTCGATCAGGGTGCCACCGGTAAAATCGATACCCGGGTTGAGCTCCTGGGTAAAAAGTGAAGTCAGTGAGACCAAGACCAGCACAAGGGAGAAGATGGTCGCAACTTTGCGCTTCCCCATAAAATCCAGCCCCAACCCCTCTTTCAAAATCTGCATGTTTATTGCTCCTGGATAACCGCCCCGGGTGTTGCACATCTACAGGAGACGATACATCCGCCTCGTGCCCCGGTTACTTCGTTTCTCACCTTCGTGAGAATGACGGATATATTATTCAAATCGACAACTTCTTGATCTTGCGACCACCATAGATCAGGTTGATTACAGCACGTGTCCCCATAATTGTGGTAAACATCGAGGTGATGATACCGATTGACAGGGTAACTGCGAATCCCTTGATGGGGCCGGTGCCGAATGCAAAGAGGACAATGGCCGCGATCAGGGTGGTGACATTGGCATCCATGATGGTCGAGAATGCCTTGTCATAACCGGCATGGATGCTCGCCTGTGGGGAGTTGCCGTTACGCAGCTCTTCACGGATACGTTCAAAGACCAACACGTTGGCATCCACCGCCATGCCCACTGTCAACACAATACCGGCAATACCCGGCAGGGTCAGGGTTGCCTGAATCAGTGATAGCACCGCCACAATAAGAATCAGGTTAAGTGATAGCGCGAGGTTGGCAACCAACCCAAATACCCTGTAGTAGATAGCCATGAATATCAGCACCAGAACAAAGCCAATCATTACCGAGAGGAACCCCTTGTCGATATTATCCTGTCCCAAACTAGGTCCAACCGTACGCTCCTCGACAATCTCCATCGGCACCGCCAGTGCACCAGCTCGAAGCAGTAGCGCAAGATCACGTGCCTCCTCAGTACTATCCAGGCCGGTCACCTGAAAACGCTTGCCGAGCTGATCACGAATCACTGCAACGTTGATCACCTCCTGCTTCTTGGTACGCACCCGTACTCGCTCCCCACCCTTGAGCTGAGTCTCCATCTTGGTCTCGATAAAGACCACAGCCATACGCTTGCCGATATTGTCACGGGTACCATTGGACATCCTGCGGGCGCCCTTACCGTCCAGGGTGATGAATACCGCTGCACTTCCAGACTGCTGCTCAATTCCGGAGGAGGCATCAATCACAGAATCACCGGTAAGCAGCACCCGTCGCTTCAACAGAACCGGAGTTCCGTCTCGCTCTTTATACAACAGTGCACCGGCTGGTACTCGTCCCTGTTCGGCCGCCTCATAGGGGTCATGCCCCTCAGCCACCAAACGGAACTCCAGAGTTGCGGTGGCACCAAGAATCTCCTTGGCACGCGCCGTATCCTGTACCCCCGGCAGTTGCACCACAATCCTGGTCTTGCCCTGCTGCTGGATTACCGGCTCTGCCACTCCAAGCTCATTGACCCGGTTTCTCAGAGTGGTGATATTCTGCTGTAGCGCAAACTTGCGGGTCTCCTCAATCTCCTGCTGTCCGATTGTCAGCAGTAGCGCTGGAAACCCATCCACCTCCTGCTCTGCACCGATTAACCGCGGATACTCCTGACTGATGCGTTCAACCGCAACCTCTCTGGCTCCACTATTGGCAAAGCGCAGGACAACACCACCCTCACTACCACGTCCGATACTCTTGTAGCGGATCTTCTCCTTGCGCAGGATGACCCTGAGATCACTTACATAACGCTGTTCTGCCTTGATGATCGCCTCATCCATGTCAACCTCCATCAGGAAGTGGACACCTCCTCGAAGATCGAGACCAAGATACATCGGCTCGCCGCCGAGAGAGCGGAGCCATGACGGAGTGGTCTGGGCAAGGTTCAGTGCGGTAATGTAGGCATCACCCAGCTCTTCACGAATCCACTCCAATCCAACCAGTTGATCCTCTGTATTGTTGAAGCGAGCAAGCAGCTTACCGCCCTCATCTCCCACCGATTTGAATGGAACTCCCCTCTGTTGCAATAGATTCTCAACCCGTGAACCGGTTATCGAGGGCATCTCTCCACGCTCTGCGAGAGAGATCTGAACTGCAGGATCCTCACCGTATATGTTCGGTAGTGCATAGAGCGCAGCAACCAGCACAATAAGTGCAACCAGCAGATACTTCCAGAGTGGATATTGGTTAATCATGACAGGCGGTCATCCGTTAGTTTGATTTCAGGGTTCCCTTGGGCATCAGCTGTCCAATCTGGCCTTTCTGAATAGTCAGAGTTACCCCGTCAGCCACCTCAAGATCGACAAAATTCTCTCCAACCTTGCGAATCTTTCCAAGAATTCCGCCGGTGGTTACCGCCTCATCTCCCTTGGAAAGCTCCTCTACCATGGTACGGTGCTCCTTGGCCTTCTTCTGTTGAGGACGAATCAACAGGAAATAGAAGATCACAAAAAGAATGACCATTGGTAGAAGACCGGTCCATGCTGGTGTCTGCTCTGCACCCGCTCCAGCCGCCTGCGCCATCGCATCAGAAACTATAAAACTCATTGCAACACTCCTTTGTCTAAACAGCGGGGAATAGTACCTTACTCCCTCCCCTATTTCGAGCTATCTGTTGAGCCCAAACCCCCGCTTAAAAAATTGGCATATGGCACAACTCCTTGTTCCCAATATGGATTCAAGCTGAGCGACCCGCATAAAAATCTCGCACAAAATCATCAACTGTTCCGCTCTCTATAGACTCTCGCAATCCACGCATCAGCTGTTGATAGTAGTAGAGGTTATGGATGGTGTTAAGCCGTGAACCCAGGATCTCGTTACTGCGCTGCAGATGGTGCAGATAGCCACGACTGTAGTTGCGGCAGGTCGCACAGCCACACTCAGGATCCAGCGGATTGGTATCCATCTTGTGGAATGCGTTACGAATCCGCACATCTCCATTTCTGGTAAATAGATGTCCATTACGGGCATTGCGAGTCGGCATCACACAGTCGAACATATCCACCCCTTTCAGTACCGCCTCCACAATATCCTCCGGTCTGCCAACCCCCATCAGATAACGGGGATGGTCCTCCGGCATCTCCATGGAGAGATGGTCAAGAATACGAACCATCTCCTCTTTTGGCTCCCCTACCGAGAGGCCACCAATGGCATAACCGTCAAACCCGGTCTCCACCAGACCAGCCAGCGATTCAGAACGCAGCTCCGTATGCATGCCACCCTGTACGATGCCGAACAGTGCGCTTGAAGAGTCACCATGTGCCTCCTTGCAACGCACCGACCAGCGCATCGATAGCTCCATCGATATCCGTGCCGTCTTCTCATCCGAAGGGTACGGGGTGCACTCATCAAACACCATCACGATGTCGGAACCCAGCGCATGCTGGACTGCAATCGCCTCTTCCGGCCCGAGAAACACCTTGCTGCCATCTATCGGGGAACGGAAATCGACCCCCCTCTCCGATATCTTGCGCATCTCCCCCAGGCTGAAGACTTGAAAGCCACCTGAGTCGGTAAGAATGGGACGCTCCCAGTGCATGAAGTCGTGCAGATCCCCATGTGCCTCTATGACCTCGGTCCCGGGACGCAGCATCAGATGGAAAGTATTACCCAGAACGATCTCTGCCCCTAGCTCCTCGAGCTCCTCCGGAGTCATCGCCTTGACTGTGCCGTAGGTGCCAACCGGCATAAAGGCCGGAGTCTCGACCGTGCCTCTATCGAAAGAGAGTTGCCCTCTGCGAGCCAGTCCGTATTGATGGGTTTTGGTAAATTTCATTAAATTGGTCCAGAAGATACGGTAATAAACATTGCATCACCATAACTGAAGAAACGGTATCTCTCATCAATTGCGTGTTGATATGCATCCATAACCTGTTTGTACCCTCCAAATGCTGTCACCAGCATCATCAAGGTGGATTCAGAGAGGTGGAAATTGGTCAGTAGCGCATCAACCGTATTGAAGCGGTATCCGGGAGTAATGAAGATATCGGTCTCCCCGGAGAACGGGGTGATCTCACCATCTCTGGATGCGCTCTCCAGACTGCGCACTGCTGTAGTTCCAACTGCAATAACCCGTCCGCCTGACGCCTTGGTAGCACGCACCTGATCGCATAGTCTCTCATTAACCTCAAACCACTCACTATGCATCACGTGGTCCTCAATACGCTCGGCCCGGACCGGCTGAAAGGTTCCAGCCCCAACATGCAGGGTTACAAACCCGCTCGTCACCCCCATATCGGCTATCTGCTGCAACAGCTGCTCAGTAAAGTGGAGACCGGCAGTCGGTGCCGCCACCGCCCCCTGGTGACGAGCGTAGACCGTTTGATAACGTTCCCGATCATTCTCGTCTGCCTCTCGCTCAATGTATGGAGGCAACGGAATTCTCCCCACCTCCTCAAGCAGATCAACCACCCCGCGCGGATCCGAAAATCTAACCTCAAATAGTGCCCCTCTGCGCCCGACAACCTCAGCCTCCAGTCGCTCTTCCAGCACAAGGCGGGTTCCAGGCTTTGGAGAGTTACTGGCACGTAGATTGGCGAGCAGGCTATGTTCATCAACTATCCGCTCCACTAGCAGCTCAACCCTGCCACCACTCTCTCTGCGCCCCAAAAGACGCGCCGGAATCACCCTAGTGTCATTAAAAACAAGCAGATCATTTGGTTTAAGTAGCTCCAATATCTCACTGAATTTACGATCATATATTCTTCCAGAATTACTCAGAACAAGCATACGGCTCTCTCCCCTTTTCTCAGGGGGGGTCTGGGCAATCAACTCCTGGGGGAGATCAAAATGGAAATCACTCTTGCGCATGGCGCGCTAGGATACTCTCAGAGAAGACAAAATCACACTCGCAATTTACCGGTACAGACCAGCATCTCACCTCAACCACCTCCCCAGCTGCTGTGCCGCACCCAATTCCATGGCAGAATAGCTACCTTCACAACCACGAGTATCTTTAGTCATGAAATGGATTGGCGCACACGTCAGTACCGCCGGAGGAGTGCAAAATGCCCCTGAAAATGCCCACAATATCGGCGCCAGGGCCTTTGCCCTGTTTACCAAAAATCAGCGTCAGTGGCGGGCGAAACCACTCACCACAGAGCAGATCGATGGCTTTCACACCGCGATGGAACAGTATGGTTATACCTCGGACCAAGTTCTGCCACACGACAGTTATCTGATCAACCTGGGGCACCCAGAGGCGGAGCCACGCGAAAAGTCACTCAATGCGTTTATCGATGAGTTGGAACGCTGCCATCAACTTGGCCTTACCCTGCTCAACTTTCACCCCGGTAGCCATCTGCGCAAAAGTAGCGAGGAGGAGTGCCTTGACCAGATCGCCGACTCCATTAACCTGGCGCTGGACCAAACCACCGGGGTTACCGCGGTGATTGAAAATACCGCTGGCCAAGGCTCCAACCTGGGGCACCGATTCGAGCATCTCGCACATATTATTGACCGGGTTGAGGACAAAACCAGGATTGGAGTATGCATAGATACCTGCCACACCTTTGCCGCAGGATATGATCTGCGAACAGCCGACAACTACACGGCAACCATGAATGAGTTTGACGAGATTGTTGGCTTCAACTATCTGCGTGGTATGCACATCAATGACTGCAAATCGGAGTTTGCCAGCCGAGTTGATCGCCACCACAGTATTGGCAAAGGGAACATGGGGCCAGGGCCATTCCAGATGATCATGAACGATGAGAGAATTGATGAGATCCCGATGGTGCTGGAGACCATCAATAGTGATATCTGGAGAGAGGAAATTGAACTACTATATGACATGATAAGGCCAGATTAACCACAGACACCCAAACGAGAAGCTCAATGGAGATCAACAACTTTAACGCCTACTGCGATCAGTTCGATCGGGCAAGCCATGAATTGGAACTGGAGGAGAATCTTGCCAAGCTGCTGAAATATCCAGACCGTGAGCTGAGCGTGGAACTTCCGCTAATCCGTGATGATGGCTCACTGATGATGCTCCATGGCTACAGGATCCAGCACAATAATGCCCGCGGCCCATTCAAGGGAGGGCTACGCTTTCACCCACGTGTTGATATAGACGAAATTCGCGCTCTCTCCGCCCTAATGACCTTCAAGACCGCGCTGGTCGATATCCCATTCGGGGGAGGAAAAGGCGGGATTCAGGTAGACCCCAAAGAGCTCTCATCCCGTGAGCTTGAACAACTAACCAGAAAATTTGTTCGCGCCATCAGCCCGATAATTGGTGTCCAGACCGATATTCCAGCCCCCGATGTAAACACCAACGCCCAGATCATGGCCTGGTTCATGGATGAATACAGCCAGACCCATGGCTACACCCCTGGAATTGTTACAGGCAAACCGATCAGCCTTGGCGGCTCCAGAGGCAGAGAGGCAGCAACCGGATATGGGGTCTCTATCATTCTCCGAGAGATTGCCAAATACCGGGGGATCCCACTTGAAGATGCCACAATCGTCATCCAAGGCCTTGGCAATGTTGGAAGCTGGGCGGCACAAAACCTTCACCAGGCTGGTTGCAGGGTGATAGCCGTCAGTGACCATGAGGGCGGAATCCTGGATCCGGAAGGAATCGATATACCATCACTCTTGGAATACAAGAGAGAGAACGGATCCATCCACGGCTTTGCCAAGACTAAAACCATTGACCAGGGAACACTGCTCTGCACCCCTTGTGACTTCCTGATCCCCGCCGCACTGGGAGGAATTATTCACAAGATGAATGCCAACAGCCTGCAATGCAAGATGGTAGTTGAGGCAGCTAACGGCCCCACCACCCCTACTGCAGACGAAATTCTCCGCAACAAGAATATCCCGGTAATTCCCGACATCCTCGCCAACGCAGGCGGTGTAATTGCCTCCTATTACGAGTGGGTACAGAATCTACAGCGACATTACTGGGAAGAGGAGGAGGTAAACAACAAACTGGAGAAAAAACTGGTCGACGCACTCTATGAGGTTATTGCACTTGCCCATTCCAGAGAGGAGCTCTCCTATCGTACCGCAGCATTTATGCTGGCAATAAACAGGGTGGCGGATGCAGTAGCCATACGTGGGCGCCTAACCTGAGATTGTTGATAGCCGCACCTCAACATAGTGCTCCAGCACCATATTGATGTTTTTATCAATAGTATTCAATTGCTCAATTGAATTGTTTCTCACCCGTTTTCATGGTATCATGGGCGGATATCACAACTATATATTTGAAACTCCAAACCCAAGAGGTTTTCATGAAAAAATTGAATCTTGTTACGAGCACGGCTATCAGTGCAATTGTGGCCAGCGCCATGGTAACGCCGGTTATTGCCGAAGAAAACAGTGAAGTGAATGCAACAGAGCAGGCAATTACCGCTGCACCACAACAGCAAGCTGCACCCGCTAGAAGAAGCCGTCCCCAGAGTCGCCCCCCGATGATGCCATATGGTGGTCGCGGCATACCCTATGGAATGATGCCTCCCCGTAGCATGTCACCCCGCGGCCCTGGATACACCCCCTATGGAATGATGCCTCCCCGTGGCATGTCACCTTACGGCCCAGGCCCCGGTCCTGGATACGCCCCCTACGGGATGATGCCTCCACAGGGCATGAGCCCATACGGTGCCCCCGGCATGAACCCCTATGGTCCACCCATGGGTTATGCCCCACCAAACTTTGGCCCAAACCAGTATAACGCTCCTGGCCTCAACCCATCTTTCAATCCACCAACAATGGAACCACCATGGGGCAACAACAAGAACATGGACATGAGCCCGATGCGTTTCTGGCCCGTACCCGGCACCGGAAACCCATGGCACCACAAACCGTGGGAGCCAGGTGCACCATGGGGCGACTCAGGCAAGTTCTCTGATCCACCGGATGAGGCCTTCCATGAGGCAGAGGACTTCCTTGCGGATGCCCCAAGAATGCCAGGTGGCTGGGAGCTGCCAAATATCTCCATGCCAAGCCCGTTCGAGATCGGGGAGCAGGTAGGAGACCAGAGCTGGCTGCTACCGGAAAACTTCAAGATGCGTGACCGCAAGCGTCCGTCCCGCTACCGCAAGTACTTCCCTAACGAGAAGTAACAACCGATGGGAGGTTGGGGTTGCCCACACGAAGCCAACGGGATCTGTCAAAAGGTTCCGGAGACAGCATGTGACCCAGGAATGAAGGGGTGCGTTCTGGCTGGGCGCTTTCGCTTCAGCTCAGAGCATAAAAACCGTCCCGATGGCCCCAAGAAACGGGGGTATGAAAAACAGCAAACTGCGGTAGATCAGCCATAAAAAAGCCCTCATCCGAGGGCTTTTTTGTTACTCAAACAGAGTTATCTTCGGTATTGACGAGGTGGCGGCATTGCCGGGGCAAATGGCATTTGACCCGATGGTCCCATTGGTCCGTATGGTGATGGTCCATAACCGTACGGTGCAGGACCGTATCCATAAGGTGCAGCCTGGCCACTGTTATAGTACGGAGGGTAGTAGTTGCCTCTGTTTGGACGGTTGGGACGATAGTCACTACGACTACGACCTCTGCTACGTGCCTTGGATCTATTCTCACCACTCCCCTTACCCTCAGCCTGAGCTCTGCCCTTAAGCTTGGTATCAACATTCAGATCCCACTCCACGTCGGTATTGAGATCACTCATGGCATCTCCCACTCCCATGCTATCCGCCATAGAGTCAATCGCCCCCCAACCATTCTTGCCGCCAAAGGGGCCACGTCCATCCTTGCTGCCCCAGCCAAATGGGGCCAGCATATGGTCTGAGCCATTGTTGTTACCCCAGCCATCATTCATGTCCCAATCTTTTGGGTTCCAAAATGCTGATGCAGTGGTAGAAAGTGCCGTGATTGTGGTGGCAACGGTAATTTTTACAAGGTTATTCATAGTGTTCTGACTCAAATAGGGTTGAATTAATCAACCGTTTCAGTAAATGCTTTAATTGTACTGCTTTTCCATGATTTAATCAAGCAAAAGCGAGGCAATGTTATTCATACAATCTAGACACCTCAACCCACAAACCACCATAAATCCTTGCATTTCATGCTGTTATAAAAACTATATCGGCAGCAGAACCATTGCGGCGACTGACTGCACGATCCCGGTCAACTGGCGGTTGGTGTGGTCTGCAATCAGGATTGCCATCAAATCCTGGTTAGCCACCGCCCTTCCAACCAGACTGGCCATACGGTAATCACCACTATTAAGATAGTACTCACCGGAATCTGTTCTCAGCTGCTCCACCATTCTCAGCGCAACCTCAAAGTTGCGAGCAGAGTTGTGGATTTTCTGCGGATCAAGCTGATCCAGCATATAGAGCTCAGTGGTTCCGTTATAGGAGCGCATGGTCATGGAGACCAGGGCTGCGGTAAAGAGCAGAACTCGGTCCCCCCTGTAACTCTCATCAAAGGACAGATGGAGCATGCTGTTCCCACTCACCCCACCGAACTCCCCAAAGTTCCAGCGGATCTGTCCCCCGAAAATGCGCTCCACATTTGATTTAATGGTTGGATATTCTGCCCTTCTGAGCTGTTCAGGGTTAGCCGCATAGAGCCGGACCATCATCTTTCGCAGGGATTTGAGCACCTCACGCTGCCCAAGCTCAGCAACCCGGCTCATGTCGGATTTGGCCAACATGCGAATATCGTACTCATTGACTGTGCTCTCTATCTCCCTGTATTTGACCGAATCAGTCACACACCCGGCAGGAATCAGCAGGACCGGGACAATCAACAACGAGAGAGACAACCGAAACTGACTCATTTACAATTCCTCTGCCCCCGATAATCGAATAAAGAAATCTACGCAACCATTCATAACAGGAGAGGATAACAAAAAATGGATCTCGAACTAGTCAGCTTCAAACTCTGCCCCTACGTACAGCGCGCAGTAATTGCGCTAAAAGAGAAGCAGGTTTCCTATGACATTACCTATATCGACCTCGCAGAACCTCCTGAGTGGTTTCTGCAGATCTCCCCCCTGGGTAAGGTTCCACTACTGAAGGTGGATGGTGAGGTGCTATTTGAGTCCGCGGTAATCAGTGAATTTATCGATGAGACTACCGAGGGGAGCCTCCACCCTGAGGATGCACTACAGCGGGCAAAGAATCGCGGCTGGATTGAGTACGCCTCATCCTGTCTTGAGGTTATCTTCACCCTCAACACCTCATCTGATCATGATGAGTTCGATGAGGCTGTAGCCACCATGACCGAGCGTCTCACGAAACTTGAGGAGGTTATTGAGAGCAGCCCCTACTTCAACGGGGAGCAATTCTCCCTGGTGGATGCAGCATTTGCCCCCCTCTTCATGCGCCTCGATCTGCTGGAAAAACTGGCCTCCGTCACCACCTGCAGCGGCCTGCCCAAGGTCTGCGCATGGCGTGATCAGCTGCTGCAGCGAGAGAGCGTACAGAACTCTGTGGTTGAGGAGTTCCCGACAATATACAGGGGGATGTTGAAGATGAAGGGAGGGGTTGCCGGATCTCGCATAGAGTAAATGACCACCTGCTGAGACGACCCCAAAGTCAGACCATCTCTTTTCAGGGTACGCTATGCAACATCCATGTTCGCTCGATGGTAACCATCCATGGTTACCAACGCCCCTGAAAAGAGATGGTCTGACTTTGGGGTCTATCCGTTAGTTACCAGCAGACAAGATGCACTATGCGTCTCACTGATCTGGCGTGAATCTGGGAGCTCACTACTGCAACGCTCCATCGCCTGCGGACAGCGCGGATGAAATGGGCATCCCGAGGGTGGATTGATAGGAGAGCCCTGATCCCCCTCAAGTCGAATCACCTCACGCTGTGTCTCTCTATCTATTGTGGGGACTGCCGAGAGCAGGGCCTGGGTATAGGGGTGTCGAGGGGCCGTCATCACCTCATCCACCGTGCCGTATTCAACGACCTTACCGAGATACATCACCGCAACCTCCTGGGCAAACCAGGAGACCACTGAGAGATTATGGGTGATGAAGAGGTATGAGAGGTTTTGTTGCTGCTGCAGTCCACGTAGCAGGTTGAGAATCTGTGCCTGTACCGACACATCCAGCGCACTGGTCGGCTCATCACAGATGATCAGGCGAGGATTGACCGCTAGTGCCCGGGCGATGGCAATGCGCTGTCTCTGTCCTCCAGAAAATTCATGGGGATAGCGGGAGGCCATCTCTGCGGTGAGACCAACCTGCTCCAGTAGCTCACCGATTTTCTGCCTTCTGCCCTCAGGAGATGGGGCTTGGCCCAACAGTGCATCCATCCCCTCACCAATAATATCTGCAACCATCATCCGTGGATTCATCGATGCATAGGGATCCTGGAAGATCATCTGGAAATCGGAACGCAACTCCCTCAGGGCACCACCCTGTAGCTTGCTGAGATTAACTCCGTCAAAGGAGATGGTTCCGTCTGTTGCCTCCAGCAGGCGCATAATCGCCTTGCCAACCGTGGTCTTGCCACAACCTGACTCCCCCACCAGAGCCACTGTGCGTCCCCTGCCAATCGACAGATCAAGACCATCTACCGCCTGTACCGAGCCCACGGTACGGTGAAAGAATCCCTTTCTGATAGGGAAGTGTACTCTCAGCCCCCTGACCTGTAGCAGGCCACTACCATCACCCTCCTGCTGCCCCCTCTCTACAACTGGCTCGGTGCCGCTACTCTCGGCAACTCTACTCCCCCGCTCTGCAAACTGCGGATTGAAGAGGTGACAACGAACCTGCTGACCCTCCTGTGCCGAGAGCCACTCGGGAGAGAGCTCACCACAGAGCTCCCAGCCATAATCACAACGGTTTCTGAAGCGACATCCATGGAACTCCTGGGTCAGCACCGGAACCGCACCGCGGAGCATGGAGAGCGGTTGGTGACGCTTTCCCGCATCTGGTATCGCATCAAACAATCTGCGGGTATAGGGGTGGCCAGGACTAGAGAAGAAGGGGCGGCGTGGCGCCTGCTCAATCAGCTGACCGGCATACATTACCGCAACTCTGTCTGCCATCTCTGCAACCACCCCAAGATCATGAGTGATGAGCAGAATAGCCATCCCCCGCTCCCGTTGCAGGCGACGCAACAGTTCGAGAATCTGCGCCTGAATGGTGACATCAAGTGCAGTAGTGGGCTCATCGGCAATCAACAGATCGGGCTCTCCTGCCAGGGCGATGGCAATCATCACCCGCTGCTTCATTCCACCAGAAAGCTGATGTGGATAGGTATCAATTTTCTGTTCCGGATCCGGCAGCCCCACATCATCCAGCAGCTCCACCACCCGTCTGCGCTGGGCCTCACCCCGTAACCCCGAGTGGTGGCGTAGCACCTCCCCCACCTGATCTCCCACACTCAACACTGGGTTGAGTGAGGTCATCGGCTCCTGGAAGATCATCGCAATATGCCCCCCTCGGACCCCTCGCATCTTCTGCTCTGGCAGATCCAGCAGACTCTCCCCGTCCAGCAATATCTCGCCACGCAGTCGGGCCAACGGAACCTCTGGAAGTAACTGCATGATGGAGAGTGCGGTAATCGACTTGCCGCAACCGGACTCTCCCAGCAGGGCGAAGATCTCCCCCTGCATAATCTCCAACGAGATTCCGTCCACCGCGCGTGCAGCCCCCTCCCTGGTCGAAAACCAGGTCTGTAGATTGGATATCTTCAGTAGTGGGGGTTTATCCAACATCACTCTCCTTTGTGAACCCTAGGGTCAAAAGCCTCGCGCACTACATCAGAGAAGAGGTTGGCCGCCAGCACCATGGTAAACATGAAGAGAAAGGAGGCGAGCAGAGTCCACCAGACCACCGGCTCCCGCGCCATCTCCAGACGAGCGCCATTAATCATGTTACCCCAGCTGTACATGGTCGGATCCACCCCCACCCCAACGTATGAGAGCACCGCCTCGGCCAGAACCAGGCCACTGAAATCGAGAACAACGGATATCAATACCACATGCATCACATTTGGGAGAATATGGCGGATTATGATCCTGATATTTTTCACCCCGAAGGCATGAGCTGCGGTTATATAGTCCATCTCCCGTAGCTTCAGGGTCTCCCCACGTAGTAGTCGGCAGAGTCCGGTCCAGCTGGTTACCCCCAGAATGATACAGAGGAACAGCAGCCTGAGGTCAGCCCGCTCCTCGGTGGTCTCGAACAGTGCAGCATTGGTGTCGATATAGACATGAATCATCAGAATTGCTGCCGCAATTAGCAGCACCCCGGGAATGGAGTTAAGGGTGGTGTAGGTGTACTGAATCATGTCATCGATCCAGCCCCGGAAATAACCGGCCATGATCCCCAGCAGGATTGCAAAGGGGAGCATGATCAGGGTGGTCAGGGTGCCGATAACCAGGCCAGTACGGATACTCTTGACCGCTTGATAGAAGACGTCCTGCCCCACCTTGTCAGTACCCAGAATATGGTACTTGACCCCAACCTGAATGGCGGCCATAAGCAGCAGCGAGACCACTGCCGTGACCAGCAGAATTGTCCGCCATGGGGTGGCAGTCTCCCCTCGCGCCACCTCAACCACCCACCGTCGTGGCGATATCTGCTGCCGTTTCCGTGTCAGTAGCAGCACCAATAGCAGGGCAATCCCGAGCCACAGCAGCAGCCCCTTGGCACCCCCAACTATGCTGTTCTCAACCAGATCAGCAGCACGCTGCTGTGGATTCTGCAGATGGGCACCCCCGGATTTCAGTCTCGGGTAATCGCGCCTCACCTCTCCACCACTCTCCCCCACCATCTCCCTGACATAGAGATGGGTGGCCAGTGGTGCTGAATAACTTTTCTCACCACTCTCCCGCAGGCCGCCAACCATCCAGTCCAGCGCCGTAAGCGCCTCCACTGCATAGTGTACCTCTTCGGACTGGTCACTCTGTTCCAGTGCCGGGCGGTAGTGCAGTGAGTCCAGTAGCCCGATAACCACATAGACCAGCAGAACCACCAGTGACCCCATTGCCAGGCGGCTCTTTGCCACCCGGTGCCACGGCTCCAGCAGATGGGGGCGTCGCCGTGTATATGAGACCCCGAGGACAATCACCGCAACCAGTAGCCAGATCAACATATCGGTCCAGAGAAAGAGGGGTTTGCCGCCAAGCCAGGCGTAGAGCTCACTCATGAGAGTCGTACCCTCGGATCAACCAGGGTATAGGAGAGGTCTGTCAGTAGCAGACCGATGATATAGAGCACCGCACCGAGAAATACCATGGCCCGAACGATGGCAAAATCCTGGGCGTTGATCGCCTCAATGGTGTAGCTGCCAAGGCCGGGAATGCCGAAGAACGACTCGGTAATAAGGCTGCCCATAAAGAGCAGTGGCAGCACCACCACCGCACCGGTAAGGATCGGTATCATCGCGTTTCTCAGCACATGGTGAAACAGCACCCGATATTCAGAGAGCCCCTTGGCCCGTGCGGTACGGACGTAGTCCTTCCCCATCTCCTCCAGAAAGATAGTGCGATACCAGCGGGTACCGGAGCCTATCCCCGAGATTACCCCAATCACCACTGGCAGAATCACGAAACGGAATGCCCCCAGCCCCCCCTCATAGCCAGAGATGGGTACCAGATGCATAAGCTTGCCCACCACAAACTGCCCGCCAATGACGTAGAAGAGTCCGGAGATCGACATCAACACCACCGTCAATACCACCCCGGAGAGATCAAGATAGGTGGCCCGGAAGAAGACCATCAGCATCGCAAAGGTGATATTGGTAAACAGCCCAATCAGAAATATGGGGACAGCTATAGCCAGACTTGGCCCCATCCGCTGCTTTATATCCCCTCCGATATTACGCCCATCATCAGCCACCCCAAAGTCAAAACGGAAGAGCTTTAGAGATTCGGAGATAATCAGGGTCTCGGTCAGCTTTTCGCTACCGGAGGCTGACTCGTTCCAGAGCAGAGGACGGTCATATCCACGCTCCTGTTTCCAGTTCTCGATCGCCTCCTCGGTCACATGCTTCATCCCCAGGTGCATCCGCGCCATATCATCCGGGGTATTTACCACGAAGAAGAGGAAGAAGGTGATGAGATTGACCCCCACCAGAATCGGGAAGGCATAGAGGATGCGGCGAAGAATGTAGTTCAGCATATGCGGTTACCCCTCCTGTGTCCTCAAGGAGGAACGCTCCTTGCGACGAATCCCGAGCCAGGCGGGGACAATCAGCAGCAATAGCAATAGCCCCCCACCCCAGAGGGGCCAGAGTACCGGACGGTTCCACTCGGCACGCAGCCTGGCTCGCTCAACCGGATTTAGACGTACATACTTCAGGGTATTGTTGGCCATCAGGTTGGGTTTTGTGTTGCGATACCACGCATGGTAGAGGCCGAAGTTCTTGGGGTGGAAGCCCCAGACCCAGGGGGCGTCCTCCTGCAGCAGCGCTGTCATCTGCTCGATCACCTGCTGACGCTCGGGGCTGTTCTCCATATTCTTCATGCGCTCAAAGAGGCGATTGAAATCGGCACTGTCATAGTTGGATGCATTCTCCCCATTCTTGCCCATCTTGGCGTTGGGGCCATAGAGCAGAAAGAGAAAATTCTCCGGATCCGGATAGTCGGCATTCCACCCCCAGAGATAGATCTGGGCGTTGCCATTTAGCATTTTGTCCTGGAAGCGGTTGTAGTCTGTATTGCGGATAACCAGCTGCAGATCAATCTTTTCAAACTGCTTGCGGTACCACCCCATACGCGCCTTGTCATCGGGGCCGCTGGCGGTAACGTCAAAGTAGAGCGTCAACGGTTTCCCGCTCTCTCGGTCACGCCCCTTCGGATAGCCCGCCTCAGCCAGTAGTCTCTTTGCCTCCTCCAGTGATCTGCGTCGTGCCCTGCCATCCTGCCACTGGTAGACCACCGAATTAATCCCCTCCCCCCCATCCTGGTGACCAAAGATTCCGGCCGGTAGTGGCCCCTGAGCGGGAATGCCACGCCCATTGGCGAAGATCGAGATGTACTCCTCATAGTCGACCGCAATGGAGATTGCCTGACGCAGTTTTCTCGCCCTCTCACTACTGCCACCGATTACCGGATCAGCCATGTTGAACCCCATGTAGAAGATGGAGGTGGAGACAGATGTCTGCAACCGCATCCCCCGTTTCTCCATCTCCCGGCTCAACTCAGCCTCCCCGGATGAGGAGAACTGTACAGCCTGATCAAAACTGTCCGAACTTATACCCGAGGAGTCGTAGTACCCCTGAAGAAACTTGTTCCAGTAGGGAATGGTCTCTTTCTCCAGGCTGAACTCAATTCTGTCCAGAAATGGAATCTGCTCTCCTCCGTCATCCAGCAATCCACTAAGACGATCCTTAGCCTCGCCCTCAACAGGGTAGTAGTCGGGATGGTAATTTGGGTTGCGCTCCAGCACCATCTTACGGTTTGGATTGTTGACTGTGAGCATAAATGGTCCAGTACCAACCGGATACCAGTCCAGTGTGATGTTTCTCTCCTGCAGCAATGGTTGTGCATGAAATTGATCAACCTCCCATGGCATGGGGGCAAAAAATGGCATAGCCAGCCAGTAGAGAAATTGTGGGTACTTCCCCTTGATCTTGATGCGGTAGGTGTGTGCATCCACCACCTCAACCCCCTCCAGGGGGAATTTTCTCAGGTCAAGCCAGCCTGAGGAATCCTTCTCTCGCGCCCCCTTGAGAGCCTCGCGCAGATCACTCAACCCCACAATATGTTCGGTCATCAACCCGAATATAGGGGAGTGGAGTGCGGGATGTGCCAACCGCTTTATCTGGTAGACGTAATCCTCTGCCGTCAGCAGTCGGGAGTTGTTATGCGGAAAATCGGAGAGGTTTTCGACCCCGGATAGTGCATCCTCTGTCAGTTCGACATAACGCAACGCCCCTGAGTCATTCCTGGCAAAGGCCGGATGGGGCTGATACCTGACCCCTTCCCTGATAGAGACCTCATATATCGAGTAGGCGATATCCTCTACTGCAGCACCATCTGCAAGTCTCTCTCCGTCACGGTCAATATAGTAGGCCTCGGGTATTGCAGATGCCACCAAGGGTTCCAGCTTATAGGGGCGCTTCAGGTAGTGATACTGTAGTGGAGGCTCATAGATCTGACCAATAAAGGTGTACTCGTTTGAGCTGTAGGAGCGGGCGGGGTCGAGATGTTTGGGGCGACCAGAAAAAGATGAGTAGAGCACCTGCTCATCCACCACCTCACTGGGGTATGGACTATTCCAGTTGGCGTGGGCAGATATAGAGAGCAGATGGACGAACAGGGCAGCTACCACCCCCGCAACAATCCCCCCTTTTTTTACCTTGTTACTGCTCACTATCTCTGTGTAAAATTGCCATAACTATTCAGCTCACTGCCGTATGGTTCTTATAAGAAGATTGGAATAATATCAGAATAGGTAGCGCACAAGAGGATTTACCATGGGATTCATGCAGGGGAAAAAGGCACTGATTGTAGGGGTTGCCAGCAACCGCTCAATTGCCTGGGGCATTGCCAAGGCGATGCACCGCGAAGGAGCCGAAATTGCGCTCACCTATCAGGGAGATAAGCTGAAGGGACGGGCAGAGAAGTTTGCTACAGAGCTCGGCAGTGATATAACCATCCCCTGTGATGTCTCCAGTGATGATGAGATTAGAGAGACATTTAAGTCTCTGGCTGCTCACTGGGACGGTCTCGACTGCCTGGTCCACTCTGTTGCCTTTTCACCCAAGGGTGAACTTGATGGCCGCTTTATCGACTCGGTAACTCGTGAGGGTTCCCAAGTTGCCCATGATATCAGCTCCTACAGCTTTGCCGCACTGGGGCGTGAGGCCCTGCCGATGATGGAGGGACGAAATGGCGCGATGTTGACCCTTAGCTATCTGGGTGCAGTACGCTCAATCCCCCACTACAACGTCATGGGGCTGGCCAAGGCGAGCCTGGAGGCTGCTGTACGGGCCATGGCCGCCGACCTTGGACCTGATGGTATCCGGGTAAATGGCCTCTCTGCAGGCCCGGTCAAGACCCTGGCCGCCAAAGGAATTGGCGACTTCAATCTGCTGCTCGACTACTCCGAGAAAAACTCACCGCTACGCCGTAATGTCACTATCGACGAGATTGGCAATGTTGGTGCTTTTCTCTGCTCTGATCTCAGCTCCGGGGTGACCGGGGAGATAACCTATGTTGATGGTGGCTACAACACCACCGGAATGGCCACACACGGAGTGAGAAAAGAGGATTAATTTAACTGATCCTCAAACACCACGACCTCAGCCTGGTCACGCAGACTAGCGATATAGCTCTGGTAGTGGCGCTTGACGTTTTGGTTGGTCAGTTCACGACGCAGTGACTCCTGCTCCCGCTCATCCATTGAGCTCAGATCACCATCATCTACAGCGGAGAGCTCAATCAGCACATAATCCCCGCCTCGCAGCTCTGTTCCAGTATAACGCGTCTGCCCCGGCACGCTACCATCTGCCTGGTGGTTGATCCTGAAGGCCCTGGCCACAACCTCTGGTGCTACTGTATGGCTGGATCTGCCAATCTTCTCAATCTCACCCCACTGTAGCTCAAGCCTCTCTGCCGCTGCCTCTGCACTGAGCTCACCACCCTGCACTTTCTCCAGCAACTCCACCCCACTACTCTTTGCCGTCACCCGTGCACGCTGCTCGAGAATTGCCGCAACCACCTGCTGACGCACCTCGTCCAAGGGCTTTCTGGTAGCCGGAAGATGGGCTCGCACCCTGACCACAACCATATGGTCCTCTGCCAGCTCAATGGGGTCACTATTCTTTCCTTCTGTCAGCACCATACCGGAAAACGCCGCCTTTACCACCTCAGGGGTGGTAGCAACTCCTGATGTTGCCCCCTGGCGGCTGAACAGACCACTCTGCTTGACCGCAAGCCCAGCCTCCCGTGCTGCACCATCCAGCGAATCAGGCTTCTCATAGGCAATATTGGCGATGGTCTCTGCATACTCAAAGAAGAGATCCTCTGCAGCTCTACGTTTCAACTCTGCACTCAACTCACCACGAACCTCTTCATAAGGCCGAATCTCTTCAGCCTGAATCTCATTAAGACGAATCAGATGCAAACCAAACGGGGTACGGACCGGCTCAGAGACCTCTCCAACACCCATGGAGAAAGCCACCTCATCAAACTCTGGATCCATAATTCCTCTAGGGAAAAAACCAAGGTCTCCACCTGTATTGGCAGACCCTGGATCATCAGAGTATTGCACTGCCAAAACCTCAAAAGAGACCTCCCCTGCAGAGAGTTTCTGTATAACCTCACTCATGCGTGCTTCTGCAGCATTAGTTGCCTTATCATCAGCATCTTCAGCAAGTTCAATCAGGATATGGTTGGCATCGCGCTCCTCATCAGCAATCATCCCGTCCTTGCGCTCTGCGTAAAGCATCTTTAGCTCTGCCTCATCTACCTCTATCTCATTTGCAATCTCTGCAACAGAGAGTTCGATATACTCCAAACCAACCTGCTCAGGTATCTCGTAAGCAGCTGCATTGAGCTCATACTGGGCCGCAATCTCTTCATCCCCAACCTGCTGGCTCTCGAGACGCTCAAGCGTTGCAGGGATGGTCAGGATACGCAGAGAGCGCTTCTGCTGCTGCAGACGGACTGCCTCACGCAGCTCCCGACCGGTCACAAAAGAGGAGTGGCGAAAGCCGGTCAGCAGTTGAGACTGCATCAGATCGGAACGCAATCCACCCTCAAAGAATGACTTATCCATCCCCTGGGCAGAGAGAATCTGCTCATAGAGAGTCGGGCTGAATTTTCCGTCATGCTGAAATGCCTCGATCTGCTGGATCTGACTAAACAGCAGCCCATCACTGATGCGGAACCCATCACTCTCCACCGTCTGACTCAGAAGATCATTCTCGATCATGGCATCCAGTACTGCACGCCGCATCTGTGGACTCTCCATCATCTCCGGACGATAATTTTTGCCCAACAGTGAACGCATCTTCTGGCGCTGCTGCTGCAGGGAGCGTTGGTAGTCACGCAGGTCAATCTCGGTCCCGTTGACCTCTGCCACTACGGCAGATGCTCCCCCATCAAAATAGGAGTTAATGCCCCAGAGCGCGAATGGAATAATCAGCAACCCGACGATAACCCATGCAATCCAGCTCTGTGCCTGATCGTGAATACTCTGCAACATGATCTGTTTCCTTCCTCAACAAAACTCAAAAAATAAAACAAAAAAGGGCGTACCTGAGATCAGGCACGCCCTTGGTATATGGCGGAGCGGACGGGACTCGAACCCGCGACCCTCGGCGTGACAGGCCGATATTCTAACCAACTGAACTACCGCTCCACAATTTCTAAAATATTTGGTGGGTGCTGCAGGGATCGAACCTGCGACCCTCGCCTTGTAAG
>CALEHW010000023.1 GCA_937877715.1 uncultured Methylophaga sp. | reverse complement strand
CCGGTTCATTATGGGAAATTGATAAATTTGGAGTAGGGGAGAGATGCAAGGATTCTCGAGACTGTTTAGAGGCGGCACGCTGTTTGCTGTCATGATGCTGGTGCCGCTGGTGGCACAGTCCGGACATTCTGTGCATGACTCTGTTGCCCGCAATGATATTGCGCAGGTGAAGATTTTGCTGAAGAAAGGTGGGGCGATCAACAAGACCAACCGCTACGATGAGAAGCCTCTCCATCTGGCCCGTACCCCGGAGATGATCGAACTGTTGATCGAAAATGGTGCTGATGTAAATATTGAGAACCATTTTGGCGACTCCCCATTGATGCAGGCGGTCTTCAAGGGTAACCATGAACTGGCACTGCTGCTGATCAAGTATGGGGCAGATGCCAACCACAAGAACCGGTTTGATGATACCCCTCTGCAGGAGGCAGTAAACCGTGACCTGATTGTTATGGTGGGAATTTTGATTGAGAGTGGTGCCGATGTTAATGCGCAGGGTAAACATGGGGATACGGTGCTCCATACTGCGGTTCGTCGCGGCAACCGTGCAATGGCGAGAATATTGGTCGAGGCTGGTGCCGCGGTTGATGTCAAGAATGACGATGATCGTATTGCCCTTGATCTTGCGGTTGGACGCAGCATGAAGAGTGAGCTGGTGAAACATCAGAGCTATCGCTGATTAAATGCCAGAACTTGTGGAATGATTAATAGTAAGGAGTTGCTGTTTTGTGGCGTATCTGGTTATTGATTGTTCTGGCGGTGCTGGCCGTTGTGGTTATTGCCAGAATGCGAAAAAAGGGATGATCATTGATCATCCCTTTTTTGTTAGCGCCTGTAGTAGGGGTAGGGCGGTGGAGGAGCCAACCTTTGAAGCCTCCTTGGTGCCACTCTTCTCGGCGAGTAATACGGCATAGGCTGCAGTGGAGGACGGTAGCCACCATAGGCTCTTGGCGGTGGAGGCGGCATCCTGCGGTAGCGATCTCTTGAATACCCCCATCTTCTTGGTTGTTCCATTCTTGCTGGTGGTGGAGATCGTCTCGCAGCTGTTGGTGGCGCAGCTGGTGTTGGTGTTAACATCTTTGACTTTCTGGCGCTGTTGCCGGATTGTACATCCATTTTGAATGCCCGTTCCGAGCTACCGTAGTCTATGGTCTCACCTGGGCCCTCATCGGGGTCACTAATCGAGTTGTTTTCCAGTCCCCATGCCGCAGCCAGGTCATCTCCTCCCCATGGCCCAAGCCACTGTGCAGAGACAATAGTGCTGCAGGCCAGCCCTGCCACGACTGTGATGATGGGGATCCCGATTCGCATCTTCTACTTCTCCTGGTAGCTGGCGGCAGAGTGTCTGCCCCTAGTGATCAAACAGCGTCAAATAGTAGTGTTGAGGATACCAGAAAGTGGTAGTTAATCGTATTGTCCAAGGCGATTTTGGGAGATGATCTTTTCAATAAGCGACATATATTCCTCCCCATCCTTGGCGTAGAGTCCAAGCCCTCTCAATACAAAAGTGCCAGATGGGGTAAGGAGGTTGAGGCGTTGTTGGTGACGCAATCTGCGTAGCTCCTCAAAGGCAGATCGTGTATTGAGGATATAGATATAGTTTTCGATACCGGCTCTCAGGTCAGGGTATTGCTCAACCTCATGGGTGGCCCCCTCTTCACGTCGATTTGGAACCATTCCGCAACCGGGTTGAAAGCACCAGATGCCAAAATAGTTGTTGCCCTCACGTGCAAAACGGGAGGTTCCCCAGGCGGACTCCAGTGCGGCCTGGGCGATGATGAGAGAGAGGGGGATCCCGTCTGTACGCATAAGCAGTTCGCTCCAGCTCTCCTCACTGTCAGAGCTGAACTTTTTTACCTTGCGGATTTGTGCCAGTTCAAACACCCACTGCTGCTCCTCGCTACTGAGGGATTCTCCAGAGCGATAACGGAGATAGAGGCTTAGGAGGATGGTGCGCTCTCTCTCGATGCGGTGGAGAATAGGGCGGGCCTGGGAGGTGACGTAGTTTATGAAGGCGCCTTTGCGGATGGCGCGATCCTTAATGCTACGAAAATCTGGCGCCTGCCTGACGGCCGAGTCGGTACTATCTGTAGTGGTGACGCTCTCCTCCCCAACAGCACCGGAGAGGAAGAGAGAGAGCAGCAGTAGCAGTGGAACCTGGGCCCCGATTCTCACTCAGTTGCCTCAGTTACGATCTGTTCGAGCATTGCCTCAACCTCCTCAAGCACAGCGCGGGATCTGGCGGAGCCGATCCTGGAGAGCTGCAGATAGGAGATATGTACGGTGTCTGGATCTGCAGTGGTGGTGTAGAGTGCAATCGAGTAGGGGCAGAAGATGACATTGGCTGGATCTGCATCGGTCATCTTGCGGGAGAGGTTGGCGCTGCAGAACTCGATCACCTCGGAGCTGACAAAGGTTCCGGCGGAGCTGGTCTCTGCCAAGGACTCGCCCTGTGGCTGCTCTTCGCTCTCTATCCCTATTGTGTCGCGAGCCGCCTCCACCACTGAGTGGATACCCTCCTCAACCGAGGAGCGTAGTTGCGAGACCTTTGATGCCAGATCATTTCCGGTTCGTTCCAACATCCCGCCCACATCGGAACGGTGTGCAACCACCAGCCCCTGGTTGGTGATCCCCTCCTCGATATACTCCCTGATGGTCTCAAACTCCTCCTCCACACTGTGGTGGACCCAGAGGCCATTGGCACTTGCGCCTATTGGGGAGAAGAGGATGAGAGCGAGCAGGATGGAGGGAGCGGTTTTGATTGTGGTCTTTTTCATTATTGTTTTTATGGTCTGTTGACAGTGATCGTATGGTATCTTGTCGCTATCACCAACTGCAAACCTATTACCATTGACTTATGGAGTTACAGAACTGGCCATGAAGAGCCCGCTTAAAGTCATCACCATGCTACTGCTGCCAGCTCTGCTGGCCGGTTGTAGCTTCCCGCAGTTTGAGGTTGACGATATCTGTTCTATCTACCAGGCTCATCCGCAGTGGGAGCAGGCCGTTATCGAGGTTGAGGAGAGATGGGGAATTCCACAGGAGGTGGTGATGGCGGTGATTCGCCATGAGTCCAGTTTTGTGGGAGATGCCCGTGCCCCGCGCAGACATTATCTTGGATTCATTCCCGGGGAACGACTCTCCAGCGCCTATGGATTTGCCCAGGCGTTAGACTCTACCTGGGACGAGTATCAACAGAGAACCGGCAATGACAAGAGAAGACGTCACCGCTTTACTGATGCGGCGGATTTTGTTGGTTGGTATCTGAGCCGTACCCACCGTAGCCTGCAGATATCAAGAAGTGATAGTTATCACCTCTATCTGGCATATCACGAGGGACACCGTGGATTCCTGAGCAAGAGATATGAGCAGCACCCCCGCCTGAAGGGGGTAGCAAGACGGGTGGAGCAGAGCCAGCAGCGTTATCGTAAACAGCTCAGACAGTGTCGACCTAGCTGATCCCCTCGAGATCCCCATCCATATGGGCCTCGGTTAGTTCATCGAGACCGCCGATGTGGTCATCACCAAGAAAGATCTGGGGAACAGTGCGGGCGTTGTTGGTCCGTTTCAGCATCTCTTTAAGCCCCTTCTGTGATTGGTCCACCCGCACCTCGATGTAGGAGATGCCCCACTTGGTGAGTAGCTGTTTGGATTTGTCACAGCGTGGACAGGTGCCGGTGCTGTAGATTTTGATTTTTCTGGCCACTGGGTGTTCTCCTTTCTCTGCAGATGCGGGATGATAGGCTGATTTCCGGAACCGGTAAACAGGAAATTTAGCATGACCACCTCAACCCCATCTACATCACCACAGGCTATCTGGCTTAAGGACTACGCACCACCAAACCATCTGGTTCCTGAGGTTCGCCTCTTTTTCGATCTTGGTGAGGATGAGACCAGGGTGAGGGCGAGCCTGAAAATTGTGGCAAACCCGGAGGGTGAGAGTGGGGCGCCACTGCTACTGAATGGGGGGAAGCAGGAGCTGTTATCATTGCATCTAGACGGAGTGCAGTTGGGAGAGGAGTGCTACCGGCGAGATCTGGAGGGGGAGACACTCACCATTTTTGATGTTCCAGATGAGTTTACCCTGCAGCTGGAGACCCGCCTTTTCCCCGGAAAGAACACATCGCTGGAGGGGCTCTATCGTTCCGGTTCACTTTTCTCCACCCAGTGTGAGGCCCAGGGCTTTCGCAAGATTATCTTCTTCCCAGATCGCCCAGATGTGATGTCAAAGTTCACGGTAACCATAGCCGCTGACCCTGCAGCGTGTCCGGTGATGCTCTCCAATGGCAACCAGACTGCACACAGCGGCTACCCGGATGGCCGCCACTGGGTGACCTGGGAGGACCCATTTCCCAAGCCTGCCTATCTGTTTGCCCTAGTGGCAGGAGATCTGAAGGGGATTCAGGACAGCTTCAAGACCGCATCTGGTCGCGAGGTCACTCTGCGTATCTTTACCGAGCCTCACAATATCGACAAGTGTGACCATGCAATGGTCTCGCTGCGACGCTCGATGGTGTGGGATGAGCAAACCTATGGTCGGGAGTATGATCTTGATATCTTTAATATTGTCGCCGTCGATGATTTTAATTCCGGGGCGATGGAGAACAAGAGCCTCAATATCTTCAACTCAAAGTTTGTGCTGGCGAGGCCGGAGACCGCGACCGATCTGGACTACCTAAATATCGAGGCGGTCATAGGCCATGAGTATTTTCACAACTGGACCGGCAACCGCATCACCTGTCGTGACTGGTTCCAGCTTAGCCTCAAGGAGGGGCTGACGGTCTTTCGGGATCAGGAGTTCACTGCCGACCACAACTCCCGTGCGATAAAGAGAATTCAGGATGTAAGGTTGCTGCGTAGTGTGCAATTTGCCGAGGATATGGGGCCGATGTCCCATCCGGTCCGTCCCGATCACTATATCGAGATTCGAAATTTCTACACTGTTACCGTCTATGAGAAGGGAGCCGAGGTGGTGCGGATGCAGCATACCCTGCTGGGAGAGGATCAGTATCGCAAAGGGATGGATCTCTACTTCGAGCGCCATGATGGTGAGGCAGTGACAGTCGAGGATTTTGTCCGCTGCATGGAGGAGGCCTCCGGACGCAATCTTGACCAGTTTATGAACTGGTATAACCAGAGAGGAACGCCCTTGCTGCATGCCGGTTGGGAACATGATAGGGCTACAGATACCCTTGTTCTCACCCTTACCCAGTCTCCTCCGGAATCACTGGGCGCTGAGGAGAGAGCTCAGTGGCAACCTCACCACATTCCAGTTGCCGTTGGAGTGTTGGATGGAGAGAGTGGGGAGGAGCTGCTACCGGAGGGGAGCCGCCTCCTTGAGTTGCGAGAGTTGAGTGAGAGTTTCTCCTTTGAGGGGGTTACGGTGGAGGCTATTCCCTCAATACTGCGTGGTTTCTCCGCCCCGGTACTACTGGAGACAGATCACAGCAGGGAGGAGAAACTCTTCCTGATGGCGCACGATTCGGACCCATTTAACCGTTGGGAGGCGGGGCAACAGATTGCAGAGTCACTGTTGCTGAGGTGGATTGAGGATTATCGGTCTGAGACTGCTATTGAACAACCTCGTCATCCTCGCGTAGGCGGGGATCTGGAAGCGGGGTTGCACAGCCAAGAGGTTCTGCCTGAGATGGATGAGTCCTGGCTTGATGCAGTCGGCAAGGTTCTGGATAGTGCCCTGGAGGATCCCGCACTGACTACCGAGGTGCTGATCCTCCCTACGGAGCGTTGGCTGGCTGAGAGAATGGAGCTGGTTGATGTCAAGGCGATCCATACGGCCCGGGAATCTGCCATCGGCGCTATTGCCGAGCGTTATCGCGAGCAGATGGTGGCGCTATATCACCAGATGCATGGAGATGATGCGGCGGGCCGTACCCTGCGCAACCAGCTGCTGGGGATGTTGATGAGGCTTGGGGATGGGGAGATCGTCAGCCTGGCAACAGTACAGCTGGAGCAGGCAGAGAATATGAGCGACGAGATTGGTGCACTCTCTGCGCTGGAGATGGTGGATATACCAGAACGACAGTCGGCGCTAGACCACTTCTACAGCAAGTGGAGTGGAGAGCGTCTGGTGGTCGACAAGTGGTTTGCGCTACAGGCTGGCTCTCAACTACCGGCAACCATGGATCGTGTCGAGGAGCTGTTGGACCATCCTGATTTCGAGATAATCAACCCCAACCGGGTGCGCTCCCTGGTTGGTGCCTTTGCCCATGGTAACCAGCTCCACTTCCACGACGTGGACGGCAGGGGATATCGCTTTCTCGCGGATCAGGTGATGCGACTCGATCCACTAAACTCACAGGTCGCCGCCCGTATGGTTGGTGCCTTCAACCAGTGGAGACGGTTTGATAAAGATCGTCAAGGGTTGATGCAGCAGCAACTACAGAGAATTGCAGATACGGATGGACTCTCCAGAGATGTGTACGAGATTGTAATGGGGTCAGGCTTGCGCATTTGACTTGTTTGAGTTTATAACGTTAGACTTTTCCTGGATAATTGTTTGTTCTGTATCGGTTAATAATCAAACAAGTCAAATGCGCAAGCCTGACCCCACGCTATTCCACCGTTACTGACTTAGCAAGGTTACGTGGTTGATCCACGTCTGTCCCCTTGATCAGGGCTACATGGTAGGCGAGCAGCTGTAGCGGTACGGTAAAGAGGATGGGGGCGGTAAAGTAACTGCTCGGTTCAGTGATTGCCAGGGTGTGGATATGGTCGCTGCTCTCGAAGTGGGAGCCGCTGTCGGTAAAGACGAAGAGCTCCCCCTTGCGTGCCCGTACCTCATCCAGGTTGGAGCGCAGTTTGTCCATCAACAGGTCGGTCGGGGCGATGGCCACAATAGGCATGTTCTCATCCACCAGCGCCAGGGGGCCATGTTTCAGTTCTCCGGCAGGATAGGCCTCGGCGTGAATGTAGGAGATCTCCTTCAGCTTCAGGCTCCCCTCCATGGCAATTGGGTACATGCGGTTACGGCCCAGAAAGAGGGTGTGCTCCTTGTCGGCAAACTTCTGTGCCAGCTCCTGGATCGGCTGATCTGTCTGTAGTACCTGTTCAATCTGTCTAGGCAATGTGCGTAATGCCTCGATGATCTCACTTTCCTCTTCACTGGAGATGGTGGACTTCTCACGGCCAATGGCTAGCACCAGCAGTAGTAGTGCCACCAACTGGGTGGTAAATGCTTTGGTGGAGGCGACTCCAATCTCGGGGCCGGCATGGGTCATAAGGGTGAGGGTCGATTCACGTACCAGTGAGCTCTCTGGGACATTGCAGATGGCCAGGGTCTGGTGGAAGCCGCGTTTCTTTACCTCGGCCAAGGCAGCGAGGGTATCGGCAGTCTCTCCGGACTGGGAGAGGGTTACGGTCAGGGTTCCATCTCTCATTACGGGCTGGCGATAGCGAAACTCGCTAGCAATATCCACGGCACACGGCATCTCAAGGATGCGTTCAAGCCAGTATTTGGCGACCATCCCTGCATGGTAGCTGGTGCCACAGGCGATGATCTGGATCTGTTCGGTCTGCTGGAAGATCTCATCTGCTCCATGACCAAAAATCCCCTTCACCACCTTGCCGTCATGGATGCGTCCCTCAAGGGTTTCGGTAATGGCGTTGGGCTGTTCGTAGATCTCCTTGAGCATGTAGTGGGCATATGGCCCAAGCTCTGTTGCGTCGGCAGAGAGGCTGGAGTTGTGTACAGGGCGCTCAATCTCTACTCCATCCCGGTCAAAGATCACCACCGAGTCACGGCGGATCTCTGCAAGATCCCCATTTTCCAGAAAGATGAAGCGGTTGGTATAGGGGAGTAGGGCTGCGGTATCAGATGCGATGAAGTTCTCGCCATCGCCAAGACCGATTACCAGAGGGCTGCCGGAGCGGGTAGCAACCAATAGATCCGGATCGACCGGGCTGATCACCCCCAGGGCGTAGGCTCCATGCAGATCCTGAGCGGCATCTCGGACCGCACTGCGCAGATCTTTCCCTTGCTGCAGGTGGTATTCAATCTGATGGACCACCGTTTCGGTATCGGTCTCTGAGGTGAAGTGGAACCCCTGTTGCAGCTGCTGTTCCCGTAGGCTACGGTGGTTCTCGATGATTCCGTTATGAACCACAGCCACATGGTTGTTGGCAATATGGGGGTGGGCGTTATTGGGGGATGGGATCCCGTGGGTTGCCCATCGGGTATGGGCGATGCCGATGTTGCCGCTCAGCTCCATCTTGCCGATCGGATTCTCCAGGGTGGCCACCTTTCCCAGTTCACGCACCCGCTGGATCTGCTGCTCCCGATCCAGAATGGCGATACCGGCAGAGTCGTAGCCGCGATACTCTAGTCTTCTCAACCCGCCCAATAGCAGGGGGGTTACATCCCTGTTTGCAATGGCCCCGACAATTCCGCACATAATAATTTACCTTTTGTGGGGGCAGGTCCCTGCTTTTGCATGCCCCTCCGTGTTGGTTACTCTTTTATCGATTCTGAATCTTTATCAAACTCAAGACAAGATGTTTATAGTCTGAGCTCCAGGGTCACAGGATGGCGCTAGCCATCTTGCGCCGCCACTTTCCTTTGACGGCATGATCCTCAATGGAGTCGAGAATGGCCAGCATCCCTTTGCGGGCACCATCGTCACCATACTCGCGATCCCTTATCATCAGGGTGAGCAGCTCATCCAGTGCATCCTCAACCTCTCCACTGACCACCAATCTGGCAGCAAGATGGTAGCGTGCATCGCTGTCACCGGGATTTTTGTCAAGGGCAGATTTGATGCTCTCCGTCTCGGGGGCATCGGCAGCGGCACGGGCAAAGAGTAGTCGGTTCTCGATCTCCTTGATCTCAGTGCTCTCTTTCTCCTCAACCGGCAGGGCGCGGATGGCCTGTTCCACATTTTCGTAATCACCTTTTACAAATAGTGCGGCGATCATATCCATGCGAACTCTCGGGTTTTCCGGATCCTGCTGGTTGGCCTCTTGAAGCTGTTTGATGGCCTCGTCGATCTCGCCCTGTTGTAGCAGGGTTCCGGCCTGGGCTCTCAGTTGGTCAGATTCACGCTCAATATGGTTGTCCAGCACCTTGCGTACGTTGCCTTCTGGCTGTGCTCCCATAAATTCATCGACTACTGCACCGTTACGGAAGATCTTGACGGTGGGGACACTACGGGCATTGTGCTGGGTGGCCAGTTGCTGGTTCTCATCCACGTTGACTTTGGCTAGAATGAATTTGCCACCAAACTCCTCGGCCAGTTTAGTAACCACTGGCATCAGCATCTTGCATGGATTGCACCAGGGGGCCCAGAAATCTACCATCACCGGGACATTGAATGAGGCCTGAAGTACCGCCTCTTCGAAGTTGTTCTCATCCACATCGATAATGTGTTCGGATGGCTGGTTTTCGTCACTCATGGTTATGTTCCTGAACTCTCTTCTCTACTATGGCTGGTGGCGGTGAATATGCTGGTCGCCGCCTACTTGTCCCAGCGGCTGAACCGTTTTCTGCAATATTTCAGTAGTTCATTGTAACTGGTGAAGTGACGTTTGAAGTGTTTCTCTGCGGGCTCATCATATTCACACCACTCATTGTCGTGTTCACGGCAGATGGTGGGGCGCTGTTGGTAGATTCCGCAGCTGCCATCTCTCTGCAGGAACTGGCAACGGTTGTTGATCAGCAGAAACCATCCATCCTCATCCTGATATATCTCTATGTTCTGATGGGCAATCTGCCAGAGCAGGGTCTGGAAGTCATCCTTGCTACGTGGGGCATCAATCTGTTGGGTGAAGTAACTGCAGCATTTGCTCCCCTGGCAGAAACTGCACTTGTTCTCGCTGGTGATTTTGATCTTCTTTGCCATATTCATGTAGATTGTAACGATTTCATGCAGGATCCACAGGGGTTCAGGGGAAGTGTTGGTGATCTTTTTGGGTTTTTGGGTAGTTTGGAATAATATCTTGGAAAAATACTCAATAATAGAGATGACACAGAGTTATCCATAACAATACCAAACTGAAGGAGTTGAGGATGAGAGGAGCGATAATTAACACGGTTGGGGGCACCATGCCAGCCAGGCATATCTGAGAGGTGGAGGCGGCGGAATTTTGATAGTATCTCTTGAGTTTCACTCAGGTGCTCCAGTTGTATGGAGAGAATCGGGAAAGCGGTGTAATTCCGCTACGTACCCAACACTGTGATGGGGATTCCTTAGCCATAACCCACTGACATTTTAGTTGGGAAGGGGGTTGAGGAAGATGAGCCAGAGTCAGAAGACCGGCCTGAGAGAGTAATCTGGTATGCCGTGGAGTGGTATGCCTCAATGTTTTTCATAAGGGGAATAAAATGGGAAAACATATGTTCTCGGCTGCCGAACGCTCGGCTGTCTACAAGGCAATCTTCAACCGTCGTGATGTAAGGGGTGAATTTCTACCAGATCCAGTTCCTGATGAGGTGCTCGGTCGGGTGCTTAATGCGGCACATCATGCCCCCTCGGTTGGCTTTATGCAGCCGTGGGACTTTATGATTATTCGTTCCACTGAGGTGCGTGAAGAGATTCACGGGCTATTCAACAAGGCGCATGCCGAGGCGGCGGAGATGTTTCCCGAGGAGAAACGGGAGACCTATCGCAACCTGAAGTTGGAGGGGATTATGGAGTCCCCGCTCAATGTGGTTATCACTTGTGACCGCTCCCGCAGCGGACCGGTAGTAATAGGTCGCACCCATATGGAGTGGATGGATCTCTACAGCAGTGTCTGTGCAGTACAGAATTTCTGGCTGGCAGCACGTAGTGAGGGGTTGGGTGTGGGCTGGGTCAGCATTATGGATCCCGATGCATTGAATAAGACCCTGGGACTGCCCGAGAGCGTGGTTCCTATAGCTTATCTCTGTGTCGGTTATGTATCCAAATTCCACGACAAGCCAGAACTGGAGAAGGCGGGATGGTTGCCACGGATGCCTCTGGATGAGGTGATCCACTTTGACCGGTGGGGTGAGAAGGGGCGGGATTTAGATTTTCTGGAAAAGATACGACAACAGATGAATTGATAGCAGCCCCGTCAATTGTGATAGCTGGCGGAATTTGTGGCTGAAAAAGGATAAAAAACTGCGATATATCAAAGCGTTATATAAGTTGTTATGCTATATTTCGCCGCCTTGAAAATTCATAAGAGAGTAGATGATGAGTGATAGTAATCCATTTGATTTGAACGATGATTCAGCCTATCAGGCTTGGCGTGACCGTAAGTTGCGGGAGGCTCCCACGGAAGTTGGTGATCTGATTGTCGAGATCAATGATCCGAGAACCATTACCCGTTCCGAGCATGATGCAATCCTTGATCGTGTACGTCGCTTCAATATGGCAGTCTATGTCAGCACCATTGGTGGCATGGAGGGGACCCATATTCCGCGCGCGGTGGGGATGCGTTTTGGCTGCAATAACATCAACCGGAATCGGGGTGCAGAGGATGATGGGGTAACTGCAATCACAATACAGGCTGACGAGATTCACTCCCCATATATCCCATATTCCAACAGGGAGATCCACTGGCATACAGATGGCTACTACAATCGCCTGGATCTGCAGAACTATGCGTTGCTACTCCACTTTGTGCGTCCTGCAATGGATGGGGGAGAGAATGCGGTAATGGACCATGAGATGGCTTATCTGCTGATGCGTGATGAGAACCCTGATTATGTGCGTGCCTTGATGCGTGAGGATGCAATGATCATCCCCAACCACGTAGTGGACGGCTGTGAGCTGCGTCCAGAGCGTGCCGGCCCGGTATTCCTGGAGACGGCAGCAGGGAATCTTCATATGCGTTACACCATGCGTAAGCGCAATATCATCTGGAACAGTGACCCTCTGGTACAGGAGGCGGTGGCATGGCTGGAGAATCTGCTGAAGAGTGATTGTAATCAGATCTTTCGTGCAACCATGCAGTCAGGGTGGGGTTTTGTCTCTAACAATGTGCTGCATGATCGGACCGGTTTTATCGATGATCCCGATCCTGCGAAGAAGCGTCTGATGTATCGGGCACGCTATTATGATCGCGTTCATAATACTTAGAAGCCTCTAAAAAACTCCAGACATTCGTCATTCCCGCCTGCGCGGGGATGACTTATTCGGAGGCTTCCTGGGAAATACCTACTGCGATATCAGCATCTGGCCATAGATCTCCAGCTGCTGCAGTACCTTCAGTTTCTCAGGGTTGTTGGCGTGGCCCTCTGCCAGGGTAGCAAGCATCCTCGTATACTCATTGTAGTGGATTGTTCCGCCCCCATCTGCATCCATGATCCGGTGCTGACAGAAACGTCCCCACCTCTGTTGCTCATTCTCGCTCAGTGATTCTGGCCAGTTGCGGGCCCGGTAGCGAAACAGCATCTCTGCCAGACGAGGATCCTGAAAAAGGATCTCCTCGGTAGCCAGCTCCTGCGGGGAGAGGGAGTGGACCTTCTGCATAAGTTGCCTGTCTATATTCCCAAAGAATCCACTGTAGATCATGCGGTCTGGATCCTGCTCCTCGGGAAAACTCTGGAGCTGATGCACCCTGGATACTTTCTCGGCAAGCAGAGGTTCCTGCTGCAGGATGGCGGCATGTTCCAGCTGCTGTTGCAGATTGATCCCCAGCCGTTCCGCTGCCTCTTCATTAAGAGTATTGAGTGGCGCCAGTACCGGGCACTTGTTGAGATGGACGGTCTTCAGCGCAACTCTGTTAACTCCCTCTGGCAGATCTGCGCTACGGGTAAAGAGGCGCTGGTGAATCTCCTCAACGGATAGTGTGAGTAGTGGGGCTGGATCCTCCCTGAGATCGTAGACGATGACTCCGTTGCTGTTGGTTGGGTGGCGTACAAGTGGCAGTACCAGAGCAAGATTGCCACGCTCCGAATGAAACATTGAGGAGATATGGATGGTTGGTGTGGCCTGCTTAAGGTTGAGTAGTCTGCCGGCGCTCCCCTTGTCGCGGTGAGAGAAGACAAAATCGTAGAGCCGTGGCTGTCTCTTCCTGACCAGCCTGGCCATGGCGATGGTGGCGTGGACATCTGCCAGTGCATCATGGGCAGCGGTGCCGTGAGAGATGTTGTTGGCTGCGGTGAGGTGTTCCAATCGCATGCTCGGTCTGCCATCCTCATAGTGAGGCCACTCGATCCCCTCGGGACGCAGGGCCCGGGTCAGGCGCACCAGATCGATGATATCCCAGCGCGAGTTCTCGTTTTTATACTCCCGCTCGTAGGGGTCATAGAGATTGCGATAGAGGGTGTTGCGGGTGATCTCATCATCAAAGCGCAGGGTGTTGTATCCAACCCCACAGGTTTTTGGCTGTAGCAATTCATCACGAATCTGCTGGATAAACTCAACTTCTGGAACCCCTTTCTCCAGCGCCTCTTGCGGAGTAATTCCGGTAACCATACAGGCCTCGGGCTGGGGTAGAAAATCCCCAGAGGGGCGGCAGTAGACCATCAGTGGATCACCGATAGGGTTGAGATCCAGATCGGTACGGATCCCCGCAAACTGCACCGGCCGGTCACTGCGGGTATCGGCACCGAAGGTCTCGTAGTCGTGCCAATAGAGGGTGTTAGATGACATGGTTACCGGAGAGTAGCAGAAGCCTTGTTGTTGAACCATGATGTTCGGGAAAAATTGATATCTATCACGGAGCAATATAATACCTCAGCATAGGTACAATTTTTCTTGCGGTGATCTATTTCACGATATAAACTACACAAAATATTGCCGAAAGCTAAAATATGCGCAATAATTAGCGAATAAATTGCTAACAAGTAATATATCTTAGTGGTGCTCTAAGCTGATACAGGAATATGGTTTGGGGCGCTTTTTTATCTCAAATTTTTCATGGTCCCATAGGGAGGTATTTCGTGGAAGCAGCAGAAAAGTATGACTTTAGTGCCGTGCGGTGGTTCTCCGTCGCTGCGGTTATCTATCTAGTCGTAGGAACCCTGGTTGGTTTCTATATTGCAGCGGAGTTGGCATGGCCGGTATTGAATCTGGATCTGCCCTATACGACTTTTGGTCGTCTCCGTCCCCTTCACACTAATGCGGTAATTTTTGCCTTTGGTGGTTGTACCTTGATGGCAACAGCCTTCTACAGTGTACAGCGTACCTGTGGTACCAGGATCTGGAGTCCGAAGATGGCATGGTTCACCTTCTGGGGCTGGAATTTGGTCATTGTTGCTGCTGTCATTACTCTGCCACTGGGAATCACCCAGGGTAAGGAGTATGCAGAGCTGGAGTGGCCAATTGATCTGGCAATTGCCGTGGTCTGGTTGAGCTTCTTCCTCAACTTCGTGATGACTCTGGTCAACAAGAAGACCTCCCACATATATGTATCTAACTGGTTCTTCCTCGGAATGCTGGTAATGATCACCTATCTACACGTGGTCAACAGCTTGGCAATTCCTGTGAGCCTCTTTAAATCCTACTCCCTATTTTCAGGGGTTCAGGATGCGATGATTCAGTGGTGGTGGGGCCATAATGCGGTTGGCTTCTACCTGACTGCAGGTTTCCTCGGGATCATGTACTACTTTGTACCGAAGCAGGCGAATCGTCCTATCTACTCTTACCGCCTCTCGGTGATCCACTTCTGGGCACTGATGTTTGGTTATGTATGGCTTGGTGCCCACCATCTGCAGTATACGGCACTGCCTGACTGGACCGGTTCACTTGGTGCAGCGGTATCGCTGGCGATGATCATCCCTTCATGGGGTGGCGCGGTGAACGGAATGATGACCCTCTCAGGGGCCTGGGACAAGCTGCGTGATGACTACATCCTGCGTTTCATGATCGTCTCTCTCGCATTCTATGCGATGTCGACCTTTGAGGGACCGGTTATGTCGGTGAAGACTGTGAACGCGCTCTCTCACTATACAGACTGGACCATTGGTCACGTACACTCCGGAGCATTGGGTTGGGTTGCGATGGTTGCAGCTGGCGCACTCTATCATCTGATCGAGAGACTCTGGAACGTGAAGATGTACTCCGCGAAGTTGGTGAACACCCACTTCTGGATGGCTACCATTGGTACTGTGGTCTACATCACGGCAATGTGGGTATCAGGAATTATGCAGGGTCTGATGTGGCGTGATTATGATGAGTTCGGAACATTGAGCTATACCTTTGCAGAGTCTGTAGCGGCAATGGTGCCTTACTACAAGATGCGTGCAGTTGGCGGACTGATTTTCTGGCTCGGGGGCGTTGTGATGCTTTACAACGTAGTTATGACAATTCGCAAGGCTCCAGCCCGCGCAGCCTAAGGAAAGGAGAAGAAATATGTCTGACAAGATCTATTCAACCAAACTGCAGGACAAGATCGAGCGTAGCGGAATCTTGATGATGCTCTTTGTCATGGTTGTCGTCTCTATCGCAGGTCTGGTGGAGATTGTGCCGCTGTTCACTATTGATGAGACCATGGAGCATAACGCCAATCCGGAGATCGTCTGGCAGCGTGGCGAGGGTGATACCCTTGAGAGCTGGAAGGCGGGAGATGGTATCCGTCCATATACGGCTCTTGAGTTGGCTGGGCGTGATATATACCTCCGTGAGGGGTGTTATCTCTGCCATTCACAGATGATCCGTCCGTTCCGTGATGAGAAAGAGCGTTATGGTCACTACTCACTCGCCTCAGAGTCGATGTATGACCACCCGTTCCAGTGGGGCTCCAAGCGTACTGGACCTGATCTGGCCCGTGTGGGTGGTAAGTACTCTGATGAGTGGCAGCGTCAGCATCTGATGGCGCCACGCTCGGTAGTGCCAGAGTCGGTTATGCCTAACTATCCATGGTTGGCAGAGAATGAGGTCGATGCGGATGGTATCGAGACCCGTATGGCGGTCATGAGAATGATGCCAGGTATCGGTAAGGTCCCCTATCTGGACTCTGATATCGAGGGTGCGGCCGAGAAGATTCGTGGTAAGACGGAGATGGATGCAATGATTGCATATCTTCAGGTGCTGGGAACCATGGCCAAGCTCGACTACAACAAGACCTATCGTAAGTAACGAGAGTTAATATTATGAATAAGGACACTGGCTACTTCCATACTGACTGGGCGGCGATGACAGTAAATGATTGGGCCGGCCTGATTGTTACCGTTGTCGTTGCAGTTGTGATGGTTGTGGCCTATGTCCTGGTCTTTCATCCAAAGAACAAAGAGGGGTTGGAGTCTCAACGCTATCTCGTTGACGGGGTAGAGGGGGAGTCTGGACCAACCGAAAATCGCTTACACGGAGAAAACAAATGAGTGAGAATAATCCGTTTCCAAATGAAAATAATACAGGTCACTTCTGGGATGATAACCTGCGTGAATTGAGTAATGATCCTCCAGGCTGGTGGCGTATCGGCTTCCATGCCAGCTGGATCTTCTGCATCATCTATTTTATCCTCTATCCGGCGCTTCCAACACTGAGTGGCTACACCACCGGTACACTAGGGTGGACCCAGGTTGGTGAGTATAATGAGGATCTGGCTGCAATTGATCAGGTGCGTTCCAAGTGGGAGGATCAGATCAATGATCCAAACGTCACTGCGGCGATGATTGTTGCGGATGACGAGCTACGTAACTATACGATCCGTTCTGCCAAGGTGCTGTTCGGTGACTACTGTTCAGCCTGTCACGGCGCTGGTGGTGCAGGTAATGCTGCAATGTCTGTGTCTGAATCAGGTTATCCAGTATTGGCAGATGATGACTGGCTCTATGGTGGTACCATCGAGCAGATCCAAACCACCATCACCAATGGTCGCAAGGGAATCATGACACCTTATGGCGCTCGTCTGAGCGCTGAGGAGATTGATGATTTGGCCCAGCATGTGGTTGCCCTCAGTGAGGGTGGGGAACATGCGGCCGGCAAGGCACTCTTCATGGAGCCTACCAAGGGCGGCTGTTTTGCCTGTCACGGTATGGATGCGAAGGGTATGTCAGCACTTGGGTCCGCCAATTTGACTGATGTGGTTTGGCGTTTCTCCCCAGGTGGGCTTGAGAGCGCACGTCATACTATAACCCATGGGGTAAATGGTGAGTTGATGGATCCGCAATCACGCAATGCAGTTATGCCCGCATTCGGACCTCTGGGCAAAAATTTGAGTGAGGGCACAATTAAGAAGCTTGCAGTTTATGTTCACCAGTTGGGTGGTGGCCAGTAGCTGAATCAGGCTTATCTGTAATGTCTCCCCCACTGCAGATGGCAGTAGGGGGGGGCTCAAGATAGAGGATTTTGATATGGGACTGTTTACAGGAAGTGATCTTGACCCGGTAGCTGTAGGAGCTGTGATAGCTGTTGTGATCTCAGCGGCAATTGCTATATATCTCGGGTTTAAAATACGCAAGTTGATGAATAATACTAACTCTGAAGATTGATTTAGAGTCTTGGTCGGTGAAGTTAGGGAGGGGGAGTAGCGTATGCTGCTCCCTCTCTCTAATTGTGTAAAATGGAAAATATCATTTTATTAAAATGTTTCGGAAATGGTCAGTCGATAGACTTCTAACGATTGTCCAATAAGTAGACGGGAAACACTTAGATATGTCGCAGGAACAGGATCAACATAACCTGGTGGTTGAGGAGCTTTATGCTGAGAGCCATGAGTGGCATGTCAATGCTGGCGAGGAGACCATCCATGCCAAACGTATCCAAGGCAAATTCCGTACCCTGAAGTGGCTTGCGGCAGCCACCTGGGTACTCTTTTTTATTGGCCCCTATATGCGTTGGAATGGTGACCAGGCCATTCTATTTGATATTCCGGGACGTCAGTACCACATTTTTGATCTCACCATTCTGCCGCAGGATGTCTGGATGCTCTCACTGGTTTTGCTCTTTTTTGCAATTCTGTTGGCGGTGGTAACCACGCTATTTGGGAGAGTCTACTGTGGTTTTTTCTGTTTCCAAACCATCTGGGTGGATGCCTTCACCTGGATTGAGGGAAAACTGGAGGGTGCACCAGGCAAGCGCAGGAAACTGGACAAGGCACCTTTGACCTTGAATAAATTCTGGATCAAGGCTCAGAAGCATTTTGCATGGCTGTTGATTTCGGCGTTTACAGGGCTCAGTTTTGTTGCCTGGTTTACCGATGCTTTTCAGCTCTGGGTCGACTATATGACACTCTCCGCATCTGCTACTGAGTGGGGAACCTTGGCACTGTTCACAGCGGGCACCTATATCCTTGCTGGTTTTCTGCGGGAACAGACATGTCTCTGGCTCTGTCCATATGCCCGTATTCAGGCAGTTATGCTTGATCGTGAATCATTGATTCCGACTTATGATTTCAACCGTGGTGAACCACGTGGTCGTCTCAGCAAGGGGGAGACGGTAGAGGGCAATGGAGACTGCATCGACTGCAACCAGTGTGTGGCAGTCTGCCCGACCGGGGTTGATATTCGTGGAGGGCTGGATGAGGGGTGTATTACCTGTGCTCTCTGTATTGATGCATGTGATCTGGTAATGGAC
Organism: uncultured Methylophaga sp.; assembly: GCA_937877715.1. GTDB lineage: Bacteria > Pseudomonadota > Gammaproteobacteria > Thiopontia. The sequence goes on along the minus strand of CALEHW010000023.1, from coordinate 90,374 downwards.
AAGATCCACAAGCCACGGGGGTTGATTCGTTACGAATCAATTGATGCGCTGGAGGGAAAGCATGTCCCCCCATTGATGAAGCGCTCCCGTGTATTGGTTTATATCATAATCATGACCCTCGCCTTTGGTGGGATCATCTACGGTCTATTGAATATCTCCGGACTTGAGATCAAGGTATTGCATGAGCGTCAGCCACTTTATGTGATGTTGAGTAATGGTTCTATTCAGAACAAATATGAGCTGAAGATCCTTAACAAGACACATGATGATATGTATGTCACGGTAACGACAGGTGGTCTTGACGGGGTTGAGCTTATAGGTGCCGAGGAGCCGTTCCTGGCCCGTCCCGGGAAGGTGACCCCATATACGGTTTACTTGCGGTTACCGCGCAGGGAGATGGATGGATCATCGCTTTCCGTGTATTTTCAACTCCAGGGGGTGGAGCAACCGGAGTTGAGATCGACGTACGAGAGTATGTTTCTTGGTCCACGTTAGAGCAAATTAAGGAATAGAGTCATGGGTTTTTTATCTCAATCAAACAAACAAGCATTTCGTAATCCATGGGTGATCGGCTGGCTTGCCCTGCTGCTGCTGGTGTTGATCATCAACGGCGGGATGATCATAACGGCATTCAAGACTAGTCCTGGACTGGTCCAGGATGACTACTATGAACAGGGGAGGGATTATGAAAGGACCGTACTACAACTGGTAGAGGCCCGTAAGAGACTCGGCTGGAAGGTGTTGTTGGAGCCTGGTGTGGTGGTAGTGGCCAAACCAGCCACACTGGAGGTTATTGTTAATGACCGGGAGGGTGCTCCTGTAACTGGACTGAGCGGACATCTTCAGCTCTATCGTCCATCAGATCGTGGTCAGGACCAGGTTGTCTCACTCTCCGAGATCTCACCAGGCTACTACCAAGCCAGCTATACTCTGATGCTGAAAGGTGTGTGGGATCTGTTGCTGACGCTGCAGAGTAGTGAGGATAAGTATGTGGTTGAGCAGAGAATCAGCGTCAGGGAATCCTGAGGCTGAATTAAACAGGGGTTTTCTGAATGAGTGGACACCACAAGAATGGATGCTTCCATTGTGGGCTTCCTCTCCCTGAAGGCGATGCTCTGTCGGCAGAGATCGATGGAGCGCGCCGTGAGTTCTGTTGTCATGGTTGCAAGAGTGTCTGTCAGGTCATCTATGGCTCAGGCATGGAGGGGTTCTATGATCGTACCCCTGATGGAATCCTGTTGGCGCCACCACCTGAGCTCTCCGAAGAGATCGCGCTGTTTGATCATGAGGAGATTCAGGCAGAGTATGTCCGCAGTAGCGGTGATGAGCGAGAGATAAGTTTGCTGGTAGAGGGGATCCACTGTGCGGCCTGTGTATGGCTGATTGAACGTACCCTTGAGCCCATACCCGGAGTTCTCTCTGCCCGGGTAAATCTCTCCGGCAGACGGCTCCATCTACGTTGGAACTCGAGACAGGTCAAGCTCTCGGAGCTGATTCAGCAACTCTCTAGAATCGGTTATATGGCAGTGCCATTCGATCCCGAGAGTGCGGAGGGAAGGTTGAGGAAGCGTGACCGCTCCCTGCTTTACCGACTGGTGTTTGCCGGTTTTGCGATGATGAACTTGCTCTGGATCTCCATCGCCCTCTATAGTGGTGCTGACCAGGGAGAGTTTCGTGCCTGGTTTCACTGGTTAGGATTTGCTCTGGCTACTCCAACCCTGCTCTATGCTGGTTACCCTTTCCTGAAGGGGGCGTGGACCGGTCTTGTGGCACGCCACCTGACCATGGATCTACCTATTGCCATCGGTGCAACCGCAACCTGGCTCTACTCAACCTACATTACTGTGAGTGGCAGCCAGATTGGAGATGTCTATTTTGATACCGTCGTCAATTTTATCTTTGTGATTCTGATCGGGCGCTATCTGGAGTCTGCAGCCAAGCGCAAGGCGGTCTCCTCAACCCAGAGGCTGATGGATCTGCAGCCTCGGGTGGCAACCAGATTGCTTGATGGTGTGGAGGAGGTGGTGCCGGTACGTTTGCTCAATTCTGGCGATTTGCTGCGGGTCAAGCCCGGGCAGCGTATTCCGGTAGATGGCCTGCTTCTTTCGGGGGCGAGCGAGGTTGATGAGGCCATGCTCAGCGGTGAATCTCTTCCCGTACCTAAACATCCCGGTGATCAACTCTATGCAGGTACCGTCAATGGCCATGGGGTGATGGAGCTTGAGGTAGAGGGGGTTCTCAATAATAGTGCACTGGGAAGAATCATCGATCTGGTAGAGGAGGCACAATCATCCAAGGCGCCGATTCAGTGTACTGCAGATCGTATTGTCCCCTGGTTTATCTCCGCAACCCTCTTGTTGGGGGGAGCAACTTTTCTCATCTGGATGGTGCTCTCCGGTTTTGAGGTGGCATTGATGGCAGCTACTTCGGTATTGATCATCACCTGTCCATGTGCCTTTGGTCTGGCAACCCCCATGGCCATCGCTGTGGCATCCGGGGTGGGGTCGGAGCATGGAGTATTGATCAAGAATGGTGGGGTTTTGGAGACGCTCTCATCCATTCGTCGCATCGTCTTTGACAAGACTGGAACCTTGACTGAGGGAAAGCTGCGGGTGCGCGGGCTCCATCTTGAGAATGGATGGAGTGAGGAGCAGTTCTATCGTCTGGCTCACGCGCTGGAGCGTTACTCTGAACATCCGGTTGCCAGGGCTATTGTGAAACAGGCTGAGCAACAGGTAAATGGGGTGGTTGTAGAGGATGGTGCAGAACACTTTAGTTATACCCCGGGTGCCGGGGTCTCCGGAGTTGTTGCAGGGGGGCAGGCTTTGTTGGGGACCGCAGCCTGGATGGAGCAGCGTCAGGTAGAGTGGTCTGCAAGAGCTACAGAGTTTGTTGCTGAGCGTGAGTTGAAGGCTGAGAGTGTCATCTTTCTTGCGCTTGATGGTAAAGCAGTCGGTGTGGTTGCCTTGGCTGACCAACTTAGAAGTGGGGCGCCAGCACTGCTGCAGCGCCTACAGCAACAGGGAATGAAACTCTCCATGCTGACCGGTGATCGCAACAAGGTTGCAGAGGCGACAGCCAGAGCCCTGGGAGTGGAGCTGGAGATTATTGCCGAGGTACTCCCGGAGGAGAAGGCGGCGGTGATTCGTAAGATGCAAAATCGTGGGGAGGAGGTAGCGATGGTGGGGGATGGAGTTAATGACGCCCCGTCACTGATCGTGGCTGATGTTGGAATAGCCATGGGTTCTGGTGCCGATGTCTCGGTTGAGAGTGCCGATATTGTCCTTCTGAGCAGTAAGCTGGAGCAGGTGGAGTTAGCTAACCGGCTATCACAACGAACCCTAAAGACCATTCGTCAAAACATCGGAATCTCGATCCTCTATAATGTGATCATGGTACCACTCGCTATGATGGCATTGATAACACCACTGGTTGCAGCAATTTCGATGCCGATCAGTTCACTGCTGGTGATTGGAAATGCGGCACGGATTCGCACCGAGGTTCAAGCGATCAGGGGAGAGAGTTAGCGATGGAGGTAATTTATGTCCTGATACCGGGGATGATCCTGATGGGGGTGATCCTGGTGGCGATACTGGTCATTGCAATCCGCAAGGGTCAGTATGATGACATGGAGGGGGATGGAGCCCGCATCCTGATGGATGATGACCTGATGCCGGATGCTCCCGAGAGACCAGTTGCCGACCCACAACAGGGTACGGAACAGAGTAAATTTCCCCATGAGGAGTGATCAACAGCTTGTTGGACAAGCTCCTAGTTATAGCGAGGGTTGTAGGAGATCCACTCTCCATTCCACTTCTTCTCTGAATAATTTTTATCTGTTGTAGTAACTGAGTGGTCAGGGTGGCAGGTTACGGAGACAACATTCTCTGTATTTTCGGTTATCTCTGAACCATCTTTCATTATTGCGCCCCAAACTTTGATTGCTCTTCTCATCTATATTCTCCATGTAACATATTGATACCCGATTGCTTTATGCAATAACCAATCAATATAGTCAAGAATACACGGAAAAAAGTAGATGTGTCAATAAAATATGCTAAATATCAAAAAATATAACTTAAGAGCCTCCAGATTCAACTAGTGGTACGGTAAGTCGCTCTATCTGACTTGGTGGTACGTACTGGAATACCTCTCTGCCCTCGGATGAGATGGTGATATCAAGTCCCATCTCAGGATAGATCCAGTGCTCTAGGCCATCCTCAACAGAGATAATGTTGGATGGTTTGCCAAAACGGTTTTTAATAGTTTGTGGGGATAGGTTGACCCTTGGAAGGTAGGTGATGCTGGAGATAACGCTATCCATAACCTTGTCGATACCATTGCCATCAAGTGATATCTTGCGGCTACCATCCCCCTGGGTCGAGATACGAGCCCCGCTGTTTATAAGTTGATTCAGATTATCTTCACTCATTGAAATTTCGGCAACTATGCTGGCCTTTATTCCACCTGGATTGATGCTCTGGAAGTAGGCCTCAACTTTTGGGGGGAGCTGTTTGGGGAGAAATAGTGTTATCTCTGGCTCCTTTCTCCAGCGTGTCTCGGCATCTTTAAGTATGCTCTCTCCAAGTGTGATTCCCAGTACGTGGCTGTTTCCAGAGCTAGAGATGGCAATCTCCCACGGAGTATCAGCTATTGGTTTGGTGGTTTCATCGGGGAGTAGTTCTATGATAGTGAAAATTACGGCTACCAATATCACGATGGTGGTCAGGCCTGTTCGTTGCATTTTCATCAACTCTCCTTGTCAATTTGTACTATCTGTTCCGGAGGAGGATGCCTCTCTACCATCCCTTTTGAGAGCTGCCCACTGCTGGCAAAATGAAGTGCCTCGGACTCCATCAATATTAGTGCAAGAATAGTTATCATGACCGGTATAGTTACAATGGCAGCCATGGGGAAGATCTGGGCAAAGGCGACATCTCCATAGAGATGAATTGCATAGAGTGTAGATAGTAGCAGGGTGAGAGCTGATAGCGTGAGCAAAAGGATACGACTTCTGTTCATCGCAATCTGCCAATGGCAGCGTACAAACCAGGGAGCACTACGCTGGATCTTTTTTCCGCGAACCATTATGTACCCCAAGGCTCCGATGGAGATTATCGGGGTTGCTGCGACCAGTTGTGGCAGGGATTTGGCCATTCCCAGTGCAGATATGAAGTAGAGTACGTGGTTGACGATAAGATTGGTCAGGAAGATCTCATGGGGGATCTTGCTGGCCTTGATGTCGCTGTCATCAATATCAAATTTCATAAAAGATAGAGTGCCTGTAATTGGTAGAGGCCAAACCCGGCAACCGTTATTCCCATAGTGGTTCGTACCCATCCTTTCTGTAGTTTACTGATTAGGGAGTTGGAAAAATAGCCAAGACCCAAAAGTGTGGGGAGGGTGCCAATTCCAAAGCTAATCATAACCATTGCCCCCTGGAGGGAGCTTTCTGCTGTCATTGACCAGAGCAGTGCTGTGTAGACAAGCCCACATGGTAGCCATCCCCATAGCATGCCGGCAATCATGGCCTGTGTGGTGGAACGGATGGGAATGAACTTTTTGGCCATTGGTTCGATTAGGCGCCACACAATTGATCCCGCCCGTTCAATACCCAGAATGGCGCTGGTCCACCAGCCGGTTAGGTAAAGCCCCAGAAGAATCATTACCAGTGCCGCAATCAGGGTAAACCATCTGCGGACATCCATTCCACTGCCAATATTTTCTGCAACCATACCGAGAGTGGCAACGACTGCACCGGCGATGGCATAGCTCAGTATCCTTCCACTGTTATATGAGATCAGATAGGTAAGCAGTCGATTTCTCTTGTTGCGCTCATTTTCAGGTAGCCCCATGGTAAGTCCGGAGACAATTCCACCGCACATGCCAACACAGTGGGTTCCACCCAGTAGCCCCATAAAAAAAGCAGAGATAAATAGTGATTCGGTTAGCATCAGGTGGAGTGTAGTAGTTACAGCTAGATATAAAAAGGGCTGAGCCACATGTGTGGATCAGCCCTGGCAGCTGTTCAACCTCTGCGGTCTAGATGTTGCAGGCTTTCTCTTCCTCAACAAGTCCCTTCTCAATGGCATTAATTGCCTTTTGATCATGTTCATTTGCGGGACATCCGCACTTATGATCCCCGTTAGCTGCATGCATCCTTGCCTGCTCCAAATGCCACTGTGCAACCTTAAGATGTTGGTCTACATTCATTCTATATGCTCCTTGTAATATTTAGTGGTTGATTACCGGGTTATTATACACGTAAAATGATAAAAATCAAAAACAGATTTTTATCTGTTATCATCAACATCAACCTACTTGAGGAGAGTATTTGACTATGTCTGCCCAACCACCACTTTCTGTGGCTGATTCACAAGAGGTTATGCGATCCATTATCCAGCGTATTGCAACTGGCCCAACCCTAAGTAAGGATATTGAGATGGAGGAGGCGCGAATTGGCATGCGGGCCATTCTGGAAGGGGTTGTAGACCCCATTCAGGCAGCAGTTTTCCTGATTGCTCTGCGTGTGAAGAGAGAGACTGATGAAGAGAATTGTGGGATTCTTAGTGGAATTCAGGATGTAACAGAAACGGCCACTGCAGAGGTGGATGATGTGGTTGATATAGCTGATCCCTACAATGGCTATAACAGGACTCTACCAGCTGCCCCATTCCTTGCACCGCTACTGGCTGAGCTAGGTATACCCGCATTTTCCCAGGGCCTTGAGATAGTTCCCCCTAAATTTGGTTTTACTCACCGCCAAATCCTGCGTGAGGCAGGGGTCAATGTTGATCTCTCTATAGAGCAGGCTGCTGCACAGTTAAGTAACCCCACAGTGGGGTGGGCTTATCTCGATCAGAGTCAGTCATGCCCACTTCTGCATAAGTTAATTCCGTTACGCAACCAGTTGATTAAGCGCACTGTGATAACCACTGCTGAGACTCTGACCCACCCAATCCGTGGTTCTAAGAAAACCCATCTGGTGACAGGTTATGTTCATAAACCATATGCACGAATTTATGCAATGATGGCGCGTCATGCAGGGTTTAATTCTGCACTGTTGGTTAGAGGTGTTGAGGGTGGGGTAACGGCATCATTGAGACAGGGATCAACAACCTACCAATTTATTGAAGAGAGGCCGGGGTTGGCTGTCGAGGTTGATCCTGGGGCACTGGGAATACAACATGATCTTAGAGCCCAAGCCATACCGGTTGGAGCTGAGGGTAATCTTGAAATCTCGAAGCGAGCAGCCGAGGTGGGCATTGCTGCGCTACAGGGAGAGCAGGGAATCACCTCTGATGCCCTGCTACTTGGCGCGTCTCTTGTATTGCACCATCTGGGGCGTTGTGACTCTCTGGAACGGGGGGTTGAAGAGGTTCGTGACACTCTCTCCAGTGGTAGAGCCGCTGGACGCCTATAGATGAGAAGGCTGCTGCTGGTTGATGAGTTGGAGGTAATGGATCATCCGGCTGAGGAGAGCGTAAAAGTCTACCCACTCACCATAGAGGATGGGGAGGTCTGGGTAGATCTTGGTGGCTAGTGATTGGCTATTTTTCCGGCCTTGGCCGCATTTACTCCACGCATGCTCTGGAATTTGAGTTTATCAAAGCGTTCGGCAGCCCTGCGTATGCAGAGGATGCACCCCTCCTTGCCATACAGCACATCTGAAAATCTTCGCTTGATTTTGTTTCCATACTGGTCGGAAATCTCTACCTTCTGCTCCTCAGGCAGTACATGAGCGGTCAGGCCATGATCACCCAGGATCTGTCCAAATTCAACAAAACTGTCTATATTATATTTAGCTACTGACATCTTTCTCCTCCTGCAACAACACTGCTTGTTAATATCTAGAACAACCAAATAGCCCAAGAGGGTTACTGGCTACCTGCTGACTTTAACAAATAATATTGATATGTCAATTAAGAGAGTGTGTTGTGATGGTGGTGCGGAACCACCTCAGTAATACTAAACCTAAAAATCGCCGTTGGCTCCGGCAGTCATGATGGCCATCATTTTGGTGTTGGTGGTAACTGCAATTCGGTAGATCTCGTCAGGTAGCCTGTCTTTTTCAATCATCATGTTGAGATTGAGGGTAGTGAGCCATGGAGATCCACTCTCATCCTCGACCAGGGCAATCCGGCACGGCATGTAGGCGGCGTAGATTATGTCATAGCGCACCATCTTTACTGCATCTTCTGGATTACAGAACTGGAAAATTTCAATGTGGGAGGAATCAATCCCTCTTCTACCAAGGGCGGCAGACATCTGTTGCCTGCCAACCAGGGCAAGGTTAAGTTCCACAGCCTTGGAGAGCATGGCCTCGGTTGCATCCTCAATAGTGATTGCCGGGGAGAGCCGCATCTTGACCACCGAATGTTGTACTAGCATCTCCTGAGTAGGAGGCTCTGCTGCAAATATTGTGGTGGTAAACAGCAACAGGGAGAGAGTTATATAGGCGAGTTTTCTCATTTCGACGATCTTATCACAGCCCCACCCAGGCAGTGATCATGCAGGTAGAAAACCATAGATTGCCCAGGGGTGATGGCACGCTGGGGGGTATCGAAATGGATCTCTGCTCCACTATCGTCAGCCGATATGATGGTACAGCTCTGGTCACTCTGGCGGTAGCGGCTCTGTGCCATACAGCTGAAGGGGAAGCTCTTCACGGGGGTGCCAATCCAGTGGATGGGGCCGGTCTCTATATTTGTACTCATCAACAGCGGATGGTTCTTCTCCTGGGCGGCGATAAGTGTGTTGTTTTCGAGATCCTTGGCGACAGCGTACCAGGGCTCCTCACTGTAGCCTGCCAGGCCACCAATCCCCAGCCCCTTGCGTTGCCCCAGAGTGTGGTACATCAACCCTTGGTGCTCTCCGATGCGGTCACCTTCTGGAGTTCTGATCTCGCCGGGCTGGGCAGGGAGATAGTTGCTGAGAAAATCACGGAAATTTCTCTCCCCGATAAAACAGATTCCGGTGCTGTCCCGTTTGTCGGCATTGGTAAATTGACTGTTTTCTGCAATCTTTCGTACCTCATCTTTCTGCATTCCGCCCAGAGGGAAGAGGGCATGAGATAGCTGTTGCTGGTTCAGTAGATGGAGAAAGTAGGATTGGTCCTTTCCTGAATCAACCCCCTTGAGGAGCTGGAATTCCCCTCCATATTGCTCGATTCGTGCATAGTGACCGGTGGCTATGGCATCAGCTCCAAGTTCCAGCGCGTGGTCGAGAAAGGCACGAAATTTGATCTCCCGATTGCAGAGGATGTCCGGGTTGGGGGTACGCCCTGCTCGATACTCGTCAAGAAAGTGGCTGAAGACCTGCTCCCAGTATTCGTGAGAGAAGTTGATGGTGTGGAGATGGATTCCCAGCTGTTCTGCAACGCTCTGTGCGTCGGCCAGATCCTCCTCTGCGCTACAGTAGCCGGAGTCGTCATCCTCCTCCCAATTCTTCATGAAGAGCCCCTCAACTTCAAACCCCTGCTCCAGCAGAAGCTTTGCGGCAACTGAGGAGTCCACCCCGCCAGAGAGTCCAACAATGATTTTTTTGTGGCTGTTCACTGCTCTATTTTACGCCACTCTCCGGGCTCTAGACCATCCAGGCTCCAGGGACCGATGGCTGCACGAATCAGGCGCAGGGTGGGGTGGCCGACCGCAGCGGTCATTCGCCGTACCTGACGATTCTTCCCTTCACGAATGCGTAACTCAATCCAGCTGTCGGGGATGTTCTTGCGCACCCGGATTGGTGGTGTACGTGGCCAGACGGGAGGCGGAGCGATATGTTCTGCATATGCTGGAGCAGTTTTTCCGCCCTTTATCTCCACCCCTTCTCTGAGTTGCTGGAGTGCCTCCTCGTCTGGCATCCCATCAACCTGTACCCAGTACTTCTTCTCCATCTTGTGTCTGGGGTGGCTGATTCTAGCCTGCAGCGTACCATCATCTGTCAGTATCAACAGACCCTCACTATCTCGATCGAGCCGTCCGGCGGGGTAGACCTTGCTGATCGGGATATAGTCAGCCAGCGTTGGGCGGCCATCATGGCCACGGAACTGGGTCAGCACATTAAACGGTTTGTTGAAGAGGATAATCATGAAAAAAAGTTGGGAAGGGATGATATCCGGTAGTATATTCAGTAGTGAGGAGAGAATACAGGATCCCCGAGGTTATATGGTTTTGGAGAGGGGGGATGGTTGAAAACAGCAGAAGAGGCCCCATATAAGATCGTTATGAGTAGTCACGAAATAGGCCCCATCCACCACACCGAGCTGGACGTGCAGGAGGCGCGCCCGCAGCTGCAGGAGCCGTCAAGGTACCAGGTTATTCTGCTGAATGATGACTATACGCCGATGGAGTTTGTGGTTGAGTTGCTACGACGCTTCTTTCAGATGGATGGTGAGCAGGCGACAGAGGTGATGCTTCACGTCCATACTCGCGGCAAGGGGGTATGTGGCACCTTCAGTCACGAGATTGCCGAGACCAAGGTGGCGCAGGTCAATGATTATGCACGTGAACATCAGCATCCGCTGGTAAGTTCACTGGAGAGGATTTGAGGCCTACAGATATGTTAAGCAAGGAACTGGAATTTTCCCTGGGACTCGCAGTCAAGCAGGCACGTGACCAGCGTCATGAGTTCATTACCCTGGAGCACCTGCTGCTGGTGCTGCTGGATAATCCGCTCTCGGCAGATCTGCTGAGGGGGTGTGGCGCCAAGCTGGAGGTTCTGCGTGGACAGCTGGAGGAGTTTATCGAGCAGAATACCCCGCCGCTGGTTGATGGTGATGAGCGTGATCCCCAGCCAACCCTGGGTTTTCAGCGGGTGCTGCAGCGCTCCATCTTTCAGGTGCAGTCGGCAGGCAGGAGTGAGGTTAGTGCGGAGAATATTCTGGTTGCAATGTTTGGAGAGAAGGAGTCACATGCGGTCTTCTTCCTTGCCCAGCAGGAGATCTCCCGCCTAGATGTGGTCCACTACGTCTCCCATGAGAGTGAATATCTCCAGGAGGATGAGGAGGGCAAGGAGCAGCCGGAACATGGTGGCGAGGTGCAGGAGGGAGAGGAGGATGGGCCACTCACACGCTACGCTACCAACCTCAATATTCTGGCCGAACAGGGAAAAATCGATCCGCTGATAGGGCGGGAGGATGAGGTGGAGCGCACGATTCAGGTGCTCTGTCGTCGTCGCAAGAACAATCCGTTGCTGGTGGGGGAGGCTGGTGTCGGCAAAACCGCCATTGCTGAGGGGCTTGCCCGCAGAATTGTGGATGGCGAGGTCCCGGAGGTGATTGCTGAGAGCACTATCTACTCCTTAGATATGGGCTCCCTGCTAGCAGGAACCAAATATCGCGGTGATTTTGAGAAACGTCTGAAGGGGCTACTGAAGCAGCTGGAGGGGGTTGCAGATACCATCCTCTTTATCGACGAGATCCATACCATTATCGGTGCCGGGGCGGCCTCTGGTGGGACCATGGATGCCTCCAATCTGATCAAGCCGAAACTGGCAGCTGGAGATCTCCGTTGTATCGGCTCCACCACCTTTCAGGAGTATCGGGGAATCTTCGAGAAGGACCACGCGCTGGCTCGCCGTTTCCAGAAGATTGATATCAATGAGCCATCCGTTCCCGATACCATCAAGATTTTGCGGGGGCTGAAGAGCCGTTTTGAGGAGCACCACAAGGTGAAGTTTACCCGTCAGGCCCTGACTACAGCGGCAGAACTGGCGGATCGCTATATCGGGGATCGCCATCTTCCCGACAAGGCGATTGATGTGATGGATGAGGCGGGGGCAAGGAATCAGCTGCTCTCTCCATCGCGCCGACGCAAGACTGTTGGAGTCAGAGAGGTTGAGGAGGTGGTTGCAAAAATTGCCCGGGTCCCCTCCAAGAATGTCTCCAGCTCAGATCGTGACCATCTTGAGAAGCTGGAACGCAATCTGAAGATGGTGGTCTTTGGACAGGACGAGGCTATTGAGACCCTCGGTTCTGCAATCAAGCTCTCCCGTTCCGGGCTGGGTAGTGAGGAGCGACCTGTAGGCTCATTTCTCTTTGTCGGTCCCACAGGGGTGGGGAAGACCGAGGTTGCCCGTCAACTGGCCCTGCAGATGGGGGTGGAGCTAATTCGTTTTGATATGTCTGAATATATGGAGCGCCACACCGTTTCCCGTCTGATTGGTGCGCCCCCTGGCTATGTGGGGTTTGATCAGGGAGGGTTATTAACAGATGCCGTCAACCAGAGCCCATATGCAGTACTTCTGCTTGATGAGATAGAGAAGGCTCACCACGATGTCTTTAATCTGCTGCTGCAGGTTATGGATCATGGCTCACTGACCGATTCAAATGGCCGTAAGAGTGATTTTAGAAATGTTGTGTTGGTTATGACCTCCAATATCGGGGCGGAAAAGATAAATCGTCCATCAATTGGCTTCTCTCGTCAGGACCACTCCAGTGATGGCCTGGCTGAGGTGAAACGGCAGTTTACTCCGGAGTTCAGAAATCGGCTGGATGCAACAATTCAGTTCCATTCACTTGATATGGCCAATATTGCCAACATTGTGGATAAGTTTATTACAGAGCTGGAGATACAGCTTGACCAGAAACGGGTTCAGATTGCTGTTGATGATGAGGCCCGGACCTGGCTTGCAGAGAAGGGGTATGACTCCAGTATGGGGGCTCGCCCAATGGCTCGTCTGATTCGTGAAGAGATTCGCAAGCCGTTGGCAGAGAAGCTGCTGTTTGGCGAGTTGATGAACGGGGGAGAGGTTGAGGTCTCGGTAAGTGATGGGGCTTTGGACTTTACCTACCGCAAGGCGGAGAAGCCTGACCGGAGTAGACGAAAAATCAGAGAGAGGTCGTCCGCCGAGGAGTCCTGACAGCTTTCGCTTAGCGGGCTCTGAAGGTGATTCGTCCCTTGCTCAGGTCATAAGGGGTAAGTGCCACAGTCACCTTGTCACCCTTGAGGATACGGATGTAGTGCTTGCGCATCTTGCCCGATATATGGGCTATCACCTTATGTCCATTCTCAAGTTCCACCCTGAAGGTGGTGTTGGGGAGGTTCTCAATGACCGTCCCCTCCATCTCAATATGTTCTTCTTTTGCCATGTCTGCCGTGAAATATTTGTGTGCTGTCTGTTGGAAGGTGCGAGATTATACATTAATCGCCAGTGGGCTGCTCAGTCGAGATTGTCAAGATAGTGTTCTGCATCCAGTGCAGCCATACAGCCACTTCCGGCAGAGGTTACCGCCTGACGGTATACCGGGTCTGCGCAGTCACCAGCGGCAAATACCCCAAGTACATTGGTTCCGGTTGCGTAGTGGCGTTCACTGTTGCGAACCGTGATGTAGCCATTCTCCATATCCAGCTGATCCTGGAACATGCCGGTATTTGGTCTGTGGCCGATGGCGATGAAGACACCACTGAGATCCAGATCCCTGATGCTGTCATCCTGGGTGTTGCGGATGCGTACCCCGGTTACACCACTGTCATCCCCAAGAACCTCATCTAGCTGGGAGTTCCACTCAATGGTGATGTTTCCATTTTTGGACATCTCGATGATGCGATCAGAGAGGATCTTCTCCGAGCTGAAGCTGTCACGACGATGAATAACTGTGACGTGCTCAGCAATATTTGCCAGATACATCGCCTCCTCAACAGCAGAGTTTCCGCCACCAATAACAGCCACCTTATGACCCTTGTAGAAGAATCCATCGCAGGTTGCGCAACCGGAGACCCCACGTCCCATGAATTTCTCCTCTGACTCCATCCCAAGATACATGGCTGATGCCCCGGTCGAGATAATCAGGGCATCACAGCTGTACTCTCCCATATCACCCTTTAGCTGGAAGGGACGCTCACTCAGGTCAACACTCTGGATCATGTCAAAGATGATGTTGGTCTCAAAGCGCTCTGCCTGTTTGAGCATGCGCTCCATCAGCTCCGGACCCTGCACCCCTTCGGGCTCACCAGGCCAGTTATCTACCTCAGTAGTCGTGGTCAGCTGTCCACCCTGCTGCATTCCGGTGATCAGGGTAGGCTTCAGATTGGCGCGTGCAGCATAGATGGCGGCAGTGTATCCGGCAGGGCCCGAGCCCAGAATCAGAAGGGGGTAGTGGTTGACTTCGCTCATGATAAACTCCAGTTAAATTCTGTATTATGGGGCAAATTTTATGATGAGGATTGTACATGAATGGGTCAATAATTGGTGTTCCGCGTGAGATAAGGACCCTTGAGGGGAGGGTTGCGCTGACCCCGGAGGCGGTTTCTGTTCTGGTGGTGCGGGGCAATAGAGTCCATGTTGAACAGGGGGCCGGTACCCTGAGTGGTTTCAGTGATGAGGAGTATAGGTTAGCCGGGGCAGAGGTTCTGCCTGATGCAGCTTCACTCTATGGAATGTCGCAACTGATTGTAAAGGTGAAGGAGCCGCAACCAGAGGAGCTCTCTCTGTTGCGCAGTGACCATCTGCTATTCTGTTTTCTCCATCTAGCAGCAGATCTGCGGCTGATGAATGCGCTGTGTGAGATAGGGTTGACTGCGGTTGCTTTCGAGACTGTTGAGGTTGAGGAGAGACTTCCACTATTGACCCCAATGAGTCTGATTGCGGGAAAACTCTCCGTTCAGATTGGAACCAGGCTACTGCACCAGCCAGAGGGTGGCAAGGGAGTGCTGCTGGGTGGGCTGGAGGGGGCAAATTCTGGCCATGTTGTTGTGGTTGGTGGTGGAGTTGCCGGCTCGGCAGCCATTCAGGTTGCCTCTGCATTGGGGGCCAGGGTTACTGTTCTTGAACACAGTCAGGAGAATATAAATCGGGTAGAGGGGCTTGGTGCCAGGGTTAATGGGCTCTTCTCTACCCCGGAAAACATTGAGGAGCAGGTAGCCGCGGCGGATCTTCTGGTGGGAGCGGTTCTGATCAAGGGGGAGCGTGCGCCAAAGCTGGTATCAGAGAAGGTGATCAGGCAGATGGAGGCGGGTAGTGTGGTTATCGATATCTCAGTCGATCAGGGGGGCTGTGTTGAGACCACCCACCCGACAAACTATGAAAATCCCACCTACTCAGTGGTAGGAGTCACCCACTTTGGGGTAACCAATATGCCGGGTGCAGTGCCACGAACGGCCACCCAGGCACTCTCCTCTGCCATTCTTCCATGGGTGTCAGAGCTGGGTCGTCCAGACTGGAGAGAGAGCCGACCACTGTCAGAGGGAATCAACGTAGAGGGCGGGGAGGTGGTCTACCATGCACTGCGTGGGATGCAGCAATAGTATGCGAGCACTGAAAAGCCTCACCCATCATACGGTTCGTGTGTGCCTGGCTGCCTCTGATTATTACACTGAACGGATGTGGATGAGACTCCACGAGAGGATAGGATATGATTTCGACGTGTCAAGAAAATAACCGGTGTTTTGGCCAAATCCGTTAGAATGACGAAGATTACAAGTAGATTGATACGCTAGGGGAATAACCTGTTGGCAACAACCAGAAAAAAAAGCCAGAACAGTAGAAGGAGAGCTAGTCCAACTGCCAATACCGCCCATGTGAGTCGGGGGTTGCGCGAGGGCGCGCTCTTCATCAGTCTTGCGCTCACCCTCTATCTGCTGGTCTCGCTCTTCACCTTCAGCATGAATGACCCGGCCTGGAACTATAGTGCACCGGTCTCCAGCTATAGTAATGCCGGAGGGGTTATAGGGGCGTGGTTTGCCGATGTGCTCTTCACTATTCTCGGGGTAATGGCGTGGATTATCCCCCCAATTGCGGGGTGGATTGGATGGCTGCTATTTATTGATCGGGCCAGATTGCTGCGTTATCAACCCCACCTGCTGGCGATCCGGGTTGGGGGGTTTCTGATGATGATCATAGGAGGTGCAGGGATATCCTATCTCCATTTTCACCGCTTTGACGAGAGCTTCCCAGCGCAGACAGGAGGAATCCTGGGCAACCTTGTCGGTAGTGGTTTTGAGTCCACTATTGGTTCTTTTGGTAGTACCGTCTTCCTGCTTGCCATATTCCTTGCGGGAGTCTCCATCTTTACCCATCTCTCATGGTTTGCGTTGATGGATCGGGTTGGGGCCATGGTGCTGGAGGGGATGCTGCGGATACGTTCACTGCCGGGGCAGATCCGAGACTGGAAAGCGGCACGTCTGGCCAAGGAGAATCGTGACCAGGAGGTGAGAAGAGAGCGCAAGAAGACACGCAAACAGAAGCAGCCAAAGATTGAGCCAAAGCTTGGCTCGGTAGAGATTAGTGAGCGTGCACTCAAGGAGACACAGGGGTCACTGTTCGAGGAGCTCCCCACTACTTTCGCGATCGACAGATCCTCTCCACCACCACTCTCGTTGTTGAGCAAGGCTATACAGCAGGATGGCGGCTATTCCGATGAGATACTTCAGGTTATATCACGTCAGGTTGAGCTCAAGCTGAAGGATTTTGGGGTGGAGGTAGAGGTAGTGGCAGTGCAGCCCGGGCCAGTTATTACCCGCTTTGAGTTGATGCCGGCCCCGGGGTTGAAGGCAAGCAAGATCACCGGACTATCCAATGATCTGGCCCGTTCACTGAGTCTGCAGAGCGTTCGTGTGGTTGAGGTTATTCCAGGCAAACCAACTATAGGCCTGGAGATCCCCAACGAGGTTCGGGAGACAGTATTCCTCTCAGAGATTCTCGCCTCACACCAATATGACCACTCCAAGGGCGCCCTGACCCTGGCATTGGGTAAGGATATCGGCGGCCAGCCGGTAGTTGCCGACCTCACCAAGATGCCGCATCTGCTGGTGGCTGGTACCACCGGTTCTGGCAAGTCGGTCAGTGTAAACACCATGGTGCTTAGCCTGCTCTACAAGTACTCGCCTGAGCATGTGCGCATCATCATGGTGGACCCTAAGATGCTGGAGCTTTCGGTATATGAGGGCATCCCCCATCTGCTAGCTCCGGTAGTTACAGATATGAATGAGGCTGCCAGTGCCCTGCGCTGGTGTGTGGCTGAGATGGAGCGTCGCTACAAGATGATGTCGGCACTGGGTGTGCGCAGTCTTGGTGGATACAACAAGAAGGTGCAGGATGCGATTGATGCAGGTGCCCCCTTGGCCGACCCACTTTACGAGGTGGTTGAGGGTGAGGCCCCGCATACCCTGGAGCACCTGCCATACATTGTGGTGATTGTGGATGAGTTTGCCGATCTGATGATGCAGGTGGGTAAGAAGGTGGAGGATCTGATTGTCCGTATTGCCCAGAAGGCACGTGCAGCAGGACTCCATCTGGTTCTGGCAACCCAGCGCCCATCGGTGGATGTCATTACCGGACTGATCAAATCCAATATCCCGACCAGAATTGCATTCCAGGTCTCCTCACGGATGGACTCCAGGGTTATTCTTGATCAGATGGGAGCAGAGAATCTGCTGGGTAGGGGAGATATGCTCTACCTTCCTGCAGGTGCAGGGCTACCAGTACGTGTGCACTGTGCCTTTGTCGATGATGAGGAGGTCCACCGTGTGGTTGACCATCTGAAACGTAGTGGTGAGCCTCAATATGTAGAGGAGGTATTGACTACACGCGAGAGTAGTGAGGGAGGAGCAGGCAATGGGGGTGGAGTTGATGATGCCGAGGATGATGTGCTCTATGATGATGCGGTACGTATAGTTACGGAGAGCCGCAAGGCCTCTGTCTCCGGGGTGCAGCGTCGACTGCGTGTGGGGTATAACCGTGCATCACGTCTAGTTGAGGCGATGGAGATTACTGGTGTAGTTGGACCGATTGGCTCCAATGGGCAGCGTGAGGTATTGGCACCTCCACCGATAGAAGTTGATTGAGTTGCTGAAAAATATCTCATGGCTGCTGTTTCTTGTTCCCACCATGGTTATGGGCAGTGCAGATCTGCCTGACCGTCTGGATCACTATTTCTCAGAGATGAGTAGCCTGCAGGGTGGGTTTCACCAGCAGGTCAGAGATAGCTATGGACGGATGGTTGAGGAGAGTTATGGAACCCTGCTAGTCCAGCGCTCAGGAAAGTTTCGCTGGCAGACAGTAACACCGTTTGTTCAGCAGATTGTTGGGGATGGGACGAGAATATGGATTTATGATCCAGACCTGGATCAGGTAACTGTGCGTCGTCAGAAGAACTCTCTCACCAATACCCCGGCATCACTACTTACCAGACGGGGATCACTGAGTGAGCAATTTATAATTTACCCAGTTGGTAACAAGGGTGGCTATGAGTGGGCTGATCTTATCCCAAAGAAACAGAATGGTGGATATGAACGCCTGCTGGTGGCAATGGATGATGATGGCCTGAAAGTGATTGATGTAGAGGACAGCCTTGGGCAGAGAACCAGAATTGAGCTGCAGGACCTACTCTTCAATCCATCAATTCCTGAACACAACTTTATGTTTACCCCACCTGATGGTGTTGATGTTGTAGGTGATCTGCCATGAGACCACTGTTGTGGCTACGCCATTAGCAGAGCGTATGCGTCCAGATACGCTGGAGGCATTCATGGGGCAGGAGCATTTGCTGGGAGAGGGGAAACCACTGCGCAGAGTTATCGAGAGCGGCCATCTCCACTCTATGCTCTTCTGGGGGCCGCCCGGCACAGGCAAGACCACCTTGGCACGACTGATCGCCAGCCACTCCAATGCGAATTTTCTCTCCATCTCCGCGGTGCTCTCTGGGGTTAGGGAGATTCGTGCAGCCATTGAACAGGCTAAACAATCTCATAAACTGGGGCAGAGTACACTCCTTTTTGTCGATGAGGTGCACCGTTTCAACAAGAGTCAGCAGGATGCATTTCTTCCCCATGTGGAAGATGGCACCTTCATCTTTATCGGGGCAACCACTGAAAATCCATCCTTTGAGCTCAACAATGCTCTACTCTCCAGGGCACGCCTCTACCGATTGAAGCCGCTTACTGATGAGGCTATCGAGGACATTATCAACCAGGCACTAAGCTCTAGTGAGTCCGGATTGGGGAGAGAGAATCTGGTTCTTTCGGCAGAGGGGATGGGGCAGATTATCTCAGCTGCTGATGGGGATGCACGTCGTGCCCTCAACATTCTGGAGATCGTATCAGAGATTACTGATCAGCAGGGGGAGCAGAAGGTTATCTCCAAAGAGGAGATTGCTACGGTAATCGCCGAAGGCTCCCGTCGTTTCGACAAGGGGGGAGATGCCTTCTATGAGCAGATCTCCGCCCTTCACAAGTCGGTCAGGGGATCCAACCCGGATGCGGCTCTCTACTGGTTTGCACGGATGATCGACGGAGGTGCCGACCCGCTCTATGTGGTGCGGCGGGTGGTGCGGATGGCCAGTGAGGATATCGGCAATGCAGATCCGCGGGCCCTGCAGATTACCCTGAGCGCATGGGATACCTATGAACGGCTGGGTAGCCCAGAAGGGGAGCTTGCCATTGCCCAGGCCATTGTCTACCTGGCGGTTGCACCCAAGAGTAATGCCGTCTACAAGGCGTGGAATAGTGTATTGGCAGACGTGAGGGCAGGGGGGTCGGCAGAGGTCCCAGTTCATCTGCGTAATGCCCCAACAAAGGTAATGAAGGAGTTAGGTTATGGTCATGACTATCGTTATGCCCATGACGAGCCGGATGGGTATGCGGCCGGTGAGACTTATTTCCCTGATGAGTTGGGGGAGCAGCGGTACTATCATCCGGTGGAGCGGGGAATGGAGATCAAGATTGGGGAGAGGCTGAAGTATCTGCGTTCTCTAGATTGGGAGGCTGGTAAAAAGATATAGCAACGGTTTTTGAAACTTCTCACCCTTTACTGTGGTCATAGGCGTTAGAGGAGTCACCAGTATTGAGCAAGAAGATCACAAACTATCCCCAGTGATAAGTTGGTGGATGAGGGGTATGGGCAGTACCAGGATCTTTTTTAGAAAACTGGAAATGTAAAAATGTAATAGTAATTGTCTTTTTATCCGAGTGGAGTATGGTGTCAAAAGACGGGAGTGGTAGAAAGGGGGGGTTGATGAAGGCAGCTGCACTGTTTGTTAAAGCCCTGGAGGCTGAGGAGGTTGAGTACATCTTCGGGATTCCGGGAGAGGAGAATCTCGATTTTCTCAATGCCCTCAAGGGTTCATCGATCAGGCTGATTCTGACCCGCCACGAGCAGGCTGCCGGCTTCATGGCAGCCACCTATGGCCGACTTACAGGAAAGGCAGGAGTCTGTCTCTCCACTCTTGGTCCTGGCGCCACCAATCTGGTAACAGCTGCTGCCTATGCCCAGCTTGGGGCGATGCCGATGCTGATGATAACCGGGCAGAAGCCGATCCGCAGTAGCAAGCAGGGCCACTTTCAGATCGTTGATATCGTCGACATGATGCACCCGTTAACCAAGACCACCCACCAGATTCTGAGTGCGGGGAATATTCCAACCCGGGTTCGAGAGGCCTTTCGACAGGCGGAGAATGAGCGTCCGGGGGCGGCCCATCTGGAGCTGCCGGAGGATATTGCCCGTGAGGATACGGATGCCCCACTGATTCGCAAGAGCCTGTTTCGGCGCCCCGATGCCGATGTTATGTCGCTCTCAATGGCAGTAGAGATGATTGAAAAGGCGTCCTGCCCGCTGATTCTGGTGGGGGCTGGCGCCAACCGTAAACGTACTAGCAAGAGTCTGACCAGGTTTATCGACAAGACTGGCATCCCGTTTTTCTCTACCCAGATGGGGAAGGGGGTGGTTGATGAGCGCTGTCATTGCTTCCTGGGGTGTGCCTCGCTCTCAGCAGATGACTTCCTCCATCGTGCAGTTGAGGCCTCCGACCTGATAATCAACGTAGGCCATGATGTGGTGGAGAAGCCACCATTCTTCATGCAGAAGGAGAGGCCGACGGTCATCCATATCAACTATCTGACCGCTGCGGTGGACCCGATATACCATCCGCAACTTGGGGTTATCGGGGATATTGCCAACACCCTTACCAGAATCACCAGCCAAATCAAGCCACAGGATGGCTGGGATTTCTCCCGGGTGATGGATGTGAAAGTCAGTCTTGATGCCCATCTGCTTGAGGGGTCAGATGATCCCCGTTTCCCGGTCTATCCACAGCGTCTGGTAGCTGACATCAGGATGGTGATGCCGGAGGATGGGATAATTACTCTGGATAACGGGGTCTACAAGATCTGGTTTGCCAGAAACTATCTTGCTTATCGGTCTAATACCGTGCTGCTGGATAACGCCCTTGCCACCATGGGGGCCGGCCTGCCATCGGCGATTGCCGCAAAAATTGTCTTCCCCCACAAGAAGGTGATGGCGATCTGTGGTGATGGCGGTTTTATGATGAACTCCCAGGAGCTGGAGACTGCGGTGCGGTTGAAACTTGACCTTGTGGTGCTGGTGCTGCGCGATGATGCCTACGGGATGATCAAGTGGAAGCAGAGCAACATGGGCTTTGAGGATTTTGGACTGGACTATGGAAACCCCGATTTTGTCCTCTATGCCAGAAGTTATGGGGCGCAGGGTCACCGGGTAGCGTGTGTCGACTCACTGGTACAGATTATCGAGAACTGCTTTCAGACCCCTGGTGTCCATCTGGTTGAGGTTCCTGTTGACTATAGTGAGAATGATCGCATCCTCAATCATGAGATTAGTGAGAGAAGTCAGCTGATCTGAGCAGGCGCCTGTTGGGCGACTGATTACTGTAGCGCACAAGGATTGATGGGATGATTTAGTGGACCAGAGTGACTTGACAGCAGAGTTTTATCTCATCATACAGGCCACTCCGCCCACCTGAAATCCTACCGGGATCACCAATAATGGCAATACGTAGAACTACGTATTTTCACCAACAGAAGCTATTAAGGCTCTCTGCAAGAGATCACTCCCAGAGAGTGATGGAACCCGCCCACAGTGATGTATAATCCGCAGCTATGCAACTGATCGCAATTGCCGCAGGAGGTGCCTTGGGTGCCGTAATGCGTTATCTGGTCTCCAACGGAATCTATGGCTGGTTGGGGCGTGGTTTTCCGTGGGGAACCATGACCGTCAATGTGCTGGGATCTCTGGTGATGGGGCTGCTGTTTGTACTGTTGACCGAGCGGTTGGCTCTGGGGCCACAGTGGCGTGCCTTTCTGTTGATCGGGTTTCTCGGGGCCTTTACCACATTTTCCGCATTCTCGATGGAGACGCTGAATCTGCTGGAGGGTGGCGAGGTAGTGCGGGCAGTATTGAATATGGTGGGCAGTGTAGTGGTCTGTGTTGGTGCTGCCTGGTTGGGTGTAATTGTCGGTAGAATATCGTGGGGGTAGTCATATGGTCTATTGGTACGCAGAACGGTTGATGAGTGAATAATTTAAAGGGTTATACAGGAAGAAGATGTTAGATCCAAAAAGATTAAGGGATGACCTGAAAGGGGTGGTGGCAGGCCTGGCACGCAGGGGTTTTGTGCTGGATGCAGACTATTTGGCCACCCTGGAGTCTCGCAGAAAAGAGACACAGGTACGAACGCAGGAGCTGCAGAACCAGCGCAATAGTAAGTCCAAGGGGATTGGCCAGGCCAAGGCGAAGGGGGAGGATATTCAACCCATGCTGGATGAGGTTGCCAAGCTTAAGGGTGATCTGGATTCTGCAGAGCAGGAGCTTAGTGCCATTCAGGTAGAGATGAGCGAGTTGATGATGGGGGTTCCGAATATACCCCACCAATCCACACCGGACGGAAAGGGTGAGGATGATAACGTAGAGATTCGCCGTTGGGGTGAGCCGGCAACATTTAATTTTGAGCCTAAAGATCATGTTGATCTTGGTGTTGCTCTCAAGGGGATGGACTTTGAGTCTGCAACAAGAATTACCGGCTCCCGCTTTGTGGTGATGCAGGGGGAGATGGCACGCCTTCATCGTGCGTTGACCCAGTTTATGCTCGACACCCACACTCGGGAGCATGGCTATACGGAGCTCTACGTTCCCTATGTGGTCAACCGAGAGAGTTTGCAGGGTACCGGTCAGCTGCCCAAGTTCAAGGAGGATCTCTTTGCGCTTGGTACGGCAGGAATCCCGGAAGAGGAGCAGGCCAGAGACTACTATCTGATCCCTACAGCCGAGGTACCGGTAACCAATATGGTAAGAGGCGAGATTGTTGCGGCGGAGGAGCTCCCATACAAGTTTGTGGCTCATACTCCATGCTTTCGTAGTGAGGCCGGCTCTTATGGGAGAGATACCCGTGGAATGATCCGCCAACACCAGTTTGAGAAGGTGGAATTGGTGCAGATGGTTTGCCCCCAAGACTCTTATGAGCAGCTGGAGGCTCTTACCAAAAATGCCGAGAAGATCCTGCAGAAGCTGGATCTGCCCTATCGGGTGATGGCTCTCTGTGCTGGGGATATAGGTTTCTCTGCTGCCAAGACTTATGATCTTGAGGTATGGTTGCCGGGACAGAGTGCATATCGCGAGATATCCTCTTGTAGCAATTTTGAGGATTTTCAGGCGCGTCGAATGCAGGCGCGCTGGAGAAATCCGGAAAGTGGGAAGCCCGAGCTGCTTCACACCCTGAACGGGTCTGGGTTGGCAGTGGGAAGAACACTGGTTGCAGTGTTGGAAAACTATCAGCAGGAGGATGGTTCGATAATTGTGCCCGAGGTGCTGCGTGGGTATATGGGGGAAGTGGACAGAATAGGCGGAAAACCAGAGAGTTAATTAATTATGGATTATTTACCAATTTTTCTTGATGTACAGGGGCGTCGTTGCCTGGTTGTTGGTGGTGGTGAGGTCGCAGCACGCAAGGTTCAGCTGCTGTTACGAGCGAATGCAGCCGTTGAGGTAGTCTCCCCAAGGCTTGGGTCGACCATGGAGATTTTTCATGAGAGTGGAGAGGTTCAGTGGATCCAGGGGGAGTTTCAACCCGATATGGTAGCTGATCACGTTCTGCTCTATGCGGCCACCGATCAGAATGAGGTGAATCAACAGGTCTCTGATCTGGCGAGAGAGAGGAATATACCTGTAAATGTGGTTGATACTCCGGATCTCTGTACCTTTATTACCCCATCTATTATTGATCGCTCTCCGGTTGTGGCTGCGATTTCCACGGGTGGTGCATCCCCGGTACTGGCCAGATTGATTCGCGCACGACTGGAATCGATGATTCCATCTGCCTATGGCAAGTTGGCAGAATTGGCAGCCCGTTTCCGAGGTAAGGTCAAAGAAAGAATTCAACCAAAACAGCGCCGCCTCTTTTGGGAGAAGGCATTCCAAGGCCCTATTGCCGAGATGATATTCTCGGGGCGTGAGGAAGAGGCTGAGCAGACACTGAATGAGATGGTTGATCTCTGCTCTAGCAAGGAAGGCGATGATCTCAATCAAGGTGAGGTCTATCTGGTAGGAGGAGGCCCTGGTGACCCAGATTTGCTTACCTTCCGGGCCCTGCGTCTGATGCAGCAGGCTGATGTTGTGGTTTATGACCGCCTGATCTCACCTGCAGTACTGGATCTAACGCGTCGCGATGCGGAACGGATCTATGTTGGCAAGGAAAACAATAACCACTCTGTGCCACAGGATGAGATCAATCGGTTGTTGGCGCATCTTGCTGGCGAGGGAAAAAGGGTGTTGCGTCTCAAGGGAGGGGATCCATTTATCTTTGGGCGTGGTGGTGAAGAGATTGAGCTGTTGGCAGAGATGGGTGTTCCTTTCCAGGTGGTGCCAGGAATTACCGCAGCATCCGGGATCTCCTCATATGCAGGGATACCACTGACGCATAGGGATCATGCCCAGTCCGTTACCTTTGCAACTGGCCATCTAAAGGATGGAACCTCAGATCTTAATTGGGATGCATTGGCCCATCCTGGACAGACTATTGTCTTCTATATGGGGCTTAAGGGTATTGAGATCATTACTGCCAAATTGATTGAGCATGGGATGGATCCCAATACTCCAGCAGCACTGGTACAAAAGGGGACTACCCCTGACCAGAAGGAGTATATCGGGACTCTAGTAACGCTACCGGAGATTGTCTCTGAGTCAAAAATCAAGCCACCAACCTTGATCATTATTGGTAGTGTGGTCACCCTCCATGACAGTCTTGACTGGTTCCAGCCAGATGAGCGCCGTAGCAGTGAGCCGCGTGTCTTCTGATTAATTCATAGGCTTTATTATGAGTGAGAAATTTGAGGTACCAACCATTCCTGACGAGTATTTTGTTGCTGCACTGCGGTTGATCGGGATGGCTAGCCTAAATGGTGCATACCATGCCTCTGAGTTTAAAAAGGTGGGGGAGGTCTATGACCTTCTCAATGGTCTGTTGCAAGTCTATTCACAGGATGAGCCTGACAACAAGTTGGCGGAAGATGATGGGGGTGATAAAGAGCCCCCACGATTGACCATGGATCACCTTTTCATTGTTGAGGTTGCTGTTGCCTTTGCTTTGGAACGAGGTAAACTGAACGAACAGAAAGAGCTTACCGAAGCGGTTCATGCGGGTTTCAAAGAACACAATGACGCTATTAGAAAGCAGGCCGAAGTGACAGAAAGTAACAATAATTCAGGAGGATAAGATCCATGCTAGTAAAAGATATAATGACCCGTCACATCCGTACCGTTAAGCCAGATACTCCGATGCGCGAGGTGGTCTCTGCGATGACACTCTATCGTGTTAGTGGTCTGCCAGTATTGGATGATAATGATAAATTGATGGGTTTTATTGCTGAAAAGGATGTGCTGCACCATATGTTTCCATCGTTGGAGGAGGTAATGGATGCAGGTCGAACCATTGATTTCGAGGACATGGAGCAGGAATATTCCCAGGTGCTGGGGCTGAAGGTCAGTGATCTAATGACAACTGGGGTGATCGGGGTGACAGAGGATATGCCGATTCTCAAGGCAACCTCAGTCATGGTGCGCCATCGCTTCCGTCGCATCCCAGTAATTGATGGCGACAAACTGCTTGGCATGATGAGTCTTGGTGATGTGCACAAGGCCATCTTCAAGGAGTCAATTGCCGACGCCTGCGCAAGTGAATAGTCCTGCCGTTTAGGCTGGTAAGCAGACCAACCACAAGCCTGTTCTTTTCTCTGTATGGCCTCCCCGACAGGGGTCGAACCTGTAACCTTGCCCTTAGGAGGGGCACGCGCTATCCAGTTGTGCCACGGGGAGAAGGCGGAGAATTTTACCATGGGTTAATATCTGCTGACAGGTTATGTCACAGGAGCTTTTCGAGCGTGGGGAGATCAACTCCGCAACCCCAATTATTGCCCTGCAATGGCTGACGGCAAACCGGGAGCGTCTGCGCAGGGAGTGGTAGAATAGCGTGATGTTGCAGGCAGTCGTAAAAGAGAGCAGAGTCCTCGAGAAACCGCGGTTTCTCAGGAAGCTGCTGTGCCATGATCTAAAGAGTTTGATGGCACTATATGAGGAGAACTTTGACCTCTTCTTTCAGCTTGCCCCAGATGTACGCTCATTGCCTTGCAGACAGGACTTGATTGCAGAGGGGGAGTTCCCACTCTTTCTGACTATTGTGGAGGAGAGCCCCTATACCACCACCATGGTTCTGACTCACCGATTCAGACAGGAGTCTGGTCATGAGGAGGAGCCCTCGGCACGGATTCGTCTTTATCATGACAGTCAGCAGGGTGAGGTGCTGTCAATGAGCCGGGGTGAATCACTGCTTACGTTTCTCTCTCTTGTGGATGAGGGGATGGAAAATCTGGATGCCCGCTGGCGCCTCAACCTCTTCCTAAGCCACTGGCTGAGGCACTGTCTTGAGAGTGGTTATCGGTTCGCAAAAGATCTGCAGAAAGGGTAATAACAGGGGTTGAAAATAGCCTTGGTTGCCCCCATGAAGAGAGAGGGAGATCATTGGTATCACCACTAAAGAAAAACATTTAAGTTCAACTTATTCAATTATCCAGTTGAAAATAAACGCTAATGGAGTAGAAAAGGAAATGGTTACAGAGACAAAAACGGAAGCGCACAAGGAGACCATGGGGTTTCAGGCTGAGGTCAAGCAGCTACTTAAGCTAGTAATTAATTCACTGTACAGTAACAAGGAGATCTTTCTCAGAGAGCTGGTCTCCAATGGGGCAGATGCTTGCGACAAGCTACGTTTTGAAGCGCTCTCTGATGATGCGCTCTATGAGGATAATCCTGATCTGCAGGTTGAGATTACGGTAGACAAGGATGCCAAGACCCTCACCATCGAGGACAATGGTATTGGCATGAATCGTCAGGAGGTGATGGAGAATATCGGTACCATCGCCCGCTCTGGCACCAAGTCATTCTTCGAGAAGCTGACCGGAGATCAGCAGCAGGATTCACATCTGATTGGTCAGTTTGGTGTTGGCTTCTACTCCTCATTTATTGTTGCCGACAAGGTAACAGTCGAGACTCGCCGTGCCGGCCTCACCTCAGAACATGGAGTGCGCTGGGAGTCGGGTGGTGAGGGGGACTACACCCTGGAGACTATTAAGAAGGAGCGTCGTGGTACCCGTATTACCCTCCACCTGCGTGAGGATGAGGGGGAATTCCTCGATAACTGGAAGCTAAAGTCGCTGGTTCATAAATACTCAGAACATATTACCCTGCCAATCATGATGGAGCCGGATGCACCACCTCCTGCAGAGGAGGGTGAAGAGCCAAAAGAGATGGAGCCGTGGGAACAGGTCAACAAGGCAACTGCACTCTGGTCGATGAATCGCAACGAAATCAGTGACGAGGAGTACAAAGAGTTCTACAAAAGTGTTGGTCATGACTGGCAGGATCCAATGGAGTGGGTGCATGCTCGGGTAGAGGGTAATCTTGAATATACCCAGCTGCTTTATGTTCCCTCAAAGGCCCCATTTGACCTCAATGATCGTGAACGTGCCCACGGCATCAAGCTCTATGTGCGTCGCGTATTCATCATGGAGGATACCGAAAAACTAATGCCAACTTACCTTAGGTTTATTAGGGGAGTAGTTGATTCTAATGACCTTCCTCTGAATGTATCTCGTGAGTTGCTGCAGAGCAGTAAGGTGGTGGACCAGATCAGCAAGGGCTCGGTCAAGAAGGTCCTTGGTCTGCTGGATGGGATCGCCAAGAAGGGTGAGGAAGAGTATGCCAAGTTCTGGAGTGAGTTTGGTCCTGTATTCAAGGAGGGTCTGATTGAGGACACCTCCAACCAGGAGCGCATTGCCAAGCTCTGTCGCTTTGCTACTTCCGAGAGTGAGAGTGCGACTCAGGATGTCTCGCTTGAGACTTACGTGGAGCGGATGAAGGATGGTCAGGATAAGATCTACTTCATCACTGCTGAGACCTATAATGCGGCCAAGAATAGTCCTCATCTTGAGGTCTTCCGCAAGAAGAGAATCGAAGTTCTGCTGCTTAGTGATCATGTCGATGAGTGGGTGGTAAACCACCTGCGTGAGTTTGACGGCAAGTCTTTGGAATCTGTAACTCAGGGTGATCTTGATCTTGGTGAGATGGATGACAAGGAGGAGAAGAAGGAGCAGAAGAAGGAAGAGGAGAGCTTCAAGGGCCTGATCGACCAGATGAAGGGTGTGCTGGGAGAGGAGGTTGAGGATATTCGTGTCAGCCATCGTCTGACTGACTCCCCGGCCTGCCTGGTTGCTAATTCTGGTGCCATGGATGCCAATATGGAGCGCATCATGAAGAGCATGGGGCAGGAGGTTCCGTCATCCAAGCGTGTGATGGAGATCAATGTAGAGCATCCACTTGTGGAGCGCCTGCAGAATGAAGCCGATGAGGAGCGTTTTGCCGACTGGACCAGAATCCTCTTTGATCAGTCGCTGTTGGCGGAGGGAGGTCAGCTTGATGACCCGGCAAGCTTTACCAAACGTCTTAATGGATTACTGCAGACCCTTGCCGGATAACTGCTTAGGATATGTTCTCGTCATACCCGCGTAGGCAGGTATCCACTCTTCTGCTGCCTCTTGTAGCCCTGTTGTGGGCACAAGGGGCAGTTGCCAATATGGCACCTGATCTGGACGCCATTATCGATGCCCCCAGCACCCCTGCAGCACACTGGGGCATTCACATTATCGAGAGTGATAGTGGCCAGGTGCTCTACTCACGCAATGGGGCCACCCCATTCGTTCCTGCCTCAGTGGTCAAGTTGATTACAACTGCTGTGGCCCTTGACCGACTCGGTCCAGACTACACCTTTACAACTCATATTCAGTTTCCGCATCGACAGATCCACTCCGATGGGGTGATCCGTGGTGATCTCCAGCTGATTGGTGGAGGGGACCCGACTCTTGGTACCCCGGAGGGGGCTGTGGGGCGTACGGTTCTTGACCGTTGGGCAAGACAGTTGGTGAGTGAGGGGGTGAAGCGGATCGAGGGCAATATTGTCGGCATCGATAACCTCTTTGTTGATGAGCCACTGGGAAAGGGGTGGGCCTGGGATGATGAGAACCACGCCTTCTCTGCACAATCCTCAGGGTTGACAGTGCATGGCGGGGTTGCGGGATATCGGATTGAGAAGAACCGCAAGAAGAGGCTCAGTAAGAGTCAGATTCATCTCTATCCAGAG
This sequence comes from uncultured Methylophaga sp., assembly GCA_937877715.1. Taxonomy (GTDB): domain Bacteria; phylum Pseudomonadota; class Gammaproteobacteria; genus Thiopontia. The sequence continues at coordinate 60,946 of CALEHW010000023.1, read as the reverse complement.
AATAACTATCTGCAGTCTGAGGTGGTGGTAACTGATGAGCAGAGCTGGGTTGCGATCGGCCGTGAGCGAGGCACCAATAAATTTGTGGTTACGGTTCCAGAAAAGATGCGCCGCAACCCAAAGATGTCTGGCAAGGTGACGGTCGATAACCCTACTATATATGCTGCGGCGCTCTTCAAGGAGGCAGTGATTAGGGCGGGGGTTGAGGTCACCGGCAATGCGCTGGATAGTGACCAGATCAAGGGTTACAGGAAACAGAGTGGTCTGATTTGGAGCCACAACTCCAACCCACTGAGTGAGATTCTGCCGTTGGCAAACAAGAGAAGTATTAACTTGGTGGCAGAGCACCTGCTCCGCACCCTTGGGGTGAAGCGCAATAGAGATGGTGAGGTGATCAAGTCGGGATCGGTTGACCGCGGCATGCAGTCTATAAACCGTTTTCTCAAGAGGCTCAAGATAAAATCCTACCGTTATCATCTGGTAGATGGTTCGGGACTCTCTCGCTATAATCTTTTCCGTCCGGAGGATTTGGTCAAGGTGTTGAGCTCTATGAGGGGGCACTCAGATGCAAGGGTGTTTAGGAGTTCGCTTTCCCGTGCGGGCCACGATGGTACCCTGCGCTACCGTTTTCACAAGACTCCACTGCAGGGGAAGGTCTGGGCAAAAACCGGCACACTCTCCGGCATTCGTACAATTGCAGGCCATTTGAAGACCCCAAAGGGGAGAGAGCTGACCTTTGCGGTGCTGGTCAACAACTACGCATCAGGAAAGAGAAAGATCAGGAATCGAATCGACTCGCTGCTGATCAAGGCGGCAGAGTGGGCAGACAGGGAGAAGAGGTAGTGGAGCTGGCAGATATAAAGAAGAGAATCGAGGATGGGATTCCGGGCGCAACAGTAGTGGTGAAGGGGGATGGCTGCAGCTGTGAGACTACAGTTATCAGCGACAGCTTTGAGGGGCAGGGTCTTTTGGCTCAGCAGCGTGCCGTGATGACTACCGTCAGCGACGTGCTGGCTAGCGGCGAACTCCATGCGCTAGCAATCAAGACCTACACCATGGAGCAGTGGGATAAGAGAGATAACTAGGACAGACTCCTAGCTAGCTGCGGAAGTAGGCGGTCAGTTCCGGTAGATCCACCTCTGATAATTTTAGCTGAACGCTGCAGTTTAGTTCAGTTGGCTCTTTCAGACGCACCTTGCACTCCAGCGCCAGCTCCGGGATCAGGAAGGTTCCGCGCTGCTTCATGGTGTGGACCAAAACCCCCTCTCCTCTCCACTCTGGATTACGCTGTAGCCAGACCATGGTCCAGTGACGGTTGGAGAAGCGCTCGGCACGGCGCACATTGCCAATCACAGCCTCGGCAGCCCCAACCCGCTCGGTCAGTTCATCGCTATCCAGTATTGGCCTCTTCTGAATCCATGCCCGCAGCTGTTGGTGGGCAACCAGATCAAGATAGCGTCTAAGCGGACTGGTTACCTGGCTATACTGCTCCATCCCCAGCCCAGAGTGGGGTCCTGGAATACTCTTTAACTGGCTGCGCTGAAAACGGCGACGGAAGCCAAACATCTCGGATGGGCTCTCTGGCAATGGCCAGGACTCCCCATTCTCATCCGGTTCCGGTGGTGGCTGGGTGGAGTAGGGGAAGGGGATGTTGTTGTTCTGTGAAAAGCGTGCCGCAGCCTCTCCTGCCATCAACATGAATTCGGTCACCAGATCACGACTGCGTAGGCGGGGGAGTGGGGTGATGATTATCTCATTCTCCACTACCCGAATCTTCACCTCAGGAAGATCGAGACGGATGGCGCCTTGGCTAATTCGTCGCCGCTGATACTGCAGTGCCTTCTCGTAGAGTGATGCGAAGGGGGGCTCTTCAATCTGTTTGTCCACCTCACCATAGGTGGTTCGGGTCACCTTGACCCAGCTGGTCACTACCTCGACATTATCTACCTCTCCATTCTCTGTCAGGATGAAGCTGAAGGAGAGTGCTGGTGAGCGCTCTTGCAGCCCCAGACCAAGCAGCTCTGTTGCCTTTGGGGGAAGCATGGTCAGTGTGCCCTCTGGTATGTAGAGGTTTGCCCCACGGGTACGTGCCTCCAGATCCAGCTCACTATCTGGTTTGACCAGTGCCGCAACATCGGCCACATGGACCCAGATATTCTCTCCATCCAGACTGATGGCGTCATCGGGGTCACGGTTGCCCTCATCATCAATAGCCCATGCGGTGAGGTGGGTTAGATCAACTCGCTCCTCATCCGGGAGGTCTGGAACCTCACCTTGTGGAGGTGTAGTCTCCAGCCCCATTCTGTGAGGGTGGGGGTTATGGTTTTCATCCCAGTAACCGGTCTCGAGTAGCAGGTGGTGGCCATTTTCCGGGCGCTGTTCTCTTCCAAGATCACGCAGGATTCGGCTTACCCCACTACGTTTGAGGGCGACCATCTCCACATCACTCAGCTGGGCATGGTCATCAGGAATGAGGGCACCACTTTTTAGGCGCTCCAGAAAGGCGGCCTTCTCTTCTGCTGCCCGTGCCTTGGACTCTCTTTCGTTGCGTACGGTTTCGATGTGTTCTGCCGGGTAGCTCCGGATATCCTCTGGTCTCCCATGGAAATAGAGGTCATCGGCAACAATTTTCCAGCTAGCCCAGATAGTATGCGGTGTGATTTCGCCAAAAATCAGTTCACTCAGGTCATCGAGTGTAGTGGACTCATCGCCCAATAGTTCCCATGCCTCCTCAACCTCTCCCTCAATGGGTTGCTCCAGTTCTGTTAGGGATCGAATAGGACCTGGGTGGAGTAGCAAGATATCCTTGTCACGCACCCGCTTGCCCTTACTGTTGGGGAGCTGGATTTCGATTTTGTCGGTGATGGCAGTGATACGGGCGGGGCCGCTCTTGTAGAGAACAAGGGCATTGGCTTGAAGGCGTGGTTGGATCATGGGGCAAAGGATAACATTACAATTGCACTTCGACTGTAATCTTACGGGTTGACTTCAATCAATGTTAAAGGTAAAAAGGGTGGCTATTATTCAACATTACATAATGAAATCAAATCATTAGTCACTAATATAATGTCAAGAGATAGAACAGGGCAGCGTAGGCGCTCCATCCTTCTGGTTGGGGTTTTCACCTTCCTGTTTCACTCCATTGTTCCCTATTTCCAGATTGCAACAGCCGGACCTGTTAATGGCTATACAACAACAATCTGTACAGCCTATGGCTACAAGACAGTATTCGTCGCTTTTGATGGTATAGATCAGGAGCAGGCAGATGATCAGTTGGATGCTAGTTACTATGAGTGTCCAACATGTATTGTTCAGGCCAACGCAACAGGCTGGATTGATAGCTACAGTTCGCTTTTTGATTCTCACACATTACAGGATCATGAGGAGTGGGTTGAGCGACTTCCACTGACTCCGGAAAGTCACTCCTATCCCCGCTTCCTCGGTAGGGCACCACCTGTATAGTTTCTGCAGTTCAATATCACTTCATCTTGGGAGAGGTGGAGTGTATGACCCTGCCATCTCGTAATAAAATTAGGGGGGTGGGGGTTATCAGGCTCGGTTGAGCCGAACATACCAAGAAATTATATAGAGAGATTTTAGAATGAATATGAATATATCCCGTGTCCTGAGTACACTGTTTTTATTGGCAACCGTTTTTTCTGTTCGTGCAGAGGGGGTTATGGTGAGTGATCCATGGGTGCGTGCTGCACCACCAAATGCCCCTGCACTGGCTGCATTTATGAGTCTGGAAAATCACAGTGGTTCCGAGGTTGCACTGATTGGAGTTACTGCTGCCGCTGAGTTGGGCCGTGTAGAGATGCATCGTACCAAAATGGCAGATGGCATGATGAAGATGATTCAGCAAAAGAACATCCCAGTTGCCCCACACTCCAGTACCGTACTGAAGCCAGGCAGCTGGCATATCATGATGATTGGCCCTGCCAAGGTGCCAACTGTAGGTGATCAGATTCATCTAACACTGAGCTTTAGTGATGGTAGTGAGCAGATGGTTATGGCTGAGGTACGCAGAGGCGGTATGATGATGAAAGGTGGTGGTCATCAGATGATGCATCACTGATAGCAAGAGGAGGATGGGGAGAGAATTCTCCCCGTCCGTTCTCAAGGAGTATTGAATAGTGAAAAGAATATTTTTAAAAAACAGCGTGGCACTTTTGCTGTTGTTTGGTTTGTCGGCGGTACTTTCTGGTTGTGATCGTTCTGCTGAACGGTTAAACCTTGATGGTTCAATGGTGTTGTCTCCACCAAAAGAGTTGCCGGAGTTTATTTTTGAACATAGAGATATGGGGAAGTTCAGTGCTGAGAACCTAAAGGGGAAGTGGTCACTATTCTTCTTCGGTTATACGCATTGCCCGGATGTTTGCCCGACTGAGTTGTTTATGTTGAGTGAGGTTATGCGCAAGATTGAAAAAAATCCGGAGAGTGTAGCTGAGGTCCCACAGGTTGTTTTTGTCTCTGTTGATCCTCAGCGAGATACCCCTGATTCACTGCAGGAGTATGCGGGTTATTATCACCAATCATTTATTGGAACAACTGGTGAGCAGGAGAGCGTAGATATCCTGGCTCGTGCAATGGGTACAATGTATGAACGTGTTTACTATCTGAATGGTAAGCAGTTGTTGATTGACGAGGAAGAGGGTGTGCCTGAGGGGGTAGAGAATTCATATCTAATTAACCACTCAGCATCAATCTTCCTGGTTAATCCTGAAGGTGACATGCATGCCGTCTTCTCCGCTCCACACAATCCTGATGTAATGGTTAAAGACCTTGCTACAATCCAGAGAGCGTGGGACTGAATCTATTGGCCAGTCATTTGTGGCATAGATGGAGAGCTCTTCTCGCTGCGGTAGTTGTGATGTTGGCGATGTGGTTGGGGTTTTATTTCTCAACCTTATCAGTAGAGAAAAGAGTTACCCGTCTGTCGCTGGCGGCGGATTGCCAGCTCCATCTGCAGGCCTGTAGTGCTACTTTGTCTGATGGGGGAGAGGTGTTGTTTGAGATGAGCCCAAAAAATCCATCTCCAACAGAATCGATATTGCTGACCGCAAAATTTAGTGGTTCAAAACCGGAGAGGGTAGAGGTGCTGTTTGAGGGGAAAGATATGTATATGGGGTTTCTACAGTATGAGCTTGCCGCAGGGCGGGACTATGCCACCTTTCAGGGAGAGGGGAGCCTGTCGGTCTGTATACGTAGCCTTATGGAGTGGATTGCCGTGCTGAGAGTGGAAATGGGAGATAGTATTTACGAACTGCCATTTGAATTTGAAACAATTCATCTGAGATAGGGGTACCATGAAAAATTTCTGTGGGAGGGGGGTGGGGGAAGGAACAGAATTATGCTTATTACAACGCATTTATTTTATTCTCCTTCCCACAATCAGATAACTTGCAAGGGAGCTCTGAATAAGTTGTGAAGCGACTTCTTTAGATTCCTTAGTTTTTGTTAGGAGGGGGGAGATGATCAGGATTCTGATGATATCACTTATTGTGATGCCAATCATAATTGGTCTGGGCGGTGAAAAGAGGACAATTGGCGCAGACCCATGTCTTTACGGTATTGTGGTGGATGACAATGCGGAGCTGGTCGGTGGTGGTTCTCGTTATAAGATGGGTCAAGGGGTTTACTGCAAATCTCCACTCTCTATAGCGCATTCTGATCATGCCGCACACTATGGGGGTAGTTTTTTTCATGCCCCAAATAATGTCCATCACCTAGAGCTTCTCTATTCTGCCCAATGTGGGGCGCAGGTTATTCTCTATAACTCCTATACCCAAGAAGTTCATGCAGAGGATCAGTTGCTTGGAATGGTTCGCGTCATTTCTGATGATGAGGAAGAGGATGATATTATGCGTTTCTTGCGGCCATCTACAGATGGGGTATTACTAGGTGCAAATATTGGTCCTGTAAAGAAGCCGTTTGAGATTGAATTTTATCTGCAATTTCCTTATCGGGTTGGTCCAGATAAGTTCAATATGTTCATCTCTGAATAGAACAACCAAATGGTTGCGGGTATATAATCTCTCCATATTTTTGGTTAGCTATTAAATTCTGATGATTCGTATCTCCTCTCTCTCGATCCGTCGAGGGCCAAGACTGCTGTTTGAAAATAGTACGCTCTCTATCCATCCTGGCCAGAAGGTCGGGGTTACTGGCGGAAATGGAAGCGGGAAATCTAGCCTGTTCGCCCTTGTTATCGGAGAGATTGGGGTTGATGAGGGTGAGTTGAGGATTCCACCTGGCTGGGTAGTCGCCCATGTTGCCCAAGAGACCCCCTCTCTGAGCTGCAGCGCAATCGATCTAGTGATGGATGGCGACCATGAGCTGCGTCGCCTGCAGCTTGAGCTGAGCAAGGCAGAACAGAGTGGTGACGGGGTGCGCCAGGGGGCACTATTTGCGGAGATGGAAGCGATTGATGGCTTCAATGCCCGCAACCGTGCGGCAAAACTTATGCAGGGTCTGGGCTTCACAGTGGAGCAGGAGAATCTTCCGGTAGAGTCATTCTCTGGAGGATGGAGGATGCGCCTCAATCTGGCACAGGCGCTGATGGCTCGTTCTGATCTGCTGCTGCTTGATGAGCCAACCAACCATCTTGATCTGGATGCCGTCTTCTGGCTGGAGGATTGGCTCAAGCAGTACCCCGGAACCCTGCTGCTGATATCACATGATCGTGATGTGCTGGATAGGGTGGTAAATGGGATTATCCATATAGAGCATCAGCGGATGGAGCTGACTCCTGGAAACTACAGTGCGTTCGAGAGGATCCGTGCCGAGAGGCTGGCGCAACAACAGTCGGCGTGGGAGAGGCAACAGCGCGAGAAAGAGCATATGCACCGTTTTGTGGAGCGTTTCCGTGCCAAGGCAACCAAGGCTAAGCAGGTGCAGAGCAGGATCAAGGCACTGGAGCGGATGGAGACTATTGCACCAGCACACGTAGACTCACCATTCCACTTTCATTTTTCGCCCCCAGAAAAGCTGCCTCATCCACTGCTGACTATTAATCATGCAGTAGCCGGATATGGAGAGGCGATTGTGCTGGACGATTTCTCGATCACCCTCAACCCTGGAGACCGGATGGCCCTGCTGGGGCGTAATGGTGCGGGAAAATCTACCCTGATGAAATTGCTGGCCTCTTCCCAGACTCTGCTCCAGGGGGGGCGTGTAGAGTCCAAGGCTCTCACTATTGGATATTTTGCACAGCACCAGCTGGAGCTACTCGACCTTGCTGCAACCCCACTGCTTCATCTGCAGCGCAACCACCCTGACGCTACAGAGCAGGAGTTGAGGGGCTATCTTGGAAGTTTTGGCTTCAGGGATGATCGGGTAAAAGATCCGGTTGGGCCGCTCTCCGGGGGCGAGAAGGCGAGACTGGTGTTGGCGATGATTATTCGTCAACGCCCCAATCTGCTGCTGCTGGATGAGCCAACCAACCATCTTGATCTTGAGATGCGTCATGCACTGGTGGTGGCGCTGCAAGAGTTTGAGGGGGCGCTGGTGGTAGTGTCGCACGATCGATATCTGCTGGAGGGTGTGGCTGACCAGTTTCTTCTGGTTGCAAACCACAGAGTGGAGCCATTCTCCGGTGATCTTGATGATTATGCGCAGTGGCTCCGTTCTGCAGATAGCTTAGGCAAGAGCTCCAGTAATGGTTCTGGAAGAGCGGAGAGTGAGGCCGGCAGCAAGAGTCAGAGAGTGAATCGCAAGGAGCAGCGCAGGATTGAGGCAGAACAGAGAAAGAGGTTGGCACCAATCAAAAAGAGAATCGACAGAGTGGAGCGCGAGATTGGGGAGCTGGAGTCAAGCTCTCTGGAGTTGGAACAGCAGTTGGCACAATCAGAGATCTACGAGGATAGCGCCAGAGAGAGGCTTAGGCAGATTCTTCAGGAGAAGGGGGAGCTGACCCGACAGATTGAAGAGAGGGAGGAGTTGCTGCTCGATCTGTATGGTGAGATTGAGTGATGTAAATGGCAACCATAATGCAGCTGAATAGTAATGCCCACTACAGCTGCCATTTAATGGGTTCAATCGCATGCTCAACAAGGTAGTGGTTGGTCTGCGAGAATGGGTGGCTGCCAAAAAATCCTCTGTGGGCAGAGAGGGGTGATGGGTGTGGTGAGCTGATGACAAGATGCCTGCTGCGGTCGATACGTTTACCCTTTTTCTGCGCATAGGCTCCCCAGAGGATAAAGACCAGGTGTTCACGTTCCCGATTTAGGTGATCAATTGCAGCATCGGTAAACTCCTCCCACCCCTTGCCCTGGTGGGCACCAGCCTGACCAGCCTCTACGGTTAGCACTGCATTCAGCAGCAGCACTCCCTGATCTGCCCACGGGGTGAGGGTTCCTCTACGGTTCTGGATGTTGAGATCCGAGGCCAACTCCTTGTAGATATTTAGCAGGGATGGAGGGATTTTGATCTCCGGTTGCACAGAGAAGCAGAGCCCATGCGCCTGTCCTGCTCCATGGTATGGGTCCTGTCCGATAATCACCACCTTCACCCGATCGAACGGGGTATGGTTGAAGGCATTGAACCACTGGCTGGAGGGGGGGAATATTGCTGCCCCCTGCTTTTTGCGTTGCAGCAGAAACCTGCGGAGCTCTACCATGTAGGGTTCGTTGAATTCCGCAAGCAGTACCTGCTTCCACCTATCTTCAAGTTTAATTCGATCGCTTTCAGTCATGCTCAATGTTTAAGATGTTCTGACTAACTGGCTCATACAGTCGTCTGCGGCTAGGGAAGGGATGGCCGCGGTCGAGCGGTACATGGATGTACTTGAGTGTACTGTATGAGACAGTTAGTCAGAACATTATGTAACATCAGTAGTGAGGAGGGGGCGTCTCCTCCGCAAGTGACTTGATAAGCGACGGGGTGATCTGCTGAATCTGCCGCTCCGCCTCTCGCTGGCGTTGCCCCAATGTCATCACCTCCAGCTGCAGCTTGGCAATAACATCGTTTAGCTCCTCTATATGCTCATCCTGAAAGGCGAGACGGCTCTCCAGCTCCTCCAATCGTTGTTCTGTGGTTTGGCTATCCATTCTCTATCTCCTCAAGCGTTTCCCAGCGATCGTACTGGGTAACGAGAAGTTGTTCAATCTCATTCAACCGCTCCGTTATCGAACTGACCTCATCCCCACCGCTCTGGTAGAAGGCTGGATCAGCCAGCTTTTGGTGAATGTCCTCCTGTTCACTCTCCAGTTTCTCGATCTGTTTGGGGAGCTTCTCAAGTTCACGCCTCTCCTTGTAGCTCAGCTTTCTCTGGCCGGGGTTCTGGTTGCTGGTTACACTGCTCTTGCTGTTGTTTTCCGGTTTGGTTTTGTTGGTGGTGGATGGCGCACTCTTTCGCTGCCGGAGCCAGTCATCATAGCCGCCAACATATTCCTCGATCACGCCGCTCCCCTCAAACACCAAGGTGCTGGTAACAACGTTATTGAGGAAGGCGCGATCATGGCTTACCAGGAGCAGGGTGCCCTGATACTCAAGCAGTAGCTCCTCCAGCAGCTCCAGGGTCTCTATATCGAGATCATTGGTTGGTTCATCCATTACCAGCAGATTTGATGGTTTGGAAAATAGCCGTGCCAGCAGTAGGCGGTTGCGTTCGCCACCGGAGAGGGTGCTGACGGGGCTGCGGGCCCGTTGCGGAGAGAAGAGAAAATCCTGCAGATAGCTGATGACATGCCTGCTATTGCCATTGATGATGACGTTGTCGCTGCCATCTGCAACGCTGTCCTGTACCGAGCGTTCCTCACTTAGCTGGTTTCTTAGTTGGTCAAAATAGGAGACCTGTAACTTTGTCCCGTGTTTGACAGTCCCCTCGTCTGCGATGGTCTCTCCAAGCAGAATACGCAGCAGAGTACTTTTGCCGATTCCATTTGGTCCGATAATGCCGATACGATCCCCGCGCTGGATATTTATCGAGAGGTCATGTATCAGTGGCTTGCTGTCATAACTGTGATGCAGATTTTTGGCGCGGATCACCTTCTTGCCAGAGGCCTCGCTCTGCTGTGTAGCCATGCGCACATTGCCGGTGCGGTTGCGCCGCCTGCTGCGCTCCTCACGCAGTGCCTTCAGAGCACGTACACGCCCCTCGTTACGGGTGCGCCTGGCCTTGATCCCCTGGCGAATCCAGACCTCTTCCTGGGCCAACCTCTTGTCGAAGAGGGCGTTATCTTTCTCCTCATCCTCCAGTGCCTTCTCTTTCTGTCTGAGGTAGGTGTCATAATCTCCGGGCCAGTCGGCCAGGTTACCGCGATCCAGCTCGATTATTCGAGTCGCCAGTCGGCGCAGGAATTGTCGGTCATGGGTGATGAAGAGGAGGGCGGTCTGACTGCCCAGAAGGAACTCCTCCAGCCACTGGATTGATTCGATATCGAGGTGGTTGGTGGGCTCATCCAGCAGGAGCAGATCTGGTTTCTGAACCAGGGCCTGTGCCAGCAGCACTCGACGCTTCATGCCACCAGAAAGATCCTCGAAACTCTCCTCCGGATCAAGCCCCATTTTAGAAAGGGTGGCCTCAATCTGCTGCTGGATTGACCAGCCATGGGCGGCCTCGATTTTCTGCTGAACAGCGGACATCTGCTCCAGTATTCTTTCGCTGCTGTCGCTCTCAAGCTCTACAACAAGGTGGTGGTAGTCGGCAATCAGCTGCCCTATTTCACCAACACCCTGCGCCGTTATATCATAGATACTGCCTGATATATCTTTTGGAACCTCTTGTTTTAGACGGGATATTTTTGTTGTTCCTTTCTCTATGATGCCATCTTCCGAGATTGCATCTCCGGAGATAACCTTGAACAGTGTAGATTTGCCAGTACCGTTGCGCCCGACCAGACAGAGGCGCTCACCACGCTCGACGACAAGGTTGGCGTGGTCGAGCAGGGGGAGGTCACCGTAGGCGAGCTGAATATCCTTGAGTTGTAGCAGACTCATTCAGGGAGCTACCGGTCCGCTAGCCAAATACAATCTCTGCAACCTCATCGAAGTGGCTCACAAAGTGTGGGGTAATCCCCTCGCGGATGTAATCTGGCAACTCCTCAAAATCCTTTTCGTTCTCCGCCGGGAAGATCAGCTCCCGGATCTTCTGGCGGCGGGCTGCAATGGTCTTCTCCCGTACTCCGCCGATGGGCAGTACCCGACCAGTCAGCGTCATCTCACCAGTCATTGCCAGTGGACGGTTGATCTTGCGGTTACGTGCCAGAGAGAGCAGGGCGATACCCATGGTTATCCCTGCACTTGGCCCATCCTTGGGGGTGGCGCCAGCCGGAACATGGAGGTGGAGATGCGCCTTCTCGAAGAAATCTGCCTTGGCACCATATTTCTCCAGATGAGAGATTATGTAGCTGTAGGCAATTGAGGCGGACTCCTGCATTACATCTCCTAGCTGTCCGGTAAGCTTGAAGCCACGACTGTCGGTGTGAATCTTGCCTGCCTCGATGGTCAGGGTTTCGCCACCCATGACAGTCCAGGCCAGACCGGTTACCACTCCAACGCCACGGTACGGCTTTTCACTCTGAAAGATGGGCTGGTCAAGATACTCGACGACATCCTTTATGTTGACCTTGAATGGACCCTTCTTGCCATTGACTATCTTCACGGCAATCTTGCGAATGATGCGCCCCAGTTGCTTCTCCAGGTTACGCACCCCGGACTCGCGTGCATATCCATCAATCACGGTACGCAGCGCCGCATCACTGATCTTGATCTGACTGTTCTTGAGGCCGCTGCGCTTCAGCTGGCGTGGCCACAGATGATGCTTGGCAATATCCACCTTCTCCTGAGTTATATAGCCGGAGAGGCGAATGGTCTCCATCCGGTCCAACAGGGGTGAGGGTATGGTGTCGAGCTGGTTTGCGGTACAGATAAATAGTACCTTGGAGAGATCGAAGCGGGTGTCCAGGTAGTGGTCAAGAAACTCCACATTCTGCTCTGGATCCAGTACCTCCAGCAGGGCCGAGGCTGGATCTCCATGGTAGGAGGCACCGATCTTGTCGATCTCGTCGAGCATGATGATGGGGTTCTGGGTCTCCACCTCACGGATCGCCTGAATGAATTTGCCTGGCATTGCCCCTATGTAGGTGCGACGGTGTCCCTTGATCTCAGCTTCGTCACGCATGCCGCCGACGGAGAGTCGGTAAAATTTGCGCCCCAAGGCATCTGCTACCGATTTTCCAATCGAGGTCTTGCCCACGCCGGGAGGGCCGACCAACAGCAGGATGGAGCCATTGACCTCGCCCCGCAGTTTGCCAACCGCAAGGAATTCAATGATACGGTCCTTCACATCCTCCAGGCTGTCGTGGTCACGATCAAGAATCTTGCGGGCCCGTCTCAGGTTTAGTTTGTCCTTGGAGTGGATTCCCCACGGCAGTGAGGTGATCTGGTCAAGGTAGTTACGGGTAACCGCATACTCGGGGGAGCCAGTCTCCAGCATTCCAAGTTTATCCATCTCCTCATCTATCTTCTTCATCGATGCTTTGGGGATGGTCAGTTTCTCCATCCGTTCAAGGAAGCGGTCATGGTCTGCGGTACGGTCATCCTTGGCGATCCCGAGCTCTTTCTGGATCGCTTTGAGCTGCTCCTTGAGGAAGAATTTGCGCTGCTGTTCATCCATCTTGTCATCAACACTGTCACGGATCTTGCTCTGCAGCTTGGCCACATCCAGATCCTTTTTCAGCAGCACCAGCACCTGCTGCATGCGACGGCGAATATTTAATGTCTCCAGAACCTTCTGCAGCTCATCGGCCTTTGCAGTGGTGAGGCTGGCGGCAAAGTCGGTCAGTGCTGACGGCTCATTGGGGCTGAAGCGGTCGAGGAAAAAACGGAGCTCCTCACCATATAGTGGATTGAGTGGGATCAGCTCCCGCAGGGTGTTGATGATAGCCATGGCGAAGGCCTTGGATTCATCCTTCTTCTTGGGTGCGGCCTGTTTGGGGTAATCCACCTCGACACGGTATGGCGGGGTGTCGGAGAGCCAGCGCACAATGCGGGCACGCTGAACCCCCTCGGCGATAAACTGAATCTTCCCCTCCTGCTTCATCGGATGGTGCATGCGTGCAACCGTCCCCATCTCGTAATAGTCCTCGGGCGAGGCGAAATCGGATTCATGTGGGTTAGTCATAAACAGTCCGACCATGTGTTCATTGGTGTCACCAATCTTGTGGACGGTCTCCATCCATGGCTTACCATTCATCAACAGAGGCTGAGTCTGGGCGGGAAAGAAGGGGCGCTCAGATAACGGCAGCAGGTAGATCTGTTTCGGCAGGTTGGCAGAAGGGAGCGCCAGTTCCGAGGAGGGGGAGAGCTCTATCTCCACCTCGACCTCACCGTTGATCACATCCATCTCTTCGTCAAATTCATTGCTCATGGTCAGTCTGTTCTGCTCTATTCTTGTTGGCTGCTATCAGGGGTGCATTCTCCCTGACTCTACAATTTTTGGAAAGGAGTGATTGTTGTGGGGATCATTTCTCTTTTTTCAAGGTGGGACTGGCACTTTTTGTTATAGAATGTTTTCAATTTTAGATGTTCCGCAGAACCTGAGGATTTAGTAATGGGCAGTAGCGCAAAAATTGGAATTGTAACGGTATCGGATCGCGCCAGTCGCGGCGAGTATGAGGATCTGGGCGGCCCTGCGCTGCAGGGGTGGTTCGAGAGGGCCCTCTCGTCTGACTGGGAGCCGGTTGCACGGGTTATCCCTGATGAGCAGCCAGTGATTGAGCAGACTCTGAGGGCGCTTGCGGATGAGGATGGATGCTGCCTGATTGTCACCACCGGTGGCACAGGGCCCGCGCCACGAGATGTGACTCCGGAGGCAACGGAGGCGGTCTGTGAGCGGATGATGCCCGGTTTTGGTGAGTTGATGCGCCAGATCTCGTTGAAGTACGTACCCACAGCCATTCTCTCGCGTCAGACCGCGGGTATTCGTGGCAATAGCCTGATTGTCAATCTGCCGGGAAAACCCTCTGCAATTGCCGAGACCCTAGACGAACTCTTCCCCGCAATCCCTTACTGCGTTGATCTGATCGAAGGCCCCAGACTGGAGGCGCATCCAGAGGTGGTCAAGGTCTTTCGCCCCAAGGGTAAGTAGCAGTTGCTAAGTGAGATAAAAATTGTCACCAGAACCCGGGAGGTGCTACGGGTAACGGCAGAGAGGGGTCGTGACCCTGATATGGTTAGCAGGATCTTCATGGACATTAGTGTCAAGACATGGATGGAAGTACAGCAGACTGGGATGATGCTGACAACCCTGCGCAAGATCTCGCTGGGGCAGGAGACCAGTGAGGAGGAGCGGCAGGATGCGCTTGAGCAAGCCAAGGATTTGGCACGTACGGTTCCTGCCTTCGGGATCTTCATGCTGCCGGGCGGAGCCCTGTTGTTGCCACTGGTTGCCAAGGTTGTCCCCTGGAGGATGTTGCCATCCTCGTTTGATTCGGGGTCTGATATGGAGGATGAGCAGAATATGAGCGATGAAAAGAGCCACAAAGAGGTTGATGAGGGGTGCTAAAATGGGAAGGGTGTGGTAGTTAGAGCTAATTTGGTTTTAGAAACAAGGAAGAGAGAGTTATGAGCACAGTTGAACTGGACGGATCCAATTTTGAAGAGACTATTAGCGGCAACGATATTGTAGTGGTAGATTTCTGGGCCCCGTGGTGTGGACCCTGCAAGAGCTTTGGTCCGATCTACGAGAAGGTCTCTGAAGAGATCGAGAATGTGGTCTTTGCCAAGGTAAATACAGAGGCCGAACAGGAGCTTGCGTCCCACTTCCAGATTCGCTCAATCCCCACACTGATGATCTTCCGTGAACAGATCGTGATCTTCTCACAGCCCGGGATGGTGCCAGCTGATGGCCTCAAGGATCTGATTGCCAAGACTCAGGAGCTGGATATGTCGGATGTGCGCAAGCAGATTCAGGAGCAGGAGTCCAAGGCCTGACTATCGACACCGTAACCATAGAGGAGACACTGCTCACCCCAAGGGATTTCATCCGTTGGGGTGCCTCTTTAATGGGGGAGGCAGAGCGTGATGGCAACCTATATTTTGGACACGGCACCGACAATGCGCTGGATGAGGCCCTCCAGCTGGTTTTGCATGGACTGCATCTACCAGCTGACTGCCCAGATATTCTGCTGGAAGGGAGGCTGCTTCCAACCGAACGGAGTCATCTGGTTGTCCTCTTCCGTCGCCGAGTTGAGGAGCGGATTCCGGCATCATACCTGACCAATAAGGCGCAGTTTGCAGGGCTCCCATTCTATGTGGATGAGCGTGTCCTGGTTCCGCGTTCACCAATTGCAGAGCTGATCGAGCAGCACTTCTACCCCTGGATCGATCCTGATGGTGTTAACAATATTCTTGAGATTGGCTCAGGAAGTGGTTGTATTGCAATAGCTTGCAGTTATGGGTTCCCTGATGCAATGGTTGATGCAGTGGATCTCTCCGAGGATGCAGTTGCAGTCGCCAGAATAAATATCGAGAACCACGGAGTTGGGGATCGGGTTCGAGTTAAAAAATCCGATCTCTTCTCTGCGCTAAATGGAAGGTGTTACGACCTGATCGTAACCAACCCGCCATACGTAGATAGAGCAGATCTGGAGTCGATGCCGGCGGAGTTTCTTGCCGAGCCCAGGATGGGGCTGGAGGCCGGGGAGGATGGCCTTGACCTGATTGTACAGATTTTGCTGGAATCACCGGCCCATCTGGAAGAGAATGGCGTACTTATTTGCGAGGTGGGGAACAGTGCCGAGGCGCTGGAGCAACTCTTCCCGGAGCTCCCCTGGAGCTGGCTCGAATTTGAGCGCGGCGGCCATGGAGTCTTTGCGGTTGACCGCAATACGCTGGATGCACACCAGTCGCTGTTTCGTAAAGAGCATGAGCGGTGCACAACACAATTACCAGATTGAGGGATAAATAGTCAGAATGGAGCAGATACTTACCTTTGATATGGAGCTGATTCGCCGTTACGACAAGGCGGGTCCACGTTACACATCATACCCAACTGCGGTTCAATTCCATGAGGGATTTGATCGTGAATCCTACAAGGCTGCGGCTGCCCGTACCAACGGAGAAGATCCGCTGCGTCCGCTCTCCCTCTACTTCCACATCCCATTTTGCGATACCGTCTGCTTCTACTGTGGCTGTAACAAGATCGCAACCAAGGATAGAGAGAAATCTCCACCCTATCTTGACCGGATAATTCGTGAGATTGAGCTTCAGGGTGAGCAGTTTGACAACTCCAGAGTTGTTGACCAGCTGCACTGGGGTGGCGGCACTCCAACCTTCCTCAACCATGACGAGATTCGTCGTCTGATGGATGCAACCCGTGACAACTTTAACCTCAGAACCGATGATGAGGGGGAGTACTCCATCGAGATCGACCCCCGTGAGGCGACGGCAGAGACCATTGCCCTGCTCAGGGAGGAGGGGTTCAACCGTATGAGCCTAGGGCTGCAGGATTTTGACCCTGCAGTACAGAGGGCGGTAAATCGAATCCAGTCTGAAGAGGAGACCTTTGCGGTACTCGATGCCGCACGTGATACCGGTTTCAAGTCAATCAGTATCGATCTGATCTACGGCCTTCCTCTGCAGACAGCAGACAGCTTCCAGAAGACAGTAGACAAGGTGTTGGCGGTACGTCCGGATCGTCTCTCGGTCTTTAACTACGCTCATCTGCCGGAGATATTCAAGCCACAGCGACGCATCAATGATGTGGATCTTCCCTCGCCAGATCAGAAGCTGGAAATCCTGCAGCGCACCAACCAACAGCTCTCCGAGGCTGGATACCTCTATATCGGGATGGACCACTTTGCCCTGCCGGATGATGAACTGGCAGTTGCTCAGCGTGAGGGCACCCTCTATCGAAACTTCCAGGGCTACTCCACCCACCGTGACTGTGACCTGATCGGACTTGGGGTTACATCTATTGGAGTAGTGGGGAATACCTATTCACAGAACCTGAAAGGGATAGATGACTACTACGCATCAATTGACGCAGGTGAACTGCCAATATTCCGTGGGGTCGAGCTGGATGCAGACGACCTGCTGCGCAGGGATGTAATCACCGAGATCATCTGTAACTTCCGTCTTCGCTACAGTGCAATAGAGGAGCGTCACAATATTAACTTCAGCGACTACTTCCCGGTAGAGCTGGAAGAGCTCAAGGCAATGGAGCAGGATGGGCTGCTGACCATGGATGGTGATGGCATCACAGTGGCCACATCAGGACGTCTGTTGATCCGTAATGTCTGCATGGTATTCGACCGCTACCTGCGCGAAAAGAAGGCACAGCACTTCTCTAAGGTGATCTAGGCCCGTTCACCTCCAGGGTTTGGCCGTCTCCCGTCTCTTTAAAGGGTACGGGATGAGATTCAGGTACGGTACTTGTCAAGCCCCAGCTCCACCCAGATCCACGAGAAGTCATACCCTTCCGTCGATGAAGACAAGTCATGGGATTGGGCATGGGAGTCCTGGTTCTCCAGTGTCTTGATCCACTGCACCACCTTACCCTGTAGATCAGGATCCATGGCGCACTCGCGAGGTGTCCGGTCGTTGAGCATAGGCAGAGCCTCATCCAGGGCCTGTCGATAGTGTTGATCCATGAATTGCCTGACCACTTCCCGGATTTGGTATTACAGGGCTACATCTAAATGGTGGGAATAAAAAATTGACCCCTGTTGCGCAACACGCTACACTTGCCAGGTGGTTAAGACATTCAGGCATAAGGGGCTGGAAACATTTTTTCGATCCGGAAAAGCGGTTGGTGTCCAATCCAAGCATTCTAAAAAATTACGAATGCAACTAGCCGCTATCGATACCGCACAGGTGATTGATGATATCGACCTGCCTGGTTTCAGATTGCACCAATTAAAAGGTGGCCGATCAGGAATTTGGTCCATTTCGGTGAGTGGTAACTGGCGTATTACCTTTGAATTTAGGGACGGTAATGCCTATATTTTGAACTATGAGGACTATCATTAATGACTATGTACAATCCCCCGCATCCCGGTGAATTTATTGCCTCGGTCTATATGGAGCCTAATGGTATTAGTGGCCGTAATCTTGCCAGACATCTTGGTGTAGCTGCATCAACCTTGAATCGGGTACTAAAAGAGAGGAGTTCTGTAACGCCAGAAATGGCTCTCAGATTATCAAAGGTTCTCGGAAGGACACCAGAGAGCTGGTTGGCCATGCAGGATAATTATGAATTGTGGGTAACCAGCCAAACTATTAACTTGTCTAATACGCGACCAATGATGATCGAGACACGCTAGTCTCTAATTCCAAGTGCAACACCCTACGATTGGTGTTGCACTTGGAATTAGAGACTAGCGTATTAAATATCAACCTATCCGTTCTATATTCTCTCTGAGTGAGCGATAGTTCTCGTTGAGCTGGGCCTGCTCCTCTGCGGTCAGCTCCATCTCTACAATCCGCTCGACTCCACCGGCACCGATAACGCAGGGGACGCCGATAAAGCAGTTATCGATTCCATACTCTCCCTCACAGAGGACTGAGGAGGCGATCAGCCGCTTCTTGTTGTAGAGGTAGGCCTCGACCATCTCCATGATTGCTGATGCGGGGCTGATGTAGGCACTGCCTTGTCCAAGTAGTTGCACGATCTCGGTTCCAGCTTGACGGGTACGCTCGACGATCTCCTCGATCTTTTCATCAGAAAGTAGAGTCTGGATTGGAATGCCACCAACGGTTGCGGTGCGGGTCAGAGGAATCATTGCAGGGCCGTGACCTCCCATCACCATGCATGAAACATCTTTGGCTGAGAAGCCAGTTTCCATCGCAATGAAGAGTCGGAATCGACCGCTATCGAGTGCCCCGGAGAGTCCAATTACTCGGTTCTTTGGAAATCCTGAGTAGTGTTGGAAGGCCTGGCACATGGTGTCGACAGGGTTGGTAGAGAGTACAACGAAGGCATTGGGGGCGTGAGTAGCAACCTCTTTGGCAACAGATTTGATAACCCCAAGATTTATCTCCAGCAGGTCATTTCTGGTCATGCCGGCCCTGCGTGGAATCCCGGCTGTAACAATTACTACCTCGGAATCGGCAATCTCGCTGTAGTCGCTGGTAGCGGTGATCTCTACATCCACCCCGGCGTGTGGGCGTAGTGCCATGATGTCGAGAGCCTTGCCCTTGATGGGGTCGACCGCATCTGGGAGGTCGACAATTACTACCTCCGCATGGTCTTTCTGGGTGATCATTAGGGCCAGTGCAGTACCGATCTGGCCACCACCAACGAGTGCAATTTTTCTTGTCTGTAAACTCATGCTGTCTCTATCTGTTTAGTTGTGTTTTTTTTGATGCTTATTGCCTGAGGTTGAGCAGCTCCCCTTGCTGGCACAGGCACCACAGCCGGGTTTGTATCCGAACTGCTCTGGATCTTTTTTCTTCAGCCACTGCTGAAACAGTACCCATCCAACCAGCAGGGCGATCAGTGCAAGAATGGAGAGGATATATCCCATCATGACGAGAAGAGTCCGGCAAAGCCCATAAAGGCCATGGAGAGAATTCCCGCAATGATCAGGTTGAAAGCGGTGCCTCGGATCAGGGTGGGGACATCGGAGAGTTCGCTCTCCTCACGCAATCCTGCCATTAGCAGCAGCGCCAGGGTAAATCCGCCGCCAGCACCGAGGGCGAATATAATGCTCTCGGCAAAACTATATTCACGATTGGTGGCAAAGATGGCGAGTCCGAGGATGGCGCAGTTTGTGGTGATCAGTGGCAGGAAGATTCCAAGTGATCGGAACAGGGCCGGGCTCAGCTTCTTGATCAACATCTCGATAAACTGCACCACGCTGGCGATCACCACAATAAAGCTGATCAGCCGCAGGTAGGGGGCGTGGGGAAGTACGTAGGTGTTGAGTATCCAGGCACAGATGGCGGTGATGATCAGTACAAAGGTGGTGGCAAGACCAAGCCTGAATGAGGTCTCAAGCTTTCCGGATACGCCCAGGAAGGGGCAGAGTCCAAGGAAGTAGGCCAGCACGAAGTTGTTGACTAGCAGGGCACTGATAAATATCCAGAGAAAGTGCTGGAAGGCGGCATCTGTCATCATGATGATCTCTCCTCAGCTGGCTGTAGCAGACGCATCTGTGCCTCTTTGTGCTTCTCTGTAACCCAGTTAAAGAAGAGCAGAATTAACCCCAGGGTAAGGAATCCGCCAGGTGGCAGGATCATGATTATCCAGGGCTCAAAATTGGGGCCAAACAGGGATACTCCAAACAGCGCCCCCTCACCGAGAATCTCGCGTACCCCACCAAGTGCCAGCAGGGCAAAGAGGAATCCCCCCGCCATGCCCACCGCATCCATCACTGCAAAACGGACACTGTTGCGTGAGGCAAAGGCCTCCTGTCGCCCAAGGATCAGGCAGTTTGCGGTAATCAGTGGAATGAATGCTCCCAGCTCCTTGTGGATCTTGGGAAACAGCGCCAGTAGGGTGTAGTCAATGATGGTTACAAAGGTGGCGATAATAATGATGTAGCTGGAGATTCGGACCTGTTTGGGGATCCACTTGCGCATCATCGAGACCAGCAGGCTGGAGCCAACCAGTACAAAGAATGTGGCCAGCCCCATCGCCAGTGCATTGACTGCGGAGTTGGTGACCGCCAGCATTGGACACATCCCTAGTACCTGGACAAAGACCGGGTTGTCTCTCCAGATTCCCTTGAGCATCTCCTGGTATACGCTCTCTGGTGTTTTTGCCATTATTCTGGACTCCCTTCTTCAGGTAGGGGGATCCCATAAGTGGGAAGCTGGTTTATCCAGCGTTCGTTACCCTCGTTGATGATGCGAACAACTGCCTTGGAGGAGATGGTTGCCCCGGTAATGGCATCTACCTCATTGGCGGCACTTTTCATCCCCTTCTTGATGGTGACAATCTCAGGGTCGATGGAGAGGTTATCAAAATTGGAGACGAAGGAGAGGTCCTTGTATATCTTGTCTCCCAGCCCCGGGGTTTCACGGCTCTCCAGGATCTCCATTCCCACAACCTTGCGGGACTCCGGGATGTACCCGTAGAGTATTCCGATAGTGTCCTGAAAGCCGGGACCGGCACTGGGGAGGGCATAACCGACAAATTCTCCCTGCTGGTTGTATCCCCCATATATGGTATTTTCATCCTTGCCCTCTTCGGCACGGAAGCGGATGCCATTTTCCTCAAGCTGAAATTTTTTCATCTTGCTAACCCCTGGCAGCACCTTAAATACGGCCTCGCGCAGCTCTCGAGCCTTGTTTTCGGTGATGGTCTGCAGGGTGGCCTCATAGATGGCGACAATTGCAATACCGGAGACAAGCCCGGCAATTGCCAGGGTGGAGATAAGTCTGATTGAGCTCGGCTCCATCACCACTGGTGGTGGAGCCTCATTCGTGCTATTTGGTCTCTGGTCAGCCGGCTCTGTCATGACCTGCTCCTGCCAAAGACCCGGGGCTGAGTGTAGCGGTTAATCAGCGGTGTGGCGGCATTCATGAGTAGGATCGCATAGAGTATTCCCTCCGGGAGCCCGCCGAAGTTACGAA
Organism: uncultured Methylophaga sp.; assembly: GCA_937877715.1. Taxonomy (GTDB): domain Bacteria; phylum Pseudomonadota; class Gammaproteobacteria; genus Thiopontia. The sequence continues at coordinate 39,421 of CALEHW010000023.1, read as the reverse complement.
TCAGTACCACCAGAACCCCGATACCACAACCGAATATCCAGGCCCCTTTGGGGGTGACCGGGGAGGTGACCGGGTCGGTTGCCATATAGATGGCCCCCAGCATCATTCCGCCAGAGAAGATGGTGAAGTGTATACCGGGGAAGCGTGCAGGGTCTATGGTCTCTAGCAGTAGGGTGAAGAGTCCGGCAGAGATAAAAATTGCCAAGGGAATTCTCCACTCCAGGGCGCGACGCAAGAGCAGGTAGAGTCCACCAACCATCAGCAGTACCCCGCTGGTCTCTCCCAGGGAGCCGGAGCTGTTCCCAAACATCAGGGAGAAGATCGGGGAGTCGATCTGCTCGAATTTCATCAGACCCAGTGGGGTGGCTGCACTCATCCCGTCCATTGGGGGGGATTGCATGAAGGGGAGGGCAAGGGTGCTGGGGTGGAGCTGGAAGAATGAATCGGGTCCTGCGGCCACATGCCAGGTGGTCATGGCGATTGGAAAGGTTCCCAGCAGGAAGGCACGTCCCACAATGGCAGGGTTGAAGAGGTTGTTGCCGAGCCCTCCCCAGATGGTTTTACCAAGACCAATTGCAACCACACCGCCAAGCCACGCCATCCAGAGAGGGAGGGCGGGGGGGAGAGTCATTCCCAGCAGTAGACCGGTCAGCAGTGCGCTGCCGTCACCAAGTGCAACTGCCCGCTCCTGTTTTGGGGTGAAGAGCCACTCGGTTGCCATAGCACCAAGAATGGTTGCTGCAACCACAAGAATGGCGCTGAGGCCAAAGAACCAGAATCCCGCAAATAGTGCCGGCATCAGGGCCAGCAGGACATCACGCATTGCGGTAGGCACACTCAGCCCCTGTTTAAGCAGTGGCGCAGACTGTAGGAGAAGGTCTGGATCTCTCTTGCTCATGCAGCCTCCTCTACAGGGTTTTGCCTGAGATTGTCTTTGGCTGTTCTGATCAACTGAGCTATTGGGATATTTGAGGGGCAGGCAAAACTGCAGGCCCCGCACTCTACACAATCCATTACGTGATAATCCATAGTCTCTTCGTAGCGTCGGTTACGGCTCAACAGCGCCAGACGAGATGGGTTGAGGAAATAGGGGCATGCCTCCAGGCAGCGGCCACAGCGGATGCACGGGTATTCATGTGGGCGTGCTGTCTCTTCTTCGGTGAATGCAAGAATTCCGGAGCTGCCCTTCAGTATTGGTACATCCAGGCTGGTGATGGGAAACCCCATCATCGGTCCGCCCATAATGATCTCGCGAGTCTTATCGTTGAGCCCGCCACAGAAACTGAGTAGGTCACGAACTGGTGTACCAAGTGGCACCATCAGGTTTGCAGGTTGATCGATTCCCGGTCCGGAGACGGTAACAACGCGCTCTATGAGTGGGGCACCGGTCGCAAACAGGTCTGCAATGGCTACAACGGTTCCTACATTATTGACGGCAACCCCAATATCTCTGGGGAGCTGGCCCGCCGGAACCTCTTTGCGGTAGACAGACTGGATCAGCATCTTCTCTGCGCCCTGAGGGTATTTGACCTCCAGCGGGGATAGCGTAATAGGCAGGGATGGACTCTTCTCCAGAACTTTTTCCAGTGCTCTTATCGCCTCTGGTTTATTCCTCTCGATCCCGATATTGGCCCGTTTTGCCCCCAGTTTCTGCCGCAGGATCTCTGTTCCCTGAATTACCGTCTCGGGACGCTCAACCATCAGTCGGTGGTCATTGGTTAGGAATGGCTCACACTCGGCACCATTGACCAGAAGATCATCAATATGTGCACCATCTGGAATCGAGTATTTGACGTGGCTGGGGAAGGCGGCGCCTCCCATCCCAACAATTCCCGCCTGCTGAACTGTTTCGATGAACTCCTCAATAGATAACTCCTCCCATGAGGCGGGTGGGGTGGTCTCAACTCTCTGTGCGGAGAATGGATCTGCCTCAATCACAATTGTAGGCTTGAAGGATCCATCCAGGGTTCGTTGCGGGGAGATCTCAGTGACTGTTCCTGTGACTGGACTGTGGAGTGCTGTTGAGATGAACCCTCCTGGCTTGGCAATCAGCTCACCTCGACCGACATGCTGCCCCTTGTTGACGACAGCAATTGCTGGCGCCCCAATGTGCTGTCCTAGTGGCATCACATAGCGATTGCCAAAAGGGACACGTTGAATCGCGAGATTCTCGGTCTGCCCCTTGTAGTGGGCAGGATGTACACCGTGAGAAAAGCTGCGTTTGAAGCTTGAGAGAAGGCCCATATCAACTGGTTAGCTATTTAATAGCTCTGCCATGTGCTTGCCAATCTCGGCCGGGGAGCGGGAGACTGTTACCCCGACAGCCTCGAGTGCGGCTATCTTGTCCTCGGCTGTACCCTTGCCGCCGGAGATGATGGCACCGGCGTGGCCCATTCTTCGTCCTGGAGGTGCAGTAACTCCGGCAATATAGGCAACTACCGGCTTGGTGACACTGTTGCGGATATATTCGGCAGCCTCCTCCTCCTTGCTGCCGCCAATCTCGCCAACCAGAACAATTCCTTTGGTCTGCTCATCCTGCTGGAATAGCTCCAGGCAGTCGATAAAGTTCATGCCATGAATCGGATCTCCACCAATTCCGATACAGGTGCTTTGTCCCAGCCCCTCATTGGTGGTCTGGAATACTGCCTCATAGGTGAGTGTTCCGGAGCGGGAGACGATTCCTACGGAGCCCTCCTGGTGGATATTTCCTGGCATGATTCCAATCTTGCAGCCATTTTTGTTGCTACCTGGAGTGATGATGCCGGGGCAGTTGGGTCCAATAAGGTGGGTATCGGGGTAGTCGCTCAGGAATGCTTTAACCTTGATCATGTCCTGAACCGGGATCCCCTCGGTAATGCAGACAATGGTTTTGATTCCACCCGAGGCGGCCTCAAATATTGCATCGGCAGCAAAGGCTGCGGGGACATAGATCATGGTGGCATCTGCACCAGTCTCTGTCACCGCATCAGCTACGGTATTGAATACGGGTCGATCAAGATGGCTCTGGCCACCCTTGCCGGGGGTGACGCCACCGACAATATTGGTGCCATAGGCGATGGATTGCTCGGCATGGAAGGTACCCTGTTTTCCGGTAAATCCCTGTACGATGACGCGGGTCTCTGCGTTGATCAAGATACTCATGCCCCTTCTCCTGTTGACGTGGTGGAGGCGACTGCTTTTTTGGCGGCGCCGGTCAGGGTCTCTTCGACATCAATATCAAGGCCGCTCTTTTTCAATAGCTCCATCCCCTGAGGGGCATTGGTCCCCTCGAGGCGGACAATTACCGGTATCTCTACTCCCACCTCTTTTACTGCAGTGATAATCCCCTCGGCGATAAGGTCACAACGGACAATGCCGCCAAAGATGTTTACCAGAATGGCCTCTACCTTGGAGTCACTGAGGATTAGTTTGAATGCGGCAGCTACCCGTTCTGCGGTTGTGCCTCCACCAACATCGAGGAAATTTGCCGGGTCTCCACCATGGAGCTTGATAAGATCCATGGTGGCCATTGCCAGGCCTGCACCGTTTACCATGCAACCAATATTGCCATCCAGGGTAATGTAATTGAGGTCATGCTTGCCCGCCTCCAGCTCCCTTGCGTCCTCCTGAGATGGGTCATGCAGCTCCTGCAGTTTGGGATGGCGATATAGAGCGTTGTCATCAAGGTTAATCTTTGCATCCAGTGCCAGTAACTCCCCACTCACCGTAACGATCAGGGGGTTGATCTCGACCAGGCTCAGGTCGTTATGGATGAATAGGATATGGAGTCCGCTGAGGATACGAGTAAGCGCACCAATCTGCTTTCCCTTCAGTCCGAGACCAAACGCCAGTTGACGGCACTGGTAAGGCTGTAGACCGGCAGCGCTGTGGGCATGTACGGTGAGAATCTTCTCCGGTGTCTCGGCGGCAACCTGCTCGATATCCATGCCACCTGCAGCGGATGCCATGTAGACAATCTGTTCGCGATCGCGGTCAACCAGTGCGCCCAGATAGAGTTCGCGACCGATATCCAGGGTCTGCTCGATCAGGACTTTCTGAATTGGTAGTGCCCGGCCATGAGTCTGTGGGGTGGTCAGGGTTCCACCAAGCATCTCATTGGTGAATGTAGCAAGCTCATCCTTGCTGCTGGCAATTTTGACCCCCCCGGCTTTGCCGCGGCCGCCGGCATGAACCTGTGCCTTGGCAACCCATGCAGAGCCGCCAATCTCATCTGCTGCCTGCTCTACATCATTCAGTCTCTCAACTGTTTTGCCCTTGGGGATGGGGATGCCTACCTGCTCAAAGAGCTGTTTGGATTGGTATTCGTGGAGGTTCATGAATTACATTCCTTGTATCTGTTCAATATTGTTTAGTTTGGTTTTTTCTGGGTTTCAGTTAGTGCAACTAGGCGTTCGGTAATCCTCTGGGTAATCTCGGATTCCAGTTGGTTGCGCAGGTTGTTTATCTCCTGCTGGTGTCCCTTTTTCAACTCGTCAATTTCTCTTTGGTGACTCTCAGCAATTGCCTTGTCTGCCTGCTCTCTGACATCTTCGGTAAATGGGGTGACGATACCGGCCAGCTCCTGCAGCATCTGCCACTGTTCGACAAGTTGCCCCAGTCGACGTGCAAAATCCGGTTCGATTGCATACTCGTTGAATATTGGTGTCTTGTTGTTTTGCCCCCTCTCATCCAGTTTGAGCCACTCCTCAAGATTTGCAGATTGGCTCTGCAGTGCAGGAGATAAGGGTTGGAATTGTCCGGAGAAGCGCCCCTCATGGAAGGCCCACTCTGCGATGGAGATCTCACTCTCCGGGTTGCCCCCAAGGCTGATGCGGGTACCAAACACCCCTGTTGCCTCCGGGTTGTAACTGAATAGTGGGAAGGCACGTCCATTTACTGCTCGTTCTGCCTGGACAGTAGTCATCTCGGGGCCAAATCCGTGGCGTTGTGGGCTTGGGGCGTGGAGCCGCAATAGTGCAGGGCCTGGGTAGTTTAGGGCCTCACGCATTGCTCGGTTCATCTGCTCTGGTGCCGCGATGGAGCACTGGGCCACATATGCACCGCGTTGGGAGAGGGCAGCCATGGCAAGCTCTGATCTGGAGTCTGCATGAGCCTCGCTAAAGCCAAGATCCATCTCTGCCAGCACGATAATCTTGATGGGGAGCCTGCTGTTGAGAATCCAGTTGAGCTCACCGGCAGATCCTGCACCCAGTGTAGTGTCATTCCCAATAAGCAGCATGGGAGGGCACTGTTGCAGCTCATCTGCGGTAAGGTCTCCCCATGTTGTTTTGTCTATCTCCTTGCGCTCGGCAGGAAGTCTCCCCTTGAGCAAGGCCTTTGCCTTGCGGAGAAGGCGGTGGACTTCAGTTGTCTGCTCTAGTTGTCCCTCCATCAATCCTGAGGCCAGAGCCCCGATCTCCCCAGCCTCTCCAATTACTACCGGAACCTGGAATGGGTTGTAGGGGAAGGTGCCAGCCCAGGTGGCAGCGGTTCCCGAGGCGAAGGCCAGACTGTAGCGAGCACGTCCCAGAGAGTGTTCTCCCTTCTCGATCTTCTCCTTTTCTATGCGAATGGATTCGGCAAGCTCTACCCACTCTTTCAGCTCGTGGGCATCTACACTGTCACCCTCAATACCAGCAGTTTTTTCTGCCAGGGTGGTTAGATCAAGCTGACGACTGGATAGATTCCCCAGCCCCTCTGCCAGAAGAGAGAGATCATCTGCATGGGATGCTGTAGCCAGTTTTTCGCGAATCCCTGCAACCAGCCCACTCTGTTTCTCATCCATCTCCTTGAGAAGTTGACGAACAAGTGGTTGTTGATGGTATTCAGTAATCCCCAGTAGCTGACGAACAACAATCTTCTCTCCAGAGCCTGGCTCTGCAGAATCTCCACCAGCCATGGTCATGGAGGCGTAGCGAGAGAGCATGGTTGCATTGAGCTGACCTATATCGGGATATGTCCCATAATTGACCAGTGTGGTTGAGGCACTATCTGGGAGTTGTTCCCAGATGCTCCAGGTGTGATAACTGTTCTCTCTATCTTTACTATCCTGCTCCATCATGGTGAGGGCGGGATTTTCAATCTCCTGTCGATTAGACTCATCCTGACAGAGGCGGGTGCATATTCCGCACCCCTTACAGCTATCAGGGTTGATGACCACAGAGAGTAGTTCACCTGATTGAGCCTTAAGCCGTTCCGGCTGATGGAATAGTGGTTCTGTATGGGCAACCGGGAGGGCGCCGATATTAGAGATAAGTGTTGTTATGGCATCCTCGGCACTGGCTCTTCTCTCCTCTGAAAGAGGGGACTGTTCCATTATCGTATCCCAGCTCTTTCGGATAATAGTGCCAGCCTCTCCACTTTCGGTAGTAAGGCTTATTTCCCTGGATAGCTCGGAGAGATGTGGGCGTAGTGCATCTGCTCCTCCCATCTGTAGGGCTGATTCCAGTAGTTTGCTGGGTAGTATGGAGACGGCGCCAATAGCGCTGTCTGGGCAGTTGCTCCAGCAGCTGCCACATCCACTACAGTTTTCCGGATTGAAGAATGGAATGGATCCATCCCCAACGCTGGAAAATGTTGATGTCAGTGGTGGTATGTGAGCAGCGGCAGCAAATGGATCAACCCCCTGTCTACTCTCCATTCCATCCCGATAGAGCAGACCGGTCTGATCCCAGAATCGTGACAGGTTGTGGTATCCAGCGTGGCCGACACCACCCTGTTTGCCAAGGTGTCGTACCGCCATTGGCGTCCGGTGGGTGGGCGTTTCGCCTCCTGCGGATGCCCGCAAGACGGATGGTGTTGCTGGGCTCTCCTCTGCGGCAGAATCTTCTTCTCTGATTCCCAGCTCTGCCAGCTGTGGATAGTTTCTTTCCAGCAGATCCCTGAGTACCTGCTGTTTTGGATTGCTATTGTCGGCTAGTGTGGTTATTCCCATTCGGTAGACGGGGACTTCACCAGCTGATCTGTTGTGTGGAGCCATGCAGGCGGCGATCAGGTCGGCATCATTGACTGGGGTTCCGCCAACCCCATAAATGATGGATGCGGATCTGCAGTTAGCTGGAATGAGTGGGGCCACCTGACTGTACAGTGGAGGGAGCTCGTTTAGCAGAGGTTCGCTGCGATCGAACAGGGTGATCTCCTGGCAATTTTGTAGAATTTCTCCCAGCTCTGCGGCAGGGAAGGGGGCAGTAGTCCCTATTCCAACAACCGCGATCGAGATCTTCTCTCTCTTCTGCAATAGATCGACAATTGTGCGGCAGCGTCCAGTAATGGCTCCCTGGGTGATTACTATCTTCCTTGCACCTTTTTTACCATGGTAGTTAAGGGAGCTGTAGTTTCTTCCGGTTAAGTCTGCAAACTCACCAAAGATTTCATGCAGAATTCCCTTAACCTGTTTTCCAAAGAAGGTGGTGTGAGAGACCGCTCCAGTTCCAAAGCTGTGGCGGTCACGATAACTCCCCTGCAGGGTGGGGTGGTCCAGGCTGTACCAGCCCGGCACCCTGCGGCGTTCATCACCAAACAGCAGCTGCTGTGCCGGGTCAGCAATTGATATGGGGTCGGAGCTGTTGCCGATAAGTTTTTCAATCAGTTCAGGAGATGGGAGATCGATCTGTTGAGATGCAAATGCAGTCTCGTCACCATCCATGACCACGATTGCGGGAACCAGGGCTCGCTCTGCAACGGCACGGGCGATCAGAGTGAAATCAACTGCCTGTTGACCATTCTCGGCAAAGAGGATGAATGCCCCACTATTTGTCAGTTGGTGGATTCCCTCATCACTTCCGCCAAGGCTCTCTCCGTTTAGAGGGAGTGCACGATTAATGGTATGGATAACCAGTGGCAGGTGGCGGCCAACTGCTCTGCGAACCAGATCTTGTGAGGCGGCAAGATCGCTCGACCAGAGGCTGCAGAAAGCTCGTCTGCCAGCCATTGCAAGACCCATGGCGGCAGAGAGAGAGCCGCGAGGGGTGTTACTCTCCATCTGTAGCAGTGGTTTTCCGAACAGGTTTACCTGCTGGCGCTGCTGTTCGCTACGCCAGGCACTTGATCCCCTCTCTGGAGGGAAGGTTTCGCCACTGGCTGCAGCCTCGGAGAGTATCGCCTCGACAGTGGCCACTGCGGTGGCACCATCGAGCAGCACAGAGATGCTGTTCTTGTCTTCCCCCACGGTGCCATCTACACCGAGAACTTTACGATAGATGCGGTTGGCAATTTCAGCGAAGCTGGGCATAACGTTTCTGACCTTCGGTCATGTTTTGGTTTTGTTGATCAAACTGTCCACCATCAAGCCAGATAATGGCCTCGGTTGAGCAGCGCCAGGTAGCATCGGGACTCTCTTCGGCCCCGCTGCTGTAGTCAACAACGGGTAGTCCGTCGACCATCTCTATTAGGCCAGGGTTGGAGTCTGAGGCACAACGGCTGCAGCTGTCACAGGCGGCACTGCAAAGAGAGAGGATGGCGTCCCCCTCCAGAGGGGCACTGCACTGCACAAACAGGTGTTCGTTGACAGGATGGATCTTGAAGAGATCCTTGGGGCATGCAACAACACAATCCTCACAGGCTGTACATTTCTCCGGATCTACTACAGGTAGTCCATTACTGTTTATATGGATAGCATCGAAATTGCAGGCTATCTCGCAGTCGGCCAGCCCAAGGCATCCCCAGGAACACCCCTTGCCGCCACCGGATACCACGGCGGCCGCACGGCAGCTGTCAAACCCCCGGTACTCTGCAATCTGCCAGGCCTCGGCCTTGCCGCCGGCACAGTGGAGGCGGGCAACCCGCTTGATCTGTGATCCTGCATCAACTCCGAGAAAATCTGCAATCTCCACGATCTCATCCTTGGGGGCAACCGTGCACTGACTCGGTTCGGCAGTGCCCCTGATCAGCTCCTCGGCAAAGGCGCGGCAGCCCGGGACACCACAGGCGCCACAGTTGGTGCCGGGCAGCATCTCCTCGGTCTCATCAATTCTTGGGTCTTCGTCCACCTTTAGCAGGCGGTAGGCCACAGCAAGAATCACCCCAAAGAAGAGGCCAATTCCCATCATGATGGCTGGAGAGGCAAGCAAGCTATTCATCAGTTTGCTACTGATTGAAGGGGGCTGCTCTCTCGATCAGCTCATCTAGGTTGGGCTCACTACTGTTGAGCGGAAGGCCGGGATGGATGCAGCGTGAGGGACATATCTCTGCTGCCTCGACCAGCTCCTCATAGGTTCCGGCATTAGGGTCGGCAATATAGGCCTGCTTGTCATCATTGTAGACAAACATCTGAGGATTCATGTCAGTACAGTCATTGCAGGTAGTGCATAGAATAGACTCAATCCATGGGTCTTCCGAAATCTCTGCTTCAGGCTCCTCTTCCGTAACCTGATCCTTGGCCTCCTCCTTACTTACCTTGGTCGGTTCACTATCTGGAGTTTGGAGGACTGCCTCTGTGGGGGGAGGAGAGGAGAATCCATGTTCAAGGTCGCTCGATCTTGCCCCAAGATTCATTCCCATCAATACTTGGGCCAGTTTCCCCATCACCTCGGTTGTTGCATCGGCTCTGAGTTGGTTGATCTCCTTATCATGTGCGGCATTTAGTTCGCTGATTACACTGTTCTGTTTTGCCTCCATAAGCAGCTGAGCCTCAGTTACGGCCTGCTCTGCATGTAGGTTCCGAACTCCAGATAGCTCTTGCAGGGTGTGCCAGTAGTTGAGGCGGTCCTTGCAGGCAAGGATTAGTTCGCGTGAGACTACTGCCCTGTGAAGAATATTGTCCTCATTGATGGCCCAGACAAACGGTACTAGTGAGAAACTCTCCTCATTGGAGCAGTCAAGATACTCTGCAATAGGGGTTAGAGAGTCTGATTCAAAGTCATCTGGAATCAGGCGAAAATGGTTTTGTAGGCGTGGAACCAGTAGTGCGTAATCGGCAAAGGTGAATGCGAATTCGGTATGGGTAACCTCACCGGACTCGTTTTTGTAACTGAAAGGGTGGGTCGCCCAGTCTCTCTCCGGCTGCGGATTTATGCTGAAATCCATGCGCTCTGCAAAGGTGTCTCCCCGTTCTGGATTCATCCGGAAGAAGGGGTGTACACGTCCCTCGAGGGCTGCACTGGCAACCATCCATGGGTCCATCAGGAAGTCGTCATCGGCATGCTGAATTCCAGTGTTAATTAGATGTACCCCGGTCCGTGGTATCTCTGTCGCTTCAAGGAAGCCCTGCATTAGATGCTGGTAACGTGCTGCTGAGGTCTGGGCGACATAACATTGGCGGTGGGCTGTTGCGAGGTATCCCAGCTCCAGACGGAAATCATGAAATGGAGATTCATCTTCAGTGGCTGCCGGGTTGCTGTGCCCCTTGACTCGGCTGAGGATCTGAATTGGCCTGCCCGACCCCAATAACTGAGAAAACGAGTTTAGTCCTTCATGTCCCAGCCTATCGGCAGGCTCCAAGGCAACAATTGCTGGAACCAGCAATAACTCCTCTTCAGAGAAGGCCTCCCAGTTAAAATTGGCAAACCATGGATCATGCACAATGGGATCATAGCTGTTGTTTATTTCTAGGCGCGCAATCCTGCAGGCACTGAACAGTTCTGCCAGATTATTGGCCTCCTCATCGAATAGTTCCGCTGCCTTGTGGCATGGGTCTGCGTCGATAGTGGTTTTGAAATGTACACTGCTATCACTCCAATCCCCAGAGAAGTCTCCAGTATGGATGAAGTGCACCTGAATGGGGTCACGGTTGAATTGGTCTAGAGTCTCTGCAGCGCGGCTGATACGCTCCTTTCGTTCATCCGACATTGCCACTGTGCCGGCACTATGGGGAAGAATAGATGAGAGAGCCTCAGGATTGAATCGGGATGCGCTGCTGCCTACGCTTTTCTGCATAGCATCTGCACCCATTGCCTCTTTGGACTTGCTCTGCTCAATCTCCAGTATTTTTGACAGTTGTTGTTGTAGCTGTTCAAGCTCGCTCTCAAATTCATCCCAGCGTTCCTCTGATCTTCCATGGATCAGATGAATCATCAGATGGATTGCAGTGTAGCGATTGTAGGTGAGAAACTTGTCCTGATCAGTAAACTGTTTTTGTAGCTGGTCAAGATCGTTCTGCAGTTTATCCTTGTTTTCGCCCGAGAGAGATAGGTGCTGCTGTAGCGCCTCGATTGCACGTTGCATGATTGGGGAGAGACCAATTGGTCTCTCACTATCTGTAATTTCGCTGCGAATAGCGTGCTCTAGCCAGGTGAGATTATCCTTGAGGATGCGTGCACTATTCTCCCCAGGGGCAAACTCTGCGACAGACTCTTGTAGAAATAAGGTAAGTGGCTGCGCAATATCCTGCTTCGAGTCTCTGGAGAAGAGAATCAGTGGATAGTCATAACGTAGTTTGGAGGCGTCACGAAATGGATTCAACAGTGCTGGCAGGTAGTCGCTGCCGATCTCTCTGGTCTCCTGTTCCACGCTGGGGTCTCCCAGATGGAAGTGGTGGAGTGTTCGCAGAATGGCGGCCTCGGACTTTGGGTCCGGTCGAGTTGACTTGAGAACAGGAAGGGAGGGTGCGCTACTCATATTGCAAATACATCCAATGCTGCATTGGTTGCTGCAATCTTCTCTTCATCTGTAGTCTCAACGCCCTGACCAGAGAGGTCGCTGTAACAGGGGATGTTCTGGTTCTGGTAGAGAAGTCCAACCGGAATAATCCCTTTTTCGGTCTCGTCTCGTGCAATTCTGAGTGCCCCTGCCATATCTGACGGATCATGCTCTACGCTATCCGGGAACAGTTTTTCGACCCCCTTGGCAACCGGGATACCATTCTCATGAGTCAGTAGCCGCAGACGTGAGGCATCTTCCTGTAGCTCCTTGGTGATGGAGTCGACAAAGACCGGGCAGCGCTGAATGATGCGTACAAAGCTGGCTCCCTTGTGGGCATGGGCAGCCTTGAGTGTCTCGTGTAGCAGGGGAGGGTTCCAGTCAACCACCTGTGCCACAAAGGATGCATTGGTAATGCCCAGGGTTACTGTGTTGGGATTCATGGCATCCAGGGAGGCACCTTCAGGGTGGGTGTTGGTCTTTAGTTCAATTGGACTGGTTGGGGATGTCTGTTTTTTGGTTAGCCCATAAATCTGGTTGTCAAAAATCAGTACGGTCATATCCATATTGTATCGCACAGCATGGATCCAGTGACCGGCACCGATAGAGTAACAGTCACCATCTCCGGTGGCAACCCAGACATCCAGATCAGGGCGGCGTGACTTGACGCCACATGCTAGTGGCAGGGCTCGTCCATGGATTCCATGTAGCCCATAGGTAGCCATATAGTGGGGCATACGGCTGGAGCAACCGATACCTGAGACAAAAACAGATTTTTCAGGTGGAAGCTGTGCGTCACGCAGGATACGGTGGGCTGTTGCCAGTACGGCATGATCACCACAACCAGAACACCAGCGTGCCTCATTGCCCTCATAATCATCGAGAGTGAAATAACGTTCCTGAATATCTAGGGACCAGTCTGCCTTGATTCCAAACATGACTATTCTCCTGTTTTCTTGTTGAGTTGGTTTAGACGTTCCTGCAGAACATTACCGATCATCTCTGGTTGCAGGGGATGGCCGTAGACTGCCGACCAGCAGTCGACATCTGCCAGGGTCTGAACACGAAGCACCATTGCCAGTTGTGCATAGCGGCGATTTTCAGTGGTGATCATCGGTGCATTGATGTCATCACTGTAGTTCACCTCAATTGTTATAACCTTTTTAAATTGGGAGAAGATCTCGGTCAATCCAGGCTCCAGAGGTGAGAGGAAGCGCAGATGGATTGATGAGATTTTCTCGCCCGTTGTCCGCAGATTATCGACTGCCTCCTCGATTGCACCAAAGGTAGATCCCCAACCAACCACCAACATATCTCCACTCTCGTCCCCATGGATATTAGGTGGGGTCAGGGTGCTCTGCAGGGTGGCCAGTTTACGGCTACGCATAGTGGCGCTGTACTGGTTTTCTGCAGATTCGTATGAGACCTTGCTCTGTTTGGTGTGAGAGAGTCCGGTAAGTACGTATTCACCATTCGGCATGCCCGGGATGGGACGTTGTGAGAGTCCGGTTTTTTCATCCCAGTCATAAGCGGGAATATCACTATTCCACTCTGATTGGTCGAGAGGTGGAGCCAGCATGTCACGACTCAACTCTGGACGTTCCCATGGCTGTACTCCGGTTGCCAGGTTGGCATCGGTTAATACAATTACCGGGGTACGGAATGACTCTGCCAGCTTTCTGGCCAGCACCACCATACTGCAACACTCTGCGATAGTTGCTGCTGCAAGGATAATTTTAGGTGCATCACCCGGCTCGCCATAAAGTGCGGAGAGCAGGTCACCCTGTTCAATCTTGGTGGGGAGTCCAGTGGATGGGCCGCCTCGTTGAACATTGACAATTACAAGGGGAACCTCTGCCATTACCGCTAGGGCAATATTCTCGGTCTTTAGGGCCATACCTGGTCCGGAGGTGATGGTGCAGGCAGTTTTACCTGCATAGGAGGCACCAATGGCAAAGGCGATTGCTGCAATCTCATCCTCTGCCTGGTGGACAAAGCCACCTGCGGCTGGAAACACATCGGCAAGGTAGTGCGAGGCTGAGGTGGCTGGGGTAATCGGGTACATGGAGACTAGCTCCATTCCCGAGGCCATCACTCCAAGGCCGACAGCTGTATTTCCATTTGTGACCACCATTGGGCTGTCACTACGGTCTTCACGAGTTGGGATTTCAAAGAAATATTCACCAAGCTGCTCGGCTGCAAATTGGTATCCGGCATCAAACAGTTTCTGGTTGCTGGTGATGATCTTCTCTGCCTTGCCAGCAAAGGTGAGTGCAATCTCATTGCGCCCCATCTCTTTGTCACGGTTGTATATTCGGCAGAGCATACCAAGGACAAACATGTTTTTCCCCTTGCGGGGATCTTTGACAACTTTTAGGCAGGCCTCGTGGATTGGTAGTTCATGGACAACCAATCCATGGTCTCGAAACTCCGCAACAGCCTTCTTGTACATCTGCTGAATCTCGGTAGAGCGATCACTCTCCCAGCGGTTATCAAGCAGAACCACAGTTCCCTCTTTATAAGCACCATTTGCAATTCTGGAGTAGAGAACCTGCTCATTGAAGGCGACTACCAGATCACCCTCGTTACCTACATTAGTAATCTCTTTTGAGCCGAGTCTGATACGGATGCCGCTGGCCCCGGAAGGGGTTCGTGCCGGTGGCTGGATCTCAGCGGGAATGATCTCTACTGTCCAGACACCATTCCCCATCTTTGCACTGATGGTTCCGAAGGTCTGTCCGCACTTCTGCGCCCCTTCTCCGGAATCACTGACGATTTCTACAATATGTTCCTGTTTGGTTTGTGGTTGCACTAACGATTCCCTCGTAGATTCTGCTTGTTGCAGTTGTTTCCATTTCTGCCATGAATTGGTTGAGTTGGCGTTGTGTGATACTTAACCAATCAACCGTGATAGCCGCGCATGATCTCACAAAAGGGACCCAAAAATCAAGTTCGGAGAGGGTTATAATGGCGCTTGATCGCGTTAGTTTGACGAAAATAGCCAGAAGTTACCCGATTTTTAGTGGGATTTCACCGAAGATTGTCAGGGGTATTTTCTCCCCGGATTTTTAGGAGTGTTTTAGCGGTTGCTCATACTCTTCCATAAAGTGGTAGAGTGAGCTGTCTAGTAGTTTCATTGCTCCATCCAGTAGGTGGCAGCGACCACTTCCGGGAAGAATGCGGGTAAGGTTAATCAGGGTATCGAGATCGGCACGATTCCCATTGCCGCTATCGATGCGAGTGAGCAACTGTGAGGCATAGAAGGTTCCAGTCTTGCATGATGGGCACTGACCACAGGAGGAGTTTGCAAAGAAGGATACATACTCCGTGACTCGACGTACGATACCGGTCCCCTCGGAGATCACGATCATTGCGCCAGTCCCGAGACTGGAGCGTCTCTGCTGCACAGACTCAAAGTCCAGCGGTACATCAAGATCCTTCGGGGTGAGAATTGTGTTGGATGGTCCTCCGGTGAATACCGCCTTCAATTTTCGGTCAAGCAGCATTCCTCCGCCGTGCTCATAGATCAGGTTGGAGAGCGGGGTCCCCATTGGCAGCTCATAGGCCCCAGGGCGCAATACGTCACCACTCAGAGAGAAAATCTTGGTTCCGTGAGACTCCCCATGCCCCAGATTGATGAACCAGTCGGAGCCGTTACGGATGATGTGAGAGACATTGGCCATCGTCTCTACATTGTTTATCAGTGTTGGCAGTCCAAACAATCCAGTCTGGGCGGGGTAGGGTGGCTTGCCACGTGGGAAGGGGAATTTCCCCTCAATGGACTCGATGGCAGCAGTCTCCTCCCCACCAATGTAGTGTCCAGAGCTAGCAACAATATAAAATTCCAGTGGGCGCCCCAGCAGTTCGGAGATTTGGCTGACGTAATCGGTCTCACTCCACTGGTTGGTAGCCTCTTTCATCGCCTCGAGTGAGCCCTCCTGCTCGGGGTTGATATAGAAGACAATTTGGTTGGTGCCGGTGGCCAGGGCGGTAATCATCGCACCTTCAATTACCTGATGAGGAGTCTCCTGGAGAAGTATCCGATCTTTGAAAGTTCCCGGCTCATCCTCATTGCCATTACAGATTAGATATTTGTCCTGATCCGATGGTTCATTAGCAACGAATTCCCACTTTACATGGGTGGGGAATCCGCTCCCCCCAAGCCCCAACAGATTGGCCTTGTGAATTGTTGGCAGAATCTCTTCCCTATTCTGGATGGCACTCTCCAAGCCGTCACCGCCGATATCAACCAGCCAGGTATCAAGATCTGCACCAAAACGGCGATCCGGGTGAAGCAGGACCTGGTTAAGATCATCTGTGCTCATGATGTGCTCCCGCGGTTACGGCGCAGGCCGGCATAGTCCGAGTCGAGATCAAACTTTGCATACTCTGGGAATAGTAGAGGCCCCTCTGTCTCCATAGAGAGCCCCATGTTGGTCAGCTCCCTACGCAGCTGGTTTAGGTGTTCAATGGAGAGCTGACTGCTCCGTTTCTTCTTTCTTCGCTGTGCTGCGGCCATTCCCGCCTTGCGTCCAAAGCTGATAATCTCCAGCAGGGCGTTGCCCATGATGCGGTTTCTGCCGTGAATTCCACCGGTCACCTCTCCAGTACAGAAAAGTCCGGGGATTGAGGTTTCACAATTCTCGTTAATGACAACACCACCATTCTGGTAATGGAGGGTGGGGTAGATTAGGAGGGGTTTTTTGGTAAGGTCAATCTCCGCCTTCTCCCCCAGGCGCATAAGTTTTGGAAAGCGTTGCTGGAGAATTCCTGGCTGACGCAGCTCAAGCCCCGGGATGTCGAGCCAGACCCCGCAGTTGTTATCGTCAGTTACGATTCCGCGTCCCTCACGGCACTCACGAATCACCGAGGCAGCCACAATGTCCCGGGCCGAGAGCTCATCGACAAAACGTTCACCCTTGCTATTCAGTAGATAGGTTCCGCAGGAGCGAACCCCCTCGGTAATCAGACTGCCTGCAAGGTGGAAGGGGTGGGCAAGACCGGTAGGGTGGTACTGGAATGAGTCGAGATCGCGCAGGGCCGCACCCATGCGATAGGCGAGTATCAAGCCATCCCCGGTCGCCCCGAAATGGTTTGAGGTAGGGAACCCGTTGAGATGCATGCGCCCGATTCCACCGGTTGCAATGATGACTGCCTTCGCGTTGACCTGTATATATTTCCTGTTTTTGAGCGAGGAGATGACGGCACCGGAACATCCACCAAGGTCGTCACCCAGCAGCTCCACGGTGGGGCAGTAATCCCAGACATCTATGTTGCTGTTATGGACTGCTTCACGCAGCACCCGCATCATCTCCAGGCCGGTATAGTCACGGTAGAAACAGATGCGATCTGCTGAGGTGCCTCCGGCGCGTCTGGTTAACAGGTCACCAAATTCATCCAGATCAAACTGCATTCCCTGCTGGATTAACCAGCGGATCACATCAGGTCCATCCAGTACCAGTTGTGATACCAGGTCAGGTACCGATTGATGATGTCCAGCCTTGATGGTGTCATTGTAGTGAAACTGGGGCGAGTCATCCTTGTTGATGGAGGCCTGAATTCCACCCTCTGCCATTACTGTGTTGCTATCGCCAAGACGCAGCTTGGTTGCGAGGATAACCCGGGCACCCTGCTGTTGGGCAATAAGCGCAGCGGTACATCCGGCGCCACCACCACCAATTACCAGCACATCGGTCTCTACAGTTGCTGCTCCGGCAAGGTCGGCCTCGTTGATTCGCGAATCGGATTGCAATAGATCGGCCAGCTGTCTGTGGCACGGATCTCCACGGTTGATGCCAACCTTCAGGGTGGTGAGGCTCTCCGCAATATGGTCCGGATGAAATTTATTTAGCAGCTTTTCATCATCGATGCCGGGCTCCGGTAGTGGGCGCTCATCTCTGGGACGATATCTTTTTAGTGCCTCACGGTATGTGGTTCCAATATTTGCTCTGTCGATCATGTGCTACTCTTTTATGATCTGCAGTTCGCCGGTACGGATTTTCTCAAGCCGGTTGATCAGATTTGAGGGGCGGGCGTGAAAATAGGCTGTTACCCGGCGGGAGAAGAGTCCGACCCGATTGGGTGCGATCTGCTCAGGGCAGCCGGTCATGCAGAGATCACACATAATACATTCGACAAAGAGGTCACCAGCCTCCTTGAAGCGCCCTTTGACTGCGAGCTCTACCCCTTTTTCCACACTGATCCCCTTGGGGCAGGCAACACTGCAGCCGTGACAGTTGCGGCACTGTTGTGCCTCTGGAAAAATCTTATGAAATTCGGTCTGAACCTCCCAAGAGTTGGGAATCTGCTCCAGAGTGTAGGTGTGCTGTGATGGGGAGGGGAAGACCAGAAACATCACCTCCATTCCCTCCTCAACCAGGGTCTGGCACCCCATCTCCATGCTTACCTCCTGGGTGTCGGAGCGGCGCACCAGAACGCGACATGAGCCGCAGACACCCTCCAGACAGCCAACTCCCTGCACCCTAGGGTATCCAGCATGCCACAAGGCTTGAATCACAGAGAGTGTCGACGGGACACATATCTGTTTGCCGTTAATGGTGACCTGAACCTCTTTTTTACTGTCGCTCATCAGGGATTAATAGAAGGTTTTGTGTGGTGAAAACAGACAAATATACCATAAAAAAGCCGATCCCTGTTTCTGTGCAGGGACCGGCCTGTCTTCAATTGGTACTCCCTAGGGGAATCGAACCCCTGTTACCGGCGTGAGAGGCCAGCGTCCTAACCGCTAGACGAAGAGAGCAATTTGAGGTTGCGTATTCTGCCACGGCGATAAAACAAGTACAATATGTGACATGAAATTTGTCGGACAACAAAAACAAGGGGTTGGATGGCTACAACGGCTGTTTTCCCGTGATGATGGTGAACCACCTGCAAAAATAGTGGTTCTTTCCCGAGCGGAACACCCTATATCAAGATCACAGATGAGCAGAAATGCGGTAAAGGTGCTGAATCGCCTTAACCATGGCGGATATAAAGCCTATCTGGTTGGTGGCGGAGTCAGGGATCTTATGCTGGAACGCGAGCCCAAGGATTTTGATGTTGCAACAGATGCAACCCCGGAACAGGTAAAGTCCCTGTTTCGAAATTGTCGTCTGATTGGTCGCCGTTTCCGTCTGGCACATGTCCACTTTGGGAGGGAGATTATCGAGGTAGCCACCTTCCGCTCTGGTCAGGATGGGGCTGTTTCTGAACCGGTGCAGACAGAGAAGGGGATGATTCTGCGGGACAATCTCTATGGAACCCTGGAAGAGGATGCCTGGCGCAGGGATTTCACCATAAATGCCCTCTACTACAACATTGCCGATTTTTCGGTGGTTGACTACACTGGGGGGGTGCGTGATCTGGAGAAGGGGCAGATCCGGATGATTGGTGATCCGGAACAGCGTTACCATGAGGATCCGGTGCGGATGTTGCGAGCGGTCAGGTTTGCGGTCAAGCTCGGTTTTCAGATTGAGAAAAAGACTGAACAACCAATTTTTAAACTAGGCAGCCTGTTGGAGCAAATTCCTCAGGCCAGGCTCTACGAGGAGTTCCTGAAGATGTTCCAGTCGGGACAGGCGCTGGAGACCTTTGAGCGCCTTCGTCATTATGATCTCTTCCGTTATCTGTTTCCGATGACGGATCGGATGCTGGACCAGCAGGAGGGGTTCCCTCACAACTTCCTGATTCGTGCGCTGGAGAATACCGATCATCGAGTGGCGACAGGGAAACCAATAACCCCGGCATTCCTGATTGCTGCGCTGTTATGGGAGGGGGTTCGTCAGAGAGCTGCCTCTTCTACCGCGAAACATCCGGAGAGCGGTGAAAGGTTGCCGGAAAATGTGCGCCTGCACCATGCAGGGCGGGATCTGTTGAGAGAGCAGCGTAAGAGCCTCTCCATGCCCAAGCGGTTTGCCATAATGGCTCAGGAGATATGGGAGCTGCAACCCCGTTTTGAGCGCCGTCGTGGCAGGCAGCCATACCGTTTTATGGAGCATCCTCGTTTTCGTGCAGCCTATGATTTCCTGCTTCTGCGAGCAGAAGTCGGAGAGATAGAGGGAGAGGTTGCAGAGTGGTGGACCGAGTTCCAGAAGACCAACAGCAAAGAGCGAGAGAAGATGGTTAATGAGGCTGGCGGCAGCGAAAAATCGCGCAGACGGCGGCGCAGGCGCAAAAAAAAGCCAGCATCGACTAGTTGATGTTGGTCTATATTGGTCTGGGCAGTAATCTACAGGAACCTATAGAGCAGATAGAGTGTGCACTGGCCGGGTTGGAGCAGATGGATGGGGGATGGCTCTCAAACTTCTCTTCTCTCTATCGCTCTCCACCAATGGGGCCACAGAATCAACCAGATTATCTGAATGCAGTTGCAGAGATCGAGACCACACTAGCACCATTGGAGCTACTGGATCGGCTGCAGCAGATTGAGGGCCAACAGGGACGGGTGCGGGGCAGACGCTGGGGGGAACGGATAATTGACCTCGATCTTCTGCTCTACGGAGATGAGATATTTGACCATCCCCGTCTCCAGATTCCCCATCCCGGGATTGCAGAGAGGCTGTTTGTGTTGCTCCCGATGGAGGAGGTTGCCGGACCTGATTTGGAAATTCCAGGATTGGGCAGAGTAGGAGAGCTACTGAAAAAGTGTAAAGGTGACGAGATCACAAAGGTAAGGCAATGAGTTCAACAGAATCCAGTAAATGTGTAACTGTCTCCACCCTGCTGGAGATGAAAAAAAATCGGCAGAAGATCACCTCTCTGACCGCCTATGATTACAGTTTTGCGCAGCAGATAGATCAGGCTGGAGTTGATGTAGTGCTGGTGGGAGACTCCCTGGGTATGGTGATACAGGGGAGAGAGACCACAATACCGGTGACTATGGATGAGATGGTCTACCACGCCAGCATGGTGGGGCGTGGGGTTGAACGTGCGCTGTTGTTAGCAGATCTTCCATTCATGAGTTACGCCACCCCGGAACAGGCGCTGCAGAATGGCGGACGTCTGATGAAGGAGACGGGCGCGCAGATGGTCAAGCTTGAGGGTGGGGTTGACCAGGTCGAGACAGTATCCCTGCTGGTAAGTAGAAATATTCCGGTCTGCGCCCACCTGGGGCTGCAACCTCAATCAATTCACCGTCTGGGGGGTTACAGGGTACAGGGTAGAGAGAGCGATTCCGCGCAGCAGATGATCTCTGATGCCCTGGTGCTGGAGCAGGCTGGTGCCTCGATGTTGGTGCTGGAGTGTATTCCTTCCACTCTGGCTGCAGAGATAACAGCTGCACTCGATATTCCGGTAATCGGGATCGGTGCCGGGACCGATTGTGATGGCCAGGTGCTGGTGTTATACGACATGCTGGGGATCACCATGGGTAAAACCCCACGATTTGTAAAGGATTTCATGAGTGGGAGCGGCACTGTTTCAGGGGCGCTATCATCATATGTTACTGCGGTCAGGGATAAGAGTTTTCCCGCAGCAGAACACACTTTCCAGTAGTGGATGAATTCAACAAAATTGAGTCTCTGAGAACGCATCTGGGGCAGCTCCGGGGAGATGGTGAATCGATTGCCTTTGTGCCTACCATGGGAAATCTCCACCAGGGCCATCTTGAGCTGGTGCGACAGGCTAGGCAGCTGGCATCCGTGGTGGTGGTCTCAATCTACGTCAACCCCACCCAGTTTGGAGAGGGAGAGGATTTTGATGACTACCCCAGAACCCTGCAGCAGGATCGGAATAAGCTGGAGTCGGTTGGTGCCGATGTTCTGTTCACCCCCTCTGATGCAGAGATCTATCCGCACGGGACTGGTGATCGTGCCCTGCTGACCAGGGTGGAGGTTCCTGGAATCTCTGATCAGCTCTGTGGAAGCTCTCGTCCCGGGCACTTTGTCGGGGCCGCCACGGTGGTGACCAAGCTGTTGAATATAGTCCAGCCCAAGGCGGCTCTCTTTGGGCGGAAAGATTATCAGCAGTTGCTGGTTATTCGTCGCCTTGTCGAGGAGCTTAATCTCCCGGTTGAGGTCATCGGGGTTCCAACCTGGCGTGAGCAGGATGGGTTGGCCATGAGCTCAAGGAACAGATATCTCACCTCTGAAGAGAGAGAGCAGGCCCCACTTCTCTATCAGACTCTGCAGTGGGTCAGCCGGCAGCTTGAGGCGGGCAGGGAGGATTACATCCAAATTGAGCAGGAGGGTGAGTCCCGTCTGCAGCAGGCAATGTTTGTGGTGGACTATCTATCCGTTATGCAGCCTTCATTACTGCCTGCGCAGAGTGGCAGTCGATCACTGATAGTTTTGGCAGCAGCAAATATGGGGTCTACTCGGCTCATTGATAATTGCATGGTGAATCTGAGATAATAGAGGGATGCAAATCAATATGCTCAAGACAAAACTGCACCGTGCGATTGTAACCCACTCCGAACTGGAGTATGAGGGCTCCTGCGCCATCGATGGAAGCCTGCTGGATGCCTCCGGAATCATGGAGTACGAGCAGATCCATATCTACAACATCAATAACGGTGAGAGATTCACCACCTATGCGATTCGGGCAGAGGATCGTTCCGGGGTTATATCAGTCAATGGTGCTGCTGCCCACAAGGCTGACCCCGGTGATCTGGTAATTATCTGCGCCTATACGGCACTGGAGAAGAGAGAGGCGATCAACTTCAAGCCGCGCCTTATCTATCTTGATGCGGACAATCGCATCGAGCGCACTGCTCACACCATTCCGGTACAGGCTGCCTGACACTTGAAATCTCAGTTAATCTCAGTTCTTGGGTAGTGTCTTCTAGCCGGTATTTCTCATGCCGTTGGAGATGGCATTGATGGTTCGTAGTAGCGGTTGCATCCACTGATCACTATCCTCATCTTCCGATGATGAGGAGATAAACCGTTTGTGAAGGCTGATCTGAATATGGTTAAGTGGGTCAAGATATGGGTTGCGGCGCATAAGTGAGAGTGCCAGCGGGGGGTTATCCTCAAGCAGGATATCCTGCTCGGCAATCTCCAAAATCTGACGGCACGTTTTTTCATACTCTGTCACGATCATGTTGTAGATGGTTTCGGCACTCTCCTGATTATCAGCAAGTTGCGAGTACTCCTGTGCAATTCCCATATCCCCCTTGAATAGGGCCATCTGTGTATTGCTTAGCAGGGCGCTGAAGTAGGGCCACTCTCGGGCCATATGTTGTAACTGCCCAAGCCTCTCTGGTTTGTCTCCTCTCCACTGCTCCAGTGCGCTCCCTATGCCGTACCAGGCAGGAAGTGTGTGCCTGGATTGTGCCCATCCAAAGACCCAGGGGATGGCGCGAATAGAGCTTTTTGAGCGATCGCCCTTGGAGCGGTGAGAGGGGCGGGATCCGAGGTTGAGCAGGCCGATCTCCATTACTGGGGTAGCCTCATAAAAATAGTCTAACAGCCCCGGTGTATCATCGATAAGTCCTCGATAACTCCGTTCCCCCAGCTTGCTCAGTCTCTCCATCACCTTGCGCTGCTCCGGTTTTTCAAAAATGCTCTTGCGGATGATGCAGGTACTGGCCTTCATAAGTCCGGTAACTCCCATGGTCAACTCATACAGTGCAGTCTCCTCATTTGCATACTTGTAATAGAGTACCTCGCCCTGTTCCGTAAACTTGATCTGACCATGAACGGTTCCAGCTGGTTGCGAAAGGATTGCATCATGGGTAGGGCCGCCACCACGGCCGATGGTTCCGCCACGTCCGTGGAAGAGCCGGCATTCTATTTTGTATTGGTTGGCCAGTTTAACGGCCTGTTGCTGCGCCTTGTAGAGATGCCAGGAGGAGGAGACGATACCACCGTCCTTGGATGAATCGGAGTATCCCAACATCACCTCCTGAAGATTTCCAGAGAGGGTAAGCAGTTCGCGATAGGTAGGGTTATCGAATAGTCTGCTCAATACCGGCTTGAGTCGATCAAGGTCGTCAATGGTCTCAAATAGTGGGGTGACCTGAATATGGCAGAAGCGTCCACTGAGATCTCGCCCTACCAAGCCTGTCTGACGTGCCAGGAAGAGAACCTCCAGCAGGTGGCTAGCCTCGTGAGTCATGGAGATCACATAGTGTCCAAAGACTGCATCACCGATCTCATCACGCATGCGGTAGATGACATCAAATACATTGAGGGTCTCCATAGTCTCTGTACTGAGCCGCTTTTTCTGCAGAGCAAGAGGGCGATCCTGCTCAATGGCGCTGGCTAGTAGTTCAATTCGTTGAGTCTCATCCAGTATGCCGTAATCTATAGCAGTCTCTTCATTGGCTAGCAGCTCTGTAACGGCCTCGGTATGGCGGCTTGACTCCTGACGGATATCCAGATGGAGGAGGTGGAAACCAAAGGTCTCGACCAAGCGGATCAGATCCTGTAGCTCTCCGCGGGCAGTTCTCAAATCACCCTGGAAAACCAGGGCGTCATGGATAAGTTTGAGATCACGATGGAACTCATTAGCCGACTCATAACCGGGGATACGATTATCAACGTTGTTGCCAAAAATCCTGCGGTTCAGAATCTCTAGGTTAAGTGAGAGGCGATGCTGAATGACGAATAGCCTGCGACGGTATGGTTCGTTTTCAAATCTCTTCAATCTATCGCACTGGATAGTACGGCAGAAATCCTCATCATGTACAGCCTGGTCGATAAACTGTTGAGGAAGATCTGCAAGGGCGCTGGAGTGGGTGAGGATATGGGTCAGTGATTCAACCCGCTGAACATATTCCTCGAGTATGGTTTTTGCGTAGATACGTACCGCACTCTCGGTGGTCTGTGGGGTAACGTACGGATTTCCATCCCGGTCTCCACCGATCCAGGAGCCAAAGCGCAGAAAGGATGGCACCTCTATTCCTTCCACTGTGGATGCGCCATCGAGATAGACCTTGCGAATGTGACGTTCCAGGTTGCGATAGAGGCGGGGGACTGATTTGAAGAGAGATTTTTGGTAGTAGTAGAGTCCTTGGTTGATCTCATCTTCTACTGTTGGTTTACGTGTACGAATCTCGTCAGTATTCCAGAGAATCTGGATCTGCCCCTCAAGATCATTGACCACCTCTTCTTTTTCAGAGCGACTGAGGCGGGGGTCATCAAGTCTCTCCTCATACTCGAAAATCCGTCGCAGCCCCTCCATGATGGTTCTACGACGTGCCTCGGTCGGGTGGGCGGTCATTACCGGCATATATGCCAGCTGGTTCAGCAGGCTCTGTAGCTCATCTCGGGTTATCCCCTCCCTCAGAAAACCGCTCAGAGTCTCATCGAATGACCCCCTCCAGAGCTGCTTGTCAGAGAGTAATTGCTTGCGACGTTGCAGGTGGTGAAACTCCTCCTCGGTCTGGTTGATGAGGCTGAAATAAATGCTGAAGGCGCGAATGACATGGGTTAGCTGATCAGGATCAAGACTCTCGATCAGTGTCATCAACCGGACTCGTTTACGGCTACTCTCTTTTTTTCTCAGCCCGATAAACCCCTTTCTAAGGGTCTCGACTGCATCAAAAACCGCCTCCCCAGCCTGGGCTTTAAGGACATTTCCAAGTAGTGTACCGAGCAGTTTGACCCGGCTACGCAGGATTCGATCTCGAGGTTGGGTAAGTTTCTTCATCTCTCCATCAGGATGACATACTCAGTGAATGAGTTCAATCAGGGGCCGACTCTTCAACAGCTGATGTAGTTACGGAATGATCCAAGATCGTGAACATTCTCAAACCCCATAGACTCGAGATATGTCTTGGCCATCCTGGTACGGGCTCCGGTGACACAATAGAGAATTATCGGGAGCTCCTTGTTCAGCAGATCTTGCGCAACTTGGATGGATTGCAGCGGCACATTGATTGCATCCGGCAGTGCCCCCTGGGCAAACTCCATGGGGCTACGGACGTCGACCAGCTGCCCACTCGCATCTTTTATTAGCTGTTTGGCGTCCTCACAACTGATATTTTGTGCAAACATAATCCTGTCCCGTCATATTTTTTCGGCTACCACGGTTAACTTTAACTTGATGGCTACTTTGGCAGCTCATCAATATGAGATATTCGGTGGCACTGTATGAATTTTAAAACTGGCGCGATTGTACCATATTCAATAGTTTTCTTCAATACTTATTCTATTATTTCTTCTCAAGTTTACGATTCCGTCTAAGCGCTATGATAATGCCGACAACAAGTGCGAGAGCCAATAAGGCGAATATTTTTCCCATAATATTTAGAAGGTTACCATGTTTTCTGGTTGAGGTTGAATTGCCTGTTCGTCTGGTGGGTCAATATGGATTAGATCCGAGTAGGGGCCAAGCATGGAGACACTTCCCTGGTATCTATCAGTTCCACTGTAGCTGTAGTCAAAGCTGTAGATACGGTGAAAGCGTACCCTGCCAAGGCTATCCCGGCGTAGACGAAGGCGATGTAGAGAGACGGTCTGATCCAGTAGCTGGGCTCCGTAATTCTTGCAGGTGAGGCGACAGACGGTAACTGCACGCTCACGGGCACGCATGCTGTCGAACCAGAAGAGGATTACAGAGAGGGGTACAGCTACCAGCAACAGTGTTTCAATCAGCTCTCTCATGGGGAGAGGACTCTACCATATCCACAGGTTTGATTTTTGCGGATTAGCAGGAATAAAAAAAGCCCCCGGAAGGAAACTTCCGGGGGCTTGATTAACAACGTTAGTTGTTAGGACAGCATCTCTTGTACCTTACAGCTTCTTACCGTCGTTAAAGGTATCAGAGGTGATGTTGTCATACCAGCTCAGTGCATACTGTACCTCACGGGCACGGAATGCAGCATTGCGGTTCTTGCCACTTGGAGTCAGACCGCCGGAGATCTTTTGGACCTTCGCCTTGTCTGCGCCTAGCTGGTAGACAGCTGCAACAGAGAATGCATCATTTGGTGCAACTACACTGTAGCAGGTATTGGTGTAGGCTGGGATTGGAGCAGAGTTGCCATTCAATGCCGCTACAATCGCTGCAGCACATACCTTGGCTTCAGAGCTTGCCGCATACCCAGATTTTGGTAGACCCTTAGCCGCACTGGAGTCACCGATCACGTGGATATTTGCACGCTTCTTGGACTCGAATGTCTGTAGGTCTACTGGACACCAATCACCATCAGTCAGGCCATTAGCATGTGCAACATTACCTGCCTTCTGGTCAGGGATGACGTTAAGTACATCAGCCTTGAACTCCTCGATTGCAGCGATTGCAGTGTTGGTAGAGGCGTCAACCTCTTCCAGTGCGCCACCTGCTGCACCCTTGACCCAAGTGATCATTGAGTTCTCACCACCATCCTGAGAGCCGTCAAATCCATAATGTACTGACCACGCCTCACGGAACAGCCCGAATTTGGAGAACTTGTCCTTTGGATCAAGAACAATAATCTTAGACTTGGGCTTGTTGGCCTTGAGGTAGGCTGCGACCTGAGCAGTACGCTCGTATGGTCCAGGAGGGCAACGGAACGGATTGCGAGGTGCTGCAATAACAACAGTACCACCATCCTTCATTGCCTTAAGCTGTTTGCCTAGCAGGTTCATCTGATGACCAGACTTGTAGGCGTGGGTTACGGAGGTGTTAGCAACCTCCTCACTGTGACCCTCAACAAACTTGAAGTCCACACCTGGTGATACGACGCAACGGTCAAAGCCGTAGCTGCCACCACCGGCGGTCTTCACGCTGCTGTCACCAATCTCGGTTACAGAATCATGAACAATGTTGATGCCCATGCCGGCCAGACCTTCGTAGGTGTGTGCCAGTTGATCCATGGTGACCATTCCGGAGAGGGTCAGATTACTGGTGAAACCTGTGTAGTAGGTCTTGTTTGGTTCAATGATGGTTACATCAATGGATGCATCTGCACGCTTGATATACTTGGCGCAGGTTGCACCACCCATGCCACCGCCAACAACCACAACGCGGCCCTTGGAGCCAGCGAAGGAGCTACCGGTATACAGTCCCATCCCGGCGACAGACGCGGCACCTACAGCACCACCAGAAACCTTCAGAAAGTCTCTACGATTAAATTTACTCATTATATTTGCTCCTCCTTAGCGCTGACTGGCGTAGTAGTTGAAGATGGCATCAACACCTGCGTCACCCTCTCTCTTATGCAGTTTCTTGACCTTCTTCTTCATCTTCTTTGGCATTGCACGATCTCCATTATGGAAATCATCCATGCTGTACTGAAGGTAAGGCATTAGCTGACCAGCCATGATTCCTGAATCATCATCTGCCAGAGTGCCACCTTCTGAGTGGCACTTCTCACAGTATTTGTCATGCAGTTTTGCTCCCTTTGCCGCTTTTGCGCTGTCAAAGGCCTGGTCTGCACGCGCCTGTGGCTGTGCAGCATAGTAACCGGCCATTGCGCCGATCTCATCTTCACTGTAGCCCTTGGCAATGCGTCCCATGATAGTACTTTTAATGTCATCAGACTTGTATGCATTCATCATGTCAGTGATGTAAATTGCAGACATTCCTGCGATTGATGGAATGGCTGGGCCTACACTAGCGCCGTCAGTACCGTGACAACCGGCACAATTGTCGGCGAGCATTACAGCATTTGCTCCAGTCATGTTTCCTGCAGATACAGAGAAACTGATTGCACAGCTACCGATAATGGTTACTGCAAGTTTCGTTGCTTTCATATCTCCTCCTAAAGTCATTTAGAGATGTTATTAAAATTAATATTAATTTTGCTCTGTTTCAGGATTTTAAATTCAGTGTTTAAGTAAACTCAGAATCCATAACGCAGAACGGCGTAATGATAATTCAAACAAAACCCTATATGCAAGAGAAATATAGATACATTAGAGTATCCATACATTCCCATATAGTCTTCTGCAGCCGCATTGAGAATCAGTGCGGAAAGGTTTGAATATATTTTATTAAACAGTTATTCGTTGATTAGTTTACGGAGGTAATCTGCCAGTTTATGATGACGGTTGATCTTTGCAACCTGAGGGAGGCTCAGCCCCTCCTGGTCATGCACATTAACATCGGCGCCATGCTGAATCAGGTTTTTTGTCAGGGCAATATTGCCGCCGGCGACAGCATCCATCAGCGGAGTCCAGCCATCATGATCCCTGCTGTTTACATTGGCACCATGATTTATCAGTGTTTCAGCAATACTGCTGCCATTTTTGGAGATCGCATAGTGGAGTGCGGTAGCGCCATGGTCATCGGTCACATCAATAGATGCACCACGGTCAAGGAGAGCAGAAAGTGCCTCCATGTTCTGGCGTTCTGCTGCTATCATTAGTGCAGTACGCCCATTCTTGTCACGAACGTCCATTCCTGCATCAGCCAGCAGTAGCATATAGATCACATCGATATTTCCGGCGCTGGTGGCGATCATCAGTGGGGTCTGGCCATGGCGGTTTGCCGTGTTGATGTTGCTATTGTAGGCCATCAACATGGAAATTACATCGGCCTCGCCACTGCGGATTGCAATCATCAGTGCATCCATTCCGTTTCTGGTCTTGATATGTGGGTCAGCCCCAGACTTGAGTAGCAGTGAGATCAGGGCTACACTGCCCTCATCTGCAGCGGCAGAGAGCGCAGTGTAGCCTCCTTTGGTCTGTCGGTCGATCCGTGCGCCATTGGCGATCAATATCTCTGCAATCTCTGTCTGACCATCCTCGGCCGCATAGATCAGTGGGGTGTGCCCCAGTTTTCCAGCACTGTTTATGTCGACGCCCTTGGTGATCAGCTGCCTGACTTTCTCCAGGTCTCCGTTAATAACTGCCTTGCGCATTGACTGATCGAGTGTTGCATCAGCAAAGCCAGTACTGGAGAAGAGGAGGCTAAGTAAGATAACGGCTGTTTTTTTCATGATTCTGCTCTGATTTATTTCCGATAGGTCGGCGCCAAGTGGATTGGGTTATGCATCTTCCTCTTCATCAGGCTCCCCCGGTTCTTCATGGGCGATGCCCTTGTGGCAGTCAATACAGGTCTGTCCCTTATCGGTAGCGCGGCCATGCTTCTTGCGTGCACTGCGATCCTGCACATCAAGATTCATGTTATCGAAGGAGTGACAGTTTCTGCACTCACGTGAATCTGATGCCTTCATTTTTGCCCACACACTGTTTGCCATCTTCCAACGGTAGGCATCAAAGTCTTTCAATGCTGCCTCTCGACGTGCCTCTGCCTCCTCACTCATGTCATCCTCGCTATATGGATCCCCATAGCTCATAACGCATAGGTCGGAACCCTCTTCAATAGGGATAGTGAAGTCTGGACAATCACCATTATCGTCTGCATTAACCAGGTGTGACTGATCGGGCTCGATAGTTCCCAGTATCCAGTGGTATACATCCTTGGCGGCCATGATCTTGGCATATACCTTGGGGAAGAACTGCTTGGGTACATGACAATCTGAACAGGTGGCCTGAACACCAGACTGATTCTCGTAATGGATGGTGTGACGATATTCCTCGAGATTGACTCTCATGGAATGGCATGCGGTACAGAACTCCATCTCGTTAGTTGCGCTGAAAAATACATTAACGCCCCCCAGTGCGGCCATGCCAGCCATGAATATCAGGATTGGAATCAGTAATTTTTTCATCTAGCTCTCTCCCTCTAGAGGCTCCATCTGTTGATTTTATTAGTTGGTTGGTTGTTGGGTTATCCATCCAGCATCCAGCCTGGATGAATAATCAACTACTGCCTTTATATCTCTGTAAGTGAAGCGCTGAATCTGTTGTACCATTTTACGATTTGCGTTCCTGCGTTTTCCATCTTTGATCCATATAAACTGCCGCAGCATGTATGGATAGTGTTGATTGGATAGTACAGGATAGAAGTTCTCTGCATCCCCCTCACCATTCTCTCCATGACACCGGGCGCAGTTTTTTTCGTAGAGCTCCTTGCCAAGCTTAAGGTCATTCCCATTTCCATGCTTATTATGTTTATTTATGGGGAGGGTGGTGATGTAGGCAGTAACATCAGCAACATCTTGTGTTCCACCAATGTACCTGGGCAGGGTAAATGGATACATTGTGGGGTTGTCACGGTTAAGCTGACGAATATCAGACAACTGCTTTATAAGTACCGATTGGTGCTGCCCAGATAGTTGTGGGTAGATTCCGGGGGTACGGTATCGGCCTATTCCAGGCTCCATTCCCCATCCGTCAATAGTGTGGCAAAAAGCGCAAATTCTGTAGATCTCCTCACCATTCTTGAGGTCTGGGGTGAGGTGCATAGCCTCCTCAGCTTCACCACCTTTGTCTAGTCCATCCCAGCCATATGCGGATGGTGAAATAAGTGCGGCCAGAGAGAGAGCAGTAATCTTTTTTAGCATGACATCCTCCATAACATGCATTCCCATTGGAATATTATTTCCTGAACAATAGGTTACAAGGGGGTGTATATATTCTGTATTTATTTTATATTTGTTACTCAATCATACGCATTAAGATGGAGACTGCAACTGTTTTCCCGTACCCGAATCCCCACTTAGAAAGTTGGCATTCGGGTCACACGCTTAACGAGGATTAGTGGCCATTCTCGGGCGGGTTTCTAGCGATTCTCCCTATTGTTGATCAACTCCTCAACCACAGATGGATCAGCTAGAGTAGATGTGTCTCCTAGGTCTCCCAGCTCATTGGCGGCAATCTTGCGCAGTATGCGGCGCATGATCTTGCCGGAACGGGTTTTGGGAAGCCCCGGGGCCCACTGGACTATGTTGACCTTGGCGATCGGCCCGATCTCCTTGCGCACCATGGCAACAAGATCACCCATGAGCGTGTCGCTGCTCTCCACCCCCTGCATCAGGGTGACGAAAGCGTAGATCCCCTGTCCGGTGATATCGTGTGGATAACCGACTACGGCCGCCTCTGCCACCTTTTTATGCAGTACCAGTGCGGACTCGATCTCAGCAGTACCCAGGCGGTGTCCGGAGACATTAAGGACATCATCGACCCGGCCGGTGATCCACCAGTAACCATCCTTGTCACGGCGTGCCCCGTCCCCGCTAAAGTAATAGCCGGGGAACTGGCTAAAGTATGTTTTGACAAAACGGCCATGGTCCCCGTAGAGGGTGTGCATCTGCCCAGGCCATGGGAACTTGATTGCCAGGTTGCCAGAGGTTGCACCCTCCAGCTCATTGCCCTCATCATCCAGCAGTACCGGTTGTACCCCGAAAAAGGGACGGCTGGCAGATCCTGGTTTGAGTTGGTGAGCGCCTGCCAGTGGGGTGATCATGTGGCCGCCGGTCTCGGTCTGCCACCAGGTGTCGACAATCGGGCAGCGTCCATCGCCAACCACGTTATAGTACCACTCCCAGGCCTCGGGATTTATTGGCTCACCCACAGTTCCAAGCAGACGTAGTGATTTTCTGGATGTTCTCTCTACTGGCTCGTTGCCGCCTGCCATCAAGGCTCGAATTGCGGTTGGCGCGGTATAGAAGCTGGCGACATTGTGCTTGTCACAGACATCCCAGAAGCGAGAGGTGGTGGGGTAGGTGGGAACCCCCTCAAACATCATGGTGGTGGCGCCATTGGCCAGAGGGCCATAGAGTATATATGTGTGTCCGGTAATCCACCCCACGTCGGCGGTACACCAGTAGGTCTCCCCGTCCTTGTAGTCAAAAACCACTTTGTGGGTGATGGCGGCGTAGAGCATATAGCCGCCAGTGGTGTGTTGAACCCCTTTTGGTTTACCGGTGGAGCCGGAGGTGTAGAGGATAAACATTGGATCCTCAGCATCCATCTCTTCAGGAGAGCAGTCTGTGGATGCACTCTCCATTGCCTCGTGGTACCAGACATCTCTGCCTTCGACCCATTCGACTGGATCTCCACCACGCCGCACCACAATTGAGGTATGGATATTGGGACAGGATGCTATCGCCTGATCTGCATTCTGCTTGAGCGGAACCTTCTTGCCCCCCCGAATACTCTGGTCTGCGGTAATCACCACCTGGCAATCCGAGTCAAGAATACGGTCACGCAGTGCGTCGGGAGAGAAGCCACCAAAGACCACTGAGTGGACAGCACCGATGCGGGTGCAGGCAAGCATGGCTACAGCCGCTTCCGGTACCATTGGCATGTAAATGGAGACCCGGTCCCCCTTTTTTACTCCACGTGATTTAAGTACATTAGAAAACTGTCTCACCTCGGCATGGAGCTCCCGGTAGCTTATGTGGCGATCCTCGTTGGGATTATCGCCCTCCCAGATAATTGCTGTCTGTTCGCCCCGATCTTTCAGGTGGCGATCCAGGCAGTTGTAGGATGCATTGAGTTTTCCCCCCTTGAACCAATTGATGTGGAGATCTTCTTTTCCGTAGCTCCAGTCGAGGGTGGTATCCCACGGCTTGAACCAGGTGAGATAGCGGGATGCCTGCTCTGCCCAGAAATCCTCCGGATCGGTTATCGAGCGCTGATACATCTCCTCGTACTGGTCAGCATTGATGTTTGCCTGTGCGGCAAAGTCACTATTGATAGGGTATACCTTCGTACTATTTTTCTCGGTGCTGCTCACTGTCACCCCTCCACATTTAATAAATGATCTTTTGCGGTAAAAGTACCATTTTACTCATGATCCGTTTTCCAAGTCAGGCGATTTTTATCAGGGAGTTCACATCAAGTACAGATACAGTGGTAATAGTTATTTCTTCATTGCTGTACTACAATACGCGGCTTTCAACCACTGAATCGAGAGTAGACATGGAAGTATCTGTAGAAACAACCCAGGGCCTTGAGCGCACAATGACAATCACTGTTCCTGCGGAGCGTATTGAGAAAGAGGTTGCTGATCGCCTCGACCGACTGAAAAATACAGCCAAGCTGAATGGTTTCCGCCCCGGCAAGGTACCAATGTCTGTGGTCAGGAAGCGTTTTGGCGACTCAGTACTGCATGAGGTGGCAGGAGAGGTGATTAAGGCCAGTTTCAGTGAAGCGGTCAATCAGGAGAAGCTCTCCCCAGCGGGTGCACCACAGATCGATCCGGAGGAGATTGTGGTGGGCAATGAGTTGAAATACAAGGCTATATTTGAGGTCTATCCAGAGTTTGAGATTGCTACATTTGCAGATATTAAGGTGGCGAAGCCTGTTGTCGAGATTGGTGAGGATGACAAGGACAAGATGATCGACAACCTGCGCAGTCAGCAGCAGAGCTGGAGTGAGGTTGGGCGTGCGGCAGCAGATGGTGACCAGGTGGTAATCGATTTTACCGGAACCATGGATGGCGAAGAGTTTGAGCGTGGTTCTGCAGAGGGGGTACCGGTAACTCTGGGCTCCGGTTCAATGATTGCCGGATTTGAGGATGGTATCGCAGGGATGAAGGCGGGTGAGGAGAAGAGCGTTGATGTCAACTTCCCGGAGGATTATGCGGCAGAGGAGCTGGCTGGCAAACCGGCTCAGTTCCTGATCAAGGTAAATAGCGTTTCAGAAGCTGTGCAGCCCGAGATTGATGATGAGTTCATTGCCAAGTATGGGGTGACCGAGGGTGGGGTTGAGGCCTTCCGTGCCCAGATTGGCGAGAACATGCAGCGTGAATGTGATCAGGCAACGGGCCAGGTCACCAAAAATCAGGTTATGGATGAGCTCTATGAGATACACGGCTTTGATGTGCCGTCTGTACTGATCGATGAAGAGGCTGTCCGCATGGCCGAGAACATGAAGCAGCAGATGCAGGGGCAGGAGGATACCCTGAGCCCTGACTTGTTCAAGGAGCAGGCGGAGCGCAGGGTAAAGCTGGGGTTGATTCTGGCTGAGGTGACACGCGAACATAATATTCAGGTTGATCCAACTCGGGTACAGAAACATATAGAGATCATGGCTGCGGGTTATGAGGATCCTCAGGAGGTGATCGAGTGGTATAACCAGAACCCTCAGTCGCTGGAGGGTGTACAGAATCTGGCGCTGGAGGAGCAGATTGTGGATCTGGTGATGAATGATGCTACGGTGTCAGACGAGAGTATGGGTTTCGAGGAGTTGATGCGGAAGGCTAATGCCAACCGTAATCCATAACCGGGGTGATTGATGTCTGTCATTGAGGTGATTCAGAATCGTCGGTAGCCAGGGATGGCTGCCGCCGAGCATACATGGAAGTACTTGCGCGGGTTTTGAATCACATCGATGATAGACATTGATAGTGGAGTTAGAGAGTATTGATCATTTAACCGAGGAAGAGAGAAGAGTATGAGTTCACCAATTGAGAATGTCGGTCTGGTACCTATGGTGGTGGAGCAATCCTCACGGGGAGAGCGGGCCTATGATATCTATTCCCGCCTGCTCAAGGAGCGTGTCATCTTTCTAGTGGGTCAGGTTGAGGACCAGATGGCCAATCTGGTGGTGGCACAACTACTGTTTCTGGAGTCGGAAAATCCGGACAAGGATATTCACCTCTACATCAACTCCCCGGGTGGTTCGGTAACAGCTGGACTCTCAATCTACGATACCATGCAGTTTATCAAGCCGGACATCAGTACCATGTGTATTGGTCAGGCCGCCAGTATGGGCGCACTGCTACTAGCTGGCGGTGCAGCAGAGAAGCGTTTCTGTCTGCCGCACTCCAGAATGATGATTCATCAGCCACTTGGTGGTTTCCAGGGGCAGGCCTCCGATATCGAGATTCATGCCAAGGAGATTCTCGATGTACGTGAGCGTCTCAATACTATTCTTGCTCACCATACAGGGCAACCTATTGAGCAGATTCGTAAGGATACTGACCGCGACAACTTCATGGGTGGTGAGACATCGGTTGAATATGGTCTTATTGACAAGGTGCTCTCTAGTCGCAGCTAATAACCAACAAAAATAGTTGGTTATTTTTTGTCTCAGGGTTGTATAATCTGCCCGATATAGTATAAAGAACAGTCACTCCCCAGGCAGGGAGCTAATTGTGTAACCAGAAGAAGTGTGGTGGCGCAGGTGATCATCAGAGATTATTCAGGAACAAGGTACGAACCGTATGAGTGAAAAAGAGGAAGATAGCAAGCTGCTCTACTGCTCTTTCTGTGGAAAGAGTCAGAATGAGGTAAGAAAACTGATTGCAGGACCATCGGTCTATGTCTGCGATGAGTGTGTGGAACTCTGCAACGACATTATTCGGGAGGAGCAGGAGGAGGGTGAGGAGGCAGTTGCAGAATCCTCTTTGCCGACCCCAGAGAAAATTTGCGCAACCCTGGATGATTATGTAATTGGCCAGGATCGGGCCAAAAAGACCCTTTCGGTTGCTGTCTATAACCACTACAAGCGGGTAGAGGTGGGTTATAAAAAGGATAATGTGGAGCTCTCCAAGAGCAACGTTCTGCTGATTGGCCCTACCGGGTGTGGCAAGACACTGCTGGCAGAGACCCTGGCCCGTATCCTCAATGTCCCCTTTACCATCGCAGATGCCACCACCCTGACCGAGGCCGGTTATGTGGGGGAGGATGTGGAGAACATCATCCAGAAACTGCTGATGAAGTGTGATTACGATGTGGAGCGTGCCGAGAGCGGCATTATCTATGTGGATGAGATCGACAAGATCTCCCGCAAGTCTGATAACCCCTCCATAACCAGGGACGTATCAGGAGAGGGTGTACAGCAGGCGTTGTTGAAGCTGATCGAGGGGACAACCGCATCGGTTCCGCCGCAGGGTGGGAGAAAGCATCCGCAACAGGAGTTCCTGCAGGTTGATACCAGCAAGATACTCTTTATCTGTGGCGGCGCCTTTGCCGGTCTCGAGAAAATTATTCGAGATCGCTCAGAGAAGAGTGGAATCGGTTTCTCCGCTGAGGTGATAAGCAAGGATGATGAGCGCTCTGTAGGTGAGGTGCTGACAGATGTGGAACCTGAAGATCTGATTAAGTATGGCCTTATTCCAGAGTTTGTGGGGCGTCTTCCGGTGGAGGCCACCCTGACGGAGCTGGATGAGGATGCTCTGGTGCGGATCCTGACTGAACCTAGGAATGCGCTGACCAAGCAGTATGGAAAACTCTTCGAGATGGAGGGGGTTGATCTCGATATTCGTGATGATGCGCTGCACGCGGTCGCCAGAAAAGGGATTAAGCGCAAGACGGGGGCCCGAGGTCTGCGCTCCATTCTCGAGCATGCACTGCTCGATACCATGTACCATCTGCCATCCTATGAGGGGGTAGAGAAGGTAGTGGTTGATGCCTCTGTAATCAACGATAAATCAGAGCCACTGCTGATCCTGGAGGGGGGTGAGCAGGAGAAGCTTGCCGCCTCCTCTGAATAACCCCGCCGCTCCCCATGGGAACAGAAGAGAAGACCACAGAGTCTGTTGATCCGCTGGAGCAGGAGTATGCAGTTCTGCCGCTGCGTGATGTAGTGGTCTATCCGCACATGGTGATCCCGCTATTTGTTGGGCGTCCCCGTTCGATTGCGGCACTAGAGAGTGCCATGGCGGAGAACAAGAAGATTTTGCTGGTTGCGCAGAAGAGTGCGACCAAGGATGAGCCAGAGGTTGAAGACCTCTTTGGCGGTGGTACGGTTGCCACCATTCTGCAACTGCTGAAATTACCCGATGGTACTGTCAAGGTGCTGGTCGAGGGGGTGAACCGCGCTCTGATCCACACCATCGAGGTGGGTCATGGTTATATGCGAGCTCGGGTCTCCGTTCACCGTGCACAGATGGCTGGTGGTGCTGAAATTGATCTGCTCTCCCGCTCCATTCAGGGGCAGTTTGAACACTACGTCAAGATTAACAAAAAGATCCCTCCTGAGGTATTGACCTCACTGGCAGGGATTGATGACCCCGGTCGGCTGAGTGATACCGTGGCTGCCCACATGACCATCAAGATTGCAGAGAAACAGCAGTTGCTGGAGGCCTTCGATGTGCAGGAGCGGATGGAGCATATCCTCGCCATCATGGAAGGTGAGCTCGACATCCTCCAGGTGGAGAAGAGGGTGCGAGGCCGGGTCAAAAAACAGATGGAGCGCAATCAGCGTGAGTTCTACCTCAACGAGCAGATCAAGGCGATCCAGAAGGAGCTGGGTGAGTCTGAGGATGGAACCAACGAGAGTGATGAGCTGGAGCGCAAGGTCAAGGAGGCCAAACTCTCTACCGAGGCGCGCGCGAAGGCCGAGTCTGAGCTCAAGAAACTGAAAATGATGTCCCCTATGTCTGCAGAGGCGGCGGTGGTGCGCACCTTTATTGAGACTCTGATAGCTGTACCATGGAAGAAGCGCTCTCGAGTGCGGGGTGATTTGGCCCGTGCAGAGAAGATTCTCAATGAGGACCACTACGGACTGAAAGAGGTCAAGGAGCGTATCCTGGAGTATCTCGCGGTGCAGAAACGGGTTGGCAAGATCAAGGGGGCAATCCTCTGTCTGGTAGGCCCGCCAGGCGTCGGCAAGACCTCACTTGGGCAGTCGATAGCCCGTGCCACCAGTCGCAAGTTTGTCCGGATGTCACTGGGCGGGGTGCGTGACGAGGCTGAGATTCGTGGCCATAGGCGGACCTATATAGGATCAATGCCAGGCAGAATTATCCAGAACATGAGCAAGGTGGGGGTCAGAAACCCGCTCTTCCTGTTGGATGAGATTGACAAGATGGCAATGGACTTTCGTGGTGATCCGGCATCGGCACTGCTGGAGGTACTGGACCCGGAGCAAAATAATACCTTTGCAGACCACTATCTAGAGGTTGATTATGACCTCTCGGATGTGATGTTTGTGGCAACAGCAAACAGTATGAATATTCCCGGCCCACTGCGGGACCGGATGGAGGTGATCAGGATTCCCGGTTATACCGAGGAGGAGAAGCTCAATATTGCACAGCGCTATCTGGTTCCCAAGCAGATGAAGAGTAATGGTCTTAAACAGGATGAAATCAGCTTCAGTGCAGGGGCAATTCGTCACATCATCAGATACTATACCCGTGAGGCTGGAGTCAGAAATCTGGAGCGTGAGATCTCCAAGATTTTGCGCAAGGTGGTCAAGGAGCTGGTTCTGAAGAAACACAGTGGCAAGGTATCGGCCACTGTCCGCAACCTCGAGCACTATCTGGGGGTTAAGAAGTTCCGTTATGGATTGGCTGAGGAGAAGAACCGTATCGGTCAGGTTACCGGTCTAGCCTGGACTGAGGTGGGCGGAGAGTTGTTGACCATCGAGGGTGCGGTTATGCAGGGCAAAGGCAAGTTCTCTGTAACTGGACAGCTTGGTGACGTAATGAAAGAGTCGATCCAGGCGGCAATGACGGTGGTCAGAAGTCGCTCGGCCATGCTTGGTATCAAATCTTCCTACTATGACAAGAGTGATATTCATATTCATGTGCCGGAGGGGGCAATCCCTAAGGATGGTCCCAGTGCGGGTATCGGTATGTGTACAGCACTGGTTTCGGTGATTACCGGTATTCCGGTTCGTGCGGATGTTGCGATGACGGGCGAGATCACCCTGCGTGGTGAAGTGCTACCAATTGGTGGCCTCAAGGAGAAGATGTTGGCTGCTCATCGTGGAGGCATTCATACGGTGATGATTCCGGAGGAGAATAGAAAGGATCTCAAGGAGATTCCTGACAACATTCTCAAAGACCTCGAGGTTAAGCCGGTTCGCTGGATTGATGAGGTTCTGGAGATTGCCTTGCAGGGGAAACCGGAACCATTGTGTGAGAAAAAAATAGAGGATGATGGAGTTGGTGGTTCGGATGAGAAGCAGAGTGAAAAGTCTGACCAGTCTCCTATTCATACGCACTAGAAAACCACTGGTTCTCCCCGTTTTATGATGTCGCAGAGGGTGATTATGAGATGTCAGGTATTTTCCTGGAGATTTTGAAAAAATCTTTCATTTGAGCTGGTAAAGCATAATGGGATACCGTAAACTAGCGCGCGCTATCAGAGTGGAAACGGTACGTTTTTTCTCTAGATAGGGTGCTTAGCTCAGCTGGGAGAGCATCGCCCTTACAAGGCGAGGGTCGCAGGTTCGATCCCTGCAGCACCCACCAAATA
>CALEHW010000022.1 GCA_937877715.1 uncultured Methylophaga sp. | reverse complement strand
TTGAGTCTACATCTGCATGGGTGGCAGTATCAGATACCGTTGTTCCACCCTCTGTGATGGCACCGTCCGCTGCAGTAATTACGGCAGCATCATTGGCGCCGGTAATGACGATGTCTACTGTCTCTGTAGTATTATCTTCAGCAGTTATAGTAATGGTGTCTGTCAGCTGCGCACCGGCACCAAGCGCATCTACAGATACATTTCCATTATCCAGTGTATAGGTCCAGGCACCTGCGGAGTCAACGGTATAGGTACCATAGGTGGTAGCTACGTTGGTAACAGCATTAAAGACATTGTCACTATTGTTTGAGTCTACATCTGCATGGGTGGCAGTATCAGATACCGTTGTTCCACCCTCTGTAATAGCCCCATCCGCTGCAGTAATTACTGCAGCATCATTGGTGCCGGTGATGGTGATATCCACAGCCTCCGTGGTGCCATCCTCTGCGGTTACGGTAATGGTATCTGTCAGCTGTGCACCGGCACCAAGTGCATCTACAGATATATTGTCATTATCCAGTGTATAGGTCCAGGCACCCCCGGTGGTTACCTCATAGGTACCATAACCGCCAGTTGAAGCCGTCCCTGCAGCAACTATAGTAAAGGTATTGTCCGCATTATTATTATCAACATCGGTATGGGTCAATGTACCCTGTGCCGTTGTGGTGGCACTGTCCTCTGTCACTACACCGGTTGAAGTACCTACAATCACTGCGGCATCGTTAGTACCGTTAATATTAATTGTAATATTTTGAGCTGTAAGGTCTTCCGTTGTTACTGTAATAGTATCTGTTAGAGATTGGCCCACACCTAACACATTAACCGCTGAAAGATTGTTATTCAGCGTATAGGTCCAGGCACCTCCGGTGGTTACCTCATAGGTACCATAACCGTTGGTTGATGCAGTCCCCGCTGTAACCGCCGTGAAGGTGTTATCTGCATTATTGGTATCCACATCAGTGGAAAAAGCCGTCCCAGAAACTGTGGTAGATTCGATTGTAGTACCTGTCGCACCAATATCCACCGACATATCATCAGTAATCTCAACCGCGCTACTGATACTTGTAATGGAAGTCCCAGAGCTATCTGAAATAGGCAGATCTGTTGCCACAGCAAGATAGTAGTTACCTTCTTCCAATAGTGAGACTGACCCTACAGATTCCAGGCCATCAATAATTGACGCAAACTTAAGATCAATTGTGGCTGGATAATTAAGGCCATTCTCAGTCACAGTAATTGTATCTGCAGCAAGATTGTTTAGTGTGAAATCAACCCGTGACCCAGCTGCTGTGAGGTAATGACCACCTACCGTTTGTGTTGGTACGGTAATTTGGGCATCTGTGCCATCAGCACTCCAGTCGACAGCAATATCAATATGGACTTGTCTCTCAGTCCCATTGTCACGAGTAGCATCACTACCATCAGTAATATCAATTCCGATTGTGCCACTACCTGATCCGGTTGGAACTTTCACCAATTCAAAACTGAGTGTCGGAGCCAAGAATTCGCCAGAGTTATTTGCGGCATTGGTAAGGTTGGATAAATTGAGTGTTGTTGCACCATCAACACTTATTGCCGAACCCGAACTAGTTAGGTCAACAATTCTATGAATTTCAGAATCGGTATTTGGATCAAAGTCATTCAGGATTACCTGGGCACTGTTGATCTGGAAGACATTATTGGATGTTGGTGTAATACCAATATCAACCGACATATCATCAGTAATCTCAACCGCGCTACTGATACTTGTAATGGAAGTCCCAGAGCTATCTGAAATAGGCAGATCTGTTGCCACAGCAAGATAGTAGTTACCTTCTTCCAATAGTGAGACTGACCCTACAGATTCCAGGCCATCAATAATTGACGCAAACTTAAGATCAATTGTGGCTGGATAATTAAGGCCATTCTCAGTCACAGTAATTGTATCTGCAGCAAGATTGTTTAGTGTGAAATCAACCCGTGACCCAGCTGCTGTGAGGTAATGACCACCTACCGTTTGTGTTGGTACGGTAATTTGGGCATCTGTGCCATCAGCACTCCAGTCGACAGCAATATCAATATGGACTTGTCTCTCAGTCCCATTGTCACGAGTAGCATCACTACCATCAGTAATATCAATTCCGATTGTGCCACTACCTGATCCGGTTGGAACTTTCACCAATTCAAAACTGAGTGTCGGAGCCAAGAATTCGCCAGAGTTATTTGCGGCATTGGTAAGGTTGGATAAATTGAGTGTTGTTGCACCATCAACACTTATTGCCGAACCCGAACTAGTTAGGTCAACAATTCTATGAATTTCAGAATCGGTATTTGGATCAAAGTCATTCAGGATTACCTGGGCACTGTTGATCTGGAAGACATTTTCACTAGAAATGACATTTTCTGCCTCAATAACTGTATTACCCTCAGCAACGGTACCAGCCTCAGCAGCAATAACAGCAGCATCATTAGCGCCGGTGATAGTGATCGTCACCACCTGTGGTGTACCGTCCTCTGCCGTT
The DNA here is from genome assembly GCA_937877715.1 of uncultured Methylophaga sp. Lineage (GTDB taxonomy): Bacteria > Pseudomonadota > Gammaproteobacteria > Thiopontia. The sequence goes on along the minus strand of CALEHW010000022.1, from coordinate 3,773 downwards.
ATCGTAAAGGTATCCTCCAGCTCTACTGCCTCCGCCAATGCGCTTACCGTGCTATCGGTATTATCCAACGTATAGGTCCAGGCACCATCTGCGGCGACCGTGTAATAACCATATTTGTTATCTGAAAAATCTGGGGTGGCAACCACAGTAAAGGTATTGTCTGCATTATTGGTATCAACATCGGTATGGGTCAGTGTGCCCTGTGCGGTAGTCGTAGCACTGTCCTCTGTCACTGCACCAGTTGAAGTACCTGCAACCACTGCAGCATCATTAACATCATTGATGGTAACGGTAATCTCTTGATCAGTGGTATTGGGCGATGCAATCGTGTCACCAGCCTGATTGGTGGTCTCGGAGGCGGTCACTGTCAAGGAGTAACTACTCTTGGTCTCAAAATCAGGGGCGGTTTTGAAGGTCAGAACACCATTAGTGAGATTAAAAGATCCTGCATCAACACCCCCGGTGATAGAGAATTCGATATTGTCATTCTCATCATCACTAGCAGCCAGGGTAACAACAGAAGTTTGGTTTTCATCAACCGCAGGGGTGGAAGAAGAACCGAACTCAGGACCACCCTCCACATTGGTAACAGTAATGGTCATCGCCTGATCAACCGTATCAGTACCATCATTAGCAGTGACCGTTATGGAGTATTCATTAGAGTGCGGGACACCATGAGCAGGATCCACACCCTCAAAATCAGGCGCATTATTAAAAGTCAAAACACCTGCAGATGAGATAGAAAACAGTGAGGCATCTGTACCCGACAGTGCGTAGGTGATGGAGTCATCAGAATCAACATCTGTCGCCACCACTGTACCCACCCTCGTGACATTCTCTGGCATATCAATAGTGGCTGACGATGTGATGACAGGAGCATCATTCTTACCTAGCACCATAATCGTCACTGTGTGGTTTGCACCCCCCTCTGAGATTACGAAAGATTCACTATAGGTCTCTCCATCATTGAGCTCCTGGGCATCATTATTAAGTTCGTAGACCCAGCTATCTCCGCTGCCGCTATGGACCAGATTACCGTAAATACCATCTGCGTCCACACTGCCGGCTGCCGTGGTTCCAGTTACGGCGAAGGTTCTGTCCGCCGTAGAAGCATCTTCATTTGTTGCAATAAATAAGTCCGTATCAAGGCTATTGCTCAATGAGACCAATGCTGCTTCAGGTATATCACGATTTACAACGCTACTTACCTGATCGGCCACAAATTCAGCAGCCACATTTAATGTATCACCTGCCGTTGAATCAAATACCTCAACCTCATCGATCTTGTTATTAATTTTGGCGACCACATTGGAAATGCTGGTCGTCAAATCACTTACCGCATCGTCAATCTTGCTAGTTGTCTCCCCCCCGGTTTCAGTTGCAATTTGGGCATCAACTTCAGCAATTGTAGCAGTCACAATGTCTTCAACAATATTGCTATCAGTCAGGTCAATATCATTTCTGGCTACAAGATCACTCTCAGCCTGTGCTGCACCAGCACCACCTGCATCGATTATTACCTGCAAATCATCACGAACCTGCTTCTCCTCTTGGATATCCTCAACAAGCTCACCGATGGCAATTGTAAAAATATCATCTGCATCCTTGTCACTTTTTGCTGCCGCACTAACCGCCTCTGCAATGGCATTGACTGTTGTAAAAATCTGCGATGCCACCTTTTCAAAGGCGACGGAATCAGCGGATCCTTCGTTCTCATCAGAGAACGGGTTATAGCTATTGACATCTTCAATCGAGGTAGCGTCCAGACCTAATATTTCGAGCACATCTTCATTGCTGACTCCCGCCTCAACTAACGTGGTCAGCGGAGTAATAACTGATGCAGATGCTGCATCTGCCTTCATCACGATGTTTTCAACATCGGATCCGGAGATGGTGTCCGTCGTCTGAGAGACCCCATTTACCTTATAGGCTTGACCTACCAGGGTTCCATTGGAGATATCAGCCGCGGAGAGACCAGTCAGTGAATAAACGCCATCGGCATCAGATAGTGTCCACTGCTCACCTTCACCAGAATCCCATAAATCATCACCATCACTATCAGTCCAACCCAGTGCCCCGTCACCATCCACATCAAGGAATACCTGGGCATTCTGCAGAGTACCGTGTGAAATAACACCAGAGAGAGAACTAAGAACTGTTCCACCTCCACCCCCTCCACCAGCAGCTGCAACCGCAAGAATAGCCAGCCCTAAGCCAGCCATATCAACATCGACAGTTACGTTTATCGCTACTCCAGCCTCAGCCGAACCCTCTTTTACATCAGCATCTGCTACATCACTCTTTTCGTCACCCTGATGATCTGTCTTATCTACACTCGCCAGATGGAGAAATTTTGAGAGATAGGGGTTCAGGTCAAAGCTTGACAGAAAGGAGTCAGAGCTATCTGACTCTGCAATTACACCAGACACTTCATTGAGTGAGAGAGAGATTGGTATTGCCCCCTGTTCTGCACCCAAAATAAGAAGGTCCACCTGCTCCCCTGCCACTGCGGGGAAGAAGAGATAGATTCCATCACCAAGAAAAACAAGTTGACCAGCACTCTTGTCAGCCAGTGAGAGGAGTAGATTATCGATCTCTGAGATATCCAATCCAGCCTCTTTTGCCAACTTAACCAAATCGATCTTATAGCTGTTGCCCCCTGTGTCATCCTGTGCTGCTGCAGCCTGTTTGGAGAGAGCTCCAAGAGCAACCGCTCCAAGCAGAAGATCCAATCTTTTCTTTGAGATCTTCCCATTTTTCGCATGGCGAATCATCAATGTTGCGATTGAATTAATTATATTCATGACCAAGGTCCTTTCAAAAAAAATAAAATAAGTTTCGCTTATTACAATACAAAATAGACAAACCTAAAACAAATCAACCGAAGCTTCAGCATATACTTCATTAAGAGTATTGGTTGTATCTGTATTTAACTTAGATCTTCTGTAGCCAATTTTTGCAACACTACCCAATAATGGGAAGGTTGACTCAACAAAATAAAAACCATCAGTTCCACTAGCATCAATATCTGTACTAAATGTAATGTCTTTATCAATTCGTTTGCCACTCGCTGTAGCATCAATCTTCCAGTTTAGACTGCCAACCCCAACTGTAAAAATTGTTTGTTCATCCATTTCATAATTTAAGGCCAAACTTGAACGAGTAAAGTCACTGGTTGCATTTACAGTGGCATTTACCGCGTTTGAACTATGTGTACCAGTAAAATCATCTCCGGTATGCTTATTTGTTACGTTACTAATACTTAAATCAAGACTAAACGGTGAGTCATTAATGTCTATTGGATAGGTATATCCGTAACCTATACTTTGAACAAAAATATCGCCTGATAAATTTGCGTCATGAAAATTTGCATCTTCTGACGGTGAATATGCCACACCGTACTGAAGGTGAAATTTCCCATATTCTTCATCACCCAATGACGCCTTTACTCCAGCAAAACCGGTCTTAAATGTAAAAGTTTTTGTATCCACTTCAATAGGTTTACTAGTTTTGGCAAAGCTACCAACAACATCGAAATCAACCTCATTACTGGCCTGCGCAACTACACCAAGGGAGCAACCCATAATCACTATTCCTTGAACTATACTTTTTAAACACATATTTGTTTTTCGATATTTTTTAAGATAGATAACTGTACGTTTAGCCTTCATCACTACAGGCCACCCACTCTGCTGACCAAGCACCAAAAACAGATCGCCGAGTTATTGTCAAAAGTGGTGTTCAGGGTCATCAGTCAGGCGGCCTTCTGGTTC
>CALEHW010000021.1 GCA_937877715.1 uncultured Methylophaga sp. | reverse complement strand
AATGCGTAATTAACACAAGGCTAACAAGCATCATTGCTTTTAACCTTTTTGTATTTAACTGCATCAATATTGTCACAATAAACAACAATATCACAAGAACATATGATGTTCTTGTGACGGACAGATAGGATGCATAGAGCCCTAGCGGGATACTTATAAGCAGCATGGATCTCCATAAACGAGAGTTGCCCATCAATTGCAAGCCATTAATAACAACAAAAACCATCACACACACAATGGGGCCAATTCTGAGGGGACCATATGCACCTGATGCACGAGAAAATCCCAGCTCAAAAACCTCATAGGTAGCCACCCCAAACGTAACAAAAATACCCAGAACAGAGCCCTGCACCAGATATTTCATTGCGCCATCTACCCTCCTTATCAGAAGATAGAGTGGTGCAAATAGCAAAAATCTGGTCTCATCCTCGATATGACGCACATGGTGAGACTCCCAGCCGTTTACCGTTGCGCTGAGCAGGAACGAGAAGAAGAGCAGCGCAAACAGTAGGATAACGACCTTCTCTTCCCTCTGGAGCTTTACAAAAGAGAGATTTTTTCGGAGAGAGAAGAGCCCCAGCAGGGCGAGTATGATAAAAAATCCTGAGGCCCAATGTTTAACTGTTACCAGACCAATCGGGAACAGGAACAGAGCCCATTTTGTCGCTACATCTATTATGTCAATTGACCTGTTCATCTCATTATCTGCCCCAGAAATCCCTTTTGCGCCGCAACAGTAGCATCAACAGCTTACTATGTTAAATATTCCAAAATGTTACAATAAGAGAGGCAAATAATTAGAGAGGTACTCAGCAGCCATGTCTATAAATAAGGACTGATATTACATTCATTCAATCAGCTTCATCTAGTTGTGATGGATTAGTGCCAATACCTGTTGTGGCGTAATCTCTGCGAGACATTTTGCATGTCCAAAACGGCACTCACGTTCAAAACAGGGGCTGCACTCCAACTGTCTGTAGAATATGGATGCCCTCTCCGTTAGTGGCGGCGTATAGTCCGGTGTCGATGATCCATAGATGGCTACCATCTCTACCCCGACCGCTGCAGCCAGATGCATCAGACCGGAGTCATTGGTGATGGCTAGGTCACAGAGCGAGAGCAGATCAACTGCCTCCTCAAGTGAGGTTTCCCCACACAGATTCAGGATCTCTCCATCTGCAAGTGATGTTATCTTCTCTCCGTCAGCATGGTCCTTGTCTGACCCCATCACTACTACCTGCTTCCCTCTTCTGCATAACTCTGCACCAACCTCAGCAAAATGCTCCAGTGGCCACTGTTTTGCCGGCCCATATTCTGCGCCAGGCAACAATGCAACGATATTCCCATCCCCTAATCCAAACTTCTTCACAAGGTTGTCTCTTCCCTTCTCTGAGACTCTTAACTCAGGGAATGGTATTGATGGTGCCACTCGATCATCACCATTATGGGACAGCGCCACATAACGCTGTACCGTCTGCGTGAGCACCCCCTTATCCAGTTTCTTGATGTCATTCAGGAGCAGATAACGCATCTCCCCAAGGTATCCCCTGCGTTTGGGGATTCCCGCAAAAAACGGGACAAGTGCAGATTTAAGCGAACGGGGTATCACAATAGCCCTGTTGTACCCCTTCTGGGAGAGCATCCTACCAAGTTGCCACCGTTTGCCAAGACCAAGTTCACCATGCTGCAGATCCAGTGCGATGGCATCCCTGACCTCTCTCATTCTTTCAAGTATTGGCAGGGACCAAGTCGGCGCCACAACATCAATAATAGTGTTTGGATTTTGCTGTTTCAGTGTGATGCAGAGGCTCTGCATCATCACCATATCACCAACCCAGGATGGGCCGATAATTAGTACCGAGGGGGTCGAACCTGCTTTTTTAGTATTATTGTTGATATCCACAGTACATAGTTTATCACCTGAATTCGTATCATAAGTGCATAACCTCCACGTCGTGACAGGAATGAAATACACCTTTCAAAAAGAGCAAGACTCAGGTGTAATTCGTAAGCGGTCACTACACTACCTACGGAGGTTAGCCATGGGCTATAGACACCTGAGCCTTACAGATAGGCATTATATCGAGACTGAGAGAAAAATGGGGGCATCGCTAAATAAAATAGCAGAGGCACTGAATCGCTCTCAGAGTACGATCTCTCGCGAGGTTGCTCGCAATAGCGGAGGACGTGGTTATCGCCACCAGCAGGCAGATAGAAAGGCCCAGAAGCGCCACGAGAGCAAGCCAAAGACAATTAAGATGACTAGAGAAATCAAAGAGCTTGTCAATGGATACATTGAGCAAGACTGGAGTCCAGAGCAGGTTGCAGGGAGGCTAAAAGATGATGGCGTGATTAACTTACATCACGAAACCATTTATCAATACATTCTCACTGACAAGAAGGCGGGAGGCGAGCTATATCGGCATCTCCGCCACCAGAAGAAGACCTATCGCAAGCGCTATGGTTCTGCTCATAACCGTACAGGCATACCTGGCAGGGTGGATATTGATCAACGTCCAGAGGCAGCGAATAATCGCTCCCGCGTTGGCGACTGGGAGGCTGATACCATTATTGGTCATAACCATAAAGGCGTTATCACCACACTGGATGAGCGTAAGCGATCAAACCAGACCGTTCTTCCAGTCACTGATATAGCCCTGTAA
>CALEHW010000020.1 GCA_937877715.1 uncultured Methylophaga sp. | reverse complement strand
TGGGGTCAGGCCTGCAAGATTAGCGAGATTGCGGTAGACTACCCAACATGTCCAGAAAACCCCCGTCTCCACTATCCCGGAGCACTCTACCATGTGCTCATACGTGGCAATGCCAAACAGGCCATCTTCCTCAATGATGCCGATATGCTCCAGTACCAGCACTACGTCGCTGAAGGGTTATCAGAGCATGGTCATCGACTCCACGCCTACTGTTGGATGGGTAACCATACACATATGCTGATTCAGGCCGGTGAGACACCGATCTCCCGGATGATGCAGGTGATCTCACAGCGTTACACCCAATGGTTCAACAGAAAGTACGAGCGGGTAGGGCATCTGTTTCAGGGGCGATACAAGGCGCTGTTGGTCGATGCAGATGATTACCTACTTGAATTGGTACGCTATATCCACCTCAATCCAGTGCGTGCCGGGCTGGTGAAAGCTCCAGAACAGTATCCATGGTCGAGCCACCACGCCTATATAGGGGATGAAGAGCCTCCGTGGCTGACAACAGAATGGGTCTTGCGACAGTTTGGAGAGGATCTCCATGCAGCCAGAACAAGATACCAGCGATTTCTCGGGCAGAAAGCAGACAACGCAAAGCTGGATCAGCTCTCATCCGGCACAGCAGAGGGGCGGATTCTGGGGGGCGACACATTTATTCGCAAAGTAACGGAGGCACGAACAGCATCAACTAACCCCAGGCTGGAGTGCTCACTGGATGAAATTACCAGAACAGTTGCAAAGGAGGAGGGCGTAAGCGTAGAAGAGCTCTACTCCCTCGACCTGAGTCATTTTTTCTCTTGATTTAGTACTATATTATGGTACTATTTAAACCATGAAAGCAAAGCATCGCAAAACCCTCCAACTGATCTTCAAACGCCCTGTTAGCGCCAACATCAAATGGAAGGATATCGAGGCTCTTTTGGCTGAGCTGGGTGCAATTTTTGAGGAAGGTGAAGGGTCACGCATCGGTGTACGTCTATTTGGTGAGCGCAAGGTATTTCACCGCCCTCACCCAACCCCAAACGCCGACAAGGGCGCAGCGGCAAACGTAAGAGAATGGCTAAAGGCCAATGGAGTAGAACCATGATCAACACACTGGAAATTGATGGATTCAAGGCCATCATCAACTACGACCCTGAGATTGAGATGTTCCGTGGTGAATTTACCGGCCTCAATGGGGGCGCTGATTTCTACGCTACCGACCCGGAGGGCCTGAAGCGTGAGGGAAAAATCTCACTCGATATGTTCCTGAAAATGTGCGAGGAAGATGGCGTTGAACCACGTAAGGATTACTCTGGCAAGTTCAATGTGAGAATTCCTCCACAGACCCATGAACGCCTAGTCTCTATCTCTGCAGCGACAGGAAAGAGCCTGAATCAGATGGTGACTGATGCCATTGAAGAGAAGCTGGAGAATGTGGCATGAAAATAAATATACGACAGATTTCTGGTAGCTAAGATTTAGGGGTTTCACTCGACAAACACACCGTACAGCAGTGTATACACCGGCACCAATGAATGGGGCCACCTCACTAAGTCTGCTTTACCTTGCTTAAACTTGCTAAACATGCAGGCCTGACCCCAATTGAGCTCAAAATAAAACCAGGTTATCGGGTATTATCGGGTATAATCAGGTATATAAATCAGGCATAGAGTCCTATAATAAGGATTGAATGAAAGAACCACATATCACCGTTGGTCAAGATATCTTGCAGCTCATCGCTGAAATTGATGAGTTCAAAGGTCAATGGCAAGCACTCAAAACACTTTCGCCGGAGCGTTTGCAACAACTGCGCAAAGTGGCGACTATTGAAAGCGTGGGCTCTTCTACACGGATAGAAGGTTCAAAGCTCAGTGATATGCAGGTAGAGAAATTACTTTCCAATCTGGACTCAACATCTTTTAAAACTCGTGATGAGCAGGAAGTAGCTGGATATGCGGAAGTAATGGATTTAGTGTTTCACTCTTATGAAGATTTACATTTGACTGAAAATCATATACGCCAGTTACACCAGACTTTGCTCCGTCATAGTTCTAAAGATGATCGGCATCGTGGCTCTTACAAGACCCTCTCTAACAGCGTTGTTGCCAAAGATGCTGATGGGCACGAAATAGGTGTTATCTTTGAAACAGTAACGCCATTTGATACGCCTAGAGAAATGGAAGAGTTGGTGCGCTGGGCATCCAAAGCAATTGATGAATCAGCTATGCACTCACTTTTAATCATTGCGATTATCAATGTGGTATTTTTAGCAATCCATCCATTTCAGGATGGTAATGGTAGACTATCGCGTATTCTGACCACATTGTTGTTACTGCGCGCAGGTTATGAATATGTGCCTTATGCCTCTTTGGAAAGTATCGTTGAAGAGAATAAAGACCTTTATTACAAGGCTCTGAGGCGCACTCAAACAACACTTAAAAATGATGCTCCGGATTGGGAGCCCTGGATCGGTTTTTTTCTGCGTTGCTTGAAGAAACAAAAGTCTAATCTGGTTATAAAGGTTGAACAAGAAAAAGATGCAAGTGATATGTCATTACCGTTGCTTTCTGTTCAAGTGCTTAACCTCCTGGGCGATCATGAACGTTTAACTATTGCTCAGATGGTTGATCTGACAGGTGCAAACCAAAATACGCTAAAAGTCAGGTTGCGTGAATTAGTTAATGACAGTCGTATTCAAAGGCATGGGAAAGCACGGGCAACGTGGTATTGCCTAGCCAAGCCCGCTTTACCTTGCCTGAACTTGCTAAACTTGCAGGCCTGACCCCCCATTTATGCGTTCAACTATTGAACAAGCCAGCAGATAGTGATATAAAGTTAGCTACAAAAGAGGTATTCACCTCATTTGCCGTGCTAACCAAACAGCACGGCATGGCGGTAGCGTTCCTGAAGCCGTCACATAGCCAACAATTCCAACATGGTAGATAGAGAAGATATCCATTTTGACCTGCTCCGCAGGTTAGAACAGAACCCAGACTGCACCCAGAGAGAGCTAGCCAGCGAGATGGGAATCAGCCTGGGGAAGGTAAACTACTGCCTGAAAAAACTGATCGAAAAGGGGTGGATCAAGGCAAAAAACTTCCACAA
>CALEHW010000019.1 GCA_937877715.1 uncultured Methylophaga sp. | reverse complement strand
AAAACTGAATACAACTTAATCAGTAAGTTACGGCTGTAAGTGTCGAACTCGGGAGAATAGATAGCATCCATAGATTCCCCCGGATAAATCCGGGGTACTATGGCTACGCCGTGCTTCGCACATTACAGCCTTCGGCTGATCAATGACCCAAAAGTCGCTTCGCTTCCTAATGTCTCATTGAAAAACTCATTCATCCACGGGCAAACTCATGGCGTTCTGCCTTCGGCCGCATAAAAAAAGGCCATCGTATTGATGGCCTCTCTGACTAAGTTACCCTTAACACTATTCATCTAGGTAGCATCGCCCTTCATATGTCGTGTTCTTTCTTGGACGGCTGCCCATCTCCTTGTGGCGGATCTCGCCACGTACAATTCCGGTGCCGGCCTCAATCATGCTCTTCTCAAGAGTGACCAATTCACCATCCAGCTTTCCCCTAAGACGGTAAATTGAGGCCTGAGGATTAATTACCCACTCCTCATAGATTACATAATCCTCATTATACTCACTAACACGCTTGTCACGAAAATGACGGTCAGGAACTGTCACCTTTACATCAGCATTACGGGCGACCTCTCCAGTATAGCTATCAATCTCATCCAGATCACAGCTAAGCCTGGCCTCTGCATAGACGCCAAAACTGCTTGCCATTAAAATTATTATTCCAATCACTTTTTTCATTCTTATTCTCTCCATACAGAGCTCTTGAGGCGGGAAAAAATCCACTATAACCGAATAGTTGAATCCTGCAACCGAAATACCATGCCCGAATCCACATTATAGAAGTTATAGCGTGCCACCAAAAAACAATCAATGTGGAGCAAATTGACCTAGATCAAGGGGTATTCATATTGGTATGTATTAGTGTTGCGGGTACTAAGTTCAACTTAGTTTTGGAACCGTACGTTCTGTACTCTTCTCCCAAAGAGCCAGACCAAGAAAAACTAATTAGGAGTCAACAAGTTATGCTTAAGAAGACGCTCACAATGGCAACTGCCATCGGAATGTCGCTCGGTACCGGAAGTGCAGCGTGGTCCTCCTCGCTGGATGATGTCATGAAAGAGCGTGGCCTCACACAGAAGGATCTGCTAGCGGCAGCTAAAACCTATACCCCATCTGGCGGACGTGATGAATATCTCGCCTTCAGCTCCGGCGGACAGAGTGGGCAGGTTATTGTCTACGGAATCCCTTCAATGCGTATTCTTAAATACATCGGCGTATTCACGCCAGAGCCATGGCAGGGATATGGCTTTGATGATGAGTCCAAGGCAGTATTGGCTCAAGGAAACATCAACGGGAAGCAGATCAACTTTGGTGACACCCACCACCCCGCTTTCTCTGAGACAGAGGGTGAGTACAACGGTAAGTACCTTTTCATCAATGACAAGGCTAACCCTCGCATAGCAGTGATTGATCTACATGACTTCGAGACCAAACAAATTGTGGTTAACCCACACTTCAATAATGAGCATGGTGGTGCTTTTGTAACTCCAAATACTGACTATATTGTTGAGGCGGCACAGTATCCTGCTCCATTCGAGAACGAGTATGTCCCACTGGAGCAGTTTAATGACCGCTACCGTGGTGGTGTCACCTACTGGAGCTTCGACAATGAGAAGGGTCGCATTGACCAATCTCAATCCTTCACGGTCGAGCTCCCTCCATACAGCCAGGATCTATCCGATACTGGTAAATTTGTGAGTGATGGCTGGTCCTTCACCAACTCCTTCTGTTCTGAGCGTTATGTTGGTGGCATCGAGAAGGGTCGTCCTCCTTATGAGGCAGGTTGTTCCCAGAAAGACACTGACTTCCTCCATGCAATTAACTGGAAGAAAGCGGCAGAGCTCTACAAGGCAGGAAAAGGTAAATCTATTAATGGGATGGATGTACTCTCCATGGAGACAATGGTGGAGAATAACGCCCTATTCCTGGTTCCAGAGCCAAAAAGCCCACACGGCGTAGATGTATCTCCTGATGGTGCCCATATCATCGTTTCCGGCAAGCTGGACAGCCACGCTTATGTCTACAGCTTCGAGAAGATGATGGCTGCACATAATGCTGGCAAATATGAGGCTCGTGATACCTACGGTATCCCTATCGTCTCTCTGGAGGACTCGCTTCATACGCAGGTACAGGTAGGACTTGGTCCCCTGCATACCCAGTATGACTCCAAGGATTGTACGGTCTTCACCTCAATCTACGTTGACTCACAGGTCACCAAGTGGAACTACTGTACTGGTGAGATTCTGGACAAGCTCTCTGTCCACTACAATATCGGCCACCTGGTTGCAATGGAGGGCGATTCCGCCTCTCCAGACGGCAAGTATCTTGTCTCTCTGAATAAGTTGGCTATTGACCGTTTCAATCCGGTCGGTCCACTTCATCCACAGAACCACCAGTTGATTGATATCAAGGGTGACAAGATGGAACTTCTCTATGATATGCCACTACCACTGGGCGAACCGCACTATGTAGTTGCAATCAAGGCAGACAAGCTGAAACCTGGCATTCGCTACAAGTCTGGATGGAACAGCCGTACTGACACGCGCTCCAAGTTCAAGACCCGTGCTGGTCGTGAAAAGACTGTCCGCACATGTGATGGTGACAACTGTACGGTTGAGGTCTTTGGTACTGTGATTCGTTCACACATCACACCAGAGACAATTGAGGCTGAGGTTGGTGACAAGGTAATTATTCACCTGACCAACCTGGAGCGTGCTGAGGATGAGACCCACGGTTTCGCAGTCAACGGCACCAATGTAAACCTCTCTATCGAACCTGGTAAGACCGTTTCTGCAACCTTTACTGCAGATATCGAGGGTGTCTTCCCTTACTACTGTACTGAGTTCTGTTCAGCGCTCCACCTCGAGATGGAAGGCTACCTTCTGGTTAAACCAAAAGGTTACAAGGCAGAAGTTGGTGCAATGCAAGAAGGTACCGTCTACAGCAAGGCTGATTACGACAAGCAGTACCAGACCAATCTGGATACTCAAGCCGTCATCGACAGTGTTGTAGGCTATATCACCAGCACCAACTATACTGACTTTGCTCCAGTAACCGCGCTGGTTGAGGATGCAGTAGATCAGTTGGGCTTTGCTGAGACCTGGCGCAAGAAGGCAGAGGAATCTGCTGGAGCAGGTGACTTCCAGAATGGAACCCTGCAGGCTGGCCAGTGGTGGCAGTACCAGGTGAAGGCCGCAGACATTGGTCTACGTGCCAAGACTTACCTGGAAGAGCATGGTGCAAAAATTGTGAAATAATGTAAACTTTCACAACTTAAACCTTCAACCAACGGGGGAGAGCAATTGCTCTCCCCCTTTTTTCAAAAAAATCCTAGCAGTACCAGGATCTATAACAACTATTTAATAACTGAGGAACAAAACATGAATCTAAAGAAAACTGTATTAATTGCCTCCTCCATGGCCATACTGTCCGCAATGGCAACAACTGCCTCTGCAGATGGTGCTTCACTCTACCAGGCCAAGACCTGCTGGGCCTGCCACGGTAAAGATGCACAGACCCCGATTCTCCCAATTTATCCAAAGCTTGCTGGACAGAACAAGGAATATGCGCTCGCTCAGATGAAAGACATCAAGTCTGGAGTTCGTAGTAATGGACAAGCTGCTGCAATGCAGGGCGTGATGGGGCTGGTAAATGAGGCTGAGATGGCTGAAATTGCTGAGTGGCTCTCGTCACTGAAGTAGCTAATACACCCATATTTTCTGAGTGATAATGTCTACATTGATACAGGTCAAGGTGATGATTTGATTATTTACCTATTCTGTAAAGTATATGAGCAAACTAAAAGAGTGGAGAAAATGTAAATGAAGAAGATTACAGTAATTGCGGCTGGAGTTGCCATGATTGGAATGAGTGTTGGCAGTACTGCCTCTGCCAGTGGTCAGGTAACTGATGTTAAGGATTGGAATACTGGCGAGGGTGAGCAGAGCGTTGCCATGACGCTAACCCCAGACCGTGAAAATGGCATTGAGGTCTATGAGGTCTGCTCTGCCTGTCACCTTCTTGAGGGATGGGGCATGCAAAATGGAACCTTCCCTCAGCTTGCTGGCCAGCACCGAAATGTATTGATCAAACAGTTGGCAGATATTCGTGCGCTCAACCGTGATAATCCAACCATGTACCCATTCGCCCTCCCAGAGTCGATTGGTGATGAGCAGGCAATTGCAGATGTTACTGCATATATTGCCGCTCTACCGATGAATCCGGACAACGGTAAGGGTGACGGCACCAATCTGGCTCGAGGTGAAGAGCTCTACAAAAAGAACTGTCCGCAGTGCCACGGTGACAACGGTGAGGGTAACCAGGAGAAATTCTACCCCAAGATTCAGGGGCAGCACTATGCGTATATGCTTCGTCAGTTTGAGTGGATTCGTGATGGCAAGCGTCGAAATGCAAATCCAGACATGGTCAAACAGATTGCCGAGTTCAGCAATGATGATATGAGAGCAGTTATCGATTATACCTCCCGTATTGCTGTACCTGCAGCAAATCTGGGGCCAATCGGCTGGCAGAACCCTGATTATGACTAAGTCCTGAGATGTTACTGCCCTCCTCTTCTGGAGGGCAGCCCTTTACCCTTCTCCTGGGGAGATTTTGACATGAGATGGAGAGCGGTAACGATGTAATACTCATCTACACCATGTACGAGTAAGGTTTATACAATCATGAGCACTACCAACCACAAACAAAATCTGATCATAGGCACTCTCTCCCTAATTGCCCTTGGTCTACTTATCTCCATCTTCTACAGCCCCATCTGGTGGGTCTCTCTGAAAGCCCCACAATATCCGGATGCTGCATTTCCTCAGGGAATCCGTATCCACTTCCATGTTAACGGGGTTTTTAATGGCTGTGAAAAAGTTGAGACCGAAGAGAAGTTTGAGGAGGAGTCTCTCGACTGTAAACACGAGATGGACGCCATCAACCACTATGTAGGAATGTATCCTATTGCAGCTGGCGCACCGGTTGAACGTGCCGTCTCTCCCTTTGTCTTTGTCCTACTGGGGCTGATGGTGATTGCCTTTGCCATACCCAACAACAGACAGAGAATCATACTGATGAGTGCAGGTTCAATCCTTATTGCTGGCTGGGCCTACTCCACCCTCTATACTGAGGGGGGGCTTGGCATGCAATCCAGCCCCTACAAAGAGGACCTGATGAGCACCATGCAGCTTAAACCGGAAGAGATAGAGAGCTGGAGTGGAACCGAGGCAATCCAAGCCAGTTACGAAGAATCTCTGGCCCGATACTTTCCAACCATCGGGGTCGATTGTGAGAGCTATGCCTCAAAAATGACCTATGTGGACCTGTATGCCACCCAGGATCGTCCATTTGAGGAGCTGAATGACCTGCTGGTAAACGCAGGAGCTACCTCAGCTGTGATGTCCACCTTCCATGACATGTATGACCTGATCAAGAAAGACTCCTCCATGAATGCAGAGCAGCAGCAGAGTGAATTCCTCTCCCGTTGTAATGTAATGGCCAGCAAGGTTGGCATGACCGATATCGAGCGTACCGGGATGATTATGACCATTACCAATGTTGTCTTTGGTGGCCTGCTGGCTGCTATGGCACTGGTTATTATAGGTCTCTGGAAGATGGAGAAGATGTTCACCTGGGTGCTGATTCTGGTTCCTATGGCTCTTCCTGTCTTCTTTATCATGGACTATGCCGGTTGGCTCTGGTGGTTCGGTCACCATCTGAGTGAGATGGGAGCATTTACCGTTAAGCCATTTATGCCAACTGTATTTGGTGTTGGTAAGGTTGCACAGTTCTCTACCTACTCCTACCCATACTATGGTTTTGGGCTAATCATGCTCAACTCAGTGGTGCTCGCGGCCGCCGCACTGATCCGCCTGAAGGCATCTCACGAATAATTTGTATTAGAGGTCTGAGTCAATGAAACGGGTCACAGTAGTCAGCTGTAATTTTGTACGGCTGACTACACACTGGCTGATGTTTGCCATATTGCTGTCTGCTCTCTTTTCAACTCTCTCGCAGGCTGTGGCCTCTGCCAAACCACAACACCCATCTTTTCAGGAGTTGGTAGACGCCACCCCGCGTGGAGAAGTTTTGACCCCCCCTGCCGGCACCTATGCAGGACCCATTACTATAGAAAAACCGATCACTATTGATGGGAAAAATGGGGTCACCATTGATGCCGGGGGGAAAGGGAGTGTGGTCTATATAGATACCGATGGTGCTACTCTGCAGAATCTCAGACTGGTCAACTCTGGTGTCTCCCATAATGACATAGACTCTGGCGTACAGGTACATGGCAACTTCAATGTCATCAAGGACAATATTATTGAGGAGTGCCTGTTTGGAGTTGATCTCGGACAGGCGGAAAACAACATTGTTCGCCGTAACCGAATCAGCTCCAAGAGTGATCGTCCACTGGGGCTACAGGGAGACTCTGTTCGCCTCTGGTACAGCTTCAACAATATGGTTACCGACAACATCATTACTGGAACCAGGGATATGGTGGTCTGGTACTCAAGCGACAACACCATCGCCCGCAACAAATCCTCCGGTGGACGCTATGCCCTCCACTTCATGTACTCCCAGGGAAATCTGATTGAAGACAACGAATACACCAACAACTCGGTTGGCATATTCCTGATGTACAGTGACGGTGCCGTGATCAGGAACAACTATATTGCACGCTCTCAGGGGGTCACAGGGATGGGTATAGGCCTCAAGGAGACCAGTGACGTAAAGATTACAGACAACAAGATTCTATACTGTGCCACCGGCATCTATAGTGATGTCTCTCCATACCAACCAGATACCACCAACCTGATGGAGAACAATCTGGTGGCATTTAACGGTATCGGTATCCTCTTCCACACCCCTTGGTGGGGAAATATTGCTCGCAACAACACATTCAAGGACAATATCAGCCAGGTGGTAGTTGATGGAAACGGGAGTGCAACCAAGAATGTGTGGGAGGGAAACCACTGGGATGATTACGAGGGATTTGACCAGAACAGAGATGGCACCGGAGATACTCCATATAAACTCTATGCCTATGCAGACAGAATCTGGATGGACCGTCCGGATACCCGTTTCTTTATGGGTACCCCCCTGCTGGAGACACTGGACTTTCTTGAACAGCTGGCGCCGTTCTCGGAACCAACACTACTGTTGAGAGATGAGAAACCGCTGCTGAGAGCCGCCAAGATGGAGAGCAGATGGCAGATCAGCGGTGGGGGCAAGAGAGATGACAGGAGCGACGAGTCCGCAACTGTTACAACCGATGAAACGAACCAGTCATCATCCAGAGACTGGGGATCGTCACTGAAATTACTTGAAAAGAGTCTGAAATAGTGAGCAGTAAAAAAACTACCCGGCTAACAAGAGAAGAGAAGGCGCGAAGAGAGTTTCTGAGAACCTCGGTAATGGTTGCCGGAGTTACCGGTTTCTCCCTGCTGAACCTTATTCCAACCATGACCAACGCCAATCCACGGCTACGTCCACCCGGTGCCCTGGATGAGAAGGAGTATCTCGCCTCCTGCATTAAATGCGGTCAGTGTGTCCAGGTATGCCCCGTGGAGGCGATTGAGTTGGCGGACATATTTGATGGGCAGGGACAGGGGGCAGCCTATATCGATGCCCGGGCACAGGCCTGTGACTTCTCGTGCGATGGACTGCAGTGTGTACTGGCATGTCCAACCGGGGCTCTGACTCACGAGATCAACTACCCTCACGAGACCAGGATGGGATATGCCAGACTGGAGCTACCAGATCAGTGTCTTGCAATGCAGGGGGCCGGGTTTAATGGTATTACCCGTGGGGTAGAGTATGGAGGAAAACTCCGTTTTGACAAGATTGACCGCTGGAATCCACTGCCACTGAATGAGCAATATTTTGATCTTGAGCTCTGTGATCTCTGTGTTCGCCTCTGCCCGATCGAGATACGTGCCGACCAGTGTGATGCAGGAACCCCACCTTCCAATGATATCAACCAGTGTCCTCCCAACCGTGCCATAGAGCTTATGCTGGAGACAACACCAGAGGGACGTGCCCAGTATCGCCCAACCATTCTTGAAGGGTGTGTGGGGTGTGGCGTCTGCGAGATGGTATGTCCAACCACAGCCCCCTCCATTGTTATCGATCAGCGGGCAACCTGGGAACAGATAACGGGAGGTCAGGCATGAAGATTGGAAGATATTGTGTCAACATCATGCTCGGGCAGAGCCCTGTCAAGACTCTGCCCGAGAAGATATCTCCAGAAGCTCAGGAACTACATGAGCGCAAAAAAGAGAGTGGTGAGCTGGATAAATTCAAGATCCGGGAGGCTCACCAGATATATCGTGACAATCACAAGAAAAAGTGGAAAAGACGTCGCTGGACCACACTTGTCCTCATAAATCTTCTTTTTGTATTCTCCTACGCCCTGGATATTCAGGTGCTGGAGGGGGCACTGACCGCCTCCCGCTTCTTGGGCTTCCATATGGCGGATCTCAACTCTGCACTGCAGGTAGTGCTTGCCTTCAAGGTGGTGGTGATCAACCTGTTGATCGGTACCGTAACTGTACTCATTATCTGGTTATTGCTGGGGGGGCGCGCCTTCTGCTCTTGGGTCTGCCCCTACCATCTGATCTCTGAATTTGCAGAGATGATTCATCTTAAACTCATTGAAAAAAAGATCATCAAAAACCATATCTTCAACCGCAAGGCACGCCTCTACCTATATATCATTTTTGCCCTGCTTGCCCTGGTGACCGGCTACACCGTATTCGAGACCATATCCCCTACTGGCATTCTCAGTCGTGCCTTGATCTACGGCCCCACTGTTGCCCTGCTCTGGGTACTGTTCCTGCTTACTGTAGAGATCTTCTACTCACGTCGTGCATGGTGCCGATATGCCTGTCCTATCGGCCTGACCTATGGCTTTGTCGGAATCTTCTCGCCCCTAAAAATCAACTACAATGTCGATGCCTGCCACCATGAGGGAGACTGCCGCAAGGTCTGCCTGGTGCCACATGTACTGGAGTGGACCATCAAGGGGCGTGCCCCAAAAATCAATGTTGAACTTGGACCCGACTGTACCCGCTGTGGTATGTGTGTGGATGTCTGTCCAACCGACTCACTCAGCTACCACTTCAAGGGGTTGAGCAAGAAGAAATGAGAGATCTCAACCAATGATTACTCTGCAAAAGGTATCAAAAACCTTTAAACGTACTGCTGTCCTCAAGAAGCTGGATCTGCAGATCCAGACTGGCGATCGTGTAGCTCTTATCGGCTCTAATGGAGCAGGAAAAACTACACTGATCCGCTGCCTGCTAGGCGAGTACAGCTTTGATGGAGAGATCACGGTTAATAGACTAGACCCCCGAAAAGATCGGAGAGAGGTGCTATCCAGCATCGGTTTTGTCCCTCAGCTACCACCACCACTGAAAATGCCGGTTCAGCAGCTGCTCAATTTTGCAGCCAGTGTCTGTGACTGTGGTATCGAAGAGATGGAACATGTAACCGATCAGCTGGGGCTGGATCTCTCGGCGATCCGTAGGCAACCATTTGTAAAACTCTCCGGAGGACAGAAACAGAAACTGCTGATCGCCATCGCCCTGGGGCGCCCCACGAATCTGCTGATCATGGATGAACCGGCAGCCAATCTTGATCCAAAGGCACGCCATATCCTCTTCTCCATGCTGGAGAAGAGGCAGAAGAAGAACGCCATGTTGATCTCCAGCCACCGCCTAGACGAGGTAGCTTCACTGGTTAACCGAGTGATTGAGCTAGATCGTGGAGAGGTAATTCTGGATGATCGTGTCGATGACAGCATTGAACTATCAAGCCTGCTGAACTGCACTATATCGACCACCAGAGTAGAGCCTGCCTTCTCCACTGCCATAAGCTCATGGGGATTCGGCAACCAGGGGGGTGAAACAGAGTGGAGCGGTGCCATCCCGGGACCTGACCGTCTCCGCTTTCTGGGGATGCTTTCACGCTATGCGGCCCTGCTCTCCAGCGTCCATATCGAGGAGAACAGAGAGCAAACAGCGGGGTCAGGCCTGCATGTTTAGCAAAATCCTGCACCATCTTGCCAAACATGCAGGCCTGACCCCGCTGCTGTTTTTGGTGGGGTGCAGTGGTGATCCAGCAACAGGTCCGGTTGAGGTAACCTGGGATCGCGACAACTGTGACCGCTGCGTGATGGCTCTTAGTGATCGATACCACTCTGCCCAGGTGCGTGGAGGAGAACTCAACAAGGTATTCCACTTTGACGATATTGGCTGCGCACTACTCTGGCTTGAGGAGCAGAGCTGGGGGAGTGATCCAGCTACCGAGATATGGGTCAATAACTATCAGGATGGGAGCTGGCTTGATGCCAGAGATGCACACTACGTAAAAGTAACCCACACCCCGATGAATTATGGATTCAGTGCGCAACAGGGGAACAGCGAGGGAGCTATTGGCTATCAGCAGATGAGATCAGCTATTTTTGAACAAGAGGCGGCCTACCAGGCATCAGCCAAGGCGCGGATTGCCCACCGCAGGGAAGAGTCAAGAGGGAGATCACAATGAGACATACTTGGTTGACAGCCAAAGCCGACATATCGGAATCCCTGCGTAGCAGATGGTTCATGATTTACTCCATCGTCTTTGGTGGAATCATCGCCCTTCTGTTTGCGTTTGGCCTGACCGAATCCAGAATCATGGGCTTTGTCGGCCTCTCACGCCTGCTGATAACCTACATCCAACTCTCCATGGCGATCCTGCCGATCTTTATCCTGATCACCACAATCCGTTCTGTGGCTGGTGACCGTGATGCCGGGATATTCGAGTACCTGTTGTCCCTCCCGGTATCCCTTTCTTCATGGTTCTGGGGCAAGATGTTTGGGCGCTTTGCCGTAGTATTCATGCCGGTATTCCTGGCAATGGCTGGAGCGATCGTCTGGGGAGTTATCCAGGGGATGGAGATCCCATGGTCACTCTTCCTCTACTACACAGCATTCCTCTTCTCCCTCTCCTGGTGCTTTCTTGGAATCGGCATGTTGATCTCTACCCTTGCCCGCTCACCAGATGTTGCGCAGGGCAGCGCCTTTCTGGTCTGGCTTTTTCTACTGCTATTCCTGGACCTTATTCTTCTGGGTATACTGATTCAGCAGCAAGTTTCATCAGAGACTATCGTTACCATCGCCCTTAGCAACCCACTACAAGTTTTCCGTACCGCCTCGATGCTGCTGTTTGATCCCCAGCTGGTTCTGCTCGGCCCCTCGGCTTATTTGATCCTCGATCACTTTGGAGAGTTCTGGTATCTGATCTGGGCAATGGTCTACCCACTTGCTCTGGGTACCGTTACTGCTACTACCGGCTATCTGCTGTTTCGTCGTGGTGATCAGCTGTAACTGCAGTTATCAGGAACGCTATTTCGATGAGACAGAGAGATATTATCCCCCTGCTGTTTACCTTGGCAATTACTGCTCCACCCTCCACTGCCGCCAATCTTGAGATCGGTGAGGAGATCAATGAGGTGTGTGCAGGGTGCCATGGCGAATATGCAGAGGGCGGAAAAGGGGGAGAGTACCCTCGCCTGGCCGGGCTTCCAGAGGGCTATATTGTGGGGGAGCTACGCCGTTTCAAGAGCCAGGAACGCCTCAACCACCCGATGGTGCCCTACACCAAGGAGCGGGAGCTGCCGGAGGGTGACCTGCTGGATGTCTCCGCATATCTCCCCACCATCCACCTCTACTCAAGACTACCGCCAATCGACAAAGAGAATTTCAACGCCTACGAGAGGCTGTTGATGAGCAAGAAACTGCTCAATATCCCCCGTCTTGATGGTAACTATTCGGCAGGAGAGAGGATCTACAAGATGGAGTGCGCCAGCTGCCATGGTCGTCGTGGAGAGGGTAAAGAGAGCAAAAACAGTCCTCTCCTGGCTGGGCAATACAGTACCTACCTGTTGAAACAGATCAACACATACCAGAGTGGCGAACGCATTCACGACAACGAAGAGCCCGCCGAATCCATCTTCATGGAGTACAGCAGCGAGGAGATCCATAACCTGCTGGCCTACCTCTCGATCCTTGATGATGATTGAGTCACTCTTTATCCTCCCCTACCGTCTCCCTCTCAGCCGCCCATGGGTTAGCAGCTACGGTATCAAAAATATCAGGGAGGGGTTCCTAGTGGAGATTGCCCTCGATGATGGAGGCAGCGTAGTTGGAGAGTGTGCGCCGCTCCCAGAGATGGGGGGTGAATCCAGCCACCACTGCAGAGAGACCCTTGATGCCCTGCAGCTATTTGCTAAACACCGCTCACCAGAGGAGCTGCTGCAACAGCTCGATAGCTACCGTGACCACGCGCCTGCAGCATGTTGCGGGGTTGAGGCTGCACTGGTTACTCTAATGGCCAGACAGTCACGGCTGCCACTCAACCGCTGGATGAGCCCGGATGCCCCGGCAACCGTCCGGGTCAACCAGATGGTTGGCACCCTCGACAATCCTGTTATTGATCCGGAGGGTAGCACCATCCTCAAACTCAAGGTTGGAATCTCTCCGTTGAAGGATGAGATAGAGCAGCTCCACAAGTTCGCAGCAACCATCCCGCAGCAGAGCAAGATCAGGCTGGATGCAAACCAGGCCTGGTCCATGAAAGAGGCCACAGAGCTGATAAATGCCATCAACTCTCTCCCCATTGAGTCAATTGAGGAGCCACTGCAGTGCCCCACCCTAGAGAAAACTCAGCAGCTACAGGAGATAAGTTCATTCCCCATTGCCCTAGATGAATCTGCTGCTCAGTTCGGAATAGCAGCGCTGCTGCAAGAGAGATGGCTTCAGCGTGTTGTGCTCAAACCAACCCTGATGAGCGGCCCCTGGACCACCTTCCGCATAGCCAGACAGTTCCAGGAACGTGGAGTCGCTGTGGTCATTACCTCAGCACTGGAGAGCAGCATCGGCATCCTCTCGGCTGCACACTGTGCGGCAGCCGTAGATCCGCAACAGATAGAGGCCCACGGCCTTGCAACCAGCTCATGGCTGGCAGAGGATCTTTCTATTGCGCCGGTGATCAAAAACGGGATACTTTCCATTCTATGACTGAAACTGCATTCACCCATAACCACCGAGTCCGGCTTCATGAGGTTGACGGCGCTGGCCTGCTCTTCTTCGGGCAGCTCTTTACCCTGGCCCACAATTGTTATGAGGAGCTGCTGTTAGCAGCTGCTCTCCCTCTCCAGGAGATAGTAGAGCAGGGAGAGTTCTCCATCCCGTTGGTTCACGCCGAGGCGGACTATCACCATCCGATCCACCAGGGAGAGCTATTGAGACTGACCATTCACGTATCAAAAATAGGGGAACACTCATTCACCCTGAAAACCCTAGTCGAGTCGACAGACAAGCACGGGGGATCAATCCTGAGAGGAGTGGTCACTACCGTCCATGTGACCATCTCATCAGCTACCGGAGAATCGATCCCACTACCGGATCCACTGCGGGAGATTCTTCACAGGCATGGATGAGACTGGCACACGCAATCTGCAGTGGTCGACATGTCTGATACAGATGCTGGTTGAGAGTGGGGTAGACCGCTTCATCATCTCCCCCGGCTCCAGGTCAACCCCCCTTGCACTGGCAGCTGCCCGCAACCAGACCGCAGAGCACTGGGTCATTATCGATGAACGGGATGCAGCATTCTTTGCCCTCGGTCAGAGTAGAAAGAGAGGCACTCCCAGTGCCCTGATCTGCACCTCCGGAAGCGCTGTTGCCAACTGGTTACCTGCAGTGGTCGAGGCTAATCACTCTGCCACCCCGCTCCTGCTGCTCTCTGCCGATCGCCCCCCTGAGCTCCACAACTGTGGTGCCAACCAGACCATCGAACAGCACAATCTGTTTGGGGAACAGGTACGTGGCAGCTACACTACCCCACCGCCAGATGAGATTGAGGAGCCGCTACAGCGGCTCTCAACCCTTGTTCCCCAGCTCATACAACGGATGAGCCACCCCCTCCCTGGCCCTGTGCACCTCAATATACCCCTGCGCAAACCACTATTGTCAGAAGACTCAACATCTATCGACTGCCAGAGCCACCACAGCCTCCCCGCTCAGGTGGAGGGGTCAGAGGCAGGGCAGCCGATAGACAAAACCGATTACCAGGCACTTGCCAGAACCATCCATGGAGAACCCGGGCTGATTCTCTGCGGTGAGGGGAGTTACGATGAGAGCTTCTACCCCCTGCTGGAAAAGCTGGCAGAGCGCCTGGACTCTCCCATAATCGCCGACCCACTCTCCAATCTGCGCTGGGGCCATCCAGAAAACCGACGCCTCATCACCCATTACGATGGGCTGCTCCGGGGCAGAGGAGCCGCTAACCTCACACATCCGGAGTGGATCATCCAGTTTGGCCGTTTTCCGCTCTCCAGCTCGCTAGAAAACTTTCTGCAGCAGAGGCCGCCGCCCCGCTACATAACCGTCCACCACAAAACGCTCTGGAGCGACCCACTCTCACTCTCCACCCAGAAGCTGGAGATAGACCCATCAAGCTTCTGCACCGGTCTATTGGGACACTGTGGGAACAACGCGTCACTCCCTGAGTACAACCACACCTTGCAGCAACAAGAGAAGCGGGCCGCAGAATGGAGCAGCAGTGAGAGTGCACTGAATGAGCATCAGATCATCCAGACACTGCGGCAGCAGCTCCCGGATGGCGCCCTGCTCTTCAGCGGCAACTCCATGGCCATTCGTGATCTCGATGGATGGTTGGCGAGCCGGGAGCAGCCGTTGCAGCTCTTTGCCAACCGTGGGGCCAGCGGGATTGATGGAAACCTTGCAACGGTCTGTGGCATCCGCTCAACCACAGGCTCGGATACTCCTGTAGTGGCACTACTGGGAGATCTCACCCTCTTCCACAACCTCAACGCCCTCTATCTCGCAAAAGAGAGCGGGATGAATCTCACCATCCTGCTACTAAATAATGGCGGGGGCAATATCTTCAGCTATCTTCCACCCGCCGAGCTGGATGAATTTGAGTCACTCTGGCTGACTCCGACAACCATCGATTTCAAAAAAGCGGCCCAACTCTACGATATCCCCTATAGAAGCATTGACCAGCAGAACGAACTGCAACAACTCGGTGATGCATTCCGCCAGGGCGGCCCCAAGCTGATAGAATTGGTGGTTGATCGCAACAGCAGTAACCATATACATCAACAGTACTGGGAGTCACTACATTGATCGACTGGAGAAGAGAGCAGAGCTCCAATTGCCCCAAACAGCCACAGGTCGGTAACTACCGGGACATCCTCTACGATAGTGCAGAGGGAATTGCCAAAATCACCATCAACCGCCCCCAGGTTCACAACGCCTTCCGTCCAGAGACGGTAGACGAGATGATAGATGCATTTCACCGAGCACAGATGGATAGCGATATAGGGGCCATTATTCTGACCGGTGCAGGCGACAAGGCTTTCTGCTCTGGTGGTGATCAGAAAATTCGCGGTGATAGTGGCTACAAGGATGAAACTGGAGGAGAACATCTCAATGTGCTCGATCTGCAGCGTCAAATCCGTACCCTGCCAAAACCGGTAGTGGCGATGGTCAATGGATACGCCATTGGTGGCGGCCATGTCCTCCATCTGATCTGTGATCTCTCCATAGCCTCCGACCGTGCCATCTTTGGACAGACCGGGCCGAAAGTTGGAAGTTTCGATGCCGGACTCGGGGCAGGACTGCTTGCCAGAGCGGTTGGCACCAAGAAGGCCAAGGAGATATGGTTCCTCTGCCGTCAATACAGTGCAGATGAGGCACTGCAGATGGGGTTGGTCAACATCGTAGTCCCCCACCAACAACTTGAGGAGGAGACCGTGAACTGGTGCCGGGAGATGCTGCAACACAGCCCAACCGCACTACGTCTATTGAAGGCCGGATTCAACGCAGATACCGATGGCATGGCAGGAATACAGGAACTGGCCGGCAATGCCACCGCCCTCTTCTATATGTCTGATGAGGGGCAAGAGGGACGCAATGCCTTTAATGAAAAACGCCCCCCTGATTTCAAAAAACATGGAAGACGATCATAAATAGTCATTTATGATCAATAAGCTAAAACATGAACTTGATCTTATTTATAGCGATCAAGCAGCTCCGATTGATGACACCATCAGCGTTATTCTCTGCTTCAATGAGCGTCCATTCACTACCCCACCACCACTAACCGATGGGGTCTACTGGAGAAGCCCGCAGGGAGAGAGCAGACTGCTTGCACTGAATAGCGGGTGGAGCAGAGAGAGTCGTGGCAGAGACCGTTTTCGTGATGCAGAGAGACAGCTTGAGTCACTTACCAGCTCATGGGGGATATTTGATCCGGAAGAGAACGGGGCCTCCCCCAGACTTCTTTTCCAATACGCCTTCTCAGAAGATGACCCAATGGAGAACGAGTGGCACGGTTTCCCCAATACCCTGCTACTGCTTCCACGACTCCAGCTAATCAACCAGCATGGGCGGCAGAGCATCATCTTTTCACACGAGACAGGCGGGTTCAGTAGTGAGGAGATCATCAGCCACTGGAAAGACGATATAGCGAAACTTAGAGAGCTGACTGACAACTACCCGCCAGTAGGCTCCTCACCCTCCTCGATCATCTCCAGCGACCAGAGTCTGGGCCATGCACTACCCATGTTTCGAGAGGCGATAACCGCCATACAGTCCCAAGACCGACAGCCACCACTAGAGAAGCTGGTATTGGGAGAGCAGCAGAGGTTTCACCTCTCCAACCAGATAACCACAGAGAGAACCCTGAAGAGTCTGGAACGAAGCAGTCCGACAAGCGCGCAATTTGCCTTCTGCCAACAGGGGAGATGCTTTATCGCCGCACCCCCAGAGCGTCTCTTTCTGAAAAAGGGACGCAAGATCTACTCAGATGCCCTGGCTGGAACTCTGCCACGCGGAGATAACAGGGCAGATGAGTCCAGGCTTTCGCATCAACTGGTCACTGACCCAAAATTACACCACGAACATCAGCTGGTAGTCGATGCCACAATAGCCGCACTCACCCCACTCTGCAGTGAGATCGATACTCCTCCAGCCCCGGTAATACGCAAATTGGACAATATCCAGCATCTGCTCACCTCAATTGAGGGGAGACTGCAAAAGGGTGACGACGAGCAAGAGGTATCAATTTTTGATCTTATCGCCAAACTCCACCAGAGCCCCGCAATCTGCGGGAGCCCAAAAGAGGAGAGCTACCTCTGGCTACAGCAACACCACAACAGTAATCGTGGCGGATACTGTGGGGGGGCGGGCTGGATTGACCCAGCTGGAGACGGGGAGATCCATGTGCTCCTGCGTTGCGCAATGGTTGAGGAGGAGCAGGCAACCCTCTATGCGGGCGCCGGCATTGTTGATGGCTCAGTTGCCGAGGATGAGCTCTCCGAGATCAGGCTGAAGATTCAGGGAATGCTCAACGCGCTCTCAGCCTGAGCACGTAATTGCAATCGATCAAGCTTACCCAGGCTGTTTCTTGCCAGTTGGTCGACAAAGAGAAATTCCCGTGGACGCATGGCTGATGAGATATTCTCTCTGGCCCACTCAGCCAGCTGCTCTCTATCTCCACCCCCCTCGACAACTGCGACAATCCGCTCGCCCCACTCTGCATCAGGAGTTGAACTGATAGCCACATCCACTACTCCAGGCGCCGACATCAGCTGCTGCTCCACCTGAACCGGATCAACTGTAACCCCCCCAGATATTATTCTCTCATCCAGCCGCCCATACACGTGGAGATGGCCAGAATCATCCAGACCACCCAGATCACCAGTTACCAGCTCCTCCCCGCCCAGCAGCAGGTCACTTTTGATTCTGATCTCACCCCGTCGCCCTGTAGTTATTGATACTCCAGGCAGCGCTGGCCCCACATCCGTGCCATCCCACTGCTCAACAGACTCACTGGTTAACCGTAGCATGGTGATTCTTGAGGCGGTCTCTGTCATCCCGTAGGAGGCCACAATCGGCCACCCCATCTCTACTGCGCGCAGAGCCAGCGCCCTTGGGAGGCGATCACCACCAATCAGTACCGTCTTTAGCGATTCAGGGGCAGGTTCCCCTCCAAAACAATCCAGCAGTTTTGAGAGCATTACGGGAACCAGTGAGATATGGGTAACAGCATACCGCCTCAGATCACCATAAATTCTTTCTGGATTAAAACCCTCATGGAGCAGCATGGTAGCTCCCGCCGCCTCACAGCGATACTTGATGGAGAGGCCACCAACATGGTTTAGTGGCAGACAGTTGAGCCAGTAGTCACCGGCCTGAAGATCCTCCAGCTCCCGCCCCATGCGGGCACTGGCACGTAGTGTATCTACGGAGAGGCCAACCTTTTTTGGAACACCCTCGGTGCCGCTGGTCTCCAGAACAACCTCCGCCTCATCAATACTCATTTTTCACCAATATGGATGGCAGCAATTCCGAAGGTGAGGTTTCTGTAGCTGACATTGGTGAATCCGGCCTCCTCCATCAGCCCCTTCATCTCCTTTTGGTCGGGAAAGCGGCGAATTGACTCCACTAGGTAGTTGTAGGCAATTGGTGCCTTGGCTATCCATGCACCGAGTCGCGGGATCAGATAGAAAGAGTGGAGATCATAGAGTGGCTTGATCAGCCAGTGTGGTCTGGAGAACTCAAGGCAGTACATTTTCCCGCCCGGTTTCAGTACTCGATTGATCTCACGCAGAGCCTGCCCCATGTTTGTCATGTTACGGATACCAAAGGAGATGGTAAGACGGTCCACCGATTGGTCAGACAGGGGTATAGATTCCCCTGTTCCCACCCGGAACTCTACCCCCTTGATGCCCCGTCTCTCCCCCTCTGCCATCATCTCCTTGCTGGGGTCTATGACAATGATGCTACGCCCCTTTGCAGCCATCTTCTCGGCAATATCGCCGGTACCGCCTGCCAGATCAACAACTACCTCCCCCGTTTGCGGGGCAACCATATTTACCAGACGGCGTTTCCAGAGGCGGTGGATACCGAAGCTCATCATGTCATTCATCAGGTCATAACGGGGGGCGACAGCCTTAAAAACAGCACGTATCTTCTTTTCGCGCTCCTGCTCATCAACCCTGGAGCAACCAAAGGTCTGCGAAAGCTGCTCTCCCTTGCCGCTCATGGCTCAAGCAATCCTCTCAAATCCGAGAGGGTGCGATGAACACTGTGACAACGGGCGCAGACTACAACCCCCACCTTGCCCAGTTTTCTTCCCACTCCGCCTGGATTTAACTCTACCAGAGCAGAGAGCTCCCCCAGTAGTAATTCCGTCTCTAACCCCACTATACGCTCACGGGGAATCTCATCACGGTGACACTCACTGCAACCCTTTCCCAGGTCCATTATGCGGGTAGATAAAGTCTCAAGATGCGCTGTGGCAGCACTAAATCGTCTGTCCTCAACCGCAATCTTGAAACTGTTCATAGAGATCGAGAGATTCTTCATTGCATCCTTGTATGGAAGCTCCTCCAGAGTCTCACTATCCTCAACCATCACCTTGCCAAAATCGGGGGAGCGGTAGAGGGCTGCGGTTACGGCACGATAGTCGTCATGACACGAGCTGCATGTCATAGCCACCTTTCTCAGCGCACCGCCCATCTTTTCCCACTCCCTATTCTGGATAACCAGCTCCAGTCGATTAATCCATTTGGGTTCAACCTCATCACCCCACTCCGGAACCATCTCGGTAATGGTGCGATAGTCCTTGATGAATTGTGACCCCCATTTGTCCAGCAACCTCTCATCCTGTAGAATCGTATATTCCTGAATTGCCTGCATAGAACGACGCAGACGGAACATGGTATGCAACCAGACCTGCCTCTTATTCTGCGGCTTGTACCACTGGGCAATAGAGTCCGGAGGTGGTGTTAGGGTTACCTCCTCTTCTGCCTTTGTTACCACAGACCATACGGAAACCAGTGGCATCAGGAGCGCCACCGCTACGACCATCTTTATCTTCATAATTGAATTCCCAAAATAATCAAAACCCCATACAGGAGCTGTAGTTGTGCCGTCTGAGCCAACAGCCTGTTCAGACCTCTGCCATGGGGGATACGGTAGATCTCCCTACCCAAGTAAAGAGCAAACAGCAGTGCCGGGATAATAACCCAGATCAGAAGCGGCTTCTGCAATAGCTCTGCAACAACCATCAGCAACGGAAATGGCAGTGCCAACAGCAGCAGATAGAGCCATCTGCTTGCCCGTTTTCCAAGATGGGTCGCCAGGGTCAACTTTGCGGCCCGTCTATCGGTATCAATATCCCGATAGTTGTTGACCACCAGTACGGCAGCGGCATGCATCCCGACCGCAGCTCCCAGCCAGATGGAGATGATGCTCCACTGCAGAGTTAGCAGGTAGACCGTACCTGAAACCGCAACAACCCCAAAAAAGAGAAAGACAAAAAGTTCACCCAACATGGTATAGGCAATCGGTAGTCTGCCCCCAGTATATGCAACCCCTGCACCAATAGACAGAACCCCCATAATCAATACAGGGAGACCACCAACCTTGACCATATACAATCCGATCAATAGTGCAGCGGAAAAACATCCGATGGCTGCTCTTTTTACCTCAGCCGCACTCAACCACCCCTCTGCCACTGTCCGTTTTGGACCAATACGGTCTGGACCATCTGCCCCCCTAACCGCATCTCCAGCATCATTATGCAGATTGGTCCCTATCTGAATCAGTAGTGCTGCCAGCAGGATCAGGGGCAGCAGTACCGGTTGCATCAGAGCCCCCTCTGCATGGGCGATCGTGGCTCCGAGCAGCACCGGAACCACCCCTATGGATAGAGTCTTGGGGCGGATTGCGCTCAGCCATGGACTACTCATCTTCTTTTCTCTTGATCTTGATCAACACGGTGGAAGTTTTGCATCTGCTAATATGCTCGGTAAATGACATTGGTCAAGGTAGACCAACTAAGATTAATCCGGAATCTATCAAATTGATGAAAACAGCATGGATAGTCGCTCTGTTACTATTCGCAACCATTGCCTCTGCAATCAATGACGAGCAGTTTGATGCCATCAAGCAGCTAGGATCACTGAATGGAGTTGCCCTTAACTGTGGCTATCTCAACGAGACCCACAGAATGAAGCGCTCACTGGTCTCAACCGTCCCCAAAATTCGCCCCATTGGCATCGCCTTTGAGCAGTCGACCAATGAAGCATTTCTTGCCATGATAACCGCAAGAGAGGCTTGCCCCAGTGAGAAAACCATTGGCAAGCAGGTTGACGAGCGCATTGAATTGCTGGAGAGAGCATTCATCAACCACCAGGAGAAGTTGTTTTGAGACTACTCTCTCTCCTTGTGCTGCTCCTCTTCTCCTTAACCACATGGGGTGGAGAGCCTCTCAGAGTCATTGCCACCATAAAACCGATTCACTCGATTCTATCTGGATTGCTGGCCGATACCCGACCACCAGAACTTCTTGTAGACAGACAATCCCCATATAGGGTAAAGCTCTCGAGAGAGCAGCAGCATAGCATACGTGATGCAGATATCGTGGTCTGGGTTGGGCCAGAGCTTGAGCAGTTTATGGTTAACCAGATCAAACTGCTTGGTCCGGACACAACCCTCTTTACCTTATTGGACAATGAAGAGATAAAGGTATTGCTATCACGCTGGGACAAGGAGAAGCGTGATCCGTTCTTCTGGCTGGACAGCCGCAACATACTTATCCTCGTAGACGAACTTGCCAGGGCACTGATGAGACTTGATCCGCAGCGTAAGCCTCTCTATGAGAAGAACCGGCGCAATATGTTATATAGAGTGGCCGAACTGGATCGTCGCCTGGAGTATGGGTACAGGGGACTAAAGAGTGGCATCGGTATAGCCTACTATGACACCCTGCAGTACTTTGAACAGGCGTATGCCCTCAAGATTCGGGGGGTGGTAGCAGAGTCCCCAACAACCCCTGTTACCGGGTTATCTCTGCTAGAGAGCCGAGCAAAACTCAGGAGCGGTGACTATAGCTGTTTGCTGACCGAAGAGCAGATTAACCCCAATGATTACTCCATACTCACTACTGGAACAGATATCAATATTGGCATACTGGATAGCTTCGGCTCCATGATAGATGCTGGACCGGACCACTACTTCAGGCTAATGGAGCAGAACACAGCCACCATAAAACAGTGTATGAAGTATGAAATCGCAAATATCGCCACGGAAGAGGCCACTGACGATAACGTACAGGAGCCCCCTCCACCAGCCCAGATTGGTAGAAAATTCATGCTCCGTGACCACCATGGAAAACTCTTTACCGACCAAAATATGGTGGGCAAATTTCATCTAGTCTACTTTGGCTATACATTCTGCCCGGATGTCTGCCCTACCTCTCTGATCACCATCTCTGGGGCACTGGAGAAATTGGGCAAAGATAGCGAGGAGATCCGCCCCTACTTTATCACTGTAGATCCGGCACGAGACACTCCCGATGTACTAAGCACCTACGTCGCCTACTTCCATCCAACACTGGTTGGACTGACCGGAACACAGAGGATGATTGAACGCGTTGCCAACACATACCACGTTAAATACGAGAAGGTTGTCGATGCATCGAGAGGAACCAATCAGTATCTCATGGACCACTCATCCGGGGTCTTCCTGATGGCCCCCAATGGTGAATTCATCACCAAACTTGCCCATGGTATCTCTGCCGATGAGATGGCCTCACGCATTCGGGAAATTCTGCCGAAATAGTTCTACTATCCGTAGGTATTTACATCATTCGTAATATAGACGAACATTACAGCTCAATCTATGAAAAACATCCCTACCCCACTTGATGTCCGCGGACTGTCCTGTCCAGAACCGTTCAGAAAGGCAACTGAGCAAGCTATGGCACTTGATCCCGGGGAGTCGTTTGAGCTGCTAATCAGTGTTGAGCCTCAACCACTCTTTGGCCACCTGAAAAAAAATGGCTTTCTGATAGATAGCCACTCCACTGCTAACGGGGATTTTCTGGTCGAAATTACCGCAACTGGCCAACATATAGATAATCGTGACAAAATTCTGGTGGATATTCCCAGCTGCCATCAGGTTAATTCAACGGCATAGCATCTCCCCCACTATCACCGCTGTGATACTTTTCAAAGTAGAGGCATTCTGCTTTCCGCAGCCCCCCCCTCAGACCAACCCATGCCTTCATAGAGAACAACGTACTGCACGACAGTGCATCAAAACCTTAACAAACAGCGAGAATATCGTTAAACTCCCCAAACGATTTTAGAATAACAAAAATAATATTGTGAGCAACAATTAACTGCCCACGATCATCTAGGAAACGAGTCCGACAATATGTCACTATCACCGGTTTTTGAACGCGAGATTCGTCGCTCTCCACTCTTCTCATCTCTGAGCAAGGAGGCAATGAAAAATGTTGTCACCTCCTCTGATCTGATTAGAAAAAAACAGGATGAAATCCTGTTCTCGCAAGGGGATGAGGCCAAGCACTTTTACGTCGTACGAACGGGCACAATTAGACTATTTCTACTTGCCCCTGATGGCAATGAAAAGACCATCAATATCCTGCAGGCAGGAAACTCCTTTGCCGAGGCGGTAATGTTCATGGATCGAGGAGCTTACCCCGTTAACAGCCAGTTCCTGGAAACTGGAGAGGTCTTCTCCTTCAATAATCAGGTCTATCAGAAGATCCTGCACAAGAATCCGGAAACAGTATTTCCAATCATGGCAGACCTTAGTCGCCGTCTGCAAGGGCATGTAATGGAGATCGATAACCTCTGCCTCCATAATGCCACCCATCGATTAATCAGCTACCTGCTCTCCTTTATTCCAGCAGATGAACACAATGTGACTGAATTCCACCTCCCGACCCAGAAGAGCGTAATTGCATCACGTCTCTCCATTCAGCGTGAGACCTTCTCCCGCATTCTTGGAAAATTAAAGAAGAGCAAGATGATTGAGGTCAATGGCAATGATATCCGCATCCTCAATGCCGACAAGATGCGTGAGGTGCTGATCGACTAGTATCCTGCAGTGGTAAAGCACCTAAGGGGCCACCACCTCCACTATTCCCGTCATCTCCGGATGTGGGCCACACATATAGCTATAATCCCCTGACTTGGTAAAAGTATATTGCCAGGTTTCTCTAGGGAAAAAATAGTCCGACTCCA
The DNA here is from genome assembly GCA_937877715.1 of uncultured Methylophaga sp. Lineage (GTDB taxonomy): Bacteria > Pseudomonadota > Gammaproteobacteria > Thiopontia. The sequence continues at coordinate 9,311 of CALEHW010000019.1, read as the reverse complement.
TCAATAGACTATCTGAGTCCTCCTGGTTCAATTGAACAGAGTGGTATTGCCTCTTTTCCTTATTGATCCACCTCACGGTGTCACCAACATTAATTGTCACAACCTCTGGGGAGAATTTGAACTTATAGATCTCAACATCAACCACCTGAGATCCGGCATAAGGTTGCGAGAAATAAAACAGAAAAAAAAGGCCTCCCAGCAGGAGCTTGAGAGGCCTTTTAAAGTTACCGATCATTCTACTGATGCTACCACCTTACAGCATTGATCTCTGCTTTTGGATCATCCAGACCAAGCTTGTATCCAAGGGATACGTGGTGGAATCGTCCATCACTATAATCATCATGAATTGCAAACCCAAAGTTGTAGAGCTTACCATTCTCCAGTGCGATGTCATCAGCATCACCAGAGTTCAGCTTACGCTTCATGACCACTGTCCACATTCCGTTCGCATTCTCTGACACCATCTCCACATCAGAGATGTTGCCATCCATCACACGGTTATCAAGGATATATCCATCCTCAACTGTACCATCTGACTTATAGCGGATCAGATCCATAAACTTCTTTGCTTCCATGGCTGCAGTGATCTCCTCTGGCTTGCGCAGTTTATTCCAGCCACCACGTTTCTTGCCACGACGCCCCTTAACCTCAATCTTGCTACGTGACTCCTTGATGTATTTCACAACATCAGTACCCTCAGGCTGGTGAGGCATACCGTTTGCATCATGGTGACAGGTTCCCCAGCAACCGGCACGGTCTGCATACTCAACCTCATCCGTTGCAAACATCATTGCCAGCTTGACAGCATTCTCTGCATCCATACGCTCACCCTCAGCCACAGGGATACCACCGTCATGCCAGTGGAAGTGTAGATAGAGGTTCTCATCATCGTGAGCTGCCTTAACAGTTACAGGGATACCACCACGCTTGCCTTTGACTGGCGCTGGCTCTGCAGCTGATTGATGCTTGCCACCAACAATCTTGGTTCCCATCTTGTCGGCCTCTTTATCATGACAGGTAAAGCATCTGTCACCACCCTTGGTAAATGGTCGTGCGCCACCATGATCCTTACCATTAAGGACCCACTCCATGGATGTCTGGCCAGGGTAGAGCAGAGTGATCTTGCGGCCCTCAATTGAGTTCCAGCGCTCATCAATGCCTGCTCCAGATTCAGCAGTACTCTTGCCTGCTGCAGCTGCAGCTGCCATCTCTTCAGCCATTGTTTTGGCCATCTCGGATGCCATTGCTACCGCTGCCTGCTTGATCTCTGTCTCACGTTCTGCAGCAGCCATCTCCTCTGCAGCTTTACGCTCTTCTTCCTTAGCTACCGCCAACTCAGGAGCAATATCCTTCAATTCAAACAGCTTTGCATCAGGATGTGCAATTGTGGCATCTGGTGCCTCAAGTGCCTCCAGCTCCTCATCACTCAACAGCTTGCGAACATCATTGTGTGCAATACCCTTGTGACAGTCAATACATGTCTGGCCGTCACGCAGAGCATTTGCGTGCTGCTTCTGTGCACGTGGCTTCTGCATGTTTTTATCCATGGATGTAAAGTCATGACAGTTTCTACACTCCCGTGAATCTGTCTTCTTCATTGCATTCCAGACATTTTTTGCCAAAGTCAGTCGTTTCGCATCAAATTTTTCAGGGGTATCAATAGTCCCCAATAACATGTGCCATACCTCTTTGCTGGCTTGAATCTTTCTTACTACCTTATGAATCCATGGATCAGGCACATGACAATCAGAACATGTCGCCCGTACACCTGAACGGTTGGCGTAATGAACCGTCTTCTGATACTCCTCATAGACGTTATCCTCCATCTCATGACAGGAGATACAGAACTCAAGGGTATTTGTCATCTCCATTGATGTATTGAAACCACCCCAGAAAATAATACCCACAAGCGCAAAAAATAGCCCTGCACCAAGAGTTGTATTGAAAATTATACGGCGAGAGAAAAAACCTGTTTTTTTCTGTTCAGCCTCTGTTTTTTCAGACATAGAGTGACCTCCGGACATCAATTAAAGTAAAAATAGATTAAATTCAGCATAACTACTAACCTCATGACTAAGACCTTTTTGTCTCCTCAGCAATGAGGTTAGTAGTTATAATTTTGTTACAAATAATAGTGTGGCCAGAAGCGCATAACAACGCTCCTGGCCACTTTTTTCAAATCATTAAATAATGATTTAGGTTACATGGTTAGTTCTGCTATAAACATTGAACTTACCAGTTGGTGTAGTCAGACCCTTGATACGAGCCTTCTCTTCGAGAGTTTTCGCATCATAGACCACGATTTCACCAGTTGGGTTAGCATTGTCGGTACGGTTCCAGACTGATACCCAAGCCTCAGTTCCGTCCTTGTCGAACTCAATGTGCAACGCGGCCTTACCAGCCTCTTCAGTAACACGGATTGTCTTCACAATCTCACCAGTTGCCTTAGAGATAACCTGTACAGACTGCTGTACCTCTGGCTCAGGGTTCTTAACCTGATCAGCCCATACGTAGTCTGAGTTTGGATGGGTACGGATAAATGCACCGGCACCATCAGTCTCAATCTCACGTACGATCTTCCAAGCATTACCTGCATTACCTGCTGGATCATTACCCCATACGGTGACCATACCAGTACCAAGATGTACTGTACCGCCTACAGGACCGTATTTTGGATCATCCCAGTTAGCACCAGGGCCTGGATGTGGCTTCTTACCAGTAGTATCGATCATAGCCTCGAGTGTACGAGTCTTGGTGTCTACTACAACCATCTTGTTAGCTGCATTCGCTGCGATCTGGAAGTAACGACCGGTTGGATCGAAGAATCCATCATGCAGGAACTTAGCAGAGTCAATCTTAACGATATCGAGGTTATCGAGATCAGAGTAATCAACCTGCCACATCTGACCTAGCTCTTTAACAGCAACCAGGAAAGTAGGCTCATTTGGAGTAGTGTAGATTGCTGCCACACGTGCCTCATTAACGTACTCACCATCTATGTTAACACCACGAGTAGATACTACCTTTAGCGGCTCCATAGTAACTGCATCAGCAATTACGAAATGTGGAGGCCAGTAACCACCACCAATTACGTACTTACCATCACCTGAGATCGCAACATCACGTGCGTCATAAGCGATCTGAGTCTCTGCAACCAGCATTTTCTCAGGAGTCTGGAACAGGTCAATCTTGGTCATACGACCATCACGACCCATGGTGTACCAGAAACGGCCAGGTATGCCACCAACGGGGTGCTCTGTTGCATGATGCTCAGTTGCCTTGATTACGTGTACCGCATAGCCGGTATCGATATGGGTAATGATCTCTTTGGTATCACCATCGATAATTGCAGCCTTACCTGCATCACGCTCGATTACAACAAAGAAATTCTCCCAGTTGCGGTCATGCAGAGGCTTGGCTGGGTAATCCTCAGGAGCAACGTAAGTCTTGGTACGCTCCTTCATCATAGCCAAAGACATCTCAGGTGGAATAGGTGCTTCCATCTGGATGTAGGTGGAGATGTTGGCGATCTGCTCCTTAGTGAAGATATCGTCAAAGTTGTTCATACCACCGTCTGTTCCGTAGGTGATAATTTTTTCCAGACGCTCCTGACCCAGTTCAAGACTAGTCTTAGGTTCTAGGTTTTTACCAGTTGCACCCTTTCTGAGTACACCATGACAGCCAGCACAGCGCTGGAAGTATAGCGTTTTAGACTCTTCAAAGTCAGCATCTGACAGTGTCGGTCCTGCGCTCGCAACAGCACTTACGCCACTCATCGCAACGCCAACCGCTAAGCCTACTACGGTCAATGAAAATTTCTTCATCGTTATGATTCTCCTAATCCAAAATTATAATAAAGCCCCATTTAGAACAGGTTACACAGTTACCAAACAGGTCTACATTCAAAACTTACGTGATCGTTTGATTCACCCATCGATTGTCAGGTCTCTTACACGCAGGGAGAGGATCCTCCAATCAGGGCATCGACTTCATTGATCTAAGTCAAATATAGATTCACTAACCCGAGGTAGATCAATGGTTGTTGATATAGGTCAATTACTAGCGATTCTACGGCACTTACATTACCCTACCTAATTTATGCGAATCAAGCAATGGTGGTGTAATCAATGAAGAGAAGAGAGATGGTATCCCTGATTGGTGCCGGTCCTGGTGATCCAGACCTGCTGACCATCAAGGCACTACGGTGCATTGAGCAGGCAGAAGTAGTGGTTCATGATCGCCTGGTCAGTGATGAGATCCTGAACCTGATCCCCCAGGGGATCCCAAAAATTTACGCCGGCAAGGGCTGTGGCAGACACTCCATGACTCAGGACGAGATCAATCAGACTCTGGTCAATCTGGCCAATAGTGGGCGCAGAGTCGTCCGCCTCAAAGGCGGAGATCCATTCGTCTTCGGTCGCGGGAGCGAGGAGGCCATGATCCTGAAGAAGGAGAATATAACTTTCGAGGTTGTACCAGGTGTCACATCCGGGATTGCCGCCTCGGCATATGCCGGGATTCCAGTTACCCATCGCGCGCTCTCCAGAGGGGTGTTGTTTGTTACCGGCCATTTCAAGAATAATGAAGAGGTAGATCTGGACTGGAAGGGGATGGCCAACCCTGAACTGACGCTGGTGATCTATATGGGGCTCCATAACCTCTCAATGATTACCAGCAACCTGATCAAACATGGGCTCACCCCATCAACCCATGCTGCTGTTATTGAGAACGGCACCTCTAGCCATCAACGTAAATGTATTGCAACACTATCCACTCTGGAGCAGCAGGTGGCACAACAGGGGCTCACATCTCCTGCACTTATTGTTGTAGGCAAGGTTGTCGGCCTCAGTAGTGAGCTGGAGTGGTTTGAGTCACTGAACGAGGAGGATACCCCTCCTGTTTCCGCAACACTCTCTTATCCATGAACAGGAGAGTCGCAACAGCCGCTATACTATTGACTCTCTCTCTTCCACTACCGGCAATCGCGGATGTGGGGGCTCTCTCCAGCGAGAGGAGGGCGGAGATTGGCCATATGGTCAAACAGGATTGCGGATCCTGTCACGGACTTACCCTGAAGGGTGGGCTTGGGCCAAGCCTGGATCCCGCACGTCTCAACCTCTACCCGGAGGGCTTTCTTGAGGTCACCATCTTTCATGGACGCCCGGGCACCCCTATGCCACCATGGGCTCCCATACTGACTCCAAATGAGATCAGATACATTGCAACCCAACTTCTCTCAGGTACCTGGTATGAACCAAAATAACCACCCCCTACTAGTTACAAAAATTGCACTTCTACTCCTGTTGTGGGGCACAGGTTATGCACTTTCAGCCTGTGAAGTTCGTGGCACCGGGGACCTAGGAATCGTGATCGAGAGGGCCAGTGGTTCAATCCAGATTATCGATACTACGCAACGCATCTCTCTGGGGCGGGTCGAGGGGCTGGGAGATCTCTCCCATGCCTCCGCAGTCTACTCACGTGATGAGAGATATGCATTCATCTTTGGTCGTGATGGTGGTCTTACCAAGGTGGATCTGCTCTGTCAAAAGATTGAGAAACGGATCATCCAGGGAGGTAACAGTATCGGTGGCGCCATCTCCCAGAACGGTAAATGGGTGGCAGTATCCAATTATGAACCAGGCGGGGTTCGTATCTTCAACAGTAATAATCTTGAACTTGTCTCCGACATAAAGGCAACACCACTCTCTGAGAGCAAGCGCTCCAGAACCGTCGGCCTAGTTGATGCCCCGGGCGACCGTTTTGTATTCAGCCTGTTTGATAGTGGCGAAACCTGGATTGTAGAGATGAGGGATGATGGCTCTTCAACTACACAAAAATTCAGCGGTGTCGGGATCCAGCCCTATGACGGCCTCATCACCCCAAATGGACGAACCTATATTGCCGGGCTGTTTGGTGAGGATGGCCTCGCCCTCCTCGACCTCTGGCATCCAGAGAATGGGGTGAGGCGAATTCTGGACCACTACGGGCGCGGAGAGCAGAAACTTCCGGTATACAAGATGCCTCACCTCGAGGGGTGGGCAAGTGCAGGAGAGCGGACATTTCTCCCTGCGGTTGGGCGCCATGAACTACTGGTGGTAGATAGTAGCAGCTGGCAGGAGGTGGGGCGCATCCCGGTCCACAGCCAACCGGTATTTGCCATCAGCCGTCCTGATGGACGCCAGGTCTGGGTCAACTTCGCATTCCCCCACAATGACACCCTGCAGATAATTGACACCGAGAGTCTGGAGATAATCCACCAGAAGCAACCTGGCAAGGGTGTTCTGCACATGGAGTTTACTCCTAGAGGTGATGAGGTGTGGGTCTCTGTGCGTGACAAGAACCGAGTGGAGATCTACGATACAGAGAGTTTTGAGCTCTTGAAAACTCTGCCGATGGAGACCCCCAGCGGCATCTTCTTCACTAACCGGGCAGGTAAAATTGGGCTGTAGTAATTAATTTGCAAAAAAGTTTCTTTAGTAATCAGGCAGTCATCCTACGCGGATGACCCCAAGCCCGCCAATTCCTAGTTGATCTTGGTGGGTTTTTTTATTCCAACTACTCCAACAACGGTAAAGAGTGTCCACACTACAAATGGCAGAATCAGACTCCATCCGAAGTGAATATGTGATCTCCGTTCATGAAAACCGAGACGTACGATTTTCCCGGAGAGCACCAGATCCACCCAGTAGTACATCTGGTTATCCTCACCCGTAGATGAGAGAAAATGGAGTCCACTGTTATGGGTCCTGCTTCTTAGACAATCCTGCGGGTGATTTAGATATGGATCAAATGCATCCGCCCGCTGTAGTGGCCTGGTTGGATCACCAAGCAGCAGGCGGTTGATCTCCAGCAGAGACTGGGGAAATTGTGCGCGCTACCTAGCATCACCACTGAAACTGTCTATTGTCTGTACCGAGTTGACCATCAGATCCGAGAAATTCTTGGTTGATTGGTAGACACCAGGATGAACCACAAGAACAATAAACAGCAGTCCGTTAAGCAGCGCCACAATAGGACAACAATCATGGTGGCTAACTGTTACCAGTTGATTACCACAAACCATATCTATTCTGCCTGCCTGATAAGCGCGGCCGCTTCGCGCCCACACTCATCGGTGAGCTGAGCAGCAAGCTGCTCAGCTCACTGTTAGCTTGGTGCAGTCATCAGGCCAATCAGCACCAGAGTAAGCAGGGCTAGGCCTGCCATGATCAGTACGGTGGTAATGAAGGAGGCCGCCAGCTCAGCTCGGCGTGATGGGCGCTTAACCAGGTAATTATCTAGTGTGCCGTTCTCAATAAGCCGCTCATACTCAACATGGTGATCATGCTTGAACTCCTCAATGGGGATTACACCAGTGAAAATGGTGGTACTCATTGGGAAGCGCTCAGGCCTGAAGTGCACGTTAAAGAAGTGCACCGAGTTAAGGAAGATGGCCGCCAACAGCGCCTCCTCGGCATGGATCAGGGTGGCAATATTGAACATCCAGCCGGGCAAGATGAGGGCCGTCTTCTCCGGTGCAAACAGCATAATACCGGATATTCCGATAACTCCAGCACCCCAGAACGGTGCCCAGTAGTCAAATTTCTGCCAGTAGGTCCAGTGGGAGAACTGTGGACGTGGGGCACGACCCAGGAACCACTTGAACATGCTCTTCAGGTCATCCCAATCCTTCCAATTTGGTAGCATGGAGGTTTCACCAAACCACCTAAAGGTGTCACGCTTGCGCCAGATATTACTGATGGCGATAGTCAGGTGAGTAAGGAAAATACCAAGCCAGATTACAGCTGCAGTACGGTGAATGATACCCTCCAGTGCCGGGCCGCCGAGGAATATCACCACCGCCTTGGCCCAGCCGGTATGTGAAAACAGTAGTGTTGTACCGGTCAGGATCAGGGTCATGGTAGCGATGGCGAACAGACCATGAATCCAACGCCAGACCACAGGGAAGCGACGGTAGTAGACCACATCAGGTTTATCCAGATTTTCAATAAACCCTTTGCCCTGCAGTCGATCCATCACCTCACGATAGAGCCACAACACCACATGTACCCAGAAGAAGGCCATAACAGCAAAGATCAGCAACTGCATAAAACGTTTCGCACCCCATAAACCAGGATAATTTTCCAGGTCATCGGCATCACTGTGCGGCCAGAAGGTGAGGAAGTTCTCATTGGCGTCTTCGTGACAACCCATGCAATTCTCCAGACGATTATCTGCATGGATCTCTGATGTTGGATCATCCACCCCCTTGACCGTATGGCCGCCGTGACAGTCATAACACTTGGCAGTGTTGGTATAACCTAGACGGTGCACCTGGCCATGGTAGGAGGCGAAATAGGTGCGTTGTGCATCCTCATGGCAATCTCCACAATTCTTGGTGATTGCACGCTTGGCATCATCACTATCAGGTGATGCGATAGTGTGGGTGGTGTGGCAGTCAGAGCATACCGCTGACTCAGCGTTACCATCCTCCATTACCGCCCTACCGTGGTCGGAGATACGGTAATCAGTCAACTGATCTTCATGGCATCGGCCACAGACCTCAGGGTTTTTTAGTCGATGTTCAGCGCGGGCCTCACTTTCCAGGGTGCCGATGACATGTGCATCATGACAGTCATGACAGGTAGCGTTGGTTTTGGATTGGTCAGTACGATTGGGGCGTGCGTGGACAGAATCCATATAGCTGTCGATCTGATCCATAACCACATCGAGCCGTTTATATTTTGGATCAGCATCATCCTTCTGCTCCTCCATAGTCTCTGTATGGCACTCTATACAGCCAACCGCAATGGGCAGCTCCTCCTCATGCTCACCCTTTTTCAGGGTAATGTTGGCATGGCAGCCAACACAATTTTGTTTTCCATGAACACTGTCATCAAATTTATCTGGATCTACATAGATAAAGACCTCAGGCCCCTCCTCATCCTCACCAAGGATGTATGTCTTCTCATCCTCATCTGCATGACACTTGTTACACTTCTTGTTGGGGATCAGCTTCTTGCCAATCTCTTTGCTGTGACTATTTTTGGATGACTGGACAGACGATTGATCTGCTGTGGCAGCCTGCAGCACAGGCATAGTGAATAGACTAATGAACAGAGCCAAAAAACTGACTGCTCTGACTGATATGATGTGTCTTGACATCCTTGTTCCCCCACCTACTTTCGTTCACAGAAAGATCACAGGTTGTGACCTATACCCCGCCCGGATTATACCCTCAACTGCGCCCCATGGCACTAATCAATTGTTACCATTATTGGCTCTTCTCCGCTTAAATGAGTGAAAAAAGAGATGATGACACAATCCAACTC
>CALEHW010000018.1 GCA_937877715.1 uncultured Methylophaga sp. | reverse complement strand
CCACCAGAGGATATGGTTTGGCTTCCACATGATGCAACTAATCTTCAGAGGGCTTCTGCTTTATGGGGGGGGGTAAAGCACCAAGCTGGATATTTGGCAGAGTCTATTGGCGAATGGAGAGAGAAAGCTGGTGAAGTCGTGGGGGCTGATCCAACAATGGAGGCTCCATCTACAACAGCAAAAGTATTGGGCGGTGGAGTATCCGCTAGCCTTGACCCTGCTACATACATTGGTGCGCCATTTAAGTTAGGTCAGATTGCCGTTAGGGGGATAGAGAGTGGCTTATCTGGAATGGGAGCAACACTAGGCGGTGAAGTAGGGGAAGAGGTTGGAGGAACTACTGGACAAGTGATAGGCACACTTACAGGTGCAGTTGTTCCATCAGTAGCACCTACAAAAATGCTTAAAGTAGCAGCAACTAAAACACTCAAAGTAGGCAAGAGCTTTCATTCTGGAAAGGATGTTGCTGGAGTACAAGGAGCAGCGGCTAGAAAGTTTCTTACAGCCCTGTCAGAAGAGCAAGGCATTGACGATATTATTGAAACTGTAGATGGCTTGAGAAAGGCAGGGATGATTCTTAACAAGAAAGAAACCCCGCTATTTGTGGCTATGTCTGATTCTCCTGTAGTAAGGGAAAAGCTAATCAGCTTAGCCAAGACTCATCCTGAATTCATGCACAGAGTTACAAACGAATTGATGGCGGTGCATAACAAGATTTCTACTCATTATGACAAGACATTAGGTGCTAGATATGCACAGATAGGTGATCCTGAAACATATACGAAAGCACAAAAAACCTTAATCAATAAGGCAGTAAAACGCAGGATGGAGGTAGAGAAGAAGATCAGTGAAGCTGACATACAACTAATCCCCCCCCAACAGAGAAAGGATTTAGGTCATCAGATAGCCTCAATGGTGAGAGCAAAGCGTGACGCGGTGATGGAAGAGATGGCTCCCGCATATAGTAGTCTTAAAAAAGAAGCTATGGATGCTGGTGCTGTAATGCCGCCTGATGCTGTAGGCTCAATCTATGCTTTTGTAAAACAGAACAGGACAGTACGAGACATTTTCGGCAAAGGAACCCCCCTTGACCGGAAAATCATGTCAAAGATTAGCCCGAAGAAAAAAGGTAAGGTGGTTAAAGAGACCAATATCTACGGGCAGACCGTAACAAGAGATGTATCACAGGCAGAGTTTCCCGAAATGACATTTGAACAGGTTGATTCTCTCAAAAGAGCATTGAATGAAGTTGGGCGTAAAAAGATGACTCAGAATGAAATGAGGCTTCTGAGTGACTTGAAGGGTGTTGTCAATGAGGCAAGAAAGAAGATAAGTGGTGACTTCAATGATCGGCTTATCGCCTTAGATACCCTATACTATCAGAGGGTGGGGGTTCCTTTTTCTAGGCAGGGAGTTGTGGATTTGTCGTCCAGAAAGTATGCAGAACAGATTGCTCCAGTTCTTGCCGATAAGAGATCAGCTCTCGATAGTTTTCTGGATGTTTCCGGGGAAGAAGGGCTTGAGATTGCTAGAAACGCAATCCTTTCAAAGGCTTATCATACATCTGGAGTTGTAACAGATGGAGTGCTTAATCCAAAAGGGCTAAGAGCTTTCATTAAAAAGAATAACGAGGTGATTGATGCTATCCCTGGACTCAAAGGTGAGCTGAATGCTATGCAGGAAAACCAATCAGCCCTAATGCTTTCTATTGGTAGGTTGAATGAAGCGGCAAAAACGCAGGAAAAAGAAATAGCTAATCATTTTATCAATCAGGTTAGCAGAACAACTAGAGTGCCTGACTACGGGACAATGGTTCGCGGGATGCTTAATAAGGAAATTAGAATTGATGACATCCTAAAGAACATAAAGAAACTTGATGTTGTAGATGCTAAGGCGGTCAGGGGGTCTTTGCGAAGAGAGTTGATGGAGATTGCAGGAACACAGCCAGGTGGCTCGTATAAGTTTCTCTCTTCTCCTGAGAATAGAAGCCTAGCAAAGGCTTTGTTGGGTGGCCGTCATTATAAGATGGCACTGGATTTATCTAAATTACATGATGTGGCCACAAGAGCAGATGTCTCAAAGTTGGCTTCACTCGCTACCAGAGGAGAACCTATCTCTCTGTTTGGTGTAGATATAACAAAGTATGTTGCCATTATAAGGCGGCCAATTATTAGCCCACTACAGAAGGGGGTAATTCTGGTTTCTAATGTATGGACATCTGGTAGGCAAGCTCATGTTGATAAGGTTATGCTGGATATTCTCTCCTCCCCTGATGGTCTTGAGGTGCTGCATGAGGCGGTGAAGAAGGCCACTAAAGGAACCTTCAATGTTAAAGGTGCTTCCGATAGTGTGAAGCAGCGTTTAATTATGACTGCTGCTGACCTTGCTCCTCTTCAGTCTTATGTAGCAACAAAAACTCTTGCCAAACCAGAAGAAGAGACAAAATTTAGAGAAGCTCAGGCTGGGGTTAATCCGTAATGGGCATGATGGACGATCTAATTGACAATGCACTATCCATAGTATTTCCAGAGATAGATGAGGCTACAGCCTTTGCTAAACAATCTGGACTCCCTGCCCCAACTAATGAGGGGCCGGGCGATGCTCTCAGGCATATGTATGGGGCTGCTATCTCTGCTCAGCGTAGAGGCTACCAAAATACCGTGGACTACGGTGGATATAAAGAGAACCTAGATAACCTGTTCGGCCTGTCAAACCTGTTCAGGAATGAGCAGGAGCAGAAGAGCTACGAAAACTCCCGTCTGATGGATGAGAGAAACAACCAGATCGGCGCACATATAGGCTTTACAAGCAAGACCCCAGAAGAAGCGTTACAGAGGATTTATGCCCTTATGGAGCTATCGGCCAACCAAGACTCAAAATGGTCAGAAACGAACCCCACGCTCTTTGGTATAGATGAGAGATACCCTGTCATCTGGAACAGGCAGCACTACAGGGAGAAGCCCCCAGTGGTTAAGGGAATGATTGGTGGGCTAAGGTATTGACAATCAATGTCATAACCTTTACTCTACCAGAAGTAGAAAAAACCCCCAAACGAATACACGAATGAGGGTTTTAATATTGGGCAACGCTTGCAATAGGGAAACCCGATAGAAAGTATCATAAGCCTTCTTTTATGATTTGTCAACTCTCTATCAGGAAAACCTTATAGCTTGCCCCGTCAGAGGCACGATAGTATTAGGTGATCGCCTGAACCTCAAGATAGATCGAACTGCAATAGGGATTAAAGAGCCGACCCTTGATAGCGTAATACAGCGTATATCGAACAAAACGGGCAAATGGTGATCTTCTTTTTCTACACTTGGCTGAAGAAGAGAGCGTAGGACATAGCGTGAGTAACTGGTAATACAGTAACCCCCTCAAAATATGTTCCGAATGATATATTGCAGGGATACCAGTATTTTGGATTACAGCGTGGAGGCTTGTATGGGTAGATCACCCCTAAGGCTCTAAATGACTACTATTGTCTGGAGAAAAATCGGCACGCCGAGCAGTTACTCTCAGCGGTGCCTTAGCTTTTATGACACCTTAAATCTCTCCCAATCAGTAATACTGTTCCTGATCCTTGTTGCTGGTCTACCCGTTACTTCCTTTGATGCAAGATAATCATTCAGCAATGGTTCTATATCAACTGTTACCTGGTGGATAACTGCCTCTGACTCATTATCGAACTGTTTACCGTCAGTACATTGAAATACTGGTTTATTTACTTGAGTTACGCCTTTTCCCATTTTAAGCTCCTTTACCTAGTTTGAAATTAGTCATTTTTCTCCATCCATCCTTGTACTTGCTGATATGCAAAGTTATAGCTGTCGTACCTATTCTTCCACATCTTTAACTTTGTCTGCTGGTGCTTCTCTCTACACTCTTTTCTCTGTTTTGATAAGTATCTTTTAAGCAGTATAAATTCCTTGTATACTTCATCCTTCACTTACCCTTCCCCCTGATGAACGCTGTGGATGTTTGCGCTCTTATCTCTGGTGTCTTTAACTGAACCTCAAGCAGAACTTCATCCCTGTATCTGGCTGCTTGTTTGTACTTATTAGAAGATGTGTGGTAGATACCCTCTGCTACCTTACCCTCACCTTTAGTGGCAATTCTTATACATTCATTACCAGCATTTATGAGTTTTCTTTTCAGTGCGTCACTTATCATCTTTAGTCTCCCTTTTCTCCACTTCTAATAAGATCATTAGACTGGCGGTATTTAGTCATGTATAAACGAATCCTTCATCATTTCTTTCAATTTAGTGCCGTAGTAGTGCCTCTGCTGTTGCGTCAGCGGTTTTGACAGTAGCCTCTCTGCAAGTTCTCTCAGTAACTTTGCATCATTCTCAACATCTATAACAATCATCCTGTTTCTCTTGCTAATTCCCTAAACAACCTGTCACGCTCTCTGACAGCCTCATGTAGCTCTTCATTACACTCACCCGCACCTATGGCCTTCTTATAGCGTATCTCAGCTTGTACGTAGTCTGAGGCTAGGGTTTCTAGGTT
>CALEHW010000017.1 GCA_937877715.1 uncultured Methylophaga sp. | reverse complement strand
CTGAGCCTGAGCCTGAGCCTGAGCCTGAGCCTGAGCCTGAGCCTGAGCCTGAGCCTGAGCCCAAAAAGGTTGCCCCTCTGCCACTTAAGACAATACCAGTACCGAAAAAAACTGTTCCTATACCTGCCTCACCCCCTTTACCAGCACAACAAGAGCGGAAGAGAACCAACCTCCCTGCAAAGACCACTCCTAAAAGAGATGTTGTTAAACATCATGTAAACCCAAAGATAAAATCTTCCAAAGATAAGAAGGCAACGCCTCCCGCACAACCGGCTACTACAAACAGAGATCATAAATCTATAGAAAAAAAGGATGACCGTAATCCAGCATCTCCGAAACAACCGTCACAACAACAGTCAATAGCGATGATACGTCGCCTGATTCAGGCAGAATTAAGGACCCACTTCCGCTACCCAAGAATAGCTCGACGCAAGGGGTGGCAAGGGAAGATTACCCTGGAATTCACTGTAAATCCCAGCGGCCTGCTCTCCAATATCAACATTAAGAAAGGATCAAGGTATGGGGTATTGAACCGGTCCGCAGTCGATACTATTCTCAGAATACATAAGTTAACCAAGATCACCCCAGGCACCCTTGTATCACCTATCCGTATGGAATTACCCATCATCTACCAACTTCAATAGGAACAGTTACTCATGAAAAAGAGGCTGACAAAAATTTATACCAGAACAGGAGACCGTGGTGAAACTGGTCTGGGAGATGGCAGCAGGTTACCCAAGAACAATCCCAGAATTGAGTCCATTGGAGAGATTGACGAACTCAATGCAATTATTGGGATGCTTGCCACACACACCCTTCCGGAGACATTTGTCTCCATCGTGAACACTATACAGAATGATCTATTTGATCTGGGCAGTGATCTAAGTGTTCCGCAACGTAACAGAGTTAACTCTGGCTATACAGAGTGGCTTGAGAAGACGCTGGACAGACTCAACAATGACCTGCCCCCACTAAAGGAGTTTATTCTTCCCGGGGGATCACCTGCTGCTGCAGCCTGTCACCATGCTCGTACAGTGTGTCGGCGAGCCGAGAGAGGAATGGTAAGTCTGGTTCAGCAGGGTGACAAGGCGGATGAGGTTATGAAATATCTGAACAGACTCTCTGACCTGCTCTTCGTGATGGCCCGAATTCTGGCCAGGACAGATAGTGAGGAGATATTGTGGAAACCGGGGAATCGTGGCACATTATCCTGACCTTTCTGTATAACCTATTGAAGAAAACAGTTAATCGACAACCTGTAATCATGAATAACAAATCAATCATACTGATTGGAGCTGGAGAGATGGGTGGTGTCTTTGCACGTGGGTTTCTACGGGCCGGATACACTGTTCACCCTGCCACCAGAGCAACTCCAATTGACGATACTGCCTCATCCATAACCGACCCAGAACTGGTTCTGGTTGCGGTGGCTGAAAATGACCTCCACCCTGTCCTGGAGACTATCCCAACCCAATGGAGAGATCGACTGGTACTACTGCAGAATGAACTACTACCAAGAGACTGGGAGCAGCATTCGTTGAAAAATCCAACCGTGATTTCCGTCTGGTTCGAGAAAAAACGGGGAATGGATTTCAAGGTAATCATCCCCTCCTCGGTATTTGGGCCACATGCAGAGACTATTGCCGATGCACTTGGAGAGCTTGATATCCCGGTCAATACATTGAGCTCACAACCGGAATTGCTTCAGGAGCTGGTGCTGAAGAATGTCTATATTCTAACCACCAATATAGCTGGGCTAGTCACCGGTGGAACAGTTGGTGAGCTCTGGGATAACCACCAGCCACTTGCCCGCACCATCGCCAATGAGGTTATAGATCTGCAGCAGTGGCTGACTGGTGAGACCATGGATCGGGAGGCCCTGATTGCCGGTATGGTAAATGCCTTCGAGGGTGATCTAAACCACAACTGCATGGGACGCAGTGCCCCGGTACGCCTAGAGCGTGCACTGCAACTAGCCGCAGAGGCGGAGATCGATCTGCCCGAGATGAAAAAGATAGCGGAGAGTCTGTAGATCGAACCATGCATGATCTGAACCCCACCAACTCCAACTACCATCAGGCTCGCCGAGCAACCCTGATCGGCGGAGTGGTCAACCTGCTGCTAAGTATCATCAAGATAGTCATTGGGATCATTGGTCAATCCCAGGCTCTGGTTGCTGATGGTGTTCACTCATTCTCTGATCTGATCTCTGATGTCATGGTGCTCTACGCAACCAAGCATGGCGACAAGGCGGCTGATGATGACCACCCCTATGGCCATGGACGGATCGAAACCCTGATTACTGTTGCTGTAGGTATCCTCCTTATTGCCGTAGCTGCGGGAATCTCGTTTGATGCCATCAATCGGCTGTTCAACCCTGAGCAACTAACCAATCCAGGAATGATTGTGTTATTTGCTGCACTCATCTCCATCATCTCAAACGAGGGGCTCTACCGCTACACCTTTGCAGTCGCCAACCGAATTCGCTCCAATCTGTTACGTGCCAATGCCTGGCACCACCGGAGTGATGCACTCTCCTCCATTGTTGTTCTAGTCGGGGTAATGGGAACCATGGCTGGACTGGAGTACCTGGATGCAATTGCTGCCGTTGGGGTTTCACTGATGGTTGCAAAGGTAGGTGTTGAACTGGTCTGGGAGAGTATCGAAGAGCTAATCGATACCGGACTCAAGCAGGACAAGATTAATGCCATTAAGCAACAGATCAGGGATGTTGAGGGGGTACTTGCCATGCACCGCCTCCGCACCAGAAAGATGGGAGCTAATATTCTGGTGGATGTCCATATCCTGGTCGATCCACGACTAAGTGTCTCCGAGGGGCACCATATTGCCGACCGTGTCGAGACAAAACTATACGAACATATTGAGGATATCACTGATGTGACGATCCATATCGACCCGGAGAACGATGAGAAGGTTACCCCCTGCCGCTCTCTGCCGACACGTAGCGAACTACTGCAGCGGATGGAGGGGTGTTGGGCAAATATTCCCGAAAGTCAGCTGATAGAGGATCTTACCCTCCACTATCTCGACGGTGAGCTGGAGCTGGAGGCGTGGATTCCACTCGACAAGATGGTGTCAAAAGGGCAAGCCCAACAACTCTCCGAAACACTCAACCGTTGCATTGTGGATGATCCAGAGATCAAACGGATCCGGGCGGTATATTTCTAGCCTCCTGATGCCATGCTGATTATGGCCGGTACCCTCTCTACGGAGCTAGCCCTTTTCACTCTACCGCTCTGGTATAGCTGGATTGGCTGAAGAATCTATATGGCCTTTCAGGTAAGATGGCCAGGCAATTTATCCGATAACGAGAAGAAAAGATAGGAAGAGATGATGAACAGACTCTTTAGGAAAACTGCCTCTACAGTTACCCTGGTGGTGCTGGCAGCACTCACTCTGACCGGCTGTGGCGACACCCAGAAAACGGCACCGACAGCAATTTCTGTCCCGGTCGAAACCTACAACCTGCGCCTGGCACACACTTGGCCCACTAAATTCCCGATTTTTGGGGATGCAATCCACAACATGGCTGAGATGGCCAACAAGATGTCCAATGGACGCATCAACATCACCATCGACTCCAAGAACAAGCACAAGGCACCACTTGGGATCTTCGATATGGTGAAGTCTGGTCAGTATGACATGGGCCACTCCGGCTCCTACTACTGGAAAGGAAAAGTTCCAAATACCCTCTATTTCACATCCATGCCCTTCGGAATGACCGCCATGGAGCAGTATGCCTGGTTCTACCATGGTGGCGGGTTTGATCTAACCCAGAAGGTCTATGCTCCTCATAATATGGTCTCCTTCCCTGGAGGAAATACCGGAAACCAGATGGGTGGCTGGTTTCAGAAGGAGATCAATTCCATTGAGGATCTTCAGGGGCTGAAAATGCGCATCCCTGGCTTTGCAGGTGAGGTTCTTGCAAAGGTTGGCGCAAAACCAACTAATATCCCTGCAGGTGAACTCTATACAGCACTGGAGCGTGGCACCATTGATGCCTTAGAGTGGGTTGGCCCCTCCCTTGACCTACGTATGGGGTTCCACAAAATTGCCCCCTACTACTACACTGGATGGCACGAGCCTGGCTCTGAGCTGCAGTTCATGTTTAATAAGGAAAAATGGGGCTCCCTCCCTGTCGATATCCAGGAGATTCTCCGAGTTGCAATGCGGGTAGCGGCATACGACATGTACGCTCACTCTTACCATGAGAGCGCAGAGAACTGGGCCTCGATGAAGAGTGAATACCCAAACATTCAGGTTAAGTCATTCCCTACCGAGGTACTGCAGGCAATGAAAAGCGCCAATGACGAGCTGATTGCCGAGCGTGCTGCTGCAGACCCTCTTGCCAAGGAGATTATCGAATCACAGACAGCTTACCTAAAGAAGGCACGAGCCTGGACCAGGATTTCAGACCAAAGCTACTATGAGGCCATGGAACAGCTAAACTGATTTCACAACTTATTAAAGTGATACAAAGGGGGCAACAATGCCCCCTTTTTTGTTCTGTATAATCTCAACATCCATGACAACCATCCATAACATTGAAAGCAAGATTGGTGGCCTCTCAGCTGCTACCGGCAGGCTATCCGCCATTCTGCTGCTGCTGTTGCTGGCCAACGTCTTCTA
The DNA here is from genome assembly GCA_937877715.1 of uncultured Methylophaga sp. GTDB lineage: Bacteria > Pseudomonadota > Gammaproteobacteria > Thiopontia. Next base: position 34,835 of record CALEHW010000017.1, on the reverse strand, counting down.
CGATGTCATCATGCGTTACCTCTTTAATGATGTCTCTATTGGAATGCAAGAGATGGAGTGGCACCTCTATGCATCTCTCTTTCTTCTGGGAATCTCTTATACCCTGAGTATGGATGGTCATGTTCGGGTTGATCTAATCTATGACAGACTATCTGCAAAACGGCGAGCCCAGATAGATATTACGGGAACCCTGCTTCTACTAATCCCATTCTGCACACTTATTACCTGGTATGGAGTTGGATTTGTAGCAGAGTCATACCAGCTTGGTGAGAGCAGTGGAGACCCTGGTGGACTCCCCTATCGCTGGATTATCAAATCAATGATTCCACTCTCCTTCCTGTTGGTGCTGATAAGTAGTGTCGGCTTTATGCTACGTAGTTGGCGCTTTGGAGAGAAGGATCAACCATGATTGGGCTTCTGATGTTTGCCACAGCACTACTATTTCTGCTTTTCGGTTTTCCGGTCGCATTTACCTTTGGTGGCATTGCTCTGCTCTTTGGGGCTCTCTCAGAGGGTGTTCAGATTTTTGCCTTTATGCCATTCCGGATCCAATCCATCATGGAGAATTCCACCCTGATGGCAGTCCCGCTCTTTATCTTCATGGGAATCATGCTGCAAAAAACAGAGCTGGCTGAGCAACTACTGGAGTCGATGGCTAGACTCTTTGGCAAGGTCTCGGGTGGGCTCGCAATCTCAACTATATTGGTGGGAACTCTGCTCGCAGCCTCAACCGGCGTAGTTGGAGCCAGCGTAGTAGCAATGGGAGTAATCTCACTTCCGGTCATGCTCAAGTACCACTATAACCGCCCTCTAAGCTGCGGGGTTATCTGTGCATCTGGAACATTAGGACAGATCATTCCACCATCCATCATCCTGATTGTTCTGGGGGATGTAATGGGAATACCAGTTGGTGATCTGTTCAGGGCTGCTGTAATTCCCGGGCTGGTACTGGTTGGTTTTTACATCCTCTATGTGCTGCTCTACACCCATATTGTCGAAGGGAGTGCACCTGCAATCCCCTTTGACCAGACCTCGGAAGAGCAGGCATCAATCCGCAGGCAGTACCTGGATGCGATGAAAGCAATCATCCCCCCAATGATTCTGATTATTGTGGTGCTAGGCTCGATCTTTGCCGGCATTGCCACCCCAACTGAGTCCTCTGCGGTTGGAGGAGTTGGAGCAATTCTGCTATCCATCTTCTATCGAAAATTCTCCCTATCTGCCCTGCTGGAAAGCGCCGAGGAGACCGTTAAGATAACTGCAATGGTCTTCGCAATTCTGGTCGGGGCAACTGCCTTCTCAATGGCGTTTACCTATACCGGTGGGGACAGGATCGTTGAGGAGTATCTGCTTCAGCTTCCTGGGGAGAAATGGGGGTTCCTGATCTTCTCCATGCTCTTCATCCTGATTCTTGGATTCTTCATAGACTTTGTAGAGATCGCCTTTATTGTAGTGCCAATCCTACTACCCATTGCAGAGATTCTTGGAATCCCACTACTCTGGTATGCAATCCTGATTGCGATGAACCTGCAAACCTCCTTCCTCACCCCACCATTCGGGTTCAGCCTCTTCTATCTGAAAGGGGTTGCTCCACCGGAAATCCAGACCACGGACATCTACAAAGGTGTTACCCCATTCATTCTGATTCAGATTGCGGTACTGGGGTCAATTCTGCTGTTTCCCGGGATGTATAACCTCTAAACCAAGGAGATAAGGGGCTACTGGTATCCGTCAGGAGTTCATGATCTCCCATGGGCGACGGATCTCCTCAATCAATTCGGCAGGGCTGAAGTTGCGGGATTTACGCGCAAACTCCTTACCATCGAGAAACAGGATAATAGTGGGGACTGCAAAAACCGAGTACTGCCCAGAGATCTCAGGGGTCTCAGTAGAGTCGATATAGTAGCGGCCAATCTCCGGATAGTTCTGCTCAAACAGCTCCATCAACTTGGGACGGAGCACCTTGCAAACATTGCATTGTGGGGTACTGAAGTAGAGGAGAACTCCGGGATGACTAACTAGAGCCTGGTTAAGCTCACCAATACTCCCCAGCTTCCGGTCACTCGCTGGGGCCATTGTCTCCCCAGATCTCATGATCTGACCAGAGCCAGGCCGCGCCACGGACTCCACCTGAGTCTCCATGTTTTGCCTTGAGCAGCTCTGTTCTTACCTCATCGGAGAATACATACTCGCCCCAGAGGTTTTTTACATTTGGATATAGGCGATCGATATTTGAAAGACCACCGCCAAGAACAATAATTTTTGGATCCATTAGATTAATCACAGTTGCAAGCCCTCGTGCCAATCGATGTTCATATCTCTCCATAACCTCATTTGCATCATGCTCTCCATGTTGTGCTCTGTCGGCAATCTCCTGCGCCGATATCTGAACTGAGGAACGAAGTCGTGTAACTTCTGTCTGCCGATAATAACTCATCTGCAGGGCAGATCCAGAGAGAAATGTCTCTATACAGCCCTCTTTTCCACAGTAACACTCAGTCCCCGGAATCTCTGATGGTTTTGGCCATGGCAGAGGGTTATGGCCCCACTCCCCGGCGATTGCATTGGCCCCGGTCACAACCTTTCTATCTATTACTATCCCACCTCCCACCCCGGTTCCGAGAATAACCCCAAACACACTATCTGCCCCTGCTGCCGCCCCATCCACCGCCTCGGAGAGGGCAAAACAGTTTGCGTCATTGGTCATTCGGACTGGGCGCTGGAGCAACTTCTCCAGATCACGATCCAGTGGGTGGCCAATCAATATCGTGGAGTTGGCATTCTTTATCAGCCCGGTTGCAGGTGAGATTGCCCCCGGCACCCCTATACCAACCGACCCAAAGAGGCCACTCTCCTGTTCAACTGCCTCGACCAGTTCATGAATCGCCTGCAGCGTTCCCCTGTAGTCACCCTGTGGAGTAGCTACACGCTTTCTAACCAGCTCTGCCCCATTACGATCGATGACGATCGCCTCGATTTTCGTCCCTCCAAGATCGATCCCTATCCTGCAGGTTATCTTGCCCATCAGGCAACATCCCGTAGCAGATCGATTGCAGAGAGTGCCTGCTGCAACTGCTCCCACTCACCCTTATTGGCGGGAAGGCCAAAACGGAGAGAGGATGGATCATCAAACAGCCGAATCAGAATACCCTGTTTAGCCATCTGGTTGGCAACTGCTGCAGCCTGTGGCGTTTTCGCCCACTGAAACAGCATGGTTCCACCATCTGGTGTTAGATTGACCGACTCAAGCACTCTGCAGAGACGCTCACTATCGCCCATAAGCCGCCCTCTCATCTCCTGCTGCCATAACCTATCCTCTAGAGCTCTCTTGGTGACCCATTGTGCCGGATGGTTCAAAGACCATGGGCCAAGCTCACTATCCAGTCGCTTCAGAAGCTGCGTGGTCGCAAAGACAAAACCTGACCGTACCCCTGCAAGACCAAAGAATTTGCCAACAGAGCGCAGTATGATCAGCCCTGTTCTCAACTCACCAAGATGGCAGAGGCTCTGCTCTGGAGTGGCGTCCATGAATGCCTCATCCACAATCAGCCAGCCACCACGATCTGCAAGCTGTTGGTGCCAATGCAGCAGCAACTCTGGAGAAAAACGCTCCCCCGTAGGATTGTTAGGATTGACCATAATCAGCACGTCCAGGCCGGAAATAGCTGACTCAATATCCTCTCGATGCAGCGTAGTTACATCATGACCAGCTGACTCCCACCCTCTCATATGCTCAGAATATGACGGAGCAAGAACAGCAACCCGACTATGGGGCCTGAGTCTTGGAAGTGCCTGGATGGCTGCCTGAGAACCTGCCACAGGCAGCAACATATCTGTTCCATAATAGTCGGCTGCAACTCCCAGCAGCTCGGGGTCAGGTTCCGGCAGGCGTTGCCAGACCTCCGGCGGAATCTCCGGGACACTCCAGCCATGTGGATTTATCCCGGTAGAGAGATCCACCATCTCGCTCTCTCGGAATCCATTCCGTTCAGCCCAGTAGCGTCTGTTGCCACCATGCTGTGGTCTGTTATCTCTATCCATATAGTCTGAAAATCTCTGAAAAAGTGGCTATAGTCCACAACACTGCCAGCCACAGTATTGCACTTCTATTGACCAGAGAGAGGGTGCGGCAGATATCCCCCGCCTCTGCCGCTCTACCACTACCAAGCAACGGCTTCTCTTCAACCTCTCCGTGATAACTCGATCTACCCCCAAGCTGGAGTTGAAGTGCGCCAGCACCAGATGACATTACCGCCCCTGCATTGGGGCTTTTGCAGAGTGCAGCCTGCTCTCTCCAGCTTGAAAATGCCCTGGATCTGTCACCCAACAGCGCATAACTCAGTGCCGTTAGACGTGCCGGAATCCAGCTCATCCAGTCATCAACTCTGGCCGAGAACCATCCAAAGTTGAGGAACCTCTCACTCTTGTAACCCCACATCGCATCCAGGGTATTCACCGCCCTGAATAGTAGCGCCCCAGGCAGACCAGCAACCACAAACCAGAAGATGGCCCCAAAGATGGCATCATTGCCATTCTCCAGAACCGACTCTACAGTTGCCGTTACCACACCACTCTCATCCAGTTGATCAGTATCGCGACTTACAATCCGCCCCACACGCTCCCGAGCCAAAGGCAGGTTTTGGTTATTGAGTGCATTACCAACCAGCATGGCGTGAGAAATCAGACTGCGACTCCCAATCACAAGGTATAGCCCTGCAATCTGTATAGCCATGCTCCAATATCCATCAAGATGTCGTAACAACAGTGCCAGAAAGAGGACTGGTATCACCATTGCCGCCCAACCAACCACACCACAGACTCTGGTTGAGTTCTCTCCACCTCTAAATAGAATCTTCTCTACCTTGCTGGCAACCCAGCCAAATCCAACCAGAGGGTGAAATCTCTTCACCTCCCCAATCAGCATATCGAGCAGCAGAGCAACGGTAACAATGATGGCAATCTCCAACATTGGGCTATCGTATAATGGACAGATATGAATTTCACCCTATACCCCAGGGCATCCTCTCTTGGCACTTCGCGCCAATTCACCTTAATGATTCAAGGCACCACCTCAGATGCTGGTAAAAGCATCATCACTGCCGGACTCTGCCGCCTGCTTCATCGTAAGGGGCGATCTGTTGCCCCCTTCAAGCCACAGAATATGGCTCTCAACAGTGCAGTCACCGCCGATGGTGGAGAGATCGGACGTGCCCAGGTACTACAGGCCACTGCTGCTGGAATTCCTGCAACCACCGACATGAACCCAATCCTGCTCAAGCCAACAACAGATATTGGTGCCCAGGTCATTCTTCATGGCAAGGTTTTTGGTAACCGCAATGCAGAGAGTTACCACCAGTTGAAACCCCAACTGCTCGGTGAGGTGGTTGCAGCCCACCAGAGACTATCGCAACAATACCAGACCATTATTGTTGAGGGAGCTGGTAGCCCTGCAGAAATCAATCTGAGAGATAACGATATTGCCAATATGGGATTTGCCGAGGCCATTGACTGCCCTGTGATTCTGGTGGCAGATATCGACCGTGGCGGGGTATTTGCCCATATAGTCGGCACGCTTGAACTTCTATCACAAAGTGAACAGGATCGAATCCGTGGATTCATCATCAATCGCTTCCGTGGTGATATCTCGCTGCTGCAACCCGGTATAGATTGGCTGGAAGAGCGAACAGGAAAACCGGTCATTGGGGTGCTGCCATATCTTCATGGCCTTCACCTTGATGCAGAGGATGCACTGCAGATAGAGCAGACCACCAATGGTGCCGCCAAGCTAAAGGTAATAATTCCCGCATTACCAAGAATCAGCAACCACACAGATTTTGACCCACTACGACACCACCCTGAGATTGATCTGCAAATAATTCCTCCCAATACCGCTCCTCCTCCAGCTGACCTGATTATTCTGCCTGGCAGCAAGAGCGTTCGTTCCGATCTGCAGTGGCTTCGTGAACAGGGATGGGAGAGTGCGATCCAGAGACATCTCCGCTATGGCGGAAAGGTGTTGGGTATCTGTGGCGGCTTCCAGATATTAGGGAACAAGATCCATGACCCTGATGGTATAGAGGGAGAGGCAGGAACCACACCGGGACTTGGGCTGCTGGAGATAGAGACCCGCCTTGAGTCCGAAAAACAGTTGAGAAACGTCTCCGGCACACTCTGCCTGCAACAGACTACAACCACCGAACAACCGCCATCAGTTGAGGGCTATGAGATCCATGCCGGAATCACCACTGGAAACGCCCTGCATACCCCATTGATAGAACTCAGCAACGGGGAACCAGATGGGGCAATCTCGGATAATCAACAGGTTGCAGGGTGTTATCTACACGGACTGTTTGACCATCCGGATGGCATGGATGCACTGCTCTCCTGGGCAGGAATGGAACATGGACAGCAGCAACTGGGCATTACCGCACTACGGGAGGAGAGCCTGAACCGGCTGGCTGATGAGATGGATAGCCACCTGAGGTTGGATGAAATATTGAATCTGTAGTTTCTGCTAACGGTGAGCTGAGCAGAATCTTTCTAATCCGGTTCGAGCTTGCTCGTAACCGGTATTAGGGAGATTTCTGCTCCAGCGTCTTGATAGGCGCAGCGGAGCGGAGCCTTTCAAGATGATGGAGCAGCTTGCTGCTCAGCTCACCGATAAGCGTGGGCGCGAAGCGGCCGCGCTTATCAGCATATTAGACGGAATCACTAAATATTGTACTATGCGGATTCCGCCTATTACCGATCCAGTCAACATTTCCGTACTATTTCACCCCCTGAGAGTAGCAGACTGGCGACATCTATCCAATATCTGCTTTGAGCACAGTCTGATAGACGCTCAAAGTAAAATTTTGACAATTTATTGCAACAAAACCAACAACAGCAACAATAACACCTCCATCTTCTCCACCATTGCCCCGGCAATATCGCCTGTAATTCCACCCAACTTATGAACCACCAGCCAGCGAAACAGCAAGGCGGCTCCAACCAATATCAGTATGGTGACCCAGTGCACCCCAAGGTAGATGGCAAGTCCAAGTATCAATATCTGGATGGCAGTTGCAGCCCCTTGTGGGATATTTGCCGATAACTCTTCACCCATTCCCCCTGCACGCAGGTAGGTGGTTGTCTGGAACAGTCCGATCAACAGTGTTCGTGCCAGTAGTGGTGGCCACAATAGCAGCATCCACGATCCACTCTCAATCAGGGCTACAATTGCACTCCATTTAACCAGCAGGATCAGAATAATTGCTGTAACCCCCATGGGGCCGGAGGCTGGATCTTTCATGATCTCCAGCATCCGCTCTCGATCCCCCATCCCCCCAACCCATGCATCTGCACTGTCTGCCAGTCCATCCAGGTGGAGTCCCCCAGTCAGGGCGACCCACAGAACCAGAATCAGTGATGCCTGGAGTGAGACAGGAAATGTCGGCAGGATGGATGCGAGCAGCAACAGAGATCCTCCAATAGCTGCCCCAACCAGTGGATAGAAGAGGATAGAGTAACCACGGTTTTGTGGTGTAGACTCAACATCAACAGGGATTGGAATCCTGGTCAGTAGCTGGAAGGCGATTATGAGTGGTTGCATATTCATGCAGGACTACCCCTCAGAGACCCCTGCCTCACCGAAGGTGGCCATCTCTCCATGCAGCTGACAGGCCTGCTGCAAGATGGGAACAGCTACTGCGGCACCACTCCCCTCACCCAGTCTCATCCCCAAATCCAACAGAGGGTTCGCATCCATGGCATCAAGCACTTTGCCGTGTCCATGCTCTGCAGAGCGGTGAGAGAAGATCAGCCACCCCCTGACACCTGAATTGATTCTGACTGCAGCAAGTGCTGCAACCGATGTTATAAAGCCGTCAACAAGTATCGGCACTCCTGACTGTGACGCCTTGATATATGCGCCTGCCAGGGCAGCGATTTCAAAACCACCCAGATGTTGCAGGATATCCATTGGATTACCCAGATTGTTTTTATGGAGGTCAAGTGCCTGCTCTATAACCTCGCCTTTACGGGAGACCCCATCGGAATCGAGGCCGGTTCCTGCACCAGCGACGGATGCACCACTCTTCCCAAGTAGTGCGGCCGCTACTGCAGAGGCCGAGGTTGTATTGGCTATCCCCATCTCTCCACCAATATAGATATCTGCCTCCTGGCTAATGGCACGTTCAACCGCCTCTGCCCCTAACTCAAGGGCACGTTCCAGCTCATCCTTATCCATTGCCGGCTGGGAGACAAAGTTATTGGTTCCGGAAGATATCCGCCTATCCAACACCCCGTTTAGCGGCTCGACTGGATGTACCGTACCTACATTGACCACCTCCAGGGTTGCGCCAAGACTGTTTGCCAAGACACTAATTGCAGCTCCGCCACGCGAGAAGTTGCGCACCATCTCTGCTGTCACCTCTTGCGGAAAGGCTGATACTCCCATCTCTGCCACCCCATGGTCAGCTGCAAAGACGGTGATGAACGAGGTGTTGATGGATGGCTTTACTCGTCCCTGCATGGCAGATAGCTGGATTGCCACAGCCTCCAGACGGCCCAGTGCCCCGGGTGGTTTGGTCAAATGCAGTTGACGTGCTTCTGCCTGTTTCCCAATCTCCCGATCCAGCCGCTGGACTGGAGAGTCCCACCATTTGTTATCCATTACGGCTCCTTCAAGGTTTGCGGCAGACCAGCAACTACCAGTGTGACCCGCTCACAGATAGCTGCCAGCCGCTGATGAAGCCTTCCTGCCTCATCACAATATTTTCGGCTCAGTGCATCTGCTGGCACCACCCCCATTCCGGTCTCGTTACCGACCAGCAGTGTAGTTCCAGGAAGATCTGGAATGACATTAATAAGTAATTCTGTCTCCTGCTGCAATACTGTCTCATCTTCCTGCAGAAGCAAATTGGTCAACCATAAGGTTAGACACTCAACCAGAATGGTGCGCCCATCCCTGGCCTCCTGTTGCAGTACCTCTGCCAGATGTAGTGGCTCCTCAATCACTCTCCAGGCAGATGAACGACTCTGCTGATGGTGAATGATTCTCTGCTCCATCTCGGCATCTTCCACAGTTGCGGTGGCCAGATAGAGGAGCTCTTTACCCCCTCCCAGTGCCACCTTTTCTGCATAGCTGCTTTTCCCCGAACGGGTACCACCCAGAATCAGTTCTCTCATGGTGTAATCTTGCAGTAGAATCTATCTCTCATCCACGAAATCATAACCTATTTTTCAGCTCACAAATTCAGATACCAGGCTTGTCATACTCACTACCCAGACCACTCTCCAACCATTCATCCCAAGGCAGCACCCTGGTGGTCAGCCTGTTGCTGCTAACCTTGATGAGTCTGCTAGGGCTGGGGGCGATGCAAGCCGCCCAACTGGAGGAGAAGATGGCCTCAAATTTTCGTTACGGGGTGGCTGCATTTTATGCTGCCGAGGCTGGTCTGCAGCAGGCGATCGTGAACCATACCAATAACCAGATATCCAGCTCCATTACCGGGACCCTGGAGCAGAGCAGTTTCAGCGCCTCGGTTACGGAATCGGCAGGCATATATACCATCTCCAGCGAGGGGTCTCACTCCAACTCTGGTTCACGGCAGCAGCTTACAATGGTGCTCTCCGGGGCAGCTGGGGCAGCCCCAACCATCGATAGCTGGAGTCAAGATGAGTAGCTCCATGGATAGCTCCCCCTTCTCCTGCCGGTTGATCGATGGCACAACCATCAACGGCAGACTACAGAACATCAACCCCGTATCCCGCTCCATCCACTTTCAACCCGGGGAATCAGACCCGATTCAACAACTCGATTTCGACCAGATAAGCCACCTCTACCACTATCATCCACAACTCGAAAAGGAGCCCTTCTCCTTCCATATAGAGTTTGCAAATGGTGAGGTGCTGGATGCCTCTGCCGAACACCACCAGCATGACTCCAGTGGTGACCATCTCTACAATGTTGGCGGCTCAACCGCTGGGATACATCTCTTCATCCCGATGGAGAGTCCGCACAGGCTCACAATCGATTCGACTGCAGAGGCGGAAAATAGGGAGCAAGTGGGTGGCGAAAAAATTGTCTCCCTGGTGGAGCAGATGATCCATGAGGCAATCAATCAACGCGCCTCTGATATCCATCTGAAACCACTGCAGTCGGTGGTTGATATTCGTTACCGAATTGATGGGGTGATGCTGCCGGCACACCAGATCAGCCGTGACCACTACTCCGCTATTGTCAGTAGAATAAAAATCCTGGGTGATATGGATATTGCAGAACATCGCCTACCCCAGGATGGGTCACACCACCTCTCAATTGGTGGACGCAGAGTTGATCTACGCATCTCCACCGTACCGACACTGGAGGGGGAGAGCGTGGTGATACGCATCCTCGATCCGAAAATGGGTCTACGCAAGCTCTCTACTATCGGTTTCCGTGCTGATGATGAACGGCTCCTTCGCAACATGCTGCAGCAGAAAAACGGGTTGATTCTGGTTACTGGCCCCACTGGTTCCGGCAAATCAACAACCATGTACGCTGCCATGGATATCCTGCGGGATAGGGCGCTCAATATCATCAGTATCGAGGACCCGGTTGAGTACAGAATTGATCGCGTCCGTCAGATTGAGGTTAATGAGGCGACAAACAATACCTTTGCGAAGAATCTACGCCATATTTTGCGTCATGATCCAGACGTTATCCTGATTGGAGAGATACGGGATCAGGAGACTGCAAAGATCGCTCTGCAGAGTGCCTATACCGGCCACCTGGTGCTTACCACGCTACATACCAGAGATGCGCCAAGCGCCATCACCAGGCTGCTGGAGATGGGCATAGAGCCCTATATGCTCAAGGACACGCTGCTTGGGGTACTTTCTCAGAGACTGGTGCGCAAGGTCTGCAGCCAGTGTAGTGGAAAATCCCCACAGCTTGACCTCTGCCACCACTGTAACCAAACCGGCTTCCACGGCAGGGTTCCAATCTATGAGTTGATGAAGATGGATGCGGCCATCCGGGAACTGGTCGGCAACGGGGTCACTGCAAACGAGATCCGGGCAGCTGCTCTGGAACATGGTATGGTGCCGATGGAACTGCATGCTGCCGAACTCATAAGACAACAGATTACGACTGCTCAAGAGAGCCAACAACATGAACCCGCATAATCTAACCATCCAACAATCCGTATCCGCGGCCCTGGAGGAGGATATCCGCTCCGGTGATATCACTGCGCAGTTGATTCCAGAGGAGACCATGGCAACTGCAACCATCCGGACACGACAGGAGATGGTGCTCTGTGGCATGGATTGGGTAGATGAGAGTTTTCGTCAGCTGGATCCGCAGATCTCACTAAGATGGGAGATGGAGGATGGTGCTGATGTATCTGCCGGCAGTACCCTGGTCACGATTCATGGCTCTGCCCGGGCCCTGTTGAGTGTGGAACGAACTGCGATGAATTTTCTGCAGACTCTCTCTGCCACTGCAACAGTAACCCGGCAGTATGTACAACAGCTTGGGGAGAGTGGTGCAAAGATTCTGGATACCAGAAAAACCCTCCCGGGACTGAGAGAGGCACAGAAGTATGCAGTCCACTGCGGTGGCGGTACCAACCACAGAATGGGACTCTACGATGCCTTCCTGATCAAGGAGAACCATATTGCCGCTGCCGGCTCGATTGTAGAGGCTGTAGAGAGCGCACGCAGTATTGCCCCGGAGCAGAAGGTGGAGGTTGAGGTAGAGTCAATCGATGAGCTGGAGCAGGCGCTAAATGCTGGAAGCGACATCATCATGCTCGACAACTTCTCGCAAGAGGAGATGCGCCAGGCTGTCTCCATCAACCAACATCGTGCCCTGCTTGAGGTCTCAGGAAATGTTTCCCTGGAGCAGATCAGAGAGATTGCAGAAACCGGGGTTGACTACATCTCTGTCGGGGCACTAACCAAACATATTCAGGCGATCGATCTCTCCATGAGGCTATCGGTGGGGTCAGACTTGCACAACAATTAGTCAAATGCGCAAGCCTGACCCCACTACTTACGCTGAAACAGGTCAGTTCGGCGGCTCACCAGTCGATCAAGAAACAGCAGTCCATCGAGATGATCCACCTCATGCTGGATCGCCCTCGCCTCGAATCCCTCACTTGTGTATTCATGCTGTTTGCCAAATGCATCATCTGCGGTAAAATTGATCCTAGTGGCACGAATCACATTACCGGTGTAGTCCGGCACTGACATACAGCCCTCACGCCCTAGCTCATAACCATCCCATTCGGTAATCTCTGGGTTGAGTAAAATCAGGCGCCCCTGGTTGGGAACCGGCCTCTTCTTTTTCCCTCTGGTCATCCCGGTCAGATCAATGATGCAGACACGCTCTGCCCTGCCCACCTGGGGAGCAGCAATACCAATACCACCTGGCTGGGTACGCATAAAAGCCTCCAGTTCAGTTACAAACTGGCGCAGCTCATTATCAAAAGTCTCAACAGGAGCACACTGCTGCTTCAAGTGTGCATCTGGATAGGTCAGGATCTCCACGGTTCGGTCTCTAATCTCTGCCTAACCAATAAGGGTCTCGATCTCCTCCACCCGGAAATCAACCGATTCCGAAAGTGGCTCCAGTGCCTGGTGTGTTACCTCAACCCCTGCACTCGCCACCCCCTCAATCATCAATACATAAATTGGCTTCTCACTATCACCACCCACCTGGGAGTCAAGATCAGTGATATCAAAACCGGATTCAGCCAATGCCCCAGTTACCTGAGCCACAATTCCGGGACGGTCTGCACCATATACCAGCACCCTGAGATCAGGGATCTGGTGCTGATGGAGTCCTGGGTCGATACTATCCAGATGGAGGTGGAGCTCCAACCTCTCTGTTACCGGCTGCAGAGCCTCACACAGCTGCTTCTCATCGCCCTCAATTTCCACCATCATCATAATGGTGAAATTACTCCCAAGGCGCATCATTGAGGCCTCTCCCAGCACCCCCCCCGCAGCGAACAGTGCCTCGGTTACCTCTGCAACAATTCCTGGACGATCCTTGCCGACCAGCGCCATCATGTACCAATTTCTCATACTCTCTTCCTCTCGATATTCGAGCTATTCCAGCCAGATGAGTGTAGCAAATCGTCCTGTCTCGCCATCTCTCCGGTAGGAGAAAAATTGCTCTTCATCGGCAAATGTATCCCTCCATCCACCATGAATGGAGGAGACCCCAAGACGCTCCAGTTGCTGCCGGGCCAGGCCGGCCATCGAGGCTAACCAACGCCCCTCTGTAGAGGGCAGAAACATCTCCTCGGACTCCTCTGCTTGCCGGCAGAACTGTTCTCGCACCTCCGCACCAACCTCATATGAGCTCTGCCCAATTGCCGGCCCCAACCAGGCCAGCAGATCATCCCCCGGCTGTGTAAAGCACCCAACCCCCTGCTCTATCACCCCGGCAGCGAGCCCACGCCATCCGGCATGAAGCGCAGACACCATGGTTCCTGAGCGGTTGGTGAGCAGAATAGGCAGGCAATCCGCACTCAATACCGCACAGACCACTCCTTTTTTGTTACTCCATGAACCATCTGCCAGCGGAGTTGGGGCAGTGGTGGGCAGCTCTATAACCCTCTTCTCGTGCACCTGCTGCAACCATACTGGAGCACTCGGCAGCTTAATCTGCTGCTGCAACAGCTCCCTGTTTGCAGCTACATCTTCTGGCCGATCTCCCACATGGGTTGCTAAATTAAGGGAGCTGTAGGGCGGGCTGCTGACCCCGCCACTACGCACTGTAATCCAGGTTCTGACCCCTTTTGTGGCGGGCCAGTCAGCCTCAAACCCAGGCCTGTCTGGGGTCATGAATGGGCTTCCCTATCCTCTCTAAGCACCTCGATCAACTCTGCCATATCATTTGGCAGAGTGGATTCAAGCTCTATATATTCACCAGATAGTGGGTGCTCCAGCCCCAATCTGGCGGCATGGAGAGCCTGTCTCCTGAAGCCCCGCAGGGTCGTGGCCATCCTCTCAGAACTGGCAGCAGGGATCTGCAGACGATGTCCATAAACCGGATCCCCCAGCAGGGCAAAACGGATATGTTCCGTATGGACACGGATCTGATGAGTTCTTCCAGTCTCCAGGGTTAGTCGAATATGGGTATGGGAGCGGAATTTCTCCATTACCCGGTAGTGGGTGACTGCCACTTTTCCGCCCTCAGTAACAGCCATCTTCTTGCGATCAACTCGGTGTCTGCCGATGGGTGCATCTACCGTGCCGCCAGCTGTCATCACCCCTTTACAGATGGCTTGGTACTCGCGCTGCATTGCCCGCTCCTGTAGTTGCCTCACCAGATGGGTATGAGCCTCCAGGGTTTTGGCTACCGCCAGCACCCCGCTAGTATCCTTGTCCAGACGGTGAACAATCCCCGCACGTGGCACCTCTGCCAGGGTCGAATCATGGTGCAGCAGCGCATTGACCAGCGTCCCCTTCCAATTCCCGACAGCGGGGTGTACCACCATTCCAGCAGGCTTATCGATAAAGAGCAGGGAGTCGTCCTCATGGAGGATATTGAGTGGAATATCTTCAGCCTCCCACTGAACCTCCTCCTCACGCTCCACCTCCAATACCACCTCCTCACCCTCTTTAACGGAGTCTCTCGGGCGACGTCTCTCCCCCGCAATCAACGCACCGCCGGAACGGATCCACGACTGTAGTCGACTCCGTGAAAATTCCGGAAACAGCTTCGCTAGGGCAACATCAAACCGTTTTCCGGAGAGCGTCTCCGGAATGGTGGCCTGATACCTCTCTGAACTATTTGAGTTTTGTTGCGGATCCATACTCTTTTCGCTACCCTTCCCTATCTCTATACATTGCAATGGTCACTCATGATTCGTAACTACGCCCCATTCTCCACTATCCTACTGCTGGTTTCCATCCTCTCTGGTTGCTCTCTGTTGCCAGAACAGATCGACATGACCAAGGACTGGTCCGCCAACCGCTTCTATTTTAAAGCCCACGAGGCGATGGTCAGTGGTAATTACGAGAAGGCGATTGAAAACTTCGAAAAACTGCAGGCCCGCTTCCCCTACGATAAGCACGCGATGCAGGCGCAGATCGAAACCATCTACACCTACTACAGATGGGGGGAGCCAGAGTCTGCAATTGCCGCGGCTGATCGCTTCATCAAACAGCACCCGCGCCATCCCAGCGTAGATTATGTCTACTACATGCGTGGTCTGGTCCACTATAATCAGGGGCAGACCCTGCTATCAAAAGTTGCTCCAACAGACTCCTCGATGCGTGACCCCAAGGCGATGCGTGAGGCGTTCCATTATTTCTCCAAACTGGTCGAGCGTTTTCCACAGAGCAGATATAGTGATGATGCCAGAAAGAGAATGGTCTTTACCCGTAATATGCTGGCAAAACATGAGCTCCACGTTGCCCTCTTCTACATGGAACGTGATGCCTATGTCGCCGCCTCCAAGCGTGCCAACTATGTGATCGAGAATTTCCAGAAAACCCCGGCGGTCAAAGAGGCACTTCTGCTACTGGTCGATATCTACAGCAGGATGGGTATGGAGGAGCTGGCTGCGGATACCCAGCGGGTCTACAACCACAACTACTCCCAACAGGTCAGCGTAACCGAATAGCCCACAAGTCGGCTGACCCGGCCTACTGTGAACGAAAACCTGAGGTGATGGGGTAGCGCCTGTCCCTGCCAAATGCCCGAGCGGTAATCTTTACCCCTGGCGGTGCCTGACGCCTCTTGTACTCATTGCCATTGACCATACCGATGATCCGCTTTACCACCACATAATCGAAACCGGCGGCGATAATCTCTTCGGCACACTGCTCCTGTTCCACATAACGCTCCAGGATCGGATCCAGAATTTCGTACGGTGGTAGTGAATCGGAATCCTTCTGCTCGGGTGCCAGCTCTGCAGATGGTGGGCGCTCGATCACCCGTTGCGGAATAATCTCCTCCTCCCCCTGCTCCCGGGCCTTGCGGTTTCTCCAATCTGCCAGTCTGTACACCATCATCTTGGAGATATCCTTGAGGGGAGCAAAACCACCAGCCATATCACCGTAGAGGGTGGCATATCCCACCGCCATCTCGCTCTTGTTACCGGTAGTCAGCAACATCCTGTTCTTCTTGTTGGCAATTGCCATCAGGATCACCCCGCGACAGCGAGCCTGAATATTCTCCTCCGTGGCATCAACCCCATAGCCCTCAAACTCGCCACTCAGGGTCTCGGTAAAGGCATCAAATGTCTGTTTGATCGGGATAACCCGAAATTCGATACCAAGCCTTTCCGCCTCCTTTTGTGCATCCTCCACACTCATGTCTGCGCTGTAGAGGGACGGCATCGCAACCCCCTCAACGTGATCCGCACCCAATGCATCCACTGCAACAGCAAGGGTCAGTGCAGAGTCAATCCCCCCGGAGAGCCCCATGATTACCCCGGGAAAGCCATTTTTCCCAACGTAGTCCCTCACCGCCAACACCAGTGCATCATAGATCTCCGCCTCCTCTGACTCTGCCGTATGATCTGTGGCTACATGTGCATTGCTGCAGCGATACGCCTCTGCACTATCATAGAGATAGAGCCCCTCGGTAAAGTATTCGCCACACACCAACCGCTCGCCCCGGCCACTCATCACAAAGGAGCCCCCATCAAATATCAACTCATCCTGGCCGCCCACCTGGTTGACATAGACAACAGGAACCCCGCTCTCCTCGGTCCGCTTGCGGATAATCTCCTCACGCTGCCCCCTCTTCCCGGCATGATACGGGGATGCATTGAGATTGAGAACCATGGTGGCGCCCGCATCTACAGCCTGCTGCATCACGGTTGGATGCCAGAGATCCTCGCAGATTGTTATAGCCAGTAACTCTCCCTTAAGCTCAAACAGAGCCGGGGAGCTGCCCGCAGAAAAATAACGTTTCTCATCAAATACCCCGTAGTTTGGCAACTCCTGTTTACAGTAACTCAACTCCAGCTGCCCGCCTCTCAACAGGGAGGCAGCATTACAGACCTCTCCATTTGCCCCCTGCAGAGGGTGACCCACCACCAGACTGATGTCATCTGCCGCCTCCAGCAACTTCTCAAGCCCCTCCTCAACCTGGCACAGAAAACCTGGGCGCAGCAGCAGATCCTCCGGCGGATAACCGGTCAGAGAGAGCTCTGGAAAGAGCACAAGATCTGCGCCCTCTCTCTTTGCGTGGTTTGAGAACTCAACCATCTGATCGATATTCTCTTGCAGTGCCCCAACATGGGGATTGGTCTGAGCCAAGGCAATGACCAGACTGGGGCCACCATCAACCTCTGGTCGCGGGCGTACCGCCCCCTCTGGATCGGGGCGCAGCAGATCGGTCAGGACACTCATTAATTCTCCAACAAATTCCCAGGTAGCGGTTCAGTGGCAAAATTGTAACAATACTCTACTCACGGCACATGAAATAACCGACAAAGACAATGACTACTGGCGTATTGATCACCAACCTTGGCACTCCGGATGATGCAACCACCGGTGCACTGAGGCGCTATCTTGCAGAATTTTTGTGGGATCGACGAGTAGTCGATATGCCGCGCCTGAAATGGTGGCTGATTCTCCATGGAATTATCCTTCGGATGCGCCCAAAACGGGTAGCAGAATCATACCGCAAGGTCTGGACCGAGGACGGAGGCCCACTGCTGATTATCTCTCAACAGCAGCGGAAGGCAATCCAACAGCTGCTTGAGGATAAGCTGGGAGGTCCAGTTCCTGTTGTCTTGGGAATGCGCTACGGCAACCCGTCCATCTCCTCTGCACTGGATAAACTACAACAGCAGGGAGTTGAACGCATTATTGTGCTCCCTCTATTCCCCCAATACTCTGCAGCAACAACAGGCTCCACCTTTGATGCAGTCTCCCGGGTTCTGCAGCAGTGGCGCCGGGTACCGGAGCTAATCTTCATCAACCAGTACCACTCACATCCCGGTTATATTGATGCCCTGGCCAACTCTATCGAGGAGCAGTGGAGTGGGCATGGACCTGCCGATCATCGCCTGCTCCTCTCCTTTCATGGACTACCACAGCGCTATCACGATGCAGGGGATCCATATCAAGGGCAGTGCAACGCAACTGCTGTTGCCCTAGCAGAGCGACTTGGGCTACAGGACGGAGAACTACAGACCATATTCCAGTCCCGTTTTGGTAAGGATGAGTGGCTCAAGCCATACGCTGAAGAGACACTTCGAATGCTTCCTGCCGAGGGGGTGAGAGATGTCGATATTGTATGCCCCGGCTTCTCCGCAGACTGTGTAGAGACCCTAGAGGAGATTGCCATACAGAACCGTGATCTGTTCCTGGAGTCCGGTGGCAGAGAGTACAGATATATCCCCGCACTCAACAGCCGTAAAGACCATATTGAGACACTATCAGGGATCATTCTGGATCACTGGGGAGAATAGTGCGGCCAGTTGTTGCTATCAGTCGCTGCCTGCTTGGAGAGAAGGTACGTTACGATGGCAGCGATAAAGCTGTTCCGGATCTGATCAATGCAATCTCCACATATCTCTCAATAGTTCCTGTCTGTCCTGAAGTTGAGGCTGGCCTCTCAGTACCCCGCCCCCCGGTAGAGCTGGTGCAGAATCAAAACGGGATTATCTCTGTCTTGGGAAAAAAGGAGAGGTTGCTTGATGTAACTCCCCAACTGAACAGATTTGCTGACCAGTTCTGCGCCCTTCACCCAACCCTCTCCGGTGCCATCCTGCAGAACCGCTCTCCAAGCTGTGGCAACGGTGACGCCCCCCTCTTCTCAGCTAATGGAGAGAGGCTTAGGGAGAGAGATGGGTTCTTTGCCGCAACCCTGAGGAGATGCTATCCAGCCATTCCGATTACCGGAGTCGAGCAGCTGGCCTCAAACGCGGCATTTGAGGAGTTTATGGCTGAGGTAAACAGATACCACGATCAGTAAAGTTCAGTGAGCCTCCAGACCAGGCCATCACGCCGCAACATCAACATAATTGGGTTATCCCCCAGCTCTCCCAGCCTCACCAGAAACCTGTTAGGTGACTCAAAAAAGGCATGGTCCAGCGTATCAAACAGGGAGTTGCCTGCCTTGTTCTGACCTGCGCCTGTCAACTCTATACGAATCCAGTCGATTGTTACCACTTGGTCCACGGTAAATGCGCTCATGGAATTTGCGGCTCCACGGAACATGGTTGAGGCCATCCCCTCCTGTTGGTTCCCTTTCTCTATATGTAATCCACGTTTATAGTTCTCCCGCACATGTGCAAGATCGATATATCGATCCAGTTGCACCACATCATTTGTGGTTAACGCATGATTTAGTCTATAGAGACTGTAGTATGGCAAGATGCCATAGGTGATAATCGCAAGAAAAAGCAAGCGTACGATCCAGCGCATGGTTTTTAACTCCTTGGTGGCAGTATAATTCCCTATTATTTTTTACGATTCACCTTATCACAGTATATACTCGCGCGCGATGGAACAGATTACCGGAATCATACTTGCTGGTGGCAGAGCTCAGAGAATGGGGGGGGAGGACAAGGGGTTGACCCTGCTCCATGGTGGCCCCATGGTGCAGCATGTCATTGAGCTGTTGAGACCACAGGTTAGCTCCATTGTTATCAGTGCCAACCGTAACCAGCAGAGATACGAGGAGTTTGGTTACCCTGTGGTTTCCGATATGGATGATCAATTCAATGGCCCACTTGCCGGAATTGCCAGCGCCATCCAGATGACCGACAGCCCACTTGTTCTTGTTACCCCATGTGATACCCCGCTACTTCCTGCCAACCTGGCTGAAAAACTGAACGGTGCATTGAAGAGCTCATCTTCACAGATTGCTGTGGCACATGATGGAGAGCGGATGCAGCAGCTCTGTTTTCTTGCCTCTCGCACCATCCTCAAATCCATTACAGAACAACTTGAGCAAGATCAACGTCGCGTCTACCGCTGGCTGGATTCACTGAACCCTGCTGTGTGTCATTTTGACTCCTCTATGCCATTTTTCAATATCAATACCCCGGAGCAGCAGTCGACAATTGAGCAGATGCTGCAATAGAGACCATGAACACCACCCCACTTGAGAGCCCTACACCACTTCTTGGCTTTGCTGCATGGAGTGGCACTGGCAAAACAACTCTACTGAAAGAGTTGATCCCTCTACTCATAAAGAGGGAACTCAGGGTTGCTGCGATCAAACATACACACCATGATTTTGATATCGACCATCCAGGAAAGGATAGTTATGAACTGAGAAAGGCTGGTGCTGATCAGGTACTTGTTGCCTCTGCCAAACGCTGGGCACTGGTTACCGAAAACCAGACTGCCACCGATGAAGCCGATCTTCAGCAACTACTCTCACATCTTGATCATGATGGTATTGACCTGATCCTGATTGAGGGGTTCAAGCATGAGCCAATCCCACGCATCGAGCTCCATCGATCTGCCGTTGGGAAGCCACTCCTCTATCCGGATGACCCACGCATCATCTCTGTTGCCATGCCCTCAAGTGAGGCTATCAATCCTTCAATCACCCGGCTGGATCTGGATAATATAGAGCAGATTGCAGATTTTATTGAGACAACAATCATTAGGAAAAATTGACAATGGACGCACCAAAGAAAGGACTCTTACCGGTCAACGAGGCACTGGAAAAGATCTTCCAAGAGATTACCCCAATTGAAGAGAGTGAATCTGTCGGGGTTATGGCAGCATTCAATCGCACGCTGGGGGAAGAGATTGTCTCCCCCATCAATGTCCCTGCATACGACAACTCCGCAATGGATGGCTATGCAATGCAGGGGGCAGATCTCCCAGAGAGCGGTACTGTCACCCTGAATGTAATTGGTTCATCATTTGCCGGAACCCCTTTTGATGGCACTATGCAGGCGGGCCAGTCTGTCAGAATAATGACTGGGGCCAAAATCCCGGATGGTGCGGATACTGTAATCATGCAGGAGAAGGCCACCAGAGAGGATGATCAGGTCACCTTCTCCAGTGAGGATAACCACAATGCTGGAGAAAATGTACGGATGGCTGGTGAGGATATGAAAACCGGTGAAACTGTACTCCATCCAGGCAAGAAGCTGGGGGCCGCCGAGCTGGGGATGGTTGCCTCCCTCGGTTATGGAACCATCAAGGTTAAAAAGAGAATCAAGGTTGCCTTCTTCTCGACAGGTGATGAGCTCTGCTCTGCCGGTGAGCCACTAGGAGATAGCCAGATTTATGATAGTAACCGCTATACCGTATTCAGCATGCTGAGTGATCTTGGGGTAGAGCTGATTGATCTTGGTATTATTCGTGATAAACGTGAGCTGATTGAACAGGCCTTTAAGGATGCTGCTGCCCAAGCTGACGTTGTTATTACCTCCGGCGGTGTCTCCGTTGGTGAGGCTGATTTTGTCAAAGAGACCCTAGACAAGCTGGGTGAGGTGAACTTCTGGCGTATCGCAATGAAGCCTGGAAAGCCCCTCGCCTTCGGAAAACTGGACGACGCCTGGTTCTTTGGGCTACCGGGAAACCCCGTCTCCGCGATGGTTACATTCCTCCAATTTGTCCGCCCTGCACTCAACCACCTGGCCGGAAAAGAGCGCGCAACCCCATTCCGTATCCCGCTACACTGCAGCAACAAACTTAAAAAACGCCCAGGTCGGCTGGAGTTCCAGCGCGGAATCCTGGAGAAGGGGGAGAATGGAGAGACAGTTGTCCGTGGCGCAGGGGCTCAGGGTTCTCATATCCTCCGCTCCATGAGCATTGCCGACTGCTTTATTGTTCTTCCTGAGGACAATGGTGGTGTAGAGGCTGGAGATTGGGTTGAGGTGGAACCATTTCTCTAACCTTGAAGTCTGGAGATAAAAACTTTGACGGCATAGGGAGCCACTTCCAGAATAAGATCTACCGCTCCCCAAAAGGGAAAATTCGTCTTCGGGTACTTGAGGAGGATTTCAGGGAGACACTCCCAGAGCTTTCCAGTCAGCCGTCTGCAATCCTGGATGCCGGATGTGGGCTTGGTCAATTCTCCCTGCAGCTGGCAAAAGAGGGACACAATCTCTGGATGAGTGATATCTCGGAGGAGATGTTGAATGCCGCCAGAGAGCGTTTTGGAAATAGTGGGGTAGAGGCCACATTCATCCACTCCTCAATCCAGGAGCTACCTAACCATCTCCAGTTTGACCTGATTCTCAACCACGCAGTTCTGGAGTGGACTGAGAACCCACGTGAGATTATCTCCACACTCTATGCACTGCTTGCAACTGGTGGCGCCATCTCTCTGATGTTCTACAATATCCATGGTATTCGACTTCGAAACCTTGTCAGAGGCAATCTGAGAAAGGTGAAAAGCAACCGGTTCGGGGGTGATTCCGGAAGTCTGACCCCATCCAATCCACTGGATCCTGCCGATGTAATCTCATGGATAGAGGATCTCGGCCTCACCATCCTGTCTCACAGTGGAGTGCGAACTTTTTATGATCTGATGGATGCCAATCCGCGAAACAAAATTCCGCTGAACGATATAGTTGAACAGGAATTGGCCATACGAAAAGTGGAACCCTACCGCAGCATGGGGCGCTATATCCACCTACTGTGCAGGAAGTGACGCCCCTTCATGCTGTAGTAGCCACCGTTTGATTCCCAACATATCTCCTCCCGTCTCCCCGGAGAACCCCCCTATACCACTGCTGGAGACCACTCGATGGCAGGGGACAATAAGCGGTGTTGGATTGACACGACAGGCGGCACCCACCGCCCTTGCCCCGCTCCCCAGATGGCGAGCCAACTCACCATAGGTCACAACCTCACCTACAGGTATTTCTCCCAGCGCGAGCCAGACACGCTGCTGGAATTGTGTCCCCTGTTGCATACGTGGAATATCGGCCATACTACAGGCACCCTGAAAATAATCCTCAAACCGCCCACGCAACTCTCTGAGAAATGGAGCTACCTCACCATTGGGCAGGCTGGTTTTGCTCGTACCGAGAAACTCGATATGTTCGACTACTCCACCTTTGGAACTTATTCTCAGAACACCAATTGGCGATTGAAGAAGTAATTTACTCATAACCAAACAAAAAAGCCCCGTTGTACGGGGCCTTGAATGAACAATACTGAAAGTATTTACAACTTTCTAAATATTGTGTCCGCTAGAACGGAATATCATCATCCAGATCGCCCATGGTTGGCGCCGGTGCGGGTGCCGCCGCAGGCGCTGCCGCCGCCTTGCCCCCATCAAAACTGGAGGCTCCACCGGAACGGCTATCGAGCATCTGCATGGTTCCATTGATATCAACCACCACCTCAGTGGTATATCTATCCTGACCACTCTTGTCCTGCCATTTTCTAGTCTGTAGGCGTCCCTCGATATATACTTGGGATCCCTTCTTCAGATACTCTGCTGCGATCTCTGCCAGTTTGCCGAAAAATACGACACGATGCCACTCTGTTCTGTCCTGACGCTCGCCAGTATTCTTGTCTTTCCAGCTGTCAGTTGTCGCGACCGAAATATTGGTAATTGCACGCCCATCAGCCGTATACCGCACATCAGGATCCTGTCCCAGATTACCAACCAGAATAACCTTGTTTATACCTCTTGCCATCTACCCTTCCCCTCTTTAAATCTATTATCTGCCCCGAATAGCCGGAGTCTAGTAACTACAATGCCTACTCAACCGGCATATGTTCTCATGCCGGAGCAATCGCTTCCAGTGATTTTCGGTCCAGAAGCTTCTCATCTACCTTCAGGTACGCAACTTGATCCTCAGCAATTACCACTGCCTCACTTACACCGGTCACCTCCAAGAACTGCGCTGCCAGCAGTGCCGCCTGTGCCTGATCCATCTCTCCAACACGAACCAATCGAGTCTTTACTGCCTGTGGACGCTGCATACTATTTGCCACAACCAGCCAAACCAGAGCCAACCCACCGGAGACGAGAAATACTGGAGCAATATCCTGCCCATCTGACCAACCAAGAACCCATCCTCCAATAACACCTCCCATAAAAGCACCGAAAAACTGGGAGCTGGAGTAGAGCCCCATGGCGGTTCCCTTTTTGTCAGCCGGAGCCATCTTCGAGATCAATGATGGCAGTACCGCCTCCAGCAGGTTGAATCCACCAAAAAACAGAACCATAAGGAGAATGATGTTCCATAGTGACCCAGACATCTGCCACAAACCAAATTGGGACAGTGCAATCATGCCAATTGCTATCGAGAATATCTCTTTCATCCTCCCCCTCTTCTCAGCCTGAATGATCATCGGTACCATGATCATGACAGCAACCAGTACAACCCCCAGATATACCATCCAGTGGCTCTCTGGAACCATTCCCGCATCTCTTAAACCTATCGGAATCACCACAAATGTAGCGGTCAGGATTAGATGGAGGATAAAAATTCCAAAATCCAGCCTCAATAATTGTGAATCACCAAGCACACTGCTGAACTGTGCCAGATCTGCCTCTGCATCATGGTGCATATGACTATGAACAGGAGTAGGAACCACACGAAACAGGAGCACGAGCCCGAACACGGCCAACAATGCAGTCATCCAGAAAATTCCTGATAGCCCGATCCAGCCATTAATAACCGGACCAAGAATAATTGCTGCTGTAAATGAAACACCAATACTCATGCCAAAGGTGGCCATGGCACGGGTTCTATACTCTTCACGGGTCAGATCAGCCAACAGCGCCATGGTGGCAGCAGCAATTGCCCCAGACCCTTGAATAGCACGCCCGATAATAATCCCCTCAATTGTGGTTGCCATTGCAGCAATCACACTACCTATTGCAAACAGAACCAGCCCCATGGCGATTACCCGTTTGCGCCCCAGTCGATCCGAGAGCATCCCGAACGGGATCTGCAACAGAGCCTGAGTCAGCCCATAGATACCAAGAGCAATACCCATAAGAAGCGGTGTTGAGCCATCAAATGTCTCTGCCTGAAGTGAGAGAACGGGAAGCAACATAAACAGCCCAAGCATGCGCATGGAAAAGATTCCCGACAATGCCCCTGCAGCCCTGAGCTCAGCCGGCAACATCCCATGCTCCTTACTTCTCTTCATCCAGACCTCCGGTCACTCTTCCCTGAAAGCACGATTTTTGTTACTCCATCCGTCTCCAGCATGACAATAATATGTCGAGCCAGAATAAAAGCTGAGTTATATTATCAGGTTTTCCGCAGACAAAAAGTCATAGTTGAAGATAGCTCATGGATAAGATTCTCATTCGCGGTGCCCGCACACATAATCTTAAGGATATCAATCTAGATCTCCCTAGAGAGAAGCTGATTGTACTGACTGGTCTATCCGGATCGGGGAAGTCATCACTGGCCTTTGACACCATCTATGCAGAAGGCCAACGTCGTTATGTGGAGTCACTATCTGCCTATGCTCGTCAGTTCCTCTCGGTTATGGAAAAGCCAGATATTGACCATATTGAGGGGCTCTCCCCTGCCATCTCAATTGAACAGAAATCAACCTCTCATAACCCGCGCTCCACAGTTGGGACAGTAACTGAGATCCATGACTACCTGCGCCTGCTCTACGCTCGTGTTGGAACACCACACTGTCCACAACACGATACAGTACTTGAGGCACAACCCATTAGCCAGATGGTTGATCAGATTTTGGGCCTACCGGACGAAAGCAAAATCATGCTACTTGCACCACTGGTTAGGGGACGCAAGGGAGAGCACCAGCAGCTGCTTGAAGAGCAGCGTGCCCATGGGTTCCTGCGGGTACGAATTGACGGAGCCCTTCACGAACTGGATCAGCTACCTGTGGTTGATGGAAAGAGAAAACATACCATTGAGGTGGTTGTTGACCGCCTTAAAGTGAGGCCAGATATCCGTCAGCGCCTAGCAGAATCACTGGAAACTGCAATTGCCATCTCTGATGGACTGGCCTCAATCTCATCGCTGGATGAGCCGGACAAGACCCTGCTCTCCTTCTCTGCCCACTTCAGCTGTCCAGAGTGCGGATACAGTCTGGAGGAGCTGGAGCCGCGCCTCTTCTCGTTTAATAATCCGGCCGGGGCATGTCCCAGCTGTGAGGGACTTGGGATGCAGCAGTTCCTCGACCCCGAGCGAGTTGTAACCCATCCAGAACTGCCTCCATCCGGTGGGGCAATAAGAGGGTGGGACCGTAGAAATGCCTGGTACCACCAGACCCTGAGATCATTGGCCGACCACTATAAGTTTGACCTTGAGACCCCATTTAACCAGCTCCCGGAAGATATCCAACATATCATCCTCTACGGATCCGAAGATGAGACCATAGAGTTCAGTTATTTCAACGGGCGTGGCGGAGTAACCCGCAAAGAGCACCCCTTTGAGGGGATCCTGCCCAATATGGAGCGACGTTATCGGGAGACGGACTCGAACTCGGTACGAGAGGATATCTCCAAGTATCTCAATAGCCGTTCCTGCCAAGAGTGCCAAGGGAGTCGCCTGCGGGAAGAGGCGAGACATGTCTTTATCGATGGGCATCCACTGCATGAGATCAGCAGACTCTCCGTCGGTGATAGTGCCCGCTTTTTCGACCAGCTCTCCCTCTCTGGATGGCGAGGTGAGGTCGCAACCAAGATTATCAAGGAGATCTCCCAAAGACTCGGTTTTCTGGTAAATGTAGGGCTCAACTACCTCTCTCTGGAACGCAGCGCCGATACCCTCTCCGGCGGTGAGGCACAGAGAATCCGCCTGGCTAGCCAGATCGGGGCCGGACTGGTCGGGGTGATGTATGTACTGGATGAACCCTCCATCGGACTGCACCAGAGAGATAACCAGAGGCTACTCGATACCCTGATTCGTCTGCGGGATATGGGCAATACCGTCATTGTGGTCGAGCATGATGAGGAGGCAATCAAGAGTGCAGACCATGTGGTCGATATAGGTCCCGGCGCCGGAATCCACGGCGGGCAGATTGTGGCCCAGGGAACCCCCGAGGAGGTGATGGCAAACCGACAATCACTGACCGGACAGTATCTGTCGGGGGTACGCTCGCTCCCCATGCCTGCCCAACGCACTACCCCCACCAGAGGTCAACAGCTGCTTATCCGCAAGGCCACAGGAAACAATCTGCAGGCTATCAATGTGGCCATTCCCGCCGGATTGATGGTCGCCATCACCGGGGTCTCAGGTTCCGGAAAATCGACCCTGGTCAACGACACCCTCTATCGTGCCGCCGCACAATATCTCAATAGATCGAAAGAGGAGCCAGCACCGCATGAAAGCATAGAGGGGCTGGAGCTGCTGGACAAGGTGGTCAATATAGACCAGAGCCCAATTGGCCGTACCCCTCGCTCAAACCCTGCAACCTATACCGGACTCTTTACCCCCATCCGTGATCTCTTCTCGGGAACCGAGGAGTCTCGGGCCCGTGGTTACAACCAGGGACGCTTCTCCTTCAACGTCAAAGGCGGCCGTTGTGAGGCGTGCCAGGGGGACGGGGTAATCCGGGTAGAGATGCATTTTCTGGCCGATATCTATGTCCCTTGTGACGTCTGCAAAGGCAAGCGCTACAACCGCGAGACCCTGGAGATTCATTATAAGGGCAAAAATATCCACGATATTTTAGAGATGACCGTCGAGGATGCACGTGTCTTTTTTGATCCCATTCCAACAGTTGCCAACAAACTGCAGACCATGATGGATGTGGGGCTAAGCTACATCCGGCTGGGACAGAACGCCACCACCCTCTCCGGCGGTGAGGCCCAGCGCATTAAGCTCTCACGTGAACTCTCAAAACGAGATACTGGGCAGACCCTCTATATCCTCGATGAGCCAACCACTGGGCTCCACTTTCACGATATCGAACAGCTACTCCACGTACTCCACCGGCTACGTGACCATGGAAATACCATTGTGATCATTGAACACAATCTGGATGTAATCAAAACCGCTGACTGGATTGTTGATTTGGGACCTGAAGGTGGTGCAGGTGGTGGTGAAATTGTTGCCTTTGGATCACCAGAAGAAGTATCAAAAAATCCTAACTCCCATACTGGAAGATACCTGAAGGATCATATCTACAGCTGAGCCACAAAAAATGCCAGCCATCTTTTATGATGGCTGGCATTTTAACAATTAGGAAAAAACTAAAACTACCTAATTGATTTTTTCAATTACTTGGACTGTGCCACCATGTAATCCACAACTGCCTTAAGCTCACCATCACTCAATGCGGTTCCACCACGTGGAGCCATTACTGGATTTTTTGTGGAACCATTAATTGCTGTTGTGTAAAGAGCATCCATTCCATTAGCAATACGTGCCTCCCAGTTTGCCTTTACACCAACCTGTGGTGCCTGCACTGCAGGTGCTGTAGGTCCATGACAGACAAAACAGTTAGTCTGGTACAATGCTGCCCCATCTGCAGAACCACCTGCTGCTGGCGCAGCTGGAGCTGCCTTCTCTACAGCTGGTGCTGGTGTTGATGATGTAGCAGCCGGAGCAGCAGCCTTCTCTGGAGAAGATGTATCACCACATCCTGCCAGACTAAACAATACAGCTACACCCAATATAGTAACAATTTTCTTATGCATTTCATTTTCCTATCTTAAATTAAACAAAACTCAGTCTATATCAATTATTATAAAAACCATGTAATTTACTCCAGTATTGTATAATTATCAGACTAGACTTGCACCTCTTAAGTAACTAAAAATTATCCTTCACCCCTATAAAGAAACATAATCCATATAACAGAAAAAAACACCTAAAAAGTCAGCTATGGCGTCCTCTCTTGACTCGCAGGCTCTCAGCCCACTCGCTGGAGAAATCCTTCTGCATACGGTAGTTGATGGTGGCGGTGATCAGCATCGCTATCAATGCACCCAGACTGGCCAGCGCCATATCCTTATGGGCATCCCAGATATCCCCCTGGGTTCCAAGAAATGCCATTCCGAGGTCACCGCCAAAGATCCCGACCGCTCCCCACTCAATCAACTCAAAGAACATGGAGCTGGACATAGCCAGATCGAGGGGCAGAAAATAGCCCCAGAAGCCCCGCACATTGGCCACATAGAGAAAGATCTCACGAATCGGATAGGCGATCAGAAGACCATAGCAGAAGTGGATAATGCGGTCGAAGTGGTTTCTCTCCCACTCCATAATCTCATTCAGGGTTGAGCCTGTAAGCCACTGGACCCACTGATCATACGGCACCTCAGAGTAAGTGTAGTGCGCCCCGATCTCATGCAGACCAAGGAATATGAAGATCATCAGATAAGAGGTGTTTGAGAATGGCAGAGATCTGCGACCATATAGGAGTAGAAGCACTGCAATAATTACCAGCACATTCTCCAGTAGCCAATCCTCAGGATGAAGTGGGCTGATTGCCAGCGCAATCCATTCAACCATAAACAGAGAGAACAGCAGATAAAATCTTCTGTTTGCCGTTAATGCCATACCAAATCCCGCCCTCAACCTTTCTTACCAAGCCAGAATACCAGACTGCCTCACGAAAAGTAGCCTCTTTATTTGCGCAACCTCAATCCATGTTGTACCTTGATATGGGTGTCACCTCTATTGGGTCGCCATTAAAGATGCCTTATTTCGGGAGAATATGAGATGCAGATAACCAGAAAACTAAAAGCCATAGTGATGGTGGTGTTGTGTACATCGCTGTCATCAGCCAATGCCTTTGGCCCTGGAGGCGGTTTTGGTGGAGGTGGTGGCATGGCGCCATACGATAAAGACTCATTTGTCACAAAAGAGGGAACCATTGTTGGTATTGATGACTCATCATTTAATCCGGTAATGCGAGAAAAGGGGCTCCATCTGAAAGTAAAAACCTCCTCAGGCACATACACTGTCCATGTATCCCCCCAGTGGTATATAGACCAGGAACAGATCACATTCAGAACCGGTGACAAAATCAAGATATCAGGCTCCGAGTTTTATGCCCGCAGAGGATGGATCAGCGGCAGGAACATATATGCTGCAACCATAAACGCGCCCACCCTTGCCGAGCCACTACATGTGAGAGACCCGGATACCGGAGAGGGGCTATGGTCTGGCAGAAACCAGGGGGCGAGTGATATGACAGATGAGGAGCTGGATGATTTCCGCACCAACATGAGAGAGAAGATGATGCAGCAGATGCGCGGCAGGCGTGGGCGGTGGTAATTGTACTACCATGAAAGGATCAGCTGCTTAGACAAGTAGTAGATGATAAGGCGGCGATTCTACCAAGGTGGTCTAGGTTATATGATATGATACAAAACAATCAAAAATAACAACAAGTTAACCAATGTTGCGCTCAGAATAATAATCGACAAGTTCCTGATCCGTTTTTCAGTTAACGGCTTCATCTCTTTTAAGGTTCTCCTGAGTGCAATAGCAGTAGCTTCTAAAGCCTCTGTAGCTTGTTGATGCAGAACCCGTGACTCCTTGAATGTCTCTATCTCATTAACCAGTGACTGGCTCTGAGACTGGCATTCATCCAGTAATTTGTGCATATCCGGCATTTGTAATTCTCCCCAGTTGTTCTACGGCAACATACGCATGAATGTACTCCTTCATGTCAGTACTAACATCCAGATCATTAATGATATCAAGGTATTCTAGTCCAAAATTTCGGTATAGATAAATAAAGGCTCTTGCAAGAACTTCGCAGCTTAATTCTGCATTAAATACATCATCAAATTTCGTTAAGTAACCAAGAAAACGACCCAGAAACAATTTGCCAGACTCATTAGGTATGAGCTCATCTCGTAGACCCTTGATCATATCTCCAAACAGGCGCATAAAGGTGTTGCTGACTACAGCCTTCTCTCTATACGCTACAGCATACAAGCTAATTGATGCCCAGTCAGGACGGAAACGCTCATCCAATAGTCTCCTAGTTTCCCAGTAAAGATGTTCAACATCATCAAAACCATCAACCAGATCTAGAAGCTCTGCAACAATATTGAAATCTGGAAGTCTTTCAGACATATCAAGAAGGAGTGCGGAGAACTTGTCAGATGTATCAAAATACCCTCTGATGCGAGTACGCAAAAGTTCTGGAGAGGTGTCAGCTTCGTTACAAAAGCTAACCATCGTACGGATTGATTCCCGTCTCTGATATTCAATCTGTTCATAGATAAAGCTAACAAGCAGCCCTATCCCTCGCACACTAAGATTCTTCTCTTCCCGCTCATTGAGTCTTTGCTTTACATCAGACCGTGAGATTGGCCTATAACGTGATAGATAGCTATGGAGATTATCGATGATGCTAGACTCTATAACTGATTTATTCCGATTCACCATGAAATCATCAACGGATGGATGGCGACGAACCTGATAAGTGGTGTTCATTCCTGTACCACTGACCTCATAATCAACGATAAATCCAAGTATGAGGCAATGTGAGATGTATCGTTCAGTTCTATATCCCTCGATCATAGGGATCTCTATCATGTATTGCCCATTTGGCTCACTAAAAAGATACCTGAAAATACTCTCTGTACCCTTGCTGTCGATCACCTGTCCAGGAAAGCTGTTTTGGTGAAAATACGAGATGGTGCCCAAGTCATCAAAGCGTTGCGGCATTTCCATGATCTCTCTATCGAGCCAACGCTGTGTAGTATTAGGCTCATCATCGGAAAATATAAGAAAACATTCGGCATGTTGCCTACTACGTCCGGCACGTCCACATTGTTGATAATAAGACTCCATTGACTGTGGCATTCGATAGTTAATTACATAGTTCAGACGCTCATTATCAATACCAACACTTACAGCCGTATTTCCAAAAAGCATTTGGATTTGCCCACGTTTGAATGCCAACAGAGTTTTTTCCTTATATTTCTCCCACTTGTCACGGTAAAATAGTGGAACTGTATTCTGTTTTGGAGAGCTTCCTGTATAGATGCCATAACGAAGATTGGTGTCATCATCGCTTAGCACTGTACGTATCAATCCCTCTGCATTACCAACTTGTTGCCCGAACAGTTTCCATACTTCGTTTGGTGTGTAGGTAAAAATAATCCCATGCGCATCTATATCTAATCTTTGAACATTCAGACGTCCGGCAATTGACACTGTTACCTGTTCTAACGTCTGGGCCTTTTCAGACTCAGGACATTTTACAATATTGAAATTAAGTTCTGGGCGATCAAAAGTATCGGGCCTGATTATTGACTCAAAATTCTGGATATCAAGTTCACGTTTAAGATCGATCAGCACAAGCTGAGATGCTGTGCCGGTTAGTGCAACCAACACTGGCTCTCTCCCTTGAAATGTACAGAACTCCTGAAAATTCCTTTTTAAAGTCAAGTAGGATGGACGGAAATCATGCCCCCACATCGACACACAATGCGCCTCATCAATAACCACATAATTTATAAAAATATCACTAGCACCAAGAGTGTTCATTGCAGAACGAAAAGAATTCCTTTGTAGCCGTTCTGGTGAAATAAAGATCATTGAGTTTTCACTCAATATTGCTGGAACGTCTTTGGTGTGCAGTCCTGCGCTAGCATGCCACGCTATAACACGATCAATTCCATATTGTTCTTTCAAGCTTTGTACTTGATCCCTCATTAACGCAACCAGTGGATCAACAATGATAGTTGTCCCCGGCGTCAATAGTGATGCAAGCTGATAACACATGGATTTACCAGCACTGGTAGGTAAGAGCCCAATTGTTGGCTTTTGAGATAACACATTACGAATAACCGGACCTTGTCCAGAACGTAGAGAATGTTTTCTAAAGTAATCTTGTACAAATGTAGAGAGTAGTTTATTCGTTGCATCAGTTACGGAAATGGGGACTGCTTGAGAACGATATGCGAAACGAATGGTCCTGTTATGAGGAAAGCATTGCCTTACTGAACCATGATGTGCCGTTAATTGGCTATCGACCTTAGTGAGACTATTGCACTTAATGCCCACATCCAGAACAAGATCAAGGCGCACATCTAAAAAGTCATCATGCTGAACTGCGGTTATTTCTAGGTTTTCTATCTTGCCAAATCTATATGCAGGATTGCGCTGAACATGTAAACGAACAGATGGGATTTGATATGAAAGACCATAAAGCGCAATTAGCCGTTTCAATTTCTCCAGAAAACCAATAATTGATATTTCCGCACACTCTAGGTCTCTCTCAATAATTCCAATACGTAGTTCTTCTTTATGCATTAATCCTTGATGAAGAAAAAAGTGTAATAGAAGACGTTCGACACGAGCAATCAATGAAGGCAATAGAAACAGATAATTAGCCGCAAGTGCTTTTTCTGATCTATCAACAGGAGCATCTAGGTAACGATTAGCATCTAGAAGTGAAATGTGTTCCTCTATTTTTTTGTAAAGTTGCTCCTCATTGATTTCTGAATTACGAGGACGCAGTGTCTCAATTCCAATACCCCTGAATGCACGATCCCTTTTATTATCATGGTTAAGTTGATTGTCCTCATGGTCTCCAGGCTCCAACAATAGGCCTTTATGGTTAGGAAAGCTGAGCAGTAAATCAGCACGTTGTGCCAAGAAATCATCCGACTTTTTTGCGTCTATGATTGACGGAATATCTACTTGTGTCTCTATACAATTACCTAACCTATCTCCAAATCGATCAATAAGGCGATCGAACAGCTTTCTCTCATTTTCTGGGTGTTCTGGGTCAAAATCTATATCACCAGAATCGCCTCTCCATGGCTCAATGATGTCGTTGAAATCCTCATATGCTGTTACAAGCGAACTATCATAGGAGTAGGTTATGCTTCCTAGCTCATGTGATAGATGTTCTATGCCAAATGGCCAGCCATAAAGAGATATAATTGTTTCTTCTGTGTAATAAGATGGAAATGGCCTTACTCCCCTTTGAAGGCCTTTCAACAACAAATCATGCAGCAGATTATCTTGTGGAGATGGAACGTAATCTGTCTGGCTATCCGAGTATTCCATGCGACAGAAATGCAATCCGCGATTCCAGCTGCATAGCATACTTCCAGATCTAATCAGACTTAGTTCGCTGCCGAATTGTTCCAGAAATATCGTCATAAAAATTACCGTTCTTGATATTGCGAAAGACTACTTCTTATTACCACAACATCAAATGCTAACACGTTAATTTTCCAGCTCATCAAGATCACCCTCCCCTACAGCATTTGTGCTCAAAATTACTGGCTGCAGATTTTCTTTGCCACATACACAACACACCGTGTTGTGCTCAGATGTCATCGTCATTTTATAGCTTCCTGAAACACCCCAAGAAAGGCTAACACGAAGGGGGATTGGTGTGATTTTTTTGTAACAACCGCACCCACAGGATCATGTCTTTACATTTGCATCAGACTAATCAGTAATCGAACAGCCGCTTTGGGTTGATTTCAGAAGGCGGATTCAACCTTGAAACGCAAAATTTTCTCCGAATGATTTCCCAAAAAACACCTCTGTAGGTGTCGCAAATCCAAGGGTCTTTCTTGGCCTTCTGTTGAGCAGCCCCTTGGCCCTTTTTACCGATCTATCGGTGATCTCCTCAAACCGACTCCCCTTGGGAAAGAACTGGCGGATCAAGCCATTGGTATTCTCGTTCAGTCCTCGCTCCCAGGATGAGTATGGATGAGCAAAATAGTAACCACACTCTAGCGCCTTAATCACCTTCTCATGATAGGCAAACTCTTTGCCTCTGTCTGCCGTAATCGTGAAAACCAGATCTTTGTAGGGGCGTAGTAGCTCGATGGTGGCGGCAGCCACCAGTTCTGCTGTCTTGTTTTCTACCTTTTTCATCACTGTAAATTTGCTCTTCCTTTCAACGATTGTAACTAGGGCCTGCTTGTGATTTTTGCCTATCACTGTATCGATCTCCCAGTCTCCAATCCGGTTCTTCTCATCGACTATTGCTGGCCTCTTATCAATGCTCACAGCATTTTTGATCTGACC
>CALEHW010000016.1 GCA_937877715.1 uncultured Methylophaga sp. | reverse complement strand
ATAATTGAGATGTACTTCGGAGCTAGTCTAGCAAGGCGTGGGTAACTGGTTGACAGTTAAGTAGAATTAGGTAAACTCAGAGGTAATTGTAGCCCCCTTGTGGATAAGTTACTTCTAGTATAGGGATTAGGAGTAATGAATGACATATATTGATTTAATCAACGCAGTCCTGAGAAGGCTTAGAGAGGATCAAATCTCAAGCTCTTGGTCTGAGGCTTTTCTAGACAATACTACAATTACAGATTACCAGAAACTCATTGGTGATCTAGTAAATGAAGCCAAAAGAGAGGTGGAGGATGCCTGGGATTGGTCTTCACTTAGAAGGACTCAGGCGATTGCTACAGTCAGTGGGACTAAAACCTATACCATCACCTCAACCACGCAGAGAACTCGCCTCCTGAGTGTGCTGGAACAGTCTGAGGGATATTTCCTAAAAGGTGTAGGTAATAACTGGATTAAAAGTACCCAGTATCCAGCATCCAGTGAGGCCTCCAATAAACCCTATTATTACTCTTTAGATAGTACATCTAGTGGTGCATTGGTAGTACAACTCTACCCAAAACCTGATGGTGTCTATAACATAGATTTTAATCTAGTAGATCCACAGGATGATCTCAGTCTTGCTACAGATACTCTAAGTGTCCCATCGGAACCAGTAATTCTAGGTGCCTGGGGCAGGGCAATTAGTGAACGAGGTGAGGATGGAGGTAGTCAGTCTGGAGATATTTACGCCATGTTCACTAAATCTTTAAGTGATCATATTGGTATCAATGCTAACTACTATCAGGACGAGTTGACATGGGAAAGCCATTAAGTCCTCTTGAGTTAACTAATCTAGGTGTTTATGGATTAAACACTCAGGCTAATGCTGCTTCTTTAGAGCCTCAATGGTTGACTAAGGCAGACAATACCATGCTTGATTCTGAAGGTAGAATTACCTACAGGAAAGGTTTTGAACAGATTTCAGATAATGTGGGTAGCACCTCTAGTAATACTGAGATTATCAGGTCTTTAGGGCAATATAGAAATAGTAGTGTTGAGAAGATATTTGCTGGTGCTGGAGACAAGATATATTACTTAGATACCTCTACCTCTCCAGACACACTAACCGATGTCACAGGCAGCATTACTACGCCTACTGATGGTAATTGGCAATTCACTAATTTCAACAATGATTTCTATGGGGTTCAATCAGGGCATAAGCCTATCAAATATGATGGCACTAATTGGCTAGATTTGGAGGATGTAGGCACTGGTGCAGCAGGTGATGCAGT
This sequence comes from uncultured Methylophaga sp., assembly GCA_937877715.1. Lineage (GTDB taxonomy): Bacteria > Pseudomonadota > Gammaproteobacteria > Thiopontia. Next base: position 4,401 of record CALEHW010000016.1, on the reverse strand, counting down.
AATAACAGGTGATGCAGTAACTTCAGTAACGGTAACTGCTGGTGGCGTTAGTTATATAACTGTCCCTACAGTAACCTTTACAGGCGGTGGAGGCACTGGTGCTACAGGCACAGCAGTAATAGATGGTGGAGAAGTAACTAGCGTAACTATAACTGCTGGAGGCAGTGGCTATACTACAGAGCCAACAGTAACTTTCTCCGATAATTATGCAGCCCCTACTGGAGTGACTACGTTTAATCCTACAAGTATCCTAGGAGAGTTTGGTAGGCTTTGGGTAGGTGGAGTTGCTGAAGAGAAGGATGTAGTGCATTACTCAGATACTCTCATAGGATATGACTTCAGTGGAGGACTGGCTGGTTCTATAGATCTAAAGAGTGTTTGGGGTGGAGATGAGATTACTGCTCTGGCTTCCTTCAATGGACAGCTAGTGATCTTTGGTAAAAGAAATATTGTTATTTATAACGGTGCTGACGATCCCAGTACCATGTCTCTTGATGAGGTTATTTCTGGAATAGGCTGTGTAGCTAGGGGCAGTGTACAGGCAATGGGAGATGATATTATTTTCCTTAGTGGTAGTGGTCTACGTTCTCTTAATAGAACCAAGATTCAGGATAAGATGCCTCTCCTTGATTATTCCAAGAACATAAAAGATGAGCTAACAAACCTAACAGCAAATCAAAACATGGACTATGTGAAAGCACAATATTGTCTATGTGGTGGTTTCTACATTCTAAGTTTTACCAACGTCCCTAAGACATATATTTTTGACTTCAAATACAAAAATCCAGATAGTTCTCCTCGTATTACCCAATGGTCTACTTTGGCTAAAAGAGCACCCAAGAGTTTCTTGAGTACGATTGATGGCACCTTGTATCTAGGGCTTGGTAATAATAATTATGAGGGTCGTGTAGCTAAATATAATGGGTATTACGACAAGGAATATAACGGATCTACTTGGTCTAATATTGATTACACAGGAACATTTAAGACAGTCTGGATGGACTTTGGTAGTTCAGGAGTGACTAAAATCCTGAAGAGACTCTTTACTGTGTTTAATGGAGGCAAAAACTTAGGCTTAACATTTAAGTGGTTTAAGGATTATGATTCATCTCCACTATCTTCTGTAAGTGTACCACTCAATATCTCAAGTGCTGGCGAACCTTTCCTTTGGGGGGCTAGTAACTCTTTATATGGTAGTGCAAACACAGGTGAGAATCCACACACACATGTTTCCTCTCACGTTTCCGCTAAATATGCTCCCATATATGGAGCAACCAAGAAAACAATACCGTTGTCTGGTAGCGTAGATGTAGTTCAATTTGAGATGAGTGGAAATGTAAACGGATATAAAGGATCGTTACAACATATGGCAGTAACAACTAAACAAGGCAGAATAAGGTAATAATATGGCTGATTATAACGTACAGGTGGATTGGGCTGGTAAGGATGGTTTGGATGATAGTCTTCAAGCTAAGATTATTTCAGGTGGAGATTTCAATACGGAGTTTCAAGAAATATCTACCAGAATCAACGAGAGAGCTTCTCTCAATGGAGACTTGAGTGAATCCTTTAGCTGTAATCTCTTGACAGCTACTACCGTAGACATAAATGGTGGTGCTATTGATGGTGCAACTCTAGGGACAAACTCAGCAATCACTGATGCCAGAGTTGATAATCTAAAGCTGGATGGAAATACAGTATCCTCAACAGATGTAAATGGGGACATTAACCTTGCCCCTAACGGCACTGGTAATGTTGTGTGCAGCAGTAAGATCACTAATGTTACTGATCCTACAGCAGATCAGGATGCAGCTACCAAGGCTTATGCAGATGACAGTCAAGAAGTATTGCAAAGGTTGGTTTTTATTCCTACAAGTTATCCGCAGCAGTCAATCACTGATCAAAATAATTGGGTATGGGGTACAGCATTGTCAAGACAGTTTACTCCGATTGCGTCTGATTCGGTTATAAAGGTAAGTTGGAATTTACAAATAGAAACAGGTAATGGGAATTACTTTGGGTATTATGTGCAAGGCGGTTATAACACTACAGGCACAGGTGCCTTTGATACCATATTGTTTGACAGAGGAGATAAGTGCTTTGAGCAAAGAATATCACCTCAAGAGTTTTCTTGCTGGCTTAATAGTTGGGGAACCACTGCTAAATATATAGGGCTTCAATTTAAGGCTTATGATGCTAATTTTAGAGCATTAGTGCATAGTGATTTTGTGCAGCCTTATATGGTTATCGAAGAATATAAAAATGCTAAAACAACCGTCCAGACATCATAGGCTAGATTAGGAATAGAACCTCATGAACAACTTAGCGCACAAAGAAAGCTATGAGATGGTTGCTGATAATGTAGATTATTTGCCTGCTCAGTTAAATCTAAAGAAGATAGAGGAGATAGAGAGCCATTGCTTGCAAGAGGAGCAGGTAGATTGCCCGGTAGTTCACAGGTTTGCCCCTAATATCTATATCAGAGAGGTGACACTTCCTGCCGGCGCATTTTCTATAGGACACTTCCAGAAGACCGAACACCTAAATGTTATGCTGGCTGGCAGAGTAACTATGATAGGTGATGATGGGGAATGGACGGAAATTACTGCCCCTAAGACTTTTACATCTAAGCCCGGAAGGAAAATAGGGTTTATACACGAAACGGTTGTCTGGCAGAATATCTACTCAACAGATGAGACTGATGTAGAGAAGCTAGAAGATATGTTTCTAGAAAAAAGTATGTCTTGGAAGGAGAATAAAGAAGCAAAGGATCTCTTACTAACTTTTAATAGATCAGAAGATGTTAAGGATTATTATGAGGCAATAAAAGAGTTTGGATTTGACCATGCCTCTGTTCAAGAGCAGTCACTAAATGAGGAAGATCAAATGCCTTTCCCTCATGGTGGATATAGTGTAATGGTAGCTACATCAAAAATAGATGGTAAAGGTCTTTTTGCCACAGCGAGTTTTAATAAAGGACAAGCTATTGCTCCTGCGAGACTTAATGGTAAGAGGACTCCAGCAGGCAGGTATGTAAACCATGCTAAGAACCCTAACTGCTATTTTGTGATGGATGAACGTGAAGATATCCATTTAATGGCTGGAGAGAAGGTAGATGGATGTCAAGGTGGTAATATAGGTGATGAACTTACAGTAGACTATAGGCAAGCATTAAGTTTGCAAATTGGAGATAAAATATGTCAGGCGTAGCAACAGCAATAGTAGCAGGGTCAGTAATTAGTGGCGCAGGAGCTAGATCGGCAGGTAAAAGGGCTGCTAGATCGTCTGATAGAGCCGCAGATTTAGCATATCAACAATCACTTCCTTGGGATATTTCAGGGATGTTCGGTGGTGCTACCTTTGATGAGGGAGGTAGAACATCAACACTAACTCTAACTCCAGAACTTAAAGAACATTATGACAGGTTGTTTGGTAGAGCAGATGTTAGTGCTGAACAAGTAGAGGCTCTAGCTGGTGATCCATTTGAGGTTCAACAGAAGCTATACGAACAACAGAAAGGATTGTTTGCGCCACAGCAACAGCAAGAACAATTGGCTATGGAGAACAGGCTTAGAGCGCAAGGTATGTTAGGTGGAACTGGGGGGCAGATGAGGATGGGGAAAGTCCTTGAGGCTCAACAACAGCAAGATCTGGCACGACAGGTACAGTCTCTCGATCAGGCACAAGGTTTGATTGATCTCTATAGAGCTAGAGAGGCTGGAGATATCAGTCAGGCATTAACCCTTGGTGAACTACCTCTCAGGTATGCAGAGCTTGGCAGGGGTATTGGTTCTGGCATGTCTAGTGCAGCACAATATGGAGCAGGACTAAGATCAACTGCTGCTACGAGTCTAGCAGGCAGTCAGGCAGCGTTCTGGGATCAGTTAGGCAGCAAGATTAGTAACTATAATTGGGGTGGCGGTGGAGTTCCACAAAGTAACACTACTATAGGCGGTGGTTATTCCGCTCCTGCTACAACTTATGGCTCAGGAGGGTTTAGTGGAGTAGGTGGTAGCCTAGCTGCTAATCAACCCATAGGTCTTTTTAACTAGGAAATAATTATGGCAGACGGACTCTTTGGCAACATTTATGATGCCCAACTACAACAGCAGCTTCTAGATCAAACGGCTGCACAGTCCTATGGTACTGGATGGGAGGCTATTACAAGAGCTTCTGCTGGTGCTGGAGGTATGTTGGGTAGAGGTATTGGTAAAGCCTTTGGTGGTGTCACTCCAATGGAGGCTAAACAACAGGCACTCCAAGGAGTAGCTGCACAATTCCCAGACCTTGATCCTGGAGATCCAAAACAACTCAGGCAAGTTCAGTCAGCACTTTGGCAAGCAGGATTGTACGATCAGGCTACCGAGGTGGGGAATCAGGCTAATGAGATATACAAGGCTC
>CALEHW010000015.1 GCA_937877715.1 uncultured Methylophaga sp. | reverse complement strand
GATGAAATTACCAGAACAGTTGCAAAGGAGGAGGGCGTAAGCGTAGAAGAGCTCTCCTCCCCCAGTCAGCGGCGACTCGTATCTCATGCCAGATCGGTGATCGCGCTAATCGCCGTAGATTACTCCGAGATATCTGTAACCGAAGTGGCAAATCATCTGTCACGCCACCCAACGGTCATCAGTCGCAAGCTTAAACAGACGAGAGAGCAACTTTACCGGCGAAAGAGAGAGAAGGGGATGGTCGAACATTACCTAAACTTGCTAAACTCGCAGGCCTGACCCCATTGTCCCCAATATTGAGGTTGACAGAGAATGAGCAAAGCATAGAATATGCCAACTTTTAAGCGGGAATAGCTCAGCTGGTAGAGCACGACCTTGCCAAGGTCGGGGTCGCGAGTTCGAATCTCGTTTCCCGCTCCAAATTTTGTTGGAAAAATTAAGGGAGCACGATACTTAATTCATTTTTCGAATTAAGTATCGTGCTCCCTTATTTGATTGCAGAGATTGAAGCAGGAAATACTCAGCAGCACGAGCTGATTGAGGAGTGATGCTCTCCTGGAGTGAACAGGGGTGGGGTATCTAGCTAAACTTGCAGGCCTGACCCCATTATCTCAACCATCTCAATATCAAAGGTGAGTGTTTTGCCAACCATTGGGGGGTTGCCATCAATTGTTACTGTCTCATCATCAAATGCGGTAATGACAAATTCAATCAGCTCACCATTTTCCCCATGTGTGCTCATCGGCATTCCAACCTTAGGCTCCAGACCTTCTGGCATCATGGAGCGGGGAGCAGTTGCAACTATCTCCGGGTTATACTCCCCATACGCATCCTCGGGAGCAAATGTTACGGTAATCTTCTCTCCAACAGCCATTCCACAGCAGGCTTTATCAAATCCAGGGATAACCTGATCATTACCTATAGTGAATTCAAGAGGCTCTCTACCCTCTGATGAATCAAACTGGGACCCATCATCCAGTGTTCCTGTGTAGTGTACTTTTACTGTATTGCCATTTTCTGCTTTGGACATAGCTCTGCTTCCTTGAAAAAAGGGGCATTATACCCCACTGTTTACGATCCTGGTGGAGCCAGAAACGGCAAGGGGCGCTACTTTGGCCCGTGTTAAACCGGCCAGAATAACCATACCACCTCTTTTTATGGCGTTGGGGGTTGACAGAAAACAAACAAAGCATAGAATATGCCAACTCTTAAGCGGGAATAGCTCAGCTGGTAGAGCACGACCTTGCCAAGGTCGGGGTCGCGAGTTCGAATCTCGTTTCCCGCTCCAAATTTTTCAGAGCCTTCATGGCTGGATGGCAGAGTGGTCATGCACCGGCCTGCAAAGCCGTGTACACCGGTTCGACTCCGGTTCCAGCCTCCATATTCGGGGCGTAGCGCAGCCTGGTAGCGCACCGGCATGGGGTGCCGGTGGTCGGAGGTTCGAATCCTCTCGCCCCGACCATAATTGGGGTCAGGCCTGCAAGATTAGCGAGATTGCGGTAGACTACCCAACATGTCCAG
>CALEHW010000014.1 GCA_937877715.1 uncultured Methylophaga sp. | reverse complement strand
AGACGATCCATATAGTCAGCAATATCAAGATCAGCCAGATTACGCATCTTGTGGCCATTGGTAAGATTATCAACCACCAGTATATCGGTCTCACCCCGTTCGTTGAGTGCCTTGACTATATTGCTGCCAATAAAACCTGCGCCGCCCGTTACAATGATCATCTACTGCTTTCCCTTCATTTTCTCGATTATTGAGGTGGTTGAATGCCCTTCAACAAATTGAAGAATCTCAACCGACCCACCATTTGCAATCACGCACTCACCGCCGGCCACCTCATCTGGCTGATAATCCCCACCCTTTACAATCACATCCGGCAATACCCCGCAGTAGAGTCGTTCCGGGGTCTCTTCACTAAAGGGAACCACCCAGTCGACACTCTCCAGGGCAGCCAGCAAGATCATGCGCTGTTCAAGACCATTGATTGGTCTGCTCTCACCTTTGAGCTGTCGAACTGACTCATCCGAGTTGACTGCAACCACCAATCGGTCCCCCAGCCTTCTTGCCTCTGCAAGGTAGCTGACATGTCCTGTATGGAGCAGATCAAAGCAACCGTTGGTCATGATGACCCGCTCTCCACGAGCATGTGCCTGCTCAATGGCCTGCTGTAACTCATCCTCACTCAGCACACCAAAACCTGCGTCCTCAGGATCATGGATTGCATGATGCAGCTCCGCAACAGTCGTAGTTGCGGTACCCAATTTGCCGACAACAATACCTGCCGCCAGATTGGCAGTTGCAACTGCATCTATCCATGATGCACCGGAGGCTAAGGCAGCAGCCAGGGTGGCAATTACGGTATCCCCTGCACCTGTTACGTCATAGACTTCACGTGCGTGGGTTGGGAGATGAAATGGTGCCACCCCCTCCAGCAGCAGGGTCATTCCCTCCTCACCCCGTGTTACCAGCAGTGCCTCCATATCCAGCTCTCTGCGAAGCTCCTCTCCCCTCTCTACAAGCTCTGCACTGTTACTGCACTTCCCCACTACAGCCTCAAATTCAGAGAGGTTTGGGGTCATTATGGTTGCCCCCCGATATTTTGAGAAATCACTCCCCTTGGGGTCTACCAGCAATGGTCTCTTTGCGGCACGCGCCATCTGAATCAGCTGCTGGGGATCCATCAATACACCCTTCCCATAATCGGAGAGGATGACTGCACCACACCCCTGCAGTTGCTCCTGGAATTTATCCAGCAGAGGCTGCAGAGAGACCTCTTCGATATCTTCCTCAAAATCGAGGCGAATCAATTGCTGATGACGGCTCATGACCCTGAGCTTAGTAGATGTACGAATCCCAATCTCCTGCTGGAAATCGCAATTAACATTTTTATTGGCAAGAAGATTTTTTAGGCTACTACCCTCCTCATCGCCACCAATAACACCAATCAACGATGACCCCCCCCCCAATGCGGCAATATTGAGCGCCACGTTCCCGGCACCGCCAGGACGCTCCTCAATATCGTTGATATGTACTACCGGCACCGGTGCCTCCGGGGAGATCCGCTCCGCCCCACCAGACCAGTAGCGATCCAGCATCAGATCTCCAACAACAAGGGTAGATGATGAGGAAAAATCAGGCAGTGAATATTTCATCAGCTACTGGAAAATGCCTCATCAATCTGCCGACACCAGAAATGGCCTATTAGGATATGTGCCTCCTGGATTCGTGCAGTAATCTCTGAGGGTACAGCAACCGTGTGGTCTGCAAGATCCGAAACACTGCCTCCATTGCTTCCCGTTAATACGATGGTCTTTACCTCCTGCTCTCTGGCTGCACGTAGCCCCTCGACAACATTCTTGCTCTCGCCGGATGTTGAGATTCCGATGACGAGATCATCGGGTGTTGCCAGTGCCTCAATCTGGCGACGAAATAGCGATTCATAACCAAAATCATTACTGCATGCGGTCAGGATCGAGCTGTCTGTTGTTAATGCAATTGCGGGAAGAGCACGTCTACTAGTCTGATAACGAACAACCATCTCTGCAGCAATATGCTGTGCATCGGCGGCACTGCCCCCATTCCCCATCAACAGCACCTTGCCCCCATGCAATAGGCAGCTGCAGATTCTCTGACTGCACTCAAGAATTACATCCTCATGTTGCTGAAGTTGTGCAATAATTTCGGAATGTTCACGAACTGTATCAAGAAACGACATGAGCAGAATTATATATGAAAATCTCTGCTCCATCCCACCTTATGACCGGTCTTGGGTTTGCTCTTCTAAGAACAACCATACACTTTCCAAACCGCCTTCAACTCCATATTGGCAGCGCCATTGGTAACATCATTTTTCAAATTAGCAAGAGGTGGAGAATGTCTGCAAGAACCAATATTGCCAACGCCTTTCCAGAACTTGACAAGAGTGAACAGGAGATACTTGTTAGAAAGAACTTTCGCTCACTGGGCATTGGTCTTATTGAAATGACCCATGCATGGTGGGGGGATGAGGAAGAACTTCGACAGAGTGTAGCTATTGAGGGAATGGAGCATATTGATAATGCTCTAGATAGTGGTAATGGGATAATTTTGCTCTCTGCACACTTCACAACCCTGGAGATCGGTGGAAAACTGTTTTCCCTGTTCAAGCCTCTCCATGCCATGTATAAACCACAAAACAGTGAGACCTTTAATCAGGCAATGGTAAATGGGCGACTTACCTTTCTGAAAAGCCTTATTAAACGTACTGATCTACGGGGAATGCTGAAGATCCTAAAAAATAATCAGATTATCTGGTACGCAATGGATCAGGATTCCTCTGGGAAAAATAGCCTGTTTGTTGATTTCTTCAACATTAAGTGCTCATCGACAACAGCAACCTCAAAACTTGCCAAAGCTAGCGGCGCTGCAGTGATCCCGTTTTCAACCTATCGTCTCGAAACCGAAGGAAAATACAAATTGGTAATTCACCCTCCCCTGAAAAATTTCCCGGGAGATGATCTTCAAGCAGATACCCAACAAATCATGGACCACTTTGAACAGCAGATACGCAAGGCACCCGAGCAATATTTATGGATTCACAGGCGCTTCAAGAGCCAGCCAGAAGGCTATCCACAATTTTATAGTGATCTACCATTATGAACAGTAAGAACCTATATCTGCGCCTACTAAAGCACGTCAAACCCTATAAGGGGCGCTTCCTTATTGCAATCATTGGTATGGTCATATTTGCTGCAACCGAGCCGGCACTGCCAGCATTGATGAAACCTATGCTTGATGGAAGCTTTATTGCAAAAGATGAAGTTATGATCAGACTTGTTCCTATCCTCTTGATATTACTCTATATTGTACGTGGTGTTGCAAATTTTATAAGTACCGTTGCCATCAACTGGGTCTCCACAAAAGTGATAATGGACCTCCGATCCAATATGTTCAGGAATCTGCTATCACTCCCAAGCACCTACTACGATAGACACCCTACCGGTACCATCATCTCAAAATTGACATTTGACGTTAATCAGGTCGCGGGGGCATCCACAGATGCGCTGATTATTATGATTAAGGATTCATTGGCAATTTTCGGACTTCTGGCATGGATGCTCTATATAGACTGGAAGCTCTCCCTGATAATGTTTTTCACAGTACCAATTATCATTCTGATAGTACGATCTATCAGTGCACGACTACGCAGGCTGAACCATGAACTACAGAACCATATGGGCAAAATCACCCAAATTTTGGAGGAGGGCATTCTGGGGCAACGAGTAGTCAAGATTTTTGACGGCACAGATTATGAACAGGATCGTTTTCAGCATGCGGCCAACAAGGTTCGGCTCGTTACAATGAAAACCATCATAACATCGGCAATAAACAGCCCCATCGTACAACTTGTTACCGTATCGGCACTTGCCGGAATCGTCTATATCGCTTCCATTCAATCCTCAAATAATGAGATTACCGCCGGAGAGTTCATATCATTTTTTGGTGCAATGGCGATGTTGATATCACCAATAAAGAGGCTGACAGGGGTTAATGAAATTCTGCAACGTGGCCTGGCTGCATCCGAGAGCGTCTTTCATCTGATCGATCAACAACCGGAGATTGATCCGGACAACAACCTCTATCTGGAAAAAATCGACGAAATTAAATTCAATAACATATCACTAACCTATCCCGGGAATGAGTCTGCAACCCTGAGAGATATCCAGCTGACTATTGCCCCGAATGAGACCATTGCACTAGTGGGACACTCTGGCAGCGGCAAGACCACCCTTGCCAACATATTGCCCCTCTTCTACCAACCAGATAACGGCAGTGTACTCATTAATGGGGTAAATGTTCAGGAGCTGCCGCTCAGGAGACTGCGTGACCAGATCTCTCTGGTGAGCCAGGACATTACCCTGTTCAATGACACCATATCAGCGAATATCGCTTATGGAAGTCTCTCCAACTCATCCATAGAGCAGGTCCGTAACGCAGCAGAACAGGCTCATGCCCTCGGTTTTATAGAGAAGCTGCCTAATGGATTTGATACTGTAATTGGGGAGAAAGGTGCTCGCCTCTCTGGTGGTCAGCGCCAACGTCTGGCAATTGCAAGGGCCCTCCTGAAAGATGCACCCATACTGATTCTTGATGAGGCGACATCAGCTCTGGATAGCCATTCCGAGAAGGAGATTCAGGCAGCACTGGACACACTCATTAAAGACCGCACGACAATAATAATTGCACACCGCCTTTCAACAATTTCCAATGCAGACCGTATTATTGTGATGAAGGATGGCAGAATAATGGAGGAGGGGCCTCATGATCTCCTCTACCAGAATAATGGCCTCTATACCCACCTTTACAACACGCAATTTCAGGACAACTAAAGAGCATCTAAAACCCCTTATAGACACGCTGCGTGATATACATTGGGATATGTGCAACCTATAAGGTTAAGCACCTAGATATAATCAAGCCAATCCTCATATCCATCCAGCCGCCCATGGACCAAATCAAAGTACATGGTCTGTAGCTGTTCTGTAATGGGGCCACGCGAGCCTGCCCCGATGGCCCGATTATCGAGCTCACGGATCGGGGTCACCTCTGCAGCGGTCCCGGTGAAGAAGGCCTCATCAGCAGTGTAAACCTCATCACGGGTAATACGTTTTTCACGCACCTCCGCCCCGATCTTGCCAGCCAGCTCCATCAATACCTGGCGGGTGATCCCATCCAGTGCCGAGGTCAGCTCTGGGGTATAGATAACCCCGTTACGGACAATAAAGATGTTCTCTCCACTCCCCTCTGCAACAAAACCATCCACATCCAGTAACAGCGCCTCATCATACCCATCCTTCTGCGCCTCACTCAGAGCCAGCATTGAGTTGATATAGTGACCGTTAGCCTTGGCCTTGCACATGGTGATATTTACATGGTGACGGGTGAATGAGGATGTTTTGATGCGAATCCCCTTCTCCATGTTCTCCTCACCCAGATATGCGCCCCACTCCCATGCTGCAATCATGGTATGGACTTTCAGGTTATCGGCACGAAGCCCCATCCCCTCAGAGCCGTAGAAACACATGGGGCGAATATAGCCACTCTCCAGCCCATTCTCTCGAACCGCCGCCTTGGTTGCCTCATTAATCTGTTCTGGGGTACAGGGGATCTCCATATCCATGATATGGGCAGAACGGAAAAGACGATCTGTATGCTCTTTAAGCCGAAAAATTGCCGGTCCATCAGCAGTTTTGTAGGCACGAACTCCCTCAAACACACCCATTCCGTAGTGCAGTGTATGGGTAAGAACATGAACTTTGGCGTCACGCCAATCCACCATTTCACCATCCATCCAGATCACGCCATCACGATCATCCATCGACATCTTTCTCTCTCCAAAAACCAGAACCACCCCATTCAGAGTGTTATTTGGGGCTCAGTAACTGCAACATTATACGAGGTTATTGACCATCTGCACGCCCCAATTACCCAAAACAGCCTGTAGCAAGGCTGATTCTGGCAAATTAACGAGATAGCAGTTGCCTGCACCTCCATTTTTTGGCACAATTCCCGCTCTTTTTTGTAAGCACAGATTTTTGTTGGAGAGTTTTCATGTCCAGAGTATGTCAGGTGACCGGTAAACGCCCAGTTGCGGGCAATAATGTGTCCCACGCACATAACAAGACGCGCCGTCGTTTTCTTCCTAATCTTCATACCCACCGTTTCTGGGTCGAGAGCGAGAACCGCTGGGTAAAACTGCGCCTCACCAGCAAGGGAATGCGTATTATTGACAAGAATGGGATCGACTCTGTTCTCTCAGATATTCGCGCCCGCGGCGAAAAGGTTTAAGGGAGTAACATTATGCGTGACAAGATTAAACTCGTATCAAGTGCCGGAACAGGCTTTTACTACACCACAACCAAGAACAAGCGCACCATGCCAGAGAAGATGGAGATCAAGAAATATGATCCGCGTGTACGTAAGCACGTTATCTTCAAAGAGGCTAAGATCAAGTAAAATCGCTACAGCTTCACCAAAAAAGCCCGCACCTTGCGGGCTTTTTTAATCCCGATCCAGCAGCAATGCCCCGGATGGATCAACCTCACACCGCCACCCATTGGCAATTAGCGAGGTTGAGGTCCTCTCGGTGATCAGTGCTGGCCCCTCTATGATCTGACCTACTCCTAACTGTTCTCGCCGTAACAATAGGGCCTCACCAACCCTGGCAAGTGTAACCAATCGCTGCTCCCGCTCCTGACCATACCCTTGGTGAGCTCCGTCTAGGGAAATTGGGGCAACAGCTGACTCCCTCACCTTGACCCGAACATTGACCAGCTCAACAGGAAAATCGAAGGAGTGGCCATAACGCTGGTAGTGTGCACGGTGAAACTGCTCCTCTGCTTCTCCACAGTGGCTCCACGCCAGATTCAGGCTGAACGACTGCCCTCGATAACGAAGATCCACACTGCGCACCAGCTCGATATTCTGCTCCTTAACCCCCTCAACAGTGAGCGCCTGTATGCCCTTCTGTTCCAATAATCCAAATTCCCGCTCCACAACCGGATTATCCAGCTCGGCAAGCAGGGCGATGATAGACCTTGATAGCTCCCGGCCACGAGGTGCCACCAGCATCCCCAGTGCGGAGAGTACACCCCCATGGAGTGGAACCATTGCCCTGCCCACTCCCAGTGATTCGGCCAGTGCACAGACATGGAGACCACCTGCCCCGCCGAAAGAGGTGAGGGTAAAGGCACGAGGATCGATACCACGCTGCACCGATATAACCCGCAGGGCGTGAGACATATGCTCATTGGCCACCCGAATAACCCCTTTGGCGGCCTCCTCTATGGAGCAGCTCAGATCCCTTGCGACCCCACCCATTGCATGCTCTGCGGCTACAACATCAAGCGCCATTTCCCCACCAAGAAAGGCGTCCGGCAGTAATCTTCCAAGTAGCAGGTTGGCATCTGTTACCGTAGCCTCCTCCCCACCCCTGCCGTAACAGGCTGGCCCCGGTACGGCTCCAGCCGATTCTGGCCCAACCTGCAACATGCCCCCTTCATCTACCCTGGCAATTGAGCCACCTCCTGCCCCAATGGTGTGCATATCAACCATCGGCACCGCCACCGGATAGCAGCCAATCTTCCCCTCTGAGGTGAGCCTGATCTGGCCGTCAATCAGCGCAACATCGGTCGATGTCCCTCCCATGTCAAAGGTCAGCAATTTGGGACGCCCGATCTGCTGGCCAACATACTGTGCGGCTGCCAGACCTCCAGCAGGGCCGGAGAGCAGCATATGGATGGCCTCTGCACCAGCGTGAGCAGCAGAGATAGTGCTCCCGGATGATTGCATCACAGAGATCTGCACACCCTCAACCCCCTGCTCCAGACGCCTGATATAACCCTCAACCAGAGGCCCCACATAACTGTTGAGCCAGGTGGCAATCCCCCGCTCATACTCCCCGTATTCCGGCAGCAGCGATGAAGATCGTGATACAAACACCCCCTCCGGAACGACAGATTCAATATCCCGCTCCGGCCCGGAGTTGAGAAAAGAGAAGAGCAGATTGATCGCCACCGCCTCCGGCTTACGTTGCTCAATCTCCCGTCTGAGATCTCTTAGATCTCCTTTGGTCAGCTCCTCTATCAACTCCCCGGCGGCATTGATTCTGCCGCCCGTCTCCAAACAATCCTCGTGTGGAACTGGTGGTGGCACTATCTCTGGCTGCAGATTGTAGAGCTCCTGGCGGGCCTGCCGCCCGATGGTCAGGATATCGGCAAAACCACGATTGGTGACAAAGAGGGTACGCGCCCCCTTGCCCTCAAGCACCGCGTTGGTCGCAACTGTAGAACCATGGATCACAGTCAACCCCTGGAGTGGAACAGCAAGTTCCGCTATCCCCTGCAGAATGGCCCGCTCCGGGGCCTGCGGGGTCGATAGTACCTTGTGGATACGAAGTTGCTCGCCATCCCACAACACAAAATCGGTAAATGTACCGCCGGTATCAATGCCCAAAATCATTGTATAAAAGTGCAGACTGAATATTTGAAAAGATCTACATTATACTACCGACCATGCCTGAGCTGCCCGAAGTAGAGACCACCCGCAGGGGGATTGAACCAGCCTGTCTGGGCCAGACCATCACAGAGGTGATCATCAGACAGCGCTCACTGCGCTGGCCCATACCGAGGGGTATTGAGCAGAAACTTAAGGGGGCGGTTTTTAATAAGGTTGGCCGCCGGGCAAAATACCTGCTGCTGGAGCTTGAACGCAACATCGCGCGCAACAACTACGCTACTCTTATCATCCATCTCGGCATGACCGGCACATTTCGTGTTCTGAAACAGGGAACCACTGCAAAAAAACATGACCATATCGACATCCTCCTCGGTAACAACACCCTGCTCCGTCTGCGTGATCCGCGCCGTTTTGGTGCATTCCTCCTGACCACAGAACCGATTGAGAAACACCACCTGTTAAGCAACCTTGGGATGGAACCAGTCCTCCATGACTATACAGCTGAAGAAGTGGGAAAACACCTCTACACTCAGTCAAGAAAACGAAAAACCTCCATTAAGTCTCTCCTGATGGATCAGAAGATTATCACCGGCGTCGGCAACATCTACGCCTGTGAGTCACTGTTTCTAAGCGGCATCCATCCCAAAAGAGGATGCAATAGAATCTCTGAGAGACACTATCTAACTCTTGCCGAGGCCATAATCTCCACCCTTACAACATCAATCAAACAAGGGGGCACAACACTCCAGGATTTTCGCAACAGCGAGGGCAAGCCTGGCTATTTCCAGCAACAGCTTCTGGTCTATGGCAGAGATGACGAGTCCTGCACAAAGTGTGGCGCCATAATTTATAAAATCACACAGAATCAACGCTCCAGCTGGTACTGTCCCCGCTGCCAGCACTAGGAGTGCCTCCAGCAGCACTCATTGTGGCTTCGCAGGGATGACGGTGTAAGTGAATTGTTTGGTAGAATAGGCAGATGGATATACACAGCCCAACTGCATGTGAGGATAAGGAGCCATTTGCCCTTCAGGTCATTGGTGAAAGCATGGCACCAGAGTTCAATGATGGTGCCGTTATCATAATTGATCCAGGCTGCCCGGTAGTAAATGGCGCCTATGTTCTGGCCGCCTACCAAGATGAATATCACTTCCGCCAACTGATCCAACGTGACGGAACCACATATCTGGTTCCGCTAAACGGGCAGTTTCACTCCCTGGAGTTAAGCGGCCCCTTCGAGGTTCGTGGTGTCATCACCCAGCAGAACCACAGGCGTACCATCATCCACTACGAGTATCCGGAGGATGGGATGATCAGACGCAGAGAGAGTGATCGTCGCAAGAGGAAGGGGAATTAAAAAAGACCCCATGCAGGAGCCTTTTTTACAATTATCGGATAGAGTAGAGAGACTCAGGCAGTAAGTGCCTCATACTTTGCTCGCAGCTCATCCTCGCTCTCCTCATGGTTAGGATCCGGCAGACAGCAATCTACAGGACAGACCTCAACACACTGCGGCTCATCATAATGGCCCACACACTCGGTGCAGAGCTCCGTAGTAATTTCATAAATCTCGTCACCCTGAAAAATTGCCTCATTCGGGCACTCAGGCTCACATACGTCGCAATTGATACATTCATCCGTAATATAAAGCGCCATTATCTAATTCCCTACTATCCTTGCGTGAATTCTTGAATGCTTTTATTGTACACCACGATCAAGTTTCTGTTCCAGCGCCATCTGCACATTTTTCCTCACAAATGGGGTCACATCTCCGCCAAGTGAGGCAATCTCACGTACTAGGCTGGAGGAGATATAGGAGAACTGCTCAGCCGGGGTCAGAAACATAGTCTCTATATCCGACGCAAGGTGACGATTCATCCCTGCCAACTGAAATTCATACTCGAAATCTGAGACTGCGCGCAACCCACGCAGAATAACCCCAGCACCAACTAAACGGGCAAACTCAACCAGTAGCCCCTCGAAAGAGACCACCTCAACGCCATCCAGATCACCAAGCGACTCGGTCGCCATCACAATACGCTCCTCTACGGAGAAGAGCGGCCGCTTGGAGCTGTCTGTTACTACTGCGACAACAACATGATCGAAAATTCTAGTCGCACGCTCAACCAGGTCGATATGCCCTTTGGTGATGGGATCAAATGTCCCCGGATAAACTGCTTTCATCATTCTATATCTCTGGTGGCTACGGCTATATCTGCCTCAACAGCATATATCGTACCTGACCAGCCCCACCACTGCGAGCCACCTCCCACCCCTCTGGCATCTGCAGGTCATCAAGCTCATGCTCAATCTCAACATAGAGCTGCAGTTGGGGTGAGATTTTTGACTGTTTCAATAGCAGGAACGCCCTCTCCAGCAACCCCTGTCCAAACGGGGGATCAAGAAAGATCAGATCATACCGTGTCAACTCAGATCCCTGCAGAAAGCGGAAGGCATCCTGCGTATAGACATCTCCACCTGCACTATTCAACAGCTGCAGGTGGTTGGTGATTGCCGTGGTGCTGATGCGATCTCTCTCGACAAAATCGACCTGAGCTGCACCACGTGAGAGTGCCTCAAGCCCCAGTGCACCGCTACCAGCAAAGAGGTCAAGGCAGTGTGCCCCCACGATTGTTGGCTGCAGCCAGTTGAAGAGGGTCTCCCTAACCCTGTCCGGTGTAGGACGTATTCCGGATCGGTCTGGAAAGGTGAGAATGCGCCCCCGCCACTCCCCGGCCACAATTCTCAGTCGTCTGCTGCCACCTGGTCTCCCTCTTTTTGCCACAACTCAATCGACCTTGCCGCCCACAATAACCGTCACCATCTGCTCAGGGTGGAGACGGCGCCTGAACGCATTCTGAATACTTTCACGACTTACCGCCTCTACATTCCAGTTGAAGGTATCCAGATAGTCGTCGGGAAGACCATAGAAACCGATCATCCCGAGATAGTCGATAATCTTCTTGTTGCTGTCGATACGCAGTGGAAAGCCACCGGTAATATTTCTCTTGGAGCGGATCAAATCATTATGATTCGGTCCACTCTCCACAAAATCAATTACGGTGTCGCGGAGCACCTGCAGCGCCTCATCACGACTCTCATTCTTGGTCTGCAGTCCTGCTTTGAAGGGGCCCTCTCCACGCATTGGGGAGAAGTAACTGTAGGCGCTGTAGGCGAGCCCCCGGCTCTCCCTCACCTCTTCTGATATTCGGGACACCAACCCACTGCCGCCCAATATATGGTTGCCCACATATAGCTCAAAATAGTCGGGGTCCCCGCGTCGCAGTACGGGGTGCCCCATCAACAGATGGCTCTGCACTGACGGATATTCGATCACGATGGTCTCCCCCGACTGTGCCATGACCGCATCCGGTAGTGGTGGTGCCGCCTCCCCTGCAGGGAGCTGTCCAACCACCTGCTCCG
The DNA here is from genome assembly GCA_937877715.1 of uncultured Methylophaga sp. Taxonomy (GTDB): domain Bacteria; phylum Pseudomonadota; class Gammaproteobacteria; genus Thiopontia. Next base: position 91,717 of record CALEHW010000014.1, on the reverse strand, counting down.
CAATCTGTTTGGCCTGCTCTCTGCCAACATCCCCAACAATGGCAACCACTGTATTGTTGCCAACATAGTAACGGGAGTGGAAGAGTCGAAGGTCGCTTCGTTTGAGTGCCTTGACACTCTCCTCCGTTCCGCTGGAGGGCTCTGCGTAGGGGTGGTCACCATACATTGCACGGAAGAATTTTTTGTCCGCAATGGTTCCCGGGGACTGCTTCTGCGACTGGATTCCAACTAGCTGACGATTACGTTCCCGCTCGAATGCGCTCTTGGGGAAGTATGGCTTATGAATGAGATCAGAGATAACCTCCAGCGCCGGACTGAGCAGATAGTCATCACTCAGGCTACGCAGGGAGACCACTGCCATATCCCGCAGGGAGTCAAACCCGAGATGTGCGCCCAAGCGATCCATGGTTTCGGCAATCGCCTCCTCTCCACGATCTCCCGCCCCTGTAGAGAGAAGACCATTTGTCATCGATGCGATCCCGCCCTGCTCTCCATCACGGGCGCTGCCAGCATCAAAGATGACCCGGATATCCACCATCGCTATTTCCGGGGTATGTACATAGAGTACCCGTGCCCCGTTGGAGGTCTCCCAGCGCCCGATCTGTGGGGTTGCCGAGACGCTGGTTGCAAACAGCACTGCAGAGATCATAAATATTGTCACCAACTGCCTGTTAATCATGATCTGCCTCCCCTTGATCATCACTCTCAATGGGCAGCGGATCCAGTAGTGCTGTGGTCACCCGGTTGTTATCGAGATATCTGTTTGCCACCACCATAATCTGATCTGCCGTTACCTTGCGAATATTTTCTGTATAATGGTCCATCTCTCTCCACTCCAGACCGATAGTCTCTAGGGTACCGATCTGCATCGCCTGGTAGAAGACAGAATCCTGCTCAAAGACCTTGGAGGCCACCACCTGGGCCTTGACCCGATCTAGCTCCGACTGGGTGACAGGATGGCTCTTCACCATCTCCAGCTCAGCCAGCAGCGCCTGTTTGAGCTCTGCGACAGTGCGCTCCTCTACTGGGACTCCCTCAACGATAAAGAGGGTCTGCAGCCTGTCATAGGGGTTATAGCCGACACCAGCACTGGTCGCAAGCTCCATTCCGCGAACCAGATTCTTGTTGAGACGGGCGCTATCCCCACCATCCAGAATATAGGCCATCACCTCCAGGGCATAGGGCTCCCACGCCTCTTCTGCGGTGACCACAGTGGGGGCCGGAAAGCCCATCACCAGATATGGAATCTCAGCCGGCACCCTGACCGTTACCTCACGAGGGCCCAATTGTTTAATCTCCATCCGTGGTTTTGGTGGATTCAACACTGAGGGCTCCAGAGGACCGTAATATTTTTTGGCCATCTCGATAACCTCATCTGCGTTCACATCCCCGGCAACCACCAGAGTGGCGTTATTGGGGGCATACCACATCGCATACCACTCCCGCAGATCCTCGATATCGTAGTTCTCAATATCATCCATCCATCCTATTATCGGATGGTGGTAGGGGCTGGTCTGGAAGGCGGTCGCCATAAACTGTTCATATGTAAGCGAGGTAGGCCTATCCTCAGTACGCATTCTGCGCTCTTCCTGCACCACCTCCCTCTCTTTGAGGAACTCATCCTCTGGCAGAGTCAGGTTGCGCATCCGATCCGACTCCAGCTCCATGCTGATGGGGAGGCGACTCTTCTCCAGACGCTGGAAATAGGCGGTATAGTCACGGCCGGTAAAGGCGTTTTCCCGCCCCCCATTCTCCGAGATGATCTTTGAGAACTCGTTGGGACCGTGGCTCTCTGTCCCCTTGAACATCATATGTTCCAGTATATGAGATATTCCGGTAATCCCGTCTGTCTCATAGCTGGAGCCAACCTTGTACCAGACTTGGGAGACTACTACAGGAGCCCGATGGTCCTCCTTGACGATCACCTTCAGCCCGTTGTCTAGTACTGCTTCTGTCACTGTTGTGACAGAGAAAGCATTTGCCGAGATGGCTAGCGACAGCGCAACAGTAGAAAATAGCCTATGCAACCTGTGTCTCCCTGAACCCATATAGTTATCTCCTCACAAATTTTGAATGGTCGAAAGTATAACCGAGAAGACATCCAGAAGATGGGTAAGTTCCAACTATTGAAAACCATAGAGCCGACAGATTATCAATAATCTTCTTGTTAAATGAAGAGGTTGCGAAATAGTCTGTTTTTACATAGAGTTGCATACAAAACTTTAACTATGGAACCCTTGATTGAGTCATCATTGTGTAGGCGGAAAATGAAGTAAATGAGATATGCGGTCAAGCAACATCAAGGGTTGCTATACAATAACTATCTGATAAATAGCGCACAGTCCATATTGTAATAATGATATTCCCGAATGGGGAGGAGTTAAATAAGCATGAAATTACGTCGTCCAACCGTACTGGTGGGCAGCGCTCTGATTATTGCGGTTGCTGCTGGTTGTGGTGCACAACAGCAGGCCGTGTACAACCCCATCAAAGAGCGTGTTTATGGAGCTGATGCAGCGGCCGCTGCGGCAGATCCAACAAGACCGAAGAACGAGTACAACATCAGTCTGAACTATGAGCTGGGCATGCACTGTACCGGCTTTGACTTCACCTATTGCTGCGTACTTCCGCCATACAATTCTATCCAGGCACAGGTAGTCAAGACTGCCTGGGGCGCCAAAAAGTGGCCCGAGGTGCTGGAGTCAGATGAGGAGGAGCATGACATTCTCGTTGATGGCAATAGACGGATGAAGATCGAGTTTGGCCACATCGACAATACTTACTCAGAGGGTGACAAGCTCACCTACTGGGATGTCAAATACGATGTTGATGGTGATGGCACATATGGTCCAAATGATAATGTGGCCAACGCCTACTTCACCCACCTCTATGTCTACCAGGATCTGAAAGGATCCAATCCTGAGGGGACCAGCGCAGATAGCAAGAAGGCGCGTGTAGGTATCGAGATCCCTATTCCAAAGGATAACGGTCCTGCCGGTGCGGCAGTTCCAAGCCCAATGAGTGACGGACATCTACACTACTCTGGCGAGAAGGGAACCATCGTATTCACCAAGTCACCTGTACTGGATAATGTGCCGATTGTGCTCACCAATCCAGGCATCTGGGATGCGCTCGGTCTGGCACTTACACCATGGCAGGATAGCGTCATGAAGCGTGATCCACTATCCATGCTGGAGAGCGATATTCGCCCATACCAGGAGTCCTGGGCTGCACTGGTTGATGCCGATACTGGTGAGGCAATTATCGATAGGGTCAACGGCAAGCCGGTTCACTTTATCGGTACCAGCCCCATTGATGTTCCAAACTGTGCAAATTGTCACTCCAACGACAATGCCAACGGCACCAAGTACACCTTGTACAAGGGTGAGAAGGCATTCTGGAAAGGGTTGGGGGCCAGTGACTGGATCGCCAACCTGAAGGCAACCTCGCTCTCCATCCTGGAGCAGCATGATGACAAGCATGGTACTGGCTTCCTGAAGAACTACGATCCGAGCTCACGCTCCAAGGATAACCGTCTGGGCGGGGATCCAATCCTCTGTCAGAAGTGTCATGCGGATAACGTAATCGGTGTCCTTCAATCCAAGAATGTCAGTGATCTGGTGCCTGGTGGCGAAGATCGTGTAATTATGCCGCTGACCGAGGCAATCCACCTGGTTCATCAGGAGAAGCGTCCACTTCCGGATAGTCAGGGCCGTACCGGATCATGTCAGGGCTGTCACCCATCACATCGTCAGGACGGCAATATGGACCGCTATCCAATAACCGAGAATGGTGAGAACCTCTTTGCCAATGCGGATAACCGTGATGGTGAGGGCTGTTTCGCTGGTCGTGATGTCCACTCCAACCCCTATAAGGATAAGGATGGCGTCGGCACTCCCGAGCATCTCAATGCGATCGGTAGCTGGATCCAGGACAATGTCTCAAACATCGGTAACGGTAAGGGTAAGGGTGGCAAGGGTCTCTGGTGCACCAACTGTCACTCACCTCTGGCCAAGGCCCTCTACCAGGCTGACAATATTACCCATGCATTCCGTCAGGAAGGCACCACCCTGCGTAACAAGTCCCTGGAGGAGATCGCAGCCGGTATTGGTGTCGACATGGCAACCCTTGAGGAGATGATGGATCCCAAGGTGGTGCTTGATGCTGATGGCAATGATACCCCGGGACAGTCCCAGATCCTTGCACTATGGGATCCAGAGGTGGCTCATCCCGATGTTGCAGTAATCGCAATCAAGGATGGCAGCCCCATGGGCTCCACAGACGAAGATGGTGACTTCAGCGTCGTTCCAGTCTCTGCCAATCCTGCTGTAGATGTTGCATCTCTGACCCTGCCTGAGGGTGCCGACGGCGCCATGGCGGTGCCATACAATGCGGCAACACATGGCAAGTCCTACTGGTTGTCAGCTGGTGAGCCCCACTGTGCGGACTGTCACGCCGCCCCTTATGTTGAGGGTCAGGGGGGTGTTGCATTTCCAATCAATCAACCAGGCAAGTACAGTCTGATGCGTTATACTAAGGGACATGCCGGTCTCGCCTGTCAGGTCTGTCATGAGTCCACCCACGGGCTCTACCCTGTAACAGCTGATGTAGATATCACCACCTACAAGCAGGCGGCACAGTTCAATCCTGATGGTTCTCACGGACCCATGGTTTGTGCAGCTTGTCACTACACCAATGAAACCGGTGTGCCTCTGATTGCAAATAAAGAGGAATGGGATGGCAAATCCATCATGGACGACTTTGATGCCGCAGTATCCTGGATGCATGCAACTGCACCGGATCTGGGTGGAGCTATCCCTGACGAATGATCAATTCCCTGAATTGAGGCTTCAACTGTAAATGAGGGGAATGAATATTATGTCGAGATGGATTCAATTGGCCTTGATTGCCGGCCTCTATCTGGGATTATCCGGTATCGCTCTCTCCAAGGGAGTGGCAACTCCGCTGGTCTCTGTCAATGGCTACACCATAACCGACCATGATATTGAGAGAGTTATTGTGAGCTCCACACTCGCAGACCAATACCCTACTCTTGATGAGAAAACTCAGGCAGCACTCAGGGGTAGTGTGCTGATGCGTCTGGTAAACCTGCAGCTCCTCTATCTTGAGGCAGTCGAACAAAAACTGGACCAAGATCCTATCTTTATCACTGATCGTGACTCCTTTATAAAGGGGATGACATACAAGATCTATATGGATCAGCTACGTGCCTCCATCAAGATTCCGGATTCCGTCATGAATGACCTGTTCTCTCGACTAAAGGGAAATTCAGAGGCTCTGGACGCTGCTGTTGCACAGTACAGGGCACAACAGTACAAACTTGTCCGCTCCCTTGCGCTGAAGAAAATTCGTGAACAGGTCAATCTTGCTGTTCACGAGGAGCGCGTAACACCAGCCATTACTGCGGAGACCATTCTCGCCGAGGCGGACAACTATCTGCTCCGATTCTCCGATCTTGGCCTCAATTTCAAGAATGCCGACGATTTTCACGCTGCAAATGTCGAGGAGCGTCTCTACCAGAGACTGGAGATTGACCTGATCAACCTGGTATCCAGAGATATCATGGATGGCATGGAGAGACGCATGAGCCACTTCTACAGGGAGCGCCTCCCTGCCATGCTTATTCTCAAGAAGGAGAACGAGTGGGCCCCAGACCGTGCGGCGGCTCGTGCCTACTTTGAACAACACCGCGAACTGGGGTTTGTCCCGGAACAGCGCATGATCTCCCAGATCGTACTGAACAGCCGTGAGAAGGCAGAGGCCGTAAGAAAGCGCGTCCTTGCCGGAGAGAGTTTTTTTCGTATGGCCCAACTTCACAGTATTGACCCCTATGGTCGCAAAAAGGCTGGGCAGATGGGGTGGCTGAAGAGGGGAACCGCCATGCCGGCTATTGAGAAGGCACTGGAGAATATGAATGAGGAGGAGATTAGTGAGATTGCCGAAACAGATAGAGGATTTCACCTGATTCTGCTGCAGGGGATCAAGCCATCGATTCAGCATGAGTATGAGGAGGTATATGACAGGGTGCGCCAGGCAATCGTTGATGAAAACCTCCCCCCATTTGTCCGCTCACTACAACACAAATACAAGATAGAGTTTACTGATCCGGTTGCGGAGATTCCCGTAAAACTCCCCTAAGGGACCCCTGAAAAATATCGTAAATAGCGGGATGGGCCACAGCCCATCCCGTTTTTGCGTTATCCTTCCGCCATATTTTCACGGAGTTGAATAAAATGTTCGGATTTGGGAAGAGCAAGGCACAAGGGTCTGCAACAAACGAGGTAGAGAAAACCCAAAAAGGGGTTTTTGGTCGCCTGCAGGAGCGTCTCTCCCAAACCCGTTCCAACCTGAGCGCAGGTCTTGGCAATCTTTTGCTAGGCAAAAAAACCGTTGATGATGAACTACTTGAGGATCTGGAGACCAGACTGCTAACCGCCGATGTCGGCATTGAGGCGACCCAGGAGATCCTCTCCCAACTGAGTGAACGCCTCTCCAGAGAGGAGAGTAGCGATCCAGAGGCGATGCTCAAGGCGCTGAAATCAAGCATGCTGGAGCTGCTTGCCCCGTGCGAATCACCACTTCAACCAATAGATCATCTCCCCTATGTCATTCTGCTGGTCGGAATCAACGGTGCCGGCAAGACCACCACTATCGGCAAGCTGGCCCGTCAGTTCCAGCAGCAAGGGAAATCGGTCATGTTGGCTGCTGGGGACACCTTCCGTGCCGCCGCCGTGGAGCAGCTTCAGAGTTGGGGCGAGCGCAACGAGATTCCGGTTATTGCCCAGCAGACCGGAGCAGATAGCGCCTCGGTGCTATATGACGCTGTTGAGTCTGCTCGCGCCAAAGGGGTCGATATCCTGCTTGCCGACACCGCCGGCCGTCTCCATACTCAATCCAACCTGATGGAGGAGCTGAAGAAGGTGAAACGGGTGATGCAGAAGCTCGGAGACTCCATCCCGCACGAGATAATGCTGATCCTGGATGCTGGCACTGGACAGAATGGGCTGCATCAGGCCAGACAGTTTGATCAGGCTGTGGGGCTGACGGGTATCACCCTGACCAAGATGGATGGAACTGCCAAGGGTGGGGTAATCTTCGCGGTTGCCAAACAGCTTGCGCTGCCAATCAGATTTATCGGGGTTGGCGAGGGGATCAATGACCTGCGCCCCTTTAATGCAACTGAATTTGTTGAGGCTATCATCTCGTAAAGATTCAAATATCACGCTGTTTTACATAAGCTTTTTCCTTGTTTGTCGTAATGTTACCCTCCCCTTTTTCAGGGGAACCAAAGCACCGATTAGCACTCTAACCTTGCGAGTGCTAATATTTGACACTATAATGCCGAGCATGCAAAAGAGAGAGAATAATTAATGAGTTACGTGCTGCAAACCACTAATAGTCAGTTTCCCGCTGCAAATGTTGGCAGTATAGATGCCTATCTATACAGTCTGCGCAAATTTCCCATCCTGGATGAGGAGGAGGAGCAGGCGCTGGCAATCCGATTCCATGAGCATGGTGACCTTGAGGCGGCACGCAAACTTGTCATCTCCAACCTCCGTTTTGTCGCCCATATTGCACGCGGCTATCTCGGTTATGGTCTCCCCCTGGCTGATCTGATTCAGGAGGGAAATCTGGGACTGATGAAGGCGGTACGCCGCTTCGATCCGGAGAGGAAGGTACGGCTGGTCTCTTTTGCCGTCCACTGGATCCGTTCCGAGATCCACGAATATGTGCTACGCAACTGGAGTATTGTCAAGGTTGCCACCACCAAGGCACAGCGCAAGCTCTTCTTCAACCTGCGCAGCTCGAAGAAGAGGCTTGGCTGGTTCTCGCATAAGGAGGTAGAGACTGTTGCCAAAGATCTGAACGTCAAGCCAGAGACCGTGCTGGAGATGGAGCGCCGACTGAGTCACCATGATGCCTCCTTTGACCTGCCTATGGGGTGTGATGAGGATAGTGACCACTTCGCCCCGGCAGCATTCCTTGCGGCACCGCAACAGACTCCCGAAGAGCATCTGGAGGAGAGCGACTGGAGAGAGCAGTCCACCAGACAGATGATGTCTGCGCTCGCATCACTGGACGAGAGGAGCCAGCACATCATTACCAGCCGCTGGCTTGGGGAGAAGAAGAGAACCCTCCAGCAGCTGGCAACCGAACATGGAGTGTCAGCTGAACGTATCCGTCAGCTCGAACAGGGGGCGCTAAAAAAGCTGCGCGAGACTATCGACATCTCTCTATAACGCATTAAAGCGGGTATAATATCCTGCCATGAAAAGAGAGAATATCTGCATCCTTGGTGGTACCGGCTTTGTCGGTGGCCATCTCATTCACCGACTCTGTGAAACATACGCCTCCATCCGGGTTGTAACCCGACACCGTGAGCAGCACCGCAACCTGTTGGTACACCACCAGGTCTCACTGGTTGAGGGCGATATCCACGACGAGAAACAGCTTGATAACCTGCTTGATGGCTATGATGTAGTAATCAATCTGGTTGGAATACTCAATCCGGCAGGTAAAAACAGTGGATTCCGCAAGATCCATGTCGACCTTGCGAAGAAGGTTGTTACCGCCTGCAACAATGTAGGGGTCAGACACCTGCTCCACATGTCTGCCCTCAATGCCGGCTCGGCAAATGCTATCAGTCAATACCTCCGCACCAAGGGTGAGGGGGAGAACAACACACATCTACAGGCCGGCCCCAGACTACAGGTAACCAGCTTCAGACCGTCAATCATCTTTGGAGAGGGTGACCACCTCTTCAACCGTTTTGCCTCCATGCTGCGGCTGCCGATGGTGGCCGTGCCGCTAGCCTGTCCGGAGGCCCGCTTTGCGCCGATCTATGCACAGGATGTTGCCGAGGTCTTTGCCCAGTCGATCCTCAACCCTGAAACCTACAGCAAAAGGTTCAACCTCTGTGGCCCTCGGGAATACACCCTGATGGAGCTGATGGAGTTTACAGAACAGTGTATTGGGGTGCGTCGCCTGATTGTTGGATTGAGCAACTCTCTCTCCCGACTACAGGCCAGAATTCTTGGCAAACTGCCGGGCAAGCTTCTGACACTGGACAACTACAGAACCATGCGTTCAGACAGTGTCTGCCAGGAGCCATGCCCCTCTCTGTTCCAGCTCGAACTCGCCACGCTGGAGAGCATAGTCCCCCACTATCTTGGTAGAAGAAGCCAGCAGGTACGCTATATGGACTACCGCAAGGGCGCAAAACGGTAACACTGAATGAACAGGGATCTGTTATGGAACTAACCAGAGAACAACGCCTTCTCAGAATGGTACGCAAAACGCTTGGTGCAATTGCCCGAGAGACCACCCCCCAAAACGGGGATGAGCACCCGCTGACCAAACAGACCTTTGAGGATATGCGTGACTGTTTTACCCTGATTGCACAGCGCGAGAGAGAACTGGCAGAGGAGGCCGGCATCAACACCTCCATGCGCCCCTCTTTTAGTGATGAACCAACCGCCGCTAAGGTGGTCTCGATTGAATCCCTCAAAAAAACCTGACTCAGCACCACTCTCCGTAATCGAGAATAGTCGGCTTCTGGTCGGTGGCGCAGTCCGGGACCAGATGCTGGGGCTCACCCCCAGAGAACATGACTGGGTAGTAACAGGAAAAAGTATTGAGGAGATGGAGGCTGCCGGCTTCCAGCAGGTAGGCAAAGATTTTCCCGTCTTTCTCCACCCAGAAACCCACGACGAGTACGCCCTGGCCCGCACTGAACGCAAGAGTGCCCCAGGATATCGCGGGTTTACCGTCCACGCCGACCCATCTGTCACCCTGGAGGAGGATCTGCTGCGGCGTGATCTCACCATCAATGCGATGGCACAGGATAGCGATGGTGCCCTGATCGACCCTTTTCATGGAGAGCAGGATCTGCAGCAAGGGATTCTGCGCCATGTCTCCGAGGCATTTGTTGAGGATCCGGTGCGAATCCTGAGAATCGCCCGTTTTGCCGCCCGCTTTGGCAGGTGGGGATTCCGGGTTGCCCACGATACCCACAAACTTATGAGAGAGATGGTCAAGAGCGGCGAGGTAGATGCCCTGGTTCCTGAACGGGTCTGGCAGGAGACCCGAAAGGCACTAGAGAGCAGCAACCCTGAACGCTACTTTGAGGTTCTCAGGGAGTGCGGGGCACTGCAGAGAATATTCCCTGAGCTGGATCAGCTTTTCGGAGTGCCTCAACCAGCACACCACCACCCCGAGATCGATAGCGGAAGACACACCCTGATGGTGCTGCAACAGGCTGTAAAACTAAGTAACAAGACGGCCATCCGATTTGCTGCACTGGTGCATGATCTTGGTAAGGGGACCACCCCGGAATCCGAGTGGCCCAAACACCACGGCCATGAACAGCGCGGCAGAAAACTCGTTCAACAACTATGCAAGCGACTAAGGGTCCCTAACGACCTGCGTGACCTGGCGCTGGCCGTAACCCAGTATCATGGACATTACCATCGTGCAGATGAGATGCGCCCGGATACGATTGTAAAGATGTTTGAGGGTATTGACGCCTTCCGCCGCCCAGAGAGATTTGAGGATTTCCTGATCACCTGTGAGGCCGATCAGCGTGGCAGATCCGGATTCGAAGACGAGACATTCGCCCAGGGAGGGACTCTACGCACCGCCTTTAGTGCAGCACAATCCGTCAAGAGCGACGAGATTATTGCAGATGGTTTTGAGGGATCGGCAATCCGAAATGAACTACAGAAGAGGCGCGCTCAGGCAGTAAAAAATTCTCTCTAATGTTTTAAGTCGCGGTAGAAGTTTTCATGTGGGCCAACCGCCTCAAGATATATAAGACACACCTCATCATCACATGTATACCCAAGCAGATACAGCTGATTCTGACTGTGAAATTTATAGACAAAGAGCTCTGACAGATCTCCCCTCTTGCGTTCCCCTACATAAGGGTTCTCCGCAATAACCCGCACTGCCTCATCAACATCAACCAACACATTGCGGTAGAGTTTCTTATAGGCACGGCCAAAACGTCTTGTCTGTCGAACCACCCAGCCCATTACTGGGCTTGAGACTGGGGCACAAATTCAGTTACCTCTTCACGAGGCTCAGAAAGTGACACCAGACTATCCGCAATAAAGCTTACTGGCAGATCAGGATTATCCAGTGCAGCTCGTCCAACTCTTGCCCAAAATTCAATCTGACCCTGCATGGTGCGGAATTCAGCCTTCGCCGCACTCCTTGCCTGCGCAACCAATTGATCATCTATACGAACCGAAATACTCATAGGAAAACCCCATCTATCGTGCTGATTTACCACAATTGTAGCGTAATTGAGACTTGATGGCGATTTAAAAAATTGATTAATGGCGACTGACGCGCCGAGATGACAAACACCAAACGTAGCATTACGTAACCAAGTAGAGTCGACTACTTGATAAGTTTACCCACAGATTGTCTATTGGTTAACCATGAATGATGTACGGGAGATAACAAATGAAGAAAAAAATATCATCAATAATAACAGCTGTAGTTCTATCCACTACAGTTTCAGGAGCCGCTATTGCAAGTGACAATAGTTTCTATCTAAAGGCAGATGGAGGAAAAACGAAAATTGACAGCGGACTACTTGATACGTCGGGAACATATACTTGCGGAACAATTGCAGCAACAGTTACTTCTGATGATGAAGATTCAGGTTATGGGATTTCTGGCGGATATCATTTAACCGAAAACTTCTCCATTGAAGCCGGATATAAAAATTTGGGTGAAGTGAGTGAAAATCTAACCCTTGGAACCGGAACATGCAGCTCATTGATTGGAACCATTACTGTTACTGCTGCTTCTGAGGCAAAAGCAGTATGGGAAAGTGATGGATGGACACTAGGCGGTGCCTATAGCTTTCCTGTAAATGATAGTTTCACTATAGGAGCAACTGCAGGGGCATACTTTTGGGATGTGGAGCTCGATGTATCAGCTTCTGCTGGTGCAGGTTCTTTGGTATCTGGTGGAACAACATTTACTTGGAGTGGCGGGAGTGGGGCAACTACATTGAAAGAAGATGGTACCGACATCTATTATGGCATTAATGCGAACTATGATATATCGGATAACATGAGTGCTGGTATTGGCTACCAACTGTTTAAGTCTCTGGGTGGCGATAACGTGGGAGGAACATCCGATATGGATTATCTATACGCCAGTTTGAGGGTTGAGTTATAACCCTAGGATAGCGTAGGCGTGGCCTACACTCAGGCAATACGCACAACTCTCTCAAACCGATAGAGCAGGAGATCGAATTTGGTGAACCCAAACAGATAAGCAAGGACAACGCCACTTCCATTGGCAACAGCATCCCACCACTCAAACATACGATAGGATGTCACCCCCTGCAGAAGCTCCATTGCAAAGCCAAGCAATATAAACCCTAACGCATAATATATCCTCTCCGATCCATGAAACAGTTGGACGAACCAACCCATCATGCATCCATAGGCCAGAAGGTGGAGTAGCTTGTCACTTGGAAGGTCAACTCCCATATCCGGAACAGGTACCAGAGAGAGAATGATCACCCCCGCCACCATGGCCCACCCCAACAAGAGCCACTGCTTGTAAAAACGTAGTGAATCAGACATAGAGCAGAAACAGAAATACCCCTAGGAGTATGCGATAGATCACAAACGGGGTCATTCCGATCCTATCCAGCAGCTTCAGGAAGTAGTGGATACAGAGGTAGGCGCTCACTGCGGAGAATATTATCCCCATAACCAGTGCGCCCCACTCCACCCCCTCTTCCAGTTGGACCAACCCCACTACCTCCAGCCCCCCTGCCATTAAAATTACCGGAATGGAGAGCAGAAATGAGAAACGGGCTGCACCCTGTCTACTCAACCCCATTGCCAGCCCGGCAGTCATGGTTATGCCGGAGCGTGAGGTACCTGGAATAAGTGCCAGCATCTGGGATAGGGCAACCACCGCTACAGTCTTCCACCCCATCTTATGCTCATCACCCACCTGTCGCCCCACCCTGTCAGACCACCAGAGTAGCAGCCCGAAACCGATAGTAGTGGCTGCTATGACCAGCGGGGAGCGCAGATATAGCTCGATGAAATCCTTGAACAGCAGCCCTGCCAACCCGACCGGTATGGTTCCCAGACCCACAGCCCAGGCAAGCCTTGCATCCTGGGTCATCCCTTTTCCAGTCAGGGAACCCCACCACTCCGAAAGCATCTTCACCAACTCATGACGAAAATAACTGACAACAGCAGTCAGGGTGCCGATATGGACAGCAACATCAAAGGCCAGCCCCTGATCCTGCCATCCTGTCAGAACAGGGACCAGAATCAAGTGTGCCGAGCTGGAGATGGGGAGGAACTCGGTCAGCCCCTGAACCAGGGAGAGAATGAGAATTTGTAGAAAATCCATAGCTTCTACTCTACTACACCGCAACCAACCAGGTACCCTAAAGAGTGTGGCATTGGTCGTGAATGGTAAAGGTATCTGGCAGCTCTACACCCTTGGTCAGGGCCATAACCTTTACCATCTCCCCCATCTGTGCAGGCATTGCCAGCTGCTGAATTGCCCTTGAGGTCTCAACTCTGGTCTGCAGATCATCTAACAGCTCCTCCTCAGCCAGCCCTGCAATACCGCCTGCCAACAGAAAATATGCCTGCGTTGTAAAGCCTGCCACACTCAACTCTGATTCATCAGCTGCCTCTGCCACTGCAGTAAAATCTACATGAGCTGTAATATCCTGCAGGCCTGGAAGAGTCAACGGATCATCATGTTGGTGGTGACGATAAAAACAGCTCAAGGTGCCATTCTGGCGCTCTGGGCGGTAGTATTCGCTGCGTTGGTATCCGTAATCGATCAGCAGCACCATTCCCTGCTGCAGGAATTCTGAGATCGAGTGGATCCAGGGAGAGATCCCGGGCCGGATTTCGGAGCTATACCCCTCAGCCAGGCCACCCACATCGATCCCTGCGGGGAGCTTTATCTCTGACTCAGGGTTCTCGACAAGCACCATCTGCCCATCAGAACCTATGGAGAGGCCAACAGCAACCGGGGTGCCACCACGCATTACAAAGCGCTCAAACGGGATTGCATCCATGACCTCATTGGCAACCACAACTCCCTGCAGTGGGCTCTGCGGTAACTCCTCCAGCCAGCTGACCCGCTCCAATAGATGTGGGACACGCTGGGTCAGCGTGTCTCGTTGTCTTGCTCGCAGGGTACCACTCAATTCCAAAATTTTATAACTATCTGGAAGCTGCTGTTGACGCTCAAGCTCCAGAAGAATATCTGCCGCCATCACCCCTGAACCGGCACCAAACTCAAGGATAGAAGTTGATGCCATCACAGACAGAATTGGTTCAATCTGCCTTGCAACCACCCTGGAGAAAAGTGGCGAGATCTCTGGTGCCGTAACAAAATCCCCCTCATCACCAAGCCCCTGGAGGCTGCTGTAATATCCCAAGCCTGGTGTATATAGTGCCTGTGACATCCATTGATCAAACGGGATCCAGCCACCAGCCTGCTCAATTGAGCCAGCCATCACAGAACGCAACTGCTCTGAGAGCTCCTTCATCTCTCTGCTCGGCTCCAGGAGGTGGTTGTTCATCTGTTACACTCGCTCCAAATCAATATTGTTAGTGGGGACTGATCAATGGGCAATGATAGCAACTCTTTGGATAACAGAGCACTGGATAAGAGGGTAGTTTTAATTACCGGAGCCGCCCATAGAATAGGGGCAACCACAGCTCGTCTGTTGCATGCAGCTGGGATGAACATTGTGCTGCACTATCGGAATTCAGCCTCCGCCGCTGAAGCCCTGCAGCAAGAGCTGGAAAAGATCAGGCCAGACTCCGTTGCACTGATTCAGGCTGACCTCCACCAGACCACACAGCTGAACAGTCTTATCCAAAATGCAGCCAGCCAGTGGGGGCGTCTGGATGTTCTGATTAATAATGCATCGACCTTCTACCAAACCCCTGTTGGTTCAATAACAGAGAGTGACTGGAATGACCTGATGGGCTCTAACCTCAAAGCCCCTCTCTTCCTCTCCCAGGCTGCAGCCCCATATCTGAGCCAGCAAAATGGCAGCATCATTAACATGGTGGATATCCATGCAAATCGTCCATTGAGGGAATATCCACTCTACAGCATTGCCAAGGCTGGCCTGGCCATGCTGACCAAAACCATGGCACGTGAGCTGGGACCTGATGTTCGGGTTAATGGTGTAGCCCCAGGCGCCATACTCTGGCCGGAAGATGGAATGGATGATTCAAGCAAGGAAGATATACTCTCCAGAACCGCACTAAAACGTAGTGGAGAGCCTAGTGATATTGCCTACACCATACTTTTCTTGATCCGTGATGCCAGCTACATTACTGGACAAGTTCTCAATGTGGATGGTGGGCGAACCCTAAGCAATTAGCAGAAACCGGATAACCTGTCAGAACTGCAGAGATGCAGGCCAGAGTGGCTGACTGGAGTGGTTAAATTGCGCCCAGAGCTGACCGTAGCGCTCCCCCGTCTGGGGATGACACTCATTCCCGGCAATCTCAGCCAGCGGTCTCAACACAAAGGCATACTCAAAGATCTCTGCACGAGGAATATCAATCCCCTGCTGCTGTAGATCGAGATTTCCATAAATTAATAGATCCAGATCGAGGGTACGCGGGTTGAACTTCTCTGCCCCACGCTCGCGTCCATTATCCTCCTCAATCTCATGCAGGTGGTGTTGGATCATCTCCAGATCCATATTTGAGTCAAATCCCACCACCAGATTGTAGAAGTCATCCCCATCAAAACCCACCGCCTCACTCTCATAAACCGTAGAGATGGATAACTCACCAAACAGCTCTCTCAACCTACTGATTGCCTGCTGAACGCTCCGTTCACGGTCAATATTACTACCTATACTTAGATAGATCTGTGGCATCAGATCTTTTCACCACGTTCAATAACAACCCCGACATCACGAGAACCGGTAACAGCACCAGGCTTACTTACCCGAAGGCGCACCCCGGGAACACTAAATTCAGAACGTACAATCTCGGCAATCCGCTCCGCCATGGTCTCCACCAATTGAAAGCTGCTCTCCTCTACAAAACCGACAATTCGCTTAGAGACTGCCTTGTAATCCAGGGTATGTTCAATAGTGTCGCTCTCGGCTGCACGGCTGATATCGGTCCCCATCTCCAGATCGATACTGACAGTCTGTTTGATCTCCCGCTCCCAATCATAGATTCCAATCACAGTCTTAATCTGCAGATCCTTGATATAGACAATGTCCACCACAGCTCCTTTTTTCGATGATGTTGCGCTGGATTATCCCATAATTCTTCCCTACACTGCCCCCATGACTGAACTACTACTTATTCCGGTAGCCTATCTGATCGGCTCTCTCTCTGCGGCCATCTTGGTATGCCAACTTCTGGGGCTACCTGACCCACGGTCCGAGGGATCTAAAAACCCTGGAGCAACCAACGTATTACGGCTGGGAGGGAAAAAAGCTGCACTGCTCACCCTGGCCGGAGATATGGTTAAGGGGTTGTTTCCTGTTCTCCTGGCTATTCAGCTGCAGGCAACCGAGATGACGATTGCGCTAACTATGTTGGCCGCATTTCTGGGCCATCTCTATCCGCTATTTTTTGGCTTCAAGGGGGGCAAGGGGGTGGCAACTGCCCTCGGCACCCTGATTGGACTCCACTGGAGTATCGGCCTTGCCACCATTGTCACCTGGATCGGAATGGCTGCCATCTTCCGCTACTCATCACTGGCGGCTCTTACTGCCATTCTGCTGGCCCCAATTTACGTCTGGACCCTCTTTCCGCAATCTAGTCCGGAGATCCTAACCGCCACCATGGCATTGATCACCGCCCTGCTCTACTGGAGACACCGCAGCAATATCCGTAACCTGCTCTCCGGAAAAGAGGACAAGATCGGAGCAAAAAAGTAGCCTGAACTGTGGCGGTGCTAGTGAACAGCCGGTAACTCGGAGAGGGGCCAGCGGGGACTAACCTCAATTGCCAGACCACTGCTCTCCCCGGCATCGAGTCGCAACGCACCGGCGAATGCAATCATCGCCCCGTTATCGGTACAAAACTCGACTCTCGGAAAAAATGCCTCCCCCCTCTCGCCCTCCGCAATCTCCTGCAGACGCGCCCTGATCCTCTGGTTTGCACTAACCCCACCGGCAACCACCAGCCGCCTGAGATCACTCTCTCGCAGTGCCCGTCGACACTTGATTGCCAGGGTATCTGCAACCGCATCCTCAAAGGCACGTGCCACATCTGCGCCGATTGTTGGATCATCAGAGTTCTGCTGCAGGGTGTTGCGGGCATAGGTCTTGAGACCACTGAAACTGAAATCGAGCCCTGGACGATCCACCATTGGACGGGGAAAGTGGAACCGGTCTGGATTACCCTGTTTTGCCAGCTCCGAGAGGGCGGGCCCTCCCGGATAACCGAGCCCCAACAGCTTTGCTGTCTTGTCAAAGGCCTCCCCGGCTGCATCGTCAACTGACTCCCCCAGCAGCTGGTAGCGCCCGACCCCATCCACACGAATCAACTGGGTATGGCCGCCAGAGACCAGCAGGGCTATAAACGGGAATTCAGGAATCTCGCCCTCCAGCAGTGGCGCCAGCAGATGCCCCTCCATATGGTGAACCCCTACTGCAGGAACGCCCCAGCCATAAGCGAGGCTGCGCCCCACACAGGCTCCCACCATCAGCGCCCCCATCAGCCCGGGGCCGGCAGTATAGGCAACCCCATCGATCTGCTGCGAGGAGAGTCCAACCCTGTCCAGGAGCTGGTCAATCAGTGGAATAACCCGTCGGATATGGTCCCGGGAGGCGAGCTCAGGAACCACCCCTCCATACTGCGCATGCATCTCTGCCTGGCTATAGAGGGTGTGGCCAAGCAGACCTACACCTGTCTCATAGATGGCAACACCAGTCTCATCACAGGAGCTCTCAATTCCCAGAACAATCACATCCATACCCCAACGAGGTCTTGTAAAATAGTTGGGCTATATTACCATCGAACTCAACGAAACTACTTATCAGTAGACTCTACAGTTATCCGCTCACGATTTGCCTCGACACTCTTTTTGCCGATACCCGCCACCTTTGCCAGCTCCTCAATGGCC
The DNA here is from genome assembly GCA_937877715.1 of uncultured Methylophaga sp. Classification (GTDB taxonomy): domain Bacteria; phylum Pseudomonadota; class Gammaproteobacteria; genus Thiopontia. Next base: position 73,570 of record CALEHW010000014.1, on the reverse strand, counting down.
TCGAAGAGGCCGCTGGATTCACGGTAGTCGATAATCATCTGCGCCTTCTTCCTGCCGATATTCTCCAGCGTACTCAATGCCTTTAGCCCGGCTGTGTTGATATTAATCTCGCCCTCTGCAAAACTCGATAGCGATACCCCGAACAGAACAACAGCCAACAACGTATTAATGATCTTCCTCATGTCTATCTCCTCTAGTCACTCTAGTTACAGTTGCACTGTTGACAATATCAACCAATTGAAATAAAGGCAATTATTTCAAAATGTTACAGAAACAGTAGGTAACCTTTCAATAACTCCGTGCAAACATTCATGAGTGCGCATGGGTGAGTCAAAACTGTGGGCGAATCCGCAAAAAGCTGGCAAACCTGGGTAACCCTCTGCTGGTAGTGCCGGTATATTTGTAGGTAATAGTGGTGCCAACAGGAGGCGGGTTGCGCCGCTCCTGGTCACTAAAACCGCTACCGATACGAAACCTCTGGCCCTCTCCATTTTCGACCAGTAGCGATCCCATCATCCCGACATATTTCCCCTTGCCCGGCAGAACAGCAACCACCACCGCCTCCGCATCCTGCCACAGTTTAAGCTTGAGCAGATCATCGCTTCTTCCCCCATGGTAGAGTGAATCGGCACGGTGCAACATCAGACCCTCGCCACCATGCTCTACAACCTCATCGAGCAACTCCATCAATGCGGCCTCGCTCTGGAGGCGGATCTGCTCTATTGGTTGTAGCCATGGAATCCCCGCCGCTCTGGTCAACTGCCCCATCATTGCAACTCTCTGGGTGAAGGTGCCATCACTGTCCGGAAGCTCAAACAGCATGTATCGAACATCTCTCCACTCGATATCCTCTGGGTACTCTCTACGCACGATTCCAGAGAGCCGGTCAAAACTGCCCCGTCCGATCCAGAGCTCCCCATCCATGGGACGTGCAGGGAAATCCTTGGCAAACCAGGCTGGAGGATAGATCAATCTACCGCTACGAAAATGTAACTGCTCCCCATTCCATATGGCCCGCACCCCATCCAGCTTTTCGCTAATCCACCAGCTGGATATATCCTCCTGGCTATAGACCTTGGCCAGCAGGGGCTCGATCTCTTGGATCTGCTCCTGGCCGCTGGAGTGGTACGTATAGAGCATGCCGACCGCCACCCATAGAGGAAATATCCGCCGTATGGCCAGTTTACAAATTGCCTGGTAAAACATTGCAGATTTCTCCCTCTCTACGTATAATGCGCGGCTCTCTCCGAAAAAGAGCGTTGTCCGTATAACGCTACCAGAGAAACCAGTTTATTCAACAAGGATTTAGCTAGAAATGCCAAGTATACGAGTAAGGGAAAACGAGAACTTTGATTATGCACTGCGTCGCTTCAAACGTGCCGTAGAGAAGGCAGGTACTGTTGCCGAAGCACGTGAGCGTGAGTTCTATGAGAAGCCTACACAGGTTCGCAAACGCAAGTCAGCTGCTGCTGTAAAACGCACACAGAAGCGCGTCTCTCGCGAGCGTAGCACTATGCGTCGCAATCGTGGCCTGCTCTCGCGCTAAACGCCAGTAGAGAACACCTCACACAGATACCGATGTCAACTCTCGACAGAATCAATGATGACGTCAAGGATTCGATGCGCGCCAAGAACAAGGAGCGCCTGAAGACCCTTAGATTGATTACCGCAACGGTAAAACAGATTGAGGTGGATGAGAGGATCGAGGTTGATGAAGAGAGACTCCTCTCCATCCTCGACAAGATGGTCAAACAGCGTCGGGATGCCATCTCCCAATTTGAATCGGCAGGACGCCAGGATCTCGCCGATATCGAGATCGCAGAGGTCAAAATCATCCAGGAGTTCATGCCAGAGCAGTTGAGTGATGCCGAGATCGATGAGATGATCCAGCAGGCTATTGCCGAAACCGGCGCCTCCTCAATGAAAGAGATGGGCAAGGTTATGGGTATCATCCGACCAAAGGCACAGGGGCGTGCCGATATGGGACAGCTCAGCGGTAAAATCAAGGCACAACTTAGTTAATTCAGACAGAACCTGCCCACTTCGAGAAGAAGTGACTATGCTATTCTCCCCCGCATGGCTGGCAAAATTCCCTCAACATTCATAGACGAACTACTGTCACGCATTGATATTGTCGATGTGATTGATACGCGGGTTCCGCTGGTCAAAAAGGGGCGTGAATTTCAGTCCTGCTGCCCCTTCCACCACGAAAAGACCCCATCGTTTACAGTCAGTCCCACAAAACAATTTTATCACTGCTTCGGTTGTGGCGCCCACGGTACTGCCATCGGTTTTCTGATGGAGTACGAGAATATGCCATTTCCGGAGGCAGTTGAGGATCTTGCCGCCAGTGCCGGTCTTGAGGTGCCGCATGAGAATGATGACGGCAAACCGAGAGAGAATCTGAACCCCCTCTACGAGCTGATGGAGAGGGCCGGAGAGTGGTACAGCAGGCAGCTCAAGGAGCACCAACAGGCAGGCGCAGCAGTCAACTATCTTAAACAGCGCGGCCTCAGCGGGGAAATTGCGGCAAGTTACAGCATAGGTTTTGCCCCGGATGGCTGGAGCAACCTCCATGACGCCCTGACAGATAGCCATGCTCAAGACACCACCCAACAGATGGTGAGAACTGGTCTTCTGATTCAGAAGGATAGCGGCGGCCACTACGACCGTTTTCGCAACCGTATTATCTTTCCCATCCACGATGGTCGAGGTCGCATTATCGGTTTTGGTGGACGGGTTTTGGGGGATGAAAAACCGAAATATCTCAACTCCCCGGAGAGCCCTCTGTTCCACAAGGGACAGGAGCTCTATGGCCTCTACCATGCGCGAAAAAATGTCCGCAATCTGGAGCAGATTCTGGTGGTTGAAGGGTATATGGATGTGGTGGCTCTGGCTCAATTTGGCATCCACTACAGTGTGGCAACCCTGGGGACAGCAACTACCAGCGACCACCTGAATCAGCTATTTCGAACTGTTAACCGTGTGATCTTCTGTTTTGACGGTGACCGTGCGGGACGTGATGCCGCACACAAGGCAATGGATACTGTCATCCCGTTGATGCGTGATGGACGTGAGATCCGCTTTATGTTCCTGCCAGATGGCGAGGACCCGGACTCCATGGTACGCAAGGATGGAAATCAAAAGTTTGAGGAGCGAATCCAGCAGGCCACCCCCCTCTCCCAGCTCTTCTTCTCCTATCTGCAGGAGCAGGTTGACCCATCCTCCATTGATGGCAGGGCACGGTTGGTTGCACTGGCCCGTCCGAAACTGTCCCAGCTTCCTGCCGGTATGTTCCGGGAGATGATGTTCAAAAAACTCTCCTCCATGGTGGATATGGATGAGGAATCGATCGCTACCCATCTGCTTGATACCCCGCCCGCAAAAGCAGCCTCGCGTAAACCTGTTCAAAAATCGGAGAGGCGGGGGCAATCACCGTCACCTGTGCGTATTGCACTCTCCATCTTGCTGCACCAGCCGGAGATGATCCGGACCACCTCCCAGGATATCTCCATCAAAGGTCTAAACACCCCTGGAATATCTCTGTTAACCGAGGTGATGAAGCTACTGCAACAGAACCCAGGGCTCTCATCTGCTGCACTACTGGAGAGGTGGCGCGGAAAAGAGGATGAGGAAATTCTGCACAAGATTGCCCAGTGGAACCCTTCCATTCCAGAGGATGGAGTGGAAAACGAATTGCGGGGAGCACTGCAACAGCTACAACGACTCCACCAGGAGCAGCGTGCCGAGCAGCTCCTCAGAAAATCTGCGGAGGAGCAGCTCTCTGCCGAAGAGAAACGTGAACTTCGACTGTTACTCTCCTCTCATTAGATGGTCTATCTTAGAATATAGCCATAGATAGTGACGAACATGGTCATAATGGTGTAGAATGCGCGGTTCGTTTCGAACACAACAATCTCTCAAAAGTGGTGTCAACACGCATGACTCAACCAATTAAAACCGAAGAAAACGAAATCAAGAACCTGATTGCCCGAGGCAAGGAGAAGGGCTACCTGACCTATGGCGAGATCAATGATCTTCTGCCGGGCGAGGTGACGAATAGTGATGAGATTGAAAACGTAATCAGCGTAATCAACTCCATGGGTATCAAGGTACTGGAGAAAGCACCAGACGCCGAGAACATGTTGATCTCCGGCGAGAGCGGTTCTGCCAACGATGATTCCGATGAGGAGGCTGCAGCCGAGGCAGCTTCTGTACTGTTGTCTGTGGAGGGAGAGACTGGCCGCACCACAGATCCGGTACGCATGTACATGCGTGAGATGGGCTCCGTTGAGCTGCTGACCCGTGAGGGAGAGATCGTTATCGCCAAACGGATCGAGGCCGGAGTACGTCAGATGATGAATGCCCTTGCTCTCTACCCGAACACGGTTGAGGAGCTGCTCACAGAGCTCGACAAGATTAATGATGGCAGCAAGGAGCTCAACACTGTTATTACCGGGCTCTGTGATTTCTGCCCGGAACCCCCAAAGCCAGTTATTCCAGGCGCTGCTGGCTCCAGTGACAGGAAGGATGAGGAGGGATTTACTGGCCCCCCTCCAGAGATGATGTCGGGCCGACTACAGACAATTGCCGACCTCTCCAAAAAACTCAAGCGTTCCGAAAAACGCAACGGCAGAGAGCATGAAAAGAGCGATCTGCTGCGTAGCCAAATCGCTGACCAGTTTATGCAGTGCAAGCTGGTTCCCAAACTGCTGGAGCGGATGGTGGTGGACATTCGCGGCGCCATGGACAAGGTTCGTGACAGTGAACGCACTATCATGCATCTGGCGGTTGAGCGTTCCGGCATGCCGCGTAGAGATTTCATCACATCATTCCCAAAGAATGAGACCAATCTGGAGTGGGTGGATAGGCAGATCGCCGCCAAAAAGAAGCACTCCGCACCAATCAGACGATTCTCTCGTGATATTTTGCGTTCCCAGAAGAAACTGCTGAAGATTGAGGAGGAGTGCGGCATCTCCATTACCCGCCTGAAAGAGATCAACCGGATGATGTCGATCGGAGAGGGCAAGGCGCGTCGCGCCAAGAAGGAGATGATTGAGGCTAACCTGCGTCTAGTAATCTCCATCGCCAAGAAATATACTAACCGTGGATTGCAGTTCCTTGATCTGATTCAAGAGGGCAACATCGGGCTGATGAAGGCTGTTGATAAATTTGAATATCGCCGCGGCTTCAAGTTTTCAACCTATGCAACCTGGTGGATCCGTCAGGCCATTACCAGATCAATCGCTGACCAGGCCCGCACCATCCGTATACCTGTCCATATGATTGAGACCATTAACAAGCTCAACCGTATTCAACGCCAATTGCTGCAAGAGATGGGGCGCGAGCCAACCCCAGAAGAGCTGGCCGAAAAGATGGAGATACCGGAGGACAAAATCCGCAAGGTACTCAAGATCGCCAAGGAACCAATCTCTACGGAGACTCCGATTGGTGATGATGAGGACTCCAACCTAGGGGACTTCATTGAGGATGCCAATGTAATCAAGCCCGATGAATCTGCAACTACCGAGGGACTTGAAGAGGATGTCCAGAGTGTGCTGTCGGGCCTTACCCCACGTGAGGCCAAGGTACTGAGAATGCGCTTTGGGATCGACATGAATACTGACCACACCCTTGAAGAGGTGGGTAAGCAGTTTGATGTAACCCGTGAACGCATCCGCCAGATTGAGGCCAAGGCACTGCGCAAGCTACGCCATCCCTCACGCTCTGATAAGCTGGAGAGCTATCTGGATAAGGGATAGCTTCCTATCTATTACGGGCCTATAGCTCAGTTGGTTAGAGCAGGGGACTCATAATCCCTTGGTCCTTGGTTCAAGTCCAAGTAGGCCCACCATGTAACCGCATGAAAAGACTGTACTTTCTGGTCGGTCTTTTTGTATTTTTGGGACTAAAGGATTTTTCGATATAGACAGTCCTTTGGTCTCTGCATAGCCAGCCTCACCGACGCAGCAGTCGGGTCAATTCCACCACCACTCCCACACTCTCCTCCGACAGCCTCCTACAGTTCTGTAATAGTTCCTCCATAGTGCCACCGTCGGAAATGTTCGTGGGGTGGCTGTGGCTCTCCAGTGCGGAGACAATCTCGCTGTTCATACTGCGGCGATTGGCTCTGGCGGAAAGCAGCAGGGAATCTCTCACCTTTTCCGGAAGACGTAGCGTGATGCGAACGCTCTCATCTGTGACACCCATTTGTAACATCCCGTAATTAAAAGACACTGGCATGGTGTCAGAAACGGGCGTAGGATTCTGGTGTCAAGGTGACACTATTAATGAGTGAATAACTATTTTTTGTACGCGGATCAGGAATATGCTTTTGCCTGCAATGACTGTGTGGTCATGCGCAGGAATGGCTGACGTGACTGTTGGTGATGGGATGAGATTTACGGTTATTAACAAAGGCAATACTGGATCTAACCTTACAGCCATAAGTGGTGACGGGACAACAATTATAGGGAGCACTACTCTCATAATTGCAGATAACCAATCTCTGTTTGTTGATGCACCCACAATTGCAGGAGGCGCTACCAGAACCACGCCCCCAGATTATTCTTCGGATGACGGCACTATTAGTTTTAGGGATACATTCTCATCTTACGAGATTAATGAAAATAACCTTGTTTTCTCCCCGAACCTAGACGGTTATTCAGCTACAAATTTATCAATCAACTCAAGAGATAGAATGGTCATCTGGGATCGAAACAACAAATCTCAGTCATTTTTCCTTGAAGATACAGATCATCCACGCATATTAACCGGTGACTTTGTGGTTGAAAACTCTGTTCTCTTACCAGAAAGCTACACTAGCCAGATTTTAACCGGGGTTAGTGGTGACGGTTTAACATTAATTGGAATGAGCTCAACCAGCCAAGGTAAAGAAGCTTTTCGATGGACTGAGCCTACAGGACTTGTTTCTTTGAATAAACCTGACAATTGGAGTTTTTATAGCAGGGCAACCACGTTAAGTTCAGATGGTTCTGTAATCGTAGGTGAGTTTGTGAATGATGAAAATAATGCTTCCCCTGTAGATCAAGAAACACGAGAAGCTTTTATCTGGACAGAGCCTACAGGTTTTGTTGGACTTGGAAAACTCCCTGGTGACACCTCCAGCAGTGCACTTGACGTCAGTGGAGATGGCAAGGTGGCTGTTGGTTTCAGTAGAGGCAGCAACTTCTTATCATGCAGAGCATTTCGGTGGACTGAAGACAGTGGACTCGTAAATCTGGGATCACCTGAAAATCATTTATTCAGTACTGCAATTGCAACTAATGCAGATGGTAGCACTGTTGTGGGAACAGTTGCATCAGCAGATGAACATCTTATCTCTATTGGTGATCTTGCCAATGCCCTCACAGGAGAAGCCGTCATCTGGAAAACCAATGCTAATATGCTGCCCCTTGGACACCTACACAAAGAAGACACCTATAGTATTGCTACAGGTATTACGCCGGATGGCAGTGTAGTCATCGGGTCTTCAAGTCAGCCGATTGAACTCCTGAACACAACCAATTATGTTTCCCTTACAAACGAAGCATTTCGATGGAATGAGACAGAAGGAATGCAATCGATAGGTGAGTGGCTCGCAGACAACGGCTATTCTTTACCAGAAAACATAATCCTTCAAAGTCCAGCCGGTGTAAATGATAATGGGACCGTCATTATTGGTAATAATGCTCTTGTCACAGAGGAGGAAACTACAGTTGAAGTGTGGGGACCTTGGGTGGCCACAGGTGAACGCGGCTTCATCACAATTAATGACTTCACAAACAGCTTCACAACAACCGCTTCAATTCCACAAGTCTCCTCCTCCCTCCCTTCCATCGCCCTACACGGAGCACATCACCAACCCCTCCTTGCACAAAAAAGGCTCAACAAAGATCAATGCGCATGGATCAATGGAGACTTCGCCAATTACCAATCTAAGAAAGCTGACTCCCATCTTGTGGAGACAGGTGCCTGTGTGGATTTTCAGAGCAATACACGAGTCGGAATTGGAATAGGGAAAAGCAGAGTTGATCAGGCACTCGACTACTCTGGTAGCAGCGACATTGACGGAAAGTACCTGCTGGTGGAACTGGATCACCAGCTACTGGAAAGCCCCATGCTACTCTCAGCTACAGTATTGCATGGAAACTGGGATGCAGACATCAACAGAGGTTACCTCAATGCGGGAAGCGAAGATCTCTCCAAAGGAAGCACCTCCATTAAGGCCACAGCCATCCGTGGAAGAATTGATTGGCGTGATCTCTACACAATCGACAACACCACTATCACTCCAAAAATTGAATACACGATCACCAACACAGACGTCGATGGATACACAGAAACCACCGGAGGATTCCCCGCACGCTTCGATCCACAATCCCATACAAGCAGAGAGAGCCGGATCGGAATCATCGCGGAAAACATACTCAACTCTAAAACCACCATCCGAGGGATTGCGGAAGAAGTTCATCGATTCGACCGGAGAGGGGCTGCATTCAGTGGAGAAGTCATCGACATGTTTCCATTCTCCATTCCTGGAGCAGAAAACCGATCCGACTGGTTGAGAGTTGGAGCTGAGATCGACTACCAACTAGACAAAGAGATGTTTCTTTCCGGATCACTCATGCGATCCAGTAGAGGTGAGGATGCCGAGATTTCCGGTGCATTCAGCCTAAAAGTTGCCCTGTAAAAAAGCTCTCCAAAATCACTACACTCAGCCCCGCAGGTCACTCGGCCTCTGGGGCTTTTTTTGTCCGAACTAAAGAGACACCCATGACCCCGAGAAAAATAACCATCCTGATCGACAAAGATCGCAAGCGAAAAACTACCGACCGAGAAGGAGTCCCCCATCCGTTCTTCAAGGGAATGTCGGCGAACAGCCCGGCCTTTTTGCTGGCGGTGTTGCTGGCTGAGGGGATTGTACAACCATCAGAGAGTAAACGCAGATGCTACGACCTTGGAGACAGCAAGTCATTTCTTGAGGAGATGCACGCACTGGCGGCGGAAACCACACCACAAAAGCAGCCGGCGAGGAAGAAGGTTGTATCGAGGATACCATCTCCACCCAACAGCTGTGCTCCTATCAGGTCTGGATAACAGCTGGTGGATGAACACTATGTGTTCACCCTTCGGGCGGCCTCTGGCCGTCTCGGCTTCGCCGATCAAGTCCAAGTAGGCCCACCAACTTCATACAGCCACCCACCAGCTGTGCTCCCATCGGCCACGCTCCTTACCGATGTCCATAGCCAGCATTAAGTTTTACTTAATTGTTTTTGCTTGTGGTTCCACATAAAGTGCCTACATTATAACAAGGCGGGAAAGAACTCAGTCTGGTTCGAGTTACTTTTGGGGGGAACCATCTACAATGTCACTAACTAGATCATGCGCAGCCAACGGATAGTCTTTGGCAAACGGCTGAAACAAGCACGTCAGCAACTTAAACTGTCACAGAAACAGTTGGGGCTAGCGATTGGCATCGACCTTGCGACCGCCAGCCCACGCATCAATCAGTACGAGAACAATCGTCACCGCCCAAGTGATCAGACAATCGCCAGGCTATCAACTGCACTCAAGGTGCCTGTTGCCTTCTTCTACTCCGAGGATGATGGATTAGCGCAGCTGATTCTGCTCTGTGTTCAGCTCTCCATGGAGCAGCAGAGAGTTCTCGCCAGATATATCGAAGAGAAGTATGACGTCAAGTGCTGCATCAATATGTAACTAAATGGCTAGTTAAAAAACAAAAAGTGCTCAAAATACTGCACACTGTTGTAAAGGAGGAGGATAGATGAGACAGGAGCTTGATTTACCATCCAGCAAGGGAGAGATTCAACTTATCTCTACAGCATTGCAGGCAATCAGCCACCCAACCAGACTGAAGATTCTCTGTTTTCTCGGTGAGCAGGAGCGAATCGTAAACGAGATCCTAGAACATGCCGGCAGTACACAGAGCAATATCTCACAACATCTGGAGGTGCTGAGGAAGGCCGGTATTGTCCACTCAAGACGGGTCCACAACAAGGTCTACTGCTCAGTCAGAACCACCGAGATGCTACCGCTCATTGCCAAGATCCGAGAGCTGTTCTGCCCGCAGATGGCTGCCGCCGGCAACAACACCTTTAAGCTGGTGCACTAGGTCTCTATACAAAAATGTACTTCTAGTGGCGTTTTTGCCACTCACCGAAGAAGAAATTCTTCAGCCAGACCCCAAGCTCACCCAGAAGACCGGATGCTGTCGGAGCTGCCATACTACCCTGTGGTAGAGGGCGAGACTGCTCGGCTCGTTGCTGACGATAGGCCTTCCCCCCCTGCTCAGCCACCTCTGTGACTGGGGCTGCCTCCTCTTTGTATGCTGCTCCACTAACCTCCGGTTGAGGTGTACTCTGTTGCCGGGGGGAGTCGACCATCTGATACTCCAACAGACGTAACAAGCGTCGATTATCGTCACGAATCTCATCCAACTCTGACTTTAGATCGTGAATCAACCCTCTCAGATCTGTAAGCTCCCTTGCGGTCACATATGGATCCCCCCCGGATGCGGGGCTGGACGGAATATCTGCAGGCTCGGCAAGGGTAGATGAGTCATTGAAATTTACATCATCAAAAACACGCAGTATCTCAGAGGTCTCTACACGTCGTTTTCCATCCTTTCCCACGCTGTAGGTGAGATCCCCACGACTGAACATCCGGTAGATGCTGGAACGGCTCTTTCCCGTCAGTTCACAAACCTCTTTGATTGTATGAAGCATCTCCACTCCTGCGCCGTCTCGCTCAATGAATGTCATGATGATACACTGTGAGACGATTTTTGTCTCCACCAACCCTCTTGATTACCCCCCTCGAACCACCCTATCGGAGTAGAGTTCACGAATCTCACTGGGACCAAATGCACCACCAGTCTCTCCTGACAACAACATATCCAGCTGTTTTCCAAGGGATCGTCTCACTGAGACAGCATCTCTCAGGGCGGGATATCCGGAGAGGTTGGCGCTGGTAGATACCAGCGCTGAACTGACACTGCTGCAGAGTTGAACCACTGGAGAAAATCCGGTAATTCGCACCGCAACACTCTGATGCACCCCCTTGATCCACCATGGTGTCTCCTCCGAGGAGGGAACAATCCAGGTGGTGGCCCGGTCCCGGGCCTCTGTCACCATCTCCCAATCCTGCCGATTGTGCAGTGAGACGAACGGAGCTAGTTGTTCCACGCTGGAGGCAATAAGGATTAACCCGTTTGCCGGATCTCTACTCTTGATCTCCAGCAGATCAGAGACTGCCTCATGATTCCACGGATCACACCCCAGACCGTAGACTGACTCGGTTGGATACGCAAAAACTCCGCCAGCGTAAAAGATCTGGCGAAACTGGCGCAATCTCCATGGTGAATAGCGTGAACCAGACATTAAATACTCAATCCATCAGCCCTGTAACAATATGACACATCTAACCTTGTACCAGTTGATACGATAACATCCCTAACCAAACCGATCCATGGTGCCAAGTCAGTTGCCAGAATTATGTCGTCTCTACCATCTTCACCTCTCCCCCTGCATCACACAATTGCAATACTGGCAGCAGCCCTTCTTCTGCTCGCACCCACAGTCGACACAGTGGCCAGAGAGGGTGCGCGGGCCACTCTACAAAAAATCGAGCTATCTACTGCCCCTCTGACAGAGGGTGAGGATGCGCCACCAGCAGAGCACCATATCACCACCCTATTGCTACGGTTTGATAGAACAGCGCCCACTCCAAAGCCGTTCTCGATCCATCAGCCGGAACGGCTGGTGGTTGATCTCCAGGCAACCATGGATGGTGTCCCGTCACTACCCTCACTACTGCCAGAGCCGCTACAGAAGATTGCCTTTGCCTCTGACGGAGAGAGGATACGGATGGTTATTGCCATGCAACACCCCCTACTCTACCGATTCCACCACAATGGTCACACACTACAGTTGTCTCTGTTCCGGAAAGATAAATCTCTTGCCCCCAGCCTGCCATCAGCAGAGTATGGCATTATCACCATCTCACTGGAGGGAGAGAGTGTTGCTGATGCCCTCAGGAAGATCACGAGTCAGGCCCGACAGAACCTTATTCTTAACGGTGATATCACCGGCACCACCTCCCTCTATCTACAGCAGGTGCACTGGAGAGAGGCTTTCGATCTGCTGATTACACAACACAATCTGAGGCTCACGGAGCAGAATGGAGTCCTCGTCGTTAGTGCTCCACAAGATGAACCGGAGGCTGGCCTGCCACCACCCTCCCCTGCTGCCCTGCTAGAATCCCCGCCCCCGGAGATGAGGACCGAGATTATCCAGCTCCACTACGCTCACGCTGCCGAACTAAAAAGGACCCTGGAGAGTGACCAGAAAAATCCACTGCTATCAATGAACGGGGTGCTGGGGGTTGATGAGCGCACCAACTCACTGCTGATTCAGGAGAGCGAAGAGAAGTTGCAGCAGATTCGTGCCCTGATTGAACAGCTGGATACCCCCTCCAGACAGGTACTGATCGAATCCAGAATTGTCATCGCAGCTAATGACTTCAGCCATGAACTGGGGGCACGACTTGGTATCACCCATCTCGAAAATACCCAGCAGAGCTGGGGATTCTCGCTCTCCGGTAGTAGCGAGGCGGCGGATAGTGCACTCTCCGGAATCACCCCGACAACATCCGGCAGCAACAGTCGACTTGCGGTAAATCTGCCGGTGGCCAGCCCGACAGGTCGTATTGGGCTGACTCTGGCGAAACTGGCAACCGGTACTCTGATCGACCTGGAGCTCTCGGCTGCCCAGGCTGACGGGAAGACCGAGATCATCGCCAACCCCCGCATCATCACCTCCGATGGATATGAGGCCGTTATACAACAGGGGGTGCAGATCCCCTATCGCTCAGATACACTGAGTGGCGGAACCGATATCAACTTCAAGGACGCCGTGATGGAGCTGCGGGTTACCCCGAGAATAACCCCGGGACAACGAATTATCCTTACGCTACAGGTTAAAAAAGATGCAGTTGGTGCTATCCTTTGCGGCGGATGTGAACCCAGTGTCGATACCCGGGAGGTGAAGACACAGGTGATGATGGAGGATGGCGAGACCCTGGTGATTGGTGGTATCTATGAGGAGCGTAAAGCCCGCTCCGAGAACAGAGTGCCCCTGCTGGCCGATCTTCCGATAATAGGCAACCTCTTCCGGAGCCAGAGTGCGGCTGATGGCAAGGGGGAACTTCTCATCTTCATTACCCCATCCATCCTCCCGCAAAATAACGACATGAGAAAAAAGGTAGAGTCACAACCTTGAGCAGAACAACAAAAAACATCTTCCTAGTCGGGTTGATGGGTGCAGGAAAATCAACCATCGGCAGACGGTTGGCCGAGTCGATGGGTAAGGAGTTTCTCGATAGCGACCATGAGATCGAGAAGCGCACCGGAGTCTCCATCCCCACGATTTTTGATATTGAGGGTGAGCAGGGCTTTCGCGATCGCGAAAGCGCCGTCATTGATGAACTGACCAGAAAAAAGGGGATCACGCTGGCAACTGGTGGAGGCGCCGTATTGAATGCTGAAAATCGCAGATGGCTGGCAGCCCGCGGCATCGTCATCTACCTCAATGCCACCGTTGATCAGCTCTACAAACGTACCCGTCTGGATCGTAACCGTCCGCTGCTGCAGACCAAAAACCCAAAAGAGCGGCTGCAACAGCTACTTACAGAGCGTGATCCACTCTATCGTGAGATTGCTGATCTTGTGGTCGATACAGATGATCGCTCTGTGCAACAGGCAATACCTGAGATGATCGAGAAGATTGAGAAATTATGAACACAATTGAGGTTGATCTGGGAACAAGAAGCTACCCCATCCACATTGGTGCCAATCTCTTGGGTGACCCGCAGCTGGTGGAGCCACATATTCATGGCACCCAGGTGATGATCGTCACCAATGAGACTGTCGCTCCACTCTACCTTGAGAAAGCCAAAGAGGCATTTAGAAAATTTCAGGTGAAGAGTGTGATCCTGCCGGATGGCGAACAGCACAAGAACCTGGAGACCTGGAACACAATATTTGACGCCTTGCTGAAAGAACGTTTTGACCGCAAGTGCACCCTGGTTGCACTTGGAGGTGGAGTTGTCGGTGATATTACCGGCTACGCTGCGGCCAGCTATCAGCGTGGTGTCAACTTCATCCAGATCCCAACCACCCTGCTCGCCCAGGTCGACTCCTCTGTCGGTGGCAAGACCGGGGTGAACCACCCACTGGGAAAGAACATGATTGGCGCCTTTCACCAGCCCTCCTGTGTGGTTGCCGACACCACCACTCTCACAACTCTGGATGATCGACAACTGAGTGCCGGGCTGGCCGAGGTCATCAAATATGGTCTTATCCGCGACCCCAAATTTTTCCAGTGGCTGGAGCAACATATGGGGCAGCTGGTGGCACGGGATGGTGATGCCCTCGCCTACGCCATCCAGCGCTCCTGCGAAAACAAGGCCGAGGTGGTCGCCGCTGATGAACTGGAGGCGGGGCAGCGTGCGCTACTCAACTCCGGACACACCTTTGGCCACGCTATTGAGGCCGGCATGGGCTATGGGGCGTGGCTCCATGGAGAGGCTATTGCCGCAGGGATGGTGATGGCAGCAGACCTCTCAATGCATCTGGGGTGGATCAACGAGGATGATCTGGAACGTCTACGAAATCTGATCAAAGCTGCCAACCTCCCTGATCTTGGGCCCCCGGAGCTGCAGAGCTCTCGCTATATGGAGTTGATGGCAGTCGACAAGAAGGCTGAAGCCGGGAAGATACATCTGGTGCTGCAGAAACGTATTGGAGAGGCTGTTGTGACAGACCAGTTTTCTCAGGAGAAACTGCGCGAGACCCTGGACCAGTGCCGCCGGAAAGTCTGACTCCAACCACTACCCACACCCATGGCTAACCCCTGCAATCTCGCCCCCTACGCAGCTCACGACAGCTCCACCCGGGGACGGATCCATCAGGAAGATGGTCCTGAATACAGAAGTGCGTTCCAGCGGGATCGTGACCGTATCGTCCACTCCACAGCCTTCCGACGGCTGGAGTACAAGACCCAAGTCTTCGTAAACCACGAGGGTGATCTCTACCGCACCCGCCTCACCCATAGCATCGAGGTGGCACAGATAAGCCGCTCCATTGCCCGAACCCTGAGGCTAAACGAGGATCTGACTGAGGCTATAGCCCTGGCACATGATCTTGGCCACACCCCATTTGGCCACGCTGGGCAGGATGTGCTCAACCGCCGTATGGGCCCCTATGGAGGATTTGAGCATAATTTCCAGTCTCTTCGAGTGGTCGAGCACCTGGAGGAGAGGTACGCTCTGTTTCCCGGCCTTAACCTCACCTTTGAGTCCCGTGAGGGGATCCTGAAACACTGCAGTCTCACCAATGCAAGAACAGCGGGGGAGATCGGGGAACGTTTTCTCAACCAGACCCAACCCAGCCTTGAGGCTCAACTGGTCAACCTGGCGGATCAGATTGCCTACAATAATCACGATATTGACGATGGTCTGCGCGCAGGGCTGTTGACTATCGACCAACTCAAAGAGATCCCCCTGTTCCGGGAGCAGTACGAGATTGTGGTGCAGCAGCACCCCCAGATAAACCGGAGGCGCACCATACATGAGGTGGTGAGACGCATGATCAACCGCCTGGTAGTCGATCTGATTGAGAACAGCCAGGAGGCTCTCTCCAACGCATCGCCCCAAAACATCGATGATGTTCGCAACCATTCAACCCCCCTAATCAGCTTCAGCGCAGAACAGATCAAACTTAACCTTGAGATGAAACAGTTCCTCAGAGAGAAGCTCTATCGCCACTATCGGGTAATGCGCATGAGCGCAAAGGCAGAACGAATCCTGACTAAGCTATTCCAAACATTCATGGAAGAGCCCAGACTGCTGCCGGACGAGCCATACAGGCAGATCATGGGAGAGAGCCCAGAACAGCGAGAACAGAGCTGTGCGCGTATAGTTGCCGACTATATTGCCGGGATGACTGATCGCTATGCCCTGTCGGAACATCAGCGACTCTTCAACTCCCCGGCACCTACAGTCTGAGCCCTATTCCACAGAGAGTAGCGCCCCAACCTCCTCACCAACCCTGTTCAATAGGTCGGGAAACATATCCTCCTCATATCCTCTTATCTCAACCCCAACAAGATCAAGCTGCCGGGGAAGATCATCCAGTGCCGCCCCTAGTGCAACTGCCTCCGCAACACCGGCAACATGGCTGGAGATACCATTCTGTGAGAGCTCCGTCAGCTGCTGTTGATCCAGATGACGGACTGAGCCCGCCTCTCCATCATCAGAGAGGATGGCATCCACCAGAATCACCTGTCGGTAGCCTTGCATCAACTCAATAAGTGAGAGGCCTGGTCGATCCTCAACCAGATAATCAACCCCCTCTACCCTGCCCCCATCCATCTGCAGATGGTGCACCAGCTCCAAACCCAGCCGATCCCCCCCGAAGGGGCTGCCGATACCTATTACAGCAACATCAGGCCGACTCATCTCCTCTCTACCTTAAGGCTGAGGAAATGGGTTGCGCAGGAGATGCAAGGATCGTAGTTACGAATCACCTTCTCTCCATACAGCTTGATCTCCTCCTCATCCCTCTCCAGACCAAAGCTCTCCAGTGATGACCTGAGATCCTCCTCAATACGGGCCTGATTCTGGCTAGTTGGGGGAACAATTGTCGCAGAGAGCACCTTTCCGGAACCATCCACTTGGTAACGGTGCCAGAGGATTCCACGGGGGGCGCAGGTTGCCCCGAACGCAACCCCCTCGCGCGGAGTGAAATCACTCCATGGGCGCTCCGGCAGCTGGTAGGAGGAGAGCAGATCCGCCGCCTCATGAAGGGTAACCAGGAGTTCGACTGCACGTGCAATCAGGCTATGGAACATATTCCTGCTGGGAAAGTGGATGCCCAATTCACCACACAGAGCAATAACGGCAGGTGGCAGCTGGTCAAAATTGAGATTGATGCGGGCAAGTGGGCCAACCAGATATGGTTTCCCATCCAGATGTGAGTGAAATGCGGTGGAGTGCGGAACCTGAGATTCGGTGAAATGTGATTCGAAATCGGATATAGGGATCTCCAACCCATGGTCAGAGACGATCTTACCCTCCATCATCGGATAACGGTCACCACTCCTGAGAGCGACACTGGTGAACTCCTGTTCATAGTCAGGCAGATCCAGCATTACCAACCAGCGCAACAGCTCTTCGGCATCCACCACCCCCTCTCTCACCTCAACTAGCAGACTCTCCGCCTCATCACTGGGAGGCGCATGGTGAAAGCCGCCGATACGGGCCCCAACCGGGTGGACCGACCGCCCCCCCAGTAGTGCAATAATACGATTACCCAGACCCTGTAGCCGTAACCCTCTTCTCACCTCATCTCCATACTCCCCTGCCATGGCTATGGCACTCTCGTAACCGAGAAAATCGGGGGCGGCAAGAAGGTGTATGTGAAGGCTATGGCTCTGAATCCATTCTCCACAATAGAAGAGCCGGCGCATATCCCTGACCCATGGCGTTACCTCAACCCCAAACAGCCCCTCCAGCGCCTGCACTGCACTCATCTGGTAGGCAACCGGGCAGATCCCGCAGATCCGTGCCACCATCTCCGGCACCTCTGTAACTGATCTCCCCTCCAGAAACTTCTCGAAAAAACGTGGTGGCTCATAAATTCTCAGGGAGAGAGAGTCGATCTGCTCTCCGTGGATTACCAGATCAAGCGCCCCCTCACCCTCAACCCGCGCCAGAATGGGAACCTCAATGCGGATGGTGCGATCTGAATCAGCCATTTGACTCCTCCAGTTTTCGAAACTGCGGGGTGGCAGAGTGAATCATTCGGAAACGCTGCTCCACCTCATCAGGCAACAGCCCGAGCCCCTCAAAACAGTGTACCATGGAAGAGGTGTTTAGGATTGATACTGGCCCAGTACAGCCATAGCAGTCCCGCCCAAACCGTGGACAGACTGCCCCACATCCGGCACGGGTCACAGGCCCCATACATGGCCTCCCGGCAGAGACTAGGGTGCAGACGGCACCGCTCCGTTTGCAGCTCTGGCACAGGGTCTCATCACTGGCGGACGGCACCACCCCACGCAACAGATCACTCACAACATGCAGTATCTGCTCTGAACTGATTGGGCAGCCCCACAACTCAAGGTCAACTCTGACATGGGCCGAGATCGGGGTGGAGTAGTCCAATGTCTGGATGAATTCCGGGGATGCGTAGAGGCTCTCTCTCCACCCATTTCCCCTCATGTTCCTTAGCGCCTGGATACCACCAGAGGTGGCACAGGCTCCTATTGTAATCAACAGCTCAGAGCGCTCACGAATCCCCTCGATACGTTCAAGATCATCTGGTGTCGAGATACTTCCCTCCACAAAAGCGACCTTCACCTCAGCCTCGGGGGCAACCATCCCGGCCTCCGCAAAGTGGACTATCTCTACCTGCCCGGCAAGTGTTATCAGATCCTCCCCCAGATTGAAAAAGGCGAGCTGACAGCCATCACAGGAGCTGAACTTATGGACTGAAATTCGTGGCTTTCCCATCAGATCCCCTTCACCGCAAGCAGCTCGCGGATCTCCGTCCAGTTGAATACCGGACCGTCCCTGCAGACAAAATAGCTGCCAATCTGGCAGTGGCCACAAAACCCCTCTCCACACTGCATGTTACGCTCCATGCTGAGCCATATTGATGACTCATCAATACCCAACTCCTGTAGCACCCTTGCCGCAGAGATCATCATCCCCTCAGGACCACAGAGTAGCACCAATGCCCCAGAGGGGTCGATATCCATCTTCCCCAGATGCTCCGTCACCCGATCCGTGTGCCAGGGCCAGGGGGCAGATGGCTCGCTGGTACAGAGCAGTATCTGGGTATCGTCCATTCTCTGCCAGCGTGCAAAACGGTCTGGATAGATCAGATCCCTGCGGTGACGAACCCCCTCCACAATGGCTACCCGACCAAAATGTTTTCGGCGACGATTAATGTGCGCCAGGGCAGATACAACCGGAGCGCATCCTACCCCTCCGGTGATAATAACGATGTCACGCCCCCTCGCCTGCTCCATCGGCCAGCCCCGACCAAAGGGGCCACGCAGTCCGATCACATCCCCCTTCTGCATCTGCTCCAGCCCTCGCGTTACCCGCCCGACCGCACGAATGGTATGGTTCAGCAGATGTCTGTTACTCTCATCGGATACGATAGAGATGGCCACCTCACCAACACCATGAAGGTAGACCATATTGAACTGTCCCGGCTCAAATCGGTAGTTGTGCCGCTGCTGCTCATCCAGCAGACGCAGGCGAAGGGTGAAGACTGACTCACTCTCCTGCAGGCGCTCGACAATCTCCGCCTCCATTGGAACCCCAGATCTGGACACCATCACTCCACTCCCTCTTCCGGAACTGCAAATGCCGCTGACTCAGCAACCAGGTTGATCCCTACCGGACACCAGGTAATACAACGGCCACAACCCACACACCCACTCTCCCCGAACTGGTCATGCCACCCTGCCAATTTGTGAGTCAGCCATTGACGATAACGCTCACGAATCTCTCTACGTACCGGCTGTCCATGGAGCATGCTGTGCTCCGCAGTGAAACAGGAGTCCCACACTCGTTGGTGGGTGCTACTATCCAGGCTCAGCGTTGGAATCTTCTCCTCACGGTGACAGAAACAGGTGGGGCAGACCGCAGTACAGTTTCCACAACCAAGGCAGCGTTCTGCTATACGTTCCCATATTGGGTCATCCTCACGGCCGGAAAAGATGGGGCGAAAATCATCTACTGCAACTGCCTGCCCCTGTACGGTAGCAGCCCTCTCCAACTCCTCCTTCGCCTCCTCAACCATCTGTTGAGCGGCTGGAGACAGCTCCAGCTTCTGAAGTATCTCCTCCCCCCTATCGGTTGCGGCATCGATCAGAAAGCCATCGTCCAGCTCATGGAGTCTAAGGTCATAACCGCTGCGTGACTCTGGTCCGGTTCCAGTCGATGTACAGAAACAATTGTCGGAGGGGTGACTACAGTTGACCACAATCAGCAGAAGGCTTTCCCTCCTCTTTCTGTACCAGGGGTCCTGTTTTTCGGGGCGCAGAAAATGGTGATCCATCCTCTCCATCGCCGCAAGATCACATGCCCGCACCCCCAGAACTGCAAGCGGAGCGATATCTGGTGTATAGGAACTAAACTCAATTCCCCCATCGGACCCCTTATTGGCTCTCCAGAGATTTTCATGGGGAGGAAAGATAAGCGGCTTAAGAGAGCTAGGGCCATTAGCCCAGTCGAAGAGACGGCCCCCTTGGTTCTCGGTCAGACGATAGCTGCCCGGTGATTGTAGATCGGATAAGCCATGTGGCAGATCATGGATTGATTCCAGTGACTGATAGAGAATGGCCCCATCCTTCAGTTGTGGCCCGATACAATCATATCCCGCATCCCGCAGGGAGCGCAGCAGTCTCTCGAGCTGAGTGAGAGGAAGAAATTGGGGGTCATCTCCATTACCCATAGCTCGATCATATCCTTCAACCCCACCATTGCAAGAAAAAACCCGTCAGTACTCTGGTCGATGGTGTCGTGTTCTGAAAAGATGGCCAAGAATGGCGCCACACCCCATAAGAGAGATGGTTGATAACACCATACCCAAGATATATGCATAAGGCGGCTGCCACCCGGACAGCACAATAACTGCGGTCAAAACAGCCGCTGAAGTAAAGGTGTTAGCAAGAATCCGGCCAGAGATACTTATACCCCGTCGATATGCCCATACCCCAACCAGAAGAGCCAGCAGCAGATGGTCAATTCCGGTAACTGGGTGGGTCAACCCATCCATAAATCTGTTTGTAAGCTCAACCCCTGTATGAGCATCTGCCGCCGCTGACAATAGCAGAGCAAGAGATAAACAACCTGTAAATAATAGATTCGCCATATTTCCCTGATAGATTACCCTAAACCGTGATAAGTTCAACAAATTCATGATCCAGCAGCAATGTCCGCCTCTATTGAAGATAATCCATGCATGAGCTCTCCATCTGTCGTTCCATACTCTCTCAGGTGGAGGATATTGCCAAACAGCGCGATGCCCACTCTGTTACCGTAGTACATCTACAGGTTGGGGCTCTGTCAGGGGTAGAGATCTCACTACTACAAAGTAGCTGGGGCATTGCCAGTGCCGACACCATTGCATCCTCTGCGGAACTGGACATTGAGGAAATGCCGATTATCATCCAGTGTGATAGCTGTGACCGGCAGAGCGAGGCAACCACAAGCAAACTGGTATGTGGCCACTGTGGAGAGTGGAGAACAAAACTTATCAGTGGAGATGAGATGCTGCTACGCAGCATTGAACTGGAGAGATAGAGTTATGTGCAATAGCTGTGGATGCAACATCACGCCGGGTAATGAACATCTGGTTACGCAGGATGGGGAACTTGCTCATACCGATAGTGGTAGTGAGACGGTTGAGGTCCTGCAGAATCTGCTCCACGAAAATAACCATCAGGCAATACATAATCGGGAACATCTTGACCGTCATCAGGTATTGACTATAAATTTGATGTCCTCGCCCGGCTCTGGTAAGACAGCACTGCTGGAGGCAACAATTGATGCCTTGGGGGATGTACTACAGATTGGTGTGATCGAGGGAGACCTGGAGACCGAAAATGATGCCAATCGTATACGCCAGAAAGGGGTTCCCGCCTACCAAATATCTACCGGAAGTGCATGCCACCTCGATGCCCATATGGTTCATGATGCGCTCCACCATATATCTATTGAGGGGTTGGACATTCTGTTTATTGAGAACATAGGCAACCTGGTCTGTCCTGCCAGCTTCGATCTGGGACAACACCTCAATATCACCCTGCTATCAGTAACGGAGGGGGATGACAAACCGGCCAAATATCCTGTGATCTTCCGCACCACAGATCTGATGTTGCTAACCAAGACCGATCTGCTGCCACACCTGGACGATTTTGATCCAGACCATGCGGAGCAGAACCTACGCCAACTTTCAAACCCTGCTGAGGTCATCGCGCTCTCATCCAGAGATGGGGACCAGATAGAGCAGTGGGTTCAGTGGCTTCGCAGTGCACTGAAGCAGTATCGTAGTGGTGACCACAACAGGGGCCACACTTCACAATCAGAGAACAGGCCGCACCAGCATTAAGGAGCCACTGAATAAGTTATGTGCCTTGCCCTGCCGGTTCAGATAACCAAGATTGCCACTAACAACAAGACAGCAACCGTCTCTCTGGATGGGATTCAAAAAGAGATCTCCCTTGCCTTGGTTGATGATGTGACCATTGGGGATTATGTACTACTCCATGTTGGGTATGCACTGAGCAAAGTTAGTGAGAGTGAAGCCAAACGCACCCTGGCTCTATTTGCCGAGATGGATATGGGTAAAACTTCATGAAATATGTAGATGAATTCCGCTCCGGCAAACTAGCCAGAAAACTGGCAGAAAAGATAGCACATGCCTCCGATCCAAACAGACAATACAACCTGATGGAGTTCTGTGGTGGCCACACACACGCCATCTTTCGTTATGGAATTCATGACCTGTTGCCCGGCAACATCAATTTTATTCATGGTCCCGGATGCCCTGTCTGTGTATTGCCTACAGGACGAATTGATCAGGCAATCCATCTGCTGGAAAATGAGAATATCATCCTCTGCAGCTACGGTGATCTATTGCGTGTTCCTGCCACTGAGCGTAAAAGCCTTCTCAGGGTCAAGGCTGCCGGTGGCGATGTGCGTATGGTCTACTCCACACAAGATGCACTGCGAATTGCCCGGGAAAACCCCGAACGTGAGGTTGTCTTCTTTGCCATCGGGTTCGAGACCACAACTCCACCTACTGCGGTTGCCATCCAACAGGCTGCAGCCGAGGGACTAAATAACTTCACCGTCTTCTCCAACCATGTTCTGACCCCCGCTGCCATTCAGAGCATACTCCAGTCACCTGAGGTACGGGAGATTGGAACAGTCTCCATTGATGGTTTTTTTGGCCCCTCCCATGTCAGTGCCATCATTGGTAGTCGTCCCTATGAATTCTTTGCCGAGGAGTTCCAGCGACCCGTAGTCATTGCCGGTTTTGAGCCACTGGATGTAATGCAGTCAACCCTAATGCTGGTTCAGCAACTCAATGAGGGGAGATATGAGGTTGAGAATGAATATAGTCGTATCGTAACCCGGGAGGGGAACCAAAAGGCGCAGGCCCTGGTGGCTGAGGTGTTTGAGCTGCGGCAACTATTTGAATGGAGGGGGCTGGGAGATGTTCCCTACAGCGCTCTGCAGATCAGGAAGCAGTATGCCAAGTTTGATAGTGAGAGACGATTCACCATTCCGCAGATAGACTCCCCGGATATCAAGGGTTGCGAATGCCCATCAATTCTCCGCGGCGCCAAACAACCCAGTGACTGCAAACTGTTTGGCACTCTCTGCACCCCCGAAAACCCGATGGGATCCTGTATGGTCTCCTCCGAGGGGGCCTGTGCCGCATACTGGAGTTATGGCCGTTTTCGCCAGGGAGACAGGGCTCCAGAATGATAGTAACCAAAGATATTCTTAAGATTTTAGCCGCTCTCACATGGTATACAGGGGGTGTCGTGTTGGCATTAAAGGGTGGAATCCTCTTGATTGAGGCAAATCATCTCTCCTCGGAACAGGGGTGGATATGGATAGCTGCCGCTGGTGGAATATCACTTGGAATATTGAAGGCACGATATATCTTCATCAATAATTGTGAGAGAAACTTGGATAGAATAAATTCATTGGCAGAGCCCAGGATCTGGCAATTTTACAGGCCAAGATTCTTTATATTTTTAGCCCTTATGATCATTGCTGGAGCCACCCTGTCAACCATGTCTTATGGCAATTACAGCTACCTTATTAGTATAGCCATTGTAGATATCAGCATTGCCACCGCGCTTCTGGGAAGCAGCTATATTTTTTGGGAATGATAAGAAGCAATACGATCGATATGACACATGGTAGTGGCGGACGAGCCATGGCCCAGCTTATCGATGAACTCTTTATCCACTACTTTGACAATGATCTGCTGCGGCAGGGCAACGACCAGGCCTCATTCTCCATATCCAAGGGGCGCATGTCGATCAGTACAGATGGCCATGTGATCTCCCCCCTCTTCTTTTCTGGTGGTGATATTGGCTCACTATCTGTCCACGGGACACTCAATGATGTATCGATGTCAGGGGCACAACCTCTATACCTCTCTGCCGGTTTTATCATTGAGGAGGGTTTTCCACTGGTTGATCTGGAGCGAATTGTAAAATCGATGGCCGAGGCCTCTGCAACGGCCAGGGTGCCAATCATTACCGGAGACACCAAAGTGGTAGAGCGTGGTAAGGGTGATGGGGTTTTCATCACCACTACCGCGGTCGGGATGATTCCCGAGGGGGTTAACATCTCAGGGGATAGAGCGGCTCCGGGTGATGCGATCATTATTAGCGGAAACATTGGTGACCACGGTATTGCCATCCTCTCAAGCCGAGAGAATCTGGAGTTTGAAACCACCATCCAGTCTGACTCAGCCGCCCTTCATGAAATGATAGAGGAGATGGTGAAGGCTGTGCCCGAGATCCACTGTCTACGTGACCCAACCCGAGGAGGGGTGGCGACCACACTGAATGAGCTGGCACAACAATCCAGCGTAGGAATGCAAATCAGGGAGAGCTCTATCCCCATCAATTCAGCCGTCAGTGCTGCATGTGAACTATTGGGGCTCGATCCACTCTACGTTGCTAATGAGGGAAAGTTAATCTGTATCTCTCACCCGGATGATGCCCCTGCCCTGCTCTCACTAATGCAGAAACACCCACTGGGCAGCAATGCAGCCATTATTGGGGAGGTGGTTGAGGATCCTTATAAGTTTGTACAGATGGAGACAGTGCTGGGTGGCAGTCGCGTCATTGATTGGCTTGCTGGTGAGCAGCTACCAAGAATTTGTTGATGAATGAAAATCCTGCTGCTTGTTCACAACTTCAACAGCCTTAGCCAGAGACTCTTTGTTGAACTGAGGGAGGCTGGACACGAAGTATCTGTTGAATTTGATATCAATGATCTGGTATCAATGGAGGCTGTCGATCTGTTCAAACCGGACCTGCTAATTGCCCCTTTTCTCAAGCGAGCCATTCCCGAATCGATCTGGGGCAGAATAACCTGCCTGGTTGTGCATCCCGGGCCACCTGGGAATCGTGGGCCGTCAGCACTGGATTGGGCAATTCTCAACGGGGAGAAGAGCTGGGGAGTCACACTCCTGCAGGCCAACGGGGTGTTGGATGGGGGAGATATCTGGGCCTCCGAAACCTTCCCGATGCGAACTGCCCCCAAGGGGAGCCTCTACCGCAACGAGGTCACTGAGGCAGCTGTTACTGCAACACTGCGTGCAGTCAATAATTTTACAGAGTCCGGTTTTCGGCCCCAGACGCAGTGGCAACTTCCAGGGGGCAGCAAGATAGAGTCACACCCGTTGGCAACAGGGCATGACAGATTGATTAACTGGGAAGAGGATGGTCTTGATACGGTGGTGAGAAAGATCCACTCTGCAGATGGAGCTCCCGGAGTACCGGACCACCTCTT
Organism: uncultured Methylophaga sp.; assembly: GCA_937877715.1. Taxonomy (GTDB): domain Bacteria; phylum Pseudomonadota; class Gammaproteobacteria; genus Thiopontia. The sequence continues at coordinate 47,923 of CALEHW010000014.1, read as the reverse complement.
TAGAAGAGATCTGTCCCTCTACGACGTACAACCTGAGTTCCACCTCAGTGGTAAAGCCGGCGCAGTCATTGCGCGCTCAGGGCCAGCCATCTGCCGGGCAACCGCAGATGGCAAGGCGGTCTGGATTGGGCGACTGCGTGACAGAGAGAGCAACCACCCGTTCAAGCTTCCTGCAACAACCGTACTTGCCGATGAGATTGCCAAACTGCCAGAGGTTACAGTCGAATCCGAGAACAGCAGTGACAGCAGCGGTTACCGTGAGATCAGCTATGAGCAGATCGGTGATATTGGTCTGCTCCACTTCTCCTTCTATAACGGGGCGATGGGGGCCACACAGTGCCAGCAACTGCTCTCTGCCTATCGGCACGCCAGAGAGCAGAACAGTCACGCCATTGTTCTGCTGGGAGGAGAGGATTACTGGTCCAACGGAATGGATCTGAACCAGATAGAGGCGGCAGAGAGCACCGCAGATGAGTCATGGAAAAACATCAATGTACTGGATGATCTTGCCTTGGAGATTATCAACACGGATGACCGGCTGACCATTAGCGCACTCCAGGGAGGTGCCGGCGCGGGCGGGGTTTTCCTTGCCAGGACCGCAGATTTTCTATGGGCAAGAGATGGGGTTATTCTCAACCCCCACTATAAGGATATGGGCAACCTCTATGGGTCAGAATACTGGAGCTACCTGCTGCCCCGTTATACGGGGAGAGATAACGCCGAGCACATTATCAGAACTCGTCTGCCTATGGGAACTGCAGAGGCAGAGAGAATTGGGCTGGTGGATGCCGCCTATGGTGCGAACAGGAAAGAGTTCATAAAGGAGACGCTCCAGAGGACTAAAAAACTGGTCGTCCAACCAGGTTTTGAAAAATTGTTGGAAAAGAAGAGGAGACAGAGAAGTGAGGATGAGGCGATTCAGCCTCTGGCAACATACCGTGAGCAGGAGCTAGAGAAGATGCGTATGAACTTCTATGGATTTGACCCAAGCTACCATATTGCCCGCTACAACTTCATCCACAAGATACCAAAATCCCGCACCCCCCTGACCCTGGCACTCCACCGCAGAACCACAAAGTCATGGGCATAGAGCAACCCCCACTCCACGGAAAAACCATCCATATTGAGGGGACTGTTCAGGGTGTTGGATTCCGTCCTGCAGTGTGGAGACTCGCCGGAGAGAACCGACTGGTCGGCAGGGTCTGGAACAGTGGTGACGGTATTGTTATGCAGGCATGGGGAGAGGAAAGCAGTATCAACCGCTTTCTGCAACAGCTCCGGGACAATCCCCCTCCACTGGCACTTATCGAGCAGATCCGGATTGAACCTCTGGATGGAGAACCCCCTGAACAGTTCACTATTGCAGGTAGCGTGGGTGGGGCAATCACCACAGCCATCACAGCGGATGCCGCCAGCTGCCCCCAATGCATTACTGAGATGATGAACCCAAAGAATCATCGCCATCACTATCCATTTACCAACTGCACCCACTGCGGTCCACGTTTCTCAATCACCAGGGCGGTCCCTTACGATCGCAACAACACCTCAATGGCTCCATTCACCATGTGCAGCAAATGCCAGGAGGAATATGAGGATCCATCAAATAGGCGCTTTCATGCGCAACCAAACTGCTGTGGAGGGTGCGGTCCACAACTCTGGCTGGAGGAAAGGTCAGGGAAAAAACTCTCCGATGGAGAGAACCAGCTGGGTCCGATACAGCACACCGCAAAATTGATTCAAGAGGGCAATATTGTTGCCATTAAGGGAATTGGTGGATTCCATCTGGCCTGTGATGCAGGTAATGAGGTTGTTGTAGCACGACTGAGGAAAAGGAAAAAGAGAGGGCGCAAACCGTTTGCAGTAATGGCCAGAGACTGTGAAATGGTCTCACGTCATGGAGCTGTTTCACATGCTGAGAGGGAACTGCTCGAAAGCAGTGTTGCACCGATCGTGACACTCGATCAACAGAGCAGTAATCTTGCCCCCTCAATCTCCCCTATTCGGCAAGGGATCGGCTTTATGCTCCCCTATACGCCACTTCACCATCTGTTGATGAACAGCCTGGATTCACCAATTGTTCTGACATCTGGAAATCGTGCCAATGAACCACAGTGCACCACCAATGAAGATGCACGTGAACAGCTGAATGAAATTGTCGACTACTGGCTGCTTCACAATCGGGGAATTACCAATCGCGTAGATGACTCCGTGGTCCGAGTGGCAGAAGGAAAACCAAGGACTATGCGCTATGGCAGAGGTATGGCTCCAGGATCAATTATGCTTCCCTATGGCTTTGAAAATAGCCCACAGATGGTGGCAATGGGAGGAGAGTTAAAGAACAGTTTTGTCCTGCTCCAAAATGGCCATGCAGTCCTGTCGCAATTTGTTGGAGATCTGGAAAATAGCTCAACCCTGAGGGAGTACCGTAACAACCTCCAAATCTACCAGAAACTCTTTGACCACCACCCGGAGGCCATCGTTGTGGATTGCCACCCTGAATATATACCAACTCAGATCGGCAAGGAATGGGCGGAGCAGCAGAGGATTCCACTAATTGAGGTACAACACCACCACGCCCACATTGTCTCCTGTATGGTGGAACATCAACTCCCGCTGGATACCCCTCCTCTCTTGGGAATTGCCCTCGATGGGCTAGGTTATGGGGATGATGGAGAGATATGGGGAGGGGAATTTCTGCTGGCCAACTATCGTGACTACCAGAGGGTGGGAAACCTCTCCCCGGTTGCCATGCCGGGTGGATCCCGGGCCATCAGGGAGCCGTGGCGCAATAGTTATGCACACCTTGCAGCCTCCATCGGGTGGGAAAAGCTGGAGCAGCAGTATCCCCATCTTGAGGTTGTGCAGTATCTCAACGGCAAACCACTAAACACCATGGAGAGGATGGTGGCGAGTGGGGTTAACAGTCCGTTAGCCTCCTCCTGTGGCAGATTGATCGATGCGGTGGCGGCAACTGTGGGGCTCTGCAGGGAGTCTATCTCCTTTGAGGGGGAGGCGGCCATTGAGCTTGAATCCATCGCCACCCAACCATTTTCCGCCCAACATGGAAAAGGCTATCCCTACCAACTACTGGAGAGCGATGGGCGACTGATAGTTGACTGGGCGCCTATGTGGCGAGAGCTTCTTCTCGATCTGGAGAGAGAAACTGCGGTCGAAACCGTTGCTGCACGCTTCCACCATGGCCTGATCAACTCAACTGCCGAGATGGCTGAACTGCTCTGTCGAGAACATAATGTCGATACCGTTGCATTGGGGGGTGGAGTATTCCAGAACCAGCTGCTGCTCGAAGGGGTCACTGATGCACTTGAGAGAAGAGGTCTCACCGTTCTCTCTGCAAAGAAATTTCCACTCAATGATCAGGGTATCTCACTGGGGCAAGGTGCCGTTGCTGCCGCCCAATACCTCTCCACTCCCCGATGATTGTGGCTATACTCCCCCGCATAAATCTGGCAAAGTTCAGTACCCGGCATTAACCACCCTACAGACCCCATGCGCATCTATATGCAGACCCCGCCAGTTGATGGATCGCCACTCCGCTTCTATCAACTACAGATTCAGGAGGACCTGATCGATGGCTGGACCCTGATTCGCGAGTCTGGAATACAGGGAGGGCGCAGTAGCTACAGAGAGACCCACTACGAGTGTCGTGAGGATGCAGAACATGCCCTCCTCTCTCTACGTGACCAACAGCTACGGAGAGGTTTTCAAACTACCTTTGCAACAAGCATGGCAACTGCCGCCTCAGCCACTGATTCATAACTGTTTTTCTCCAACCATCACACCTTATATTGGTTGACACTCAAGTATTCTCTGGAATACAATTGAGCTTTGTATTGTCTGACGAAAACGGGATTTTGACCGATGAGAAAAGCTTTTATGAAACGTGCAATTACATCAATTCTTCTATTATCTGCCTCCACTGTAGCTGTGGCCAACGGAGAGGCAGCAGAGTTTGTCGCCGCCAAGAGTAGTCGTGTAGGGGCTATCATCTCTCTCGGTGGTACGATCATTCCCCACCGCGAGGTCAACCTGGTGGCAAAAATGCCTGGAGATGTACTCTTTATAGCTGGTGAGGAGGGTGATTCATTCAACAAGGGGGATAGACTGGCGAGCCAGGATGTCGATGCAATGATGGCAAAACGGGCCCAAGCCGAGGCCCAGCTAGCAAGTGCAGATGCTGGTATTCGAAATGCCCAGATGCAGCTCCGCAATGAGATAGAAAATCCCAACTCACAACCCAATGCGATGATGGGTGGCATCCCCAGCATGATGACCATGTTCTCCAATCCTATGAGAAACATGAGTGGTCGTGGCGATTCCGGGATCCAGCGTCAGACCAATGTCTACGGTATGAATGTTCAGGTTGAGACTGCCGAGAATGCCTACAATCAGGCACTGGCTGCAATTCGTGAACTAGATGAGAATATAGAGCAGGCCACAATTATTGCCCCCTTTAATGGGGTAATTCTGCGCAAGATGGTTGAGGTTGGGCAGCCAGCACAGCCTGGTGTCCCCCTCTTCCTGTTTGGTGATACCAGTCGTCTGCAGATTCGTGCCGAGGTGCCAGCCCGTCTGGTGCGTGGACTCCACAAGGGAATGATGCTCAGTGCACGGATGGATCAGAGTGGTGACATTGTCCCCATTACGGTTGCACGTATCTTTCCGATGGCAGACATGGTGGGGCACACCGTAACCGTCAAGTTCAATATTCCAGGGGGTGCCCCGGCTGCACCCGGCATGTATACAGAGGTGATGATCCCGGATCCGTCCACCAACTCAGAGGAGCTGGTCACCATACCGCCCTCCGCAGTGGTCTGGCGCGGCAGCCTTCCTGCCATATTTATTCGCAAGGATGACAACATCATGGAGATGCGCCTTGTACGTATTGGGGAGTTGGCCGACAATGGTTGGAGAAGTGTACTCTCCGGAGTACGGGCAGGTGATGTCGTGATGGTCAACCCATCCTCATCTACAACCTCTACAAGATAAGGGCAGACCATGAGCGATAGCAGAGAGCCAACACATGGTGAGGGAGAGGATCGCCCTCAGGATCCGGCAACTGTAGGGTTGCAGGACATCCCCGGAGAGGTAATGCAGAAGAGCAGCGATGAAGCCAAAGACCTCGGCTTTGCTGGCCGTCTTGCCGACTCATTTATCCACTCGCCGCTCTCACCCCTCTTCTTCATTGCGATGATGGTGGTGGGTATCTGGGGCTTGATTGCCACCCCGCGCCAAGAGGATCCGCAGATCTCGGTACCGATGATCGATATATTCTTCCCGGCACCAGGGCTCTCATCCGGTGAGGTTGCCAACCAGATTATCGATCCCTTTGAGAGGGTCCTGAGCGAGATTCCCAAAATCAAACATGTCTACTCTGCCAGTGACCGCGAGTACGGCATCATCACCATTCAGTTCAAGGTGGGTGAACCGATGGGCCCATCCATTGTCCAGGTCCACAGCAAGATCCAGTCCAACCTCGACCTGCTGCCTAAGGGGATCAAGCCCCCGATGGTGAAACCGAAAGAGGTGGATGATGTCCCTTCTGTCACCCTCACCCTCTGGTCTGAGGAGGTCGATGACGAGTACCTGAGAACCCTGGGTGTCAGTGTGCTACAGCACCTCAAACAGCTGCCCCAGACCGGTGTCGGCTTTGTCACCGGGGGACGCTCCCGTCAAGTGAGAATCGAGGTTCTACCCGAGCGCCTGGCCGGATTCGGGGTGAGCCCCGGACAGATTGTCCATGCGGTGCAGACTGCCAATACCGGCCATACCGTCGGTTCTGTGGAGATGAGCGACCGTTTCTTCTTTATTGAGTCCGGCGGCTTCCTCTCCAAAGTTGAAGAGGTCAAGCAGCTGGTGGTTGGACAGCATCGAGGCACCCCGGTATTTCTGAGAGATGTTGCCAACGTCACTGAGGGGCCTCAGGAAACCAAGGAGATTGTCACCTTCTCAACCGGCCCTGCCAGCTCGCATGAGGGGCAAATCAGGGATGCTGCGGCGGTAACTATTGCCCTGGCCAAACAGCGTGGCTCCAACGGGGTCTCCGTGGTCAATAGCATTCTCGATGAGGTAAACAACAACCTCAAGGGGTATCTGATCCCTGACAATGTTCATGTTGAGGTGACCAGAAACTATGGTGAGAGCGCCAATAACAAGGTAAATGACCTGCTGTTCAAACTCTTTGTGGCAACCGCTGCCGTTACCCTGCTAGTCTGGCTCAGTCTCGGCATCAAACCCTCCATTGTGGTACTGCTAACTATCCCTGTGGTGCTGGTCGGCACAGTATTTGTTGCCATGCTAATGGGTTACACCATTGATCGGGTGAGCCTCTTCGCTCTGATCTTCTCCATCGGTTTCCTGGTCGACAATGCCATCGTTATCGTAGAGAACATCTACCGACGCTGGCTGATGGCAGGAACCATGGATACCCGTACGGCAGTCGATGCGGTGCGGGAGGTAGGCAATCCAACAGTTCTGGCAACCTATACGGTGGTTGCAGCCCTTATCCCCATGGGGTTTGTCTCCGGAATGATGGGCCCCTACATGGAACCAATTCCTGCTCTCGGCTCTGTCGCTATGGTGCTGTCGCTGTTTGCGGCGCTGGTATTTGCCCCCTGGCTGGCGATGCGCATAGCCCCAAGCATGGATAAACTGCGAAAAATGGAGGAGCGTGACGAGAAAATCGATGCCCGGATGGATGTATTCTTCCGCAAGGCAATCCTCTCTCTGGTTAACAATAAAATGCTTGGTTGGGGCTTTCTTATGGGATTGATTCTCAGCTTCTTTGCCGCCATGTATATGTTCTACAACACATCCGTTCCAGTGAAGATGTTGCCATTTGACAATAAATCCAGTTTCAGCATTGTTATTGATATGCCAGATGGGACAGCACTTCCGACTACAGCCAACTTTACCCGCCAGATTGCTGCCAAACTCAGTGATGTCGAGGAGATTGTTGCCATCCAGAACTATGTGGGCACCGCACAGCCATTCGACTTCAACGGTCTGGTTCGCCATTACTATCTACGCCAATTTCCGTGGCAAGCCGAGGTTGCGGTCCAGCTGACCGACAAAACCCTGCGTGACCGTACCAGCCACCAGATTGCCAGCGCTGTTCGCGAACAGCTACAACCAATTGCTGAGGCGGCCGGAGTCGCAATTACAGTGGTCGAAATGCCTCCAGGTCCTCCAGTACTGCAGACTGTAGTGGCTGAAATTCATGGTCCTGATGCAGAGACCAGACGCAAGGTCGCGGATGATATTACAGAGATCTTCCGTGAATCAGAACGTATCTCCGATGTTGATAACCTGATGCGCAGCTCAATGGAGACCTGGCGTTTTGAGGTCGACCGTGAGAAGGCCTCACGCCAGGGTATCTCCGTAGAGACCATCAACCAGCATCTGGCTATGGTGATGGGCGAGTTCCAAGCAGCAACTATCTTCCAGTCACTGATTCTGGAGCCCACCTACATTGTAATGACAATTCCTATCGAGAAGAGATCACACCTCAATCGTCTGGGGGATCTACCGATCATGACCATGGATCAGCGAACCATTCCGCTCTCTGAGCTTGGCAAGTTCGTGAAGGTCCAGCGTGATCCAATCATCTTCCACAAGGATCTACGCAATGTTGAGTTTGTGGTGGGTGATGCTGTGGGCCGTCTCGGAGCCCCCATCTATGCGATGCTGGATGTGGAGCGAATCCTGGAGGAGAGAGGATATGTCACCCCGGATGGCATAGAATTACGCAGCGGTGAGTACACCGGAGCTCCAGCCAACGATAAGCAGACCGGGTTTGAGTGGACCGGCGAGTGGACCGTCACCTATGAGACCTTCCGTGATATGGGCATCGCCTTCGGGGTGGCCCTGGTCGCCATCTACATGCTGGTGGTCTGGGCCTTTGGCAACTTTGTCATTCCGGCAATCATCATGTCACCAATCCCGCTTACCCTGCTTGGCATTGTCCCGGGGCACTGGATCATGAATGCGGAATTTACTGCTACCTCAATGATCGGGTGGATCGCCCTTGCCGGTATCATTGTACGAAACTCCATCCTGATGGTGGACTTCACCATGCACTCCTTCCGCGGAGGAAACTCCTTGATTGACTCTGTCATTCTTGCTGCCAAATCAAGAACCCGGCCTATCCTGATCACGGCACTGGCTCTGGTTCTCGGATCTGCAGTAATTCTGACCGACCCCATCTTCCAGGGGATGGCTGTATCATTGCTGTTCGGGGTCTTTGTCTCAACTCTGCTAACTCTGCTTGTTATCCCACTGGGCTGTATAAGTGCAGGAGAGAAGGTGTTTATGGAGGCAAATGATCTGGAGGAAGAGGAGGCGTAGTGCCGACAATATCTCCTCCCCGAGAATGGCATTGAGGCAGTATCGCCTCAATGCCATTTTTCTTTTCCAGCAAAGGGGTATTGCCGCGCTGCAGAGCCCTCCTATACCAAGGAGAAAATTGAATAAAAGCCCCTGCTGTTCTATACTTGCCGGCCGATTTTTGGAGTGGGGAAGTGCGTCCACTCATCTTTAGACATTCAAATTAACCATGAACAAATCTGAAAAGAACCAAGAGCTCAACAAACCCTTTGGGGCCATGTATCGCCCTGAATTTGAGCACGACAACTGTGGCTTCGGGTTGATCGCCCATATGGATGGTAACCCCAGCAACGGCCTGGTAGAGACCGCCATCGAATCCCTTAATCGCATGACTCACCGTGGCGCCATTGCGGCAGACGGTAAATCCGGAGATGGCTGTGGACTGTTGATGAAGCAGCCAACCAGCTTCATGCAGAGTATTGCCGGTGAGCATGGTTATGAGTTGGCTGAGAATTTTGCCGTAGGTATGGTCTTTCTTAATCAGGACGACGAGCAGGCAGATACCGCACGCTCCGCCTTGGAACTGAACCTGCGTAGCCAGGGTCTGGAGGTACTTGGTTGGCGTACTGTGCCAGTGGATGCGGAGGCTGCCTGCGGAGAGCACGCCCTGGCAATCCGCCCACAGATTGAGCAGATTTTTGTCAACGCCGCAGCTGATATGGATGAGGTCCACTTTGAGCGTGCCCTCTTCATCGCACGCCGCCAGACTGAAAAATCCATTGAGCCAAATGATGAGGCCTTCTATATCCCGAGCCTCTCCTCACGCGTTATCTCCTACAAGGGACTGGTAATGCCGGAGTACCTCCCGGTCTTCTTCAAAGATCTTGGGGATGACCGTTTTGAGTCTGCCCTCTGTGTCTACCATCAGCGTTTTGCAACCAATACTCTGCCACAGTGGCGCCTGGCCCAGCCATTCCGTCAGCTGGCACACAATGGTGAGATCAACACCGTACAGGGTAACCGCAACTGGTCCGTTGCCCGTGCAATGAAGTTTGAAACCCCACTGATCCCGGATATGGATGCAGTCCGTCCACTAGTATCAATGACAGGCTCCGATTCCAACAGTCTCGACAATATGCTGGAGGCGTTGCTGATGGGCGGTATGGATATTTTCCGTGCCATGCGCCTACTGATTCCGCCGGCTTGGCAGAATATTGAACAGATGGATCCTGGTCTCCGCGCCTTCCATGAGTACAACTCAATGCATATGGAACCATGGGATGGCCCTGCCGGTATCGTACTGACCGATGGGCGCTATGCTGCCTGCACCATGGACCGCAATGGTCTGCGCCCTGCACGCTGGGTTATTACCAAAGATCGCCATATTACCCTTGCATCCGAGATTGGTGTCTATGAGTATGCGCCAGAAGATGTGGTACAGAAGGGACGTCTTGGACCTGGGCAGATGATTGCTGTGGATACTGCAACAGGAAAACTGCTGCTACCGAACATGATCGATGACGAGCTAAAGAGTCGTCAACCCTACAAGCAATGGCTTGGAGAAAATACAGAACGCTTGGTTACCAAACTCAACTCCCATAGTGATGAGATTGAGGGGATAGATCAGGAACTATTCCAGGCCGCACAGAAGCTATTCCAGGTCTCCTTCGAGGAGCGCCAAGAGGTGGTGCGAATACTTGCCGTCAATGGTCAGGAGGCAATTGGAGCAATGGGGGATGACACCCCAATCTCCGTACTCTCGCAGCGTAATCGCTCCCCTTATGACTACTTCCGCCAGCAGTTTGCCCAGGTAACTAACCCACCAATTGACCCACTGCGTGAGCAGATTGTGATGTCACTGGAGACCTGCTTTGGTCGTGAGCTGAATATCTTTGAGGAGGCCGAGGACCATGCGCGCCGTCTGGTTGTAGACTCCCCCGTACTCTCCAAGACCAAATTTAACCAATTGGTACATCATCCAGAGGATGCTTATGCCAGTCACCATATTGATCTCAGCTATGATAATGAGAGCAATCTGGAAGCCGCAATTAAATCAGTCTGTGAAGAGGCAGAAACTGCTGTTCGTTGTGGCAAGGTTGTAATTATCCTTTCAGATCGAAACATCTCTGCAGACAAGAACACCATTCATGCCTTATTGGCAACTGGTGCGGTACACCACCGCCTGGTACAGACCGGCCTGCGCTGTGATGCAAATATTGTGGTCGAAACCGGAACTGCACGAGATCCTCATCAGTTTGCAACCCTGATTGGTTATGGCGCCTCTGCCGTCTACCCTTGGCTTGCCTATGAGATCATCAACGAGATGGTCAACAGCCGTGATATTCAAGATTATGATCTGCCACAGGCTACTCGCAACTATCGCAAGGGCATAAACAAGGGGCTATTGAAGATTCTCTCCAAGATGGGAATCTCGACTATCGCTAGTTACCGTGGCGCACAGCTCTTTGAGGCTGTTGGACTCCATGATGAGGTGGTAACTCTATGCTTCCGTGGTACTACCTGCAGAATTCAGGGTGCCCGTTTTGTGGATCTAGAGAGTGAACAGAAGGCACTAGCCGGTGAGGCATGGAATCGCCGCAAGCCTGTTGAACAGGGAGGCATGCTCAAGTTCATGCATGGCGGAGAGTACCATGCATACAATCCTGACGTAGTTAAGAGCCTGCAACAGGCAGTCCGCACAGGAAACATGGATGACTACAAGGTCTATGCCGATCATGTAAATAATCGCCCAACGGCCACCCTGCGTGACATGTTGTCATTAAATCAGGATCAACAGTCAATACCTCTGGATGAGGTAGAGCCATGGGAAAATATTGCCAAACGCTTCGATACTGCAGCAATGTCACTCGGTGCCCTCTCACCTGAGGCACACGAGGCACTAGCCATTGCAATGAACACTATCGGTGGTCGATCCAACTCCGGAGAGGGAGGTGAAGACCCGGTACGTTATGGCACCAACAAAGCCTCCAAGATCAAGCAGATTGCATCAGGTCGTTTTGGGGTTACTCCCCACTACCTATCCAGTGCCGAGGTTCTGCAGATCAAGGTGGCACAGGGCGCAAAACCTGGTGAGGGCGGACAGCTCCCCGGACAGAAGGTTAATGGACTGATTGCGAGACTGCGTAACTGTAATCCAGGAACCACGCTGATCTCCCCACCCCCACACCATGACATCTACTCAATTGAGGATCTGGCACAGCTGATCTATGACCTCAAACAGGTCAATCCAGGTGCCTTGGTATCAGTCAAACTGGTCTCCGAGGCTGGCGTGGGTACCATTGCTGCTGGTGTTGCCAAAGCCTACGCGGATCTGATTACTATTGCTGGACATGACGGTGGTACTGGTGCCAGCCCACTCACCTCAGTCAAATATGCAGGCTCCCCTTGGGAACTTGGACTATCTGAGACCCATCAGATCCTGCGCGCCAATGATCTGCGTGACAAGGTTCGACTACAGACCGATGGTGGACTGAAGACCGGGCTCGACGTAATCAAGGCAGCAATGCTTGGTGCAGAGAGCTACGGTTTTGGTACTGGCCCAATGGTCGCTCTTGGATGTAAATATCTACGAGTCTGTCATCTCAACAACTGTGCGGTAGGTATTGCTACCCAGGATGAACGCCTACGCTCTGACCACTTTACCGGTATGCCCGAGATGGTCATCAACATGTTCCGTCTGATTGCCGAGGAGGCACGTGAATGGATGGCACAGTTGGGGATTCGCTCTATTGATGAACTGGTGGGTCGCACCGACCTGTTAGCGATGGTTGATGGCAATAGTGACAAGCAACAAAATCTGGATCTGACTCCACTACTGGATGCATCTCATGTACCTGCAGAGAAACCCCAGACCTGCACAGAGCCAAAGAATGAACCATTCGACAAGGGAGAACTTGCCGAGCAGATTGTGGCAGATGCAATAGGAGTGGTTGAGGCTCAATCCGGTGGTGAATTCAGCTACACGGTTCGTAATACAGACCGCTCTATCGGCGCACGCCTCTCAGGTGAGATCGCCAAACGCCACGGTAACCATGGCATGGACGATAATCCGGTTGTACTTAACCTTAAGGGAACCAGTGGCCAGAGCCTTGGGGTATGGAATGCAGGCGGCCTGCATATGAACCTTGAGGGTGACGCCAATGACTATGTTGGCAAGGGTATGGCTGGCGGCAAGTTGGTTCTCTATCCGCCACAGGGATCTGTATTCCGCAGTAATGAGGCCCCAATCATGGGCAATACCTGCCTCTATGGTGCAACTGGCGGGACTCTCTATGCCTCAGGAACAGCTGGTGAGCGCTTTGGAGTACGCAACTCTGGAGCCACAGCAGTTATTGAGGGCCTTGGGGACCATGGCTGTGAATATATGACCGGCGGTCAGGTTACAGTACTGGGCCCCACCGGCATCAACTTTGGTGCAGCCATGACAGGAGGTTTTGCCTATATCCTCGACATGGATAATGGCTTTGTGGATCGCTACAACCACGAAATGGTTGATATCCACCGCATCACCCCTGAAAGCATGGATAGCCATCGCAGCCATCTACACGAAACCATTCAGGGCTTTATTACCGATACTGGCAGCGAATGGGGGCAGACTATTCTCAATAGCTGGGATGATTTTATCCCAATGTTCTGGCTGGTCAAACCGAAGGCTCTTGAACTTGAATCACTCCTAAGCATGCAGAAGGAGGCCGCATAATGGGTAATATCTACCAGTTTATTGAGGTCTCGCGCATGGATCCATCCAAGACCTCAGCTGAGCAGCGCATCACCGAGTACAAGGAGATCTACGCCCCATTCAACGAGCAGGATGCCGCAACCCAGGCAGAACGCTGCCTCTCCTGTGGCAACCCCTACTGTTCATGGAAGTGTCCGGTCCACAACCACATCCCCCATTGGCTGAAACTGATTGCCGACGGTGAGATTGAAAAGGCAGCAGAGCTTTCGCACCGTACTAACTCACTGCCAGAGATGTGTGGCCGAGTCTGTCCACAAGATCGTCTCTGCGAGGGTGCCTGCACCCTAAATGATGAGTTTGGTGCCGTCACGATTGGTAACATCGAGAAATATATCTCCGATACTGCCTTTGCCCGCGGCTGGCGTCCAGACATCTCCAGAGTTGAGCCAACCGGCAAAAAGGTTGCTATTGTTGGAGCAGGCCCAGCTGGACTGGGTTGTGCTGACGTGCTGACCAGAAATGGTGTGCAGTGTGTAGTCTATGACCGCCATCCGGAGATTGGCGGACTCCTGACCTTTGGTATTCCAGAGTTCAAGCTGGAGAAGGATGTAGTTCGTAACCGTAGAGCTATTCTGGAGGAGATGGGAATCGAGTTCCGTCTCAATACTGAAATTGGCAAGGATCTCTCTTTCGGGGAGCTTGAATCGGAATATGACGCCATCTTCCTGGGAATGGGAACATACAAGTACATGACCGCACGTATTCCTGGCGAGGATCTACCAGGAGTCAATACTGCGCTCGACTTCCTGATCTCAAACATTAACCACAACAATAGTTACGAGAAGGATCCTGCCGACTTTATCAATATGGATGGCAAGAGAGTTGTAGTTCTGGGTGGTGGTGATACTGCTATGGACTGTAACCGTACCTCTATCCGTCAGGGTGCGGAGAGTGTTACCTGCTCATACCGCCGTGACGAGGCCAATATGCCAGGCTCCAAGAAGGAAGTGGCAAATGCCAAGGAGGAGGGTGTCCAGTTCCGCTTCAATACCCAACCAGTTGAGATCGTAGGTGATAGCAAGGTTGAAGGGCTGAAGGTAATCTCCACCCAACTGGGTGAGCCTGATGAGAATGGACGCCGCCGCCCTGAATCCATACCAGGCAGTGAGGAGATTATCCCTGCAGATGTCATCATTGTTGCCTTTGGCTTCCAGCCCGATCCTCCAGAGTGGGTTGGTGGAAACCAAATCGAGACTGATGAGCATGATCGGGTTATAGCCACTGAAGAGCAGAAGTATATGAAGCAGACCAGCAACCCCAAGGTATTTGCCGGTGGTGATATGGTTCGCGGCTCCAACCTGGTGGTCTCAGCAATATGGGATGGTCGCAAAGCAGCTGAAGGAGTTCTTGATTTCCTTGAAGTTTAGATAGCTACAGGCTACCTTCTCTATATTAAACTGATAGAGGAGGTGGTCTGTGACAGATAAGCCACTACATCCGGAAGACCAGCACCTGCTGCAAGAGGCGCTCGACTACCACGCAACAAAGCCATACGGTAAGATTGCAACGCTTCCAACCAAACCATTTGAGAGCCAGCATGATCTGAGTCTGGCCTATAGCCCTGGGGTTGCCGCCCCTGTACGTGAAATTACGGCCAACCCAAAAAAGGTTAACCGCTATACTGGCAAGGGAAATCTGATCGCCGTTGTAACTGACGGCAGTGCCGTGCTTGGTCTGGGCAATGTGGGGCCATTGGCTGCAAAACCAGTGATGGAGGGGAAGGCGGTACTCTTCAAGAAATTTGCCGATATTGATGTCTTTGATATAGAGGTTGATGCCTCCTCCAATCAGGCATTCATAGAGACTGTTGCCAGAATCTCCCCCACCTTTGGTGGCATCAATCTGGAGGATATATCCGCACCCAACTGCTTCGAAATTGAGCGGGCACTGATTGATCGCCTCAACATTCCGGTATTCCATGATGATCAACACGGTACAGCCATCATCATTGCCGCCGGGTTGCTCAATGCACTTGAGCTCCAGGGAAAAACCCTAGAGTCCGCCAATATAGTCTGTCTTGGTGCCGGTGCAGCTGCCATCGCCTCGATGCAACTACTGCTCACTCTCGGGGCCTGCAAAGAACACATCACCCTGGTCGACCGCCGCGGTGTGGTCCATGGTGGGAGAACCGATCTCAACCTCTACAAACAAATCTTCGCCAGAACCACAGAGCAGCGCACCCTCTACGAGGCGATGGAAAATGCGGATATCTTCATCGGTCTCTCCGGCCCAAATCTGGTCACTGCTGCAATGATCAAAAGTATGGCAGAGCGTCCGATTATCTTTGCCCTCTCCAATCCTGATCCTGAGATTCACCCACGACTGGCAAAAGAGGCACGTTCCGACCTTATCATGGCCACCGGCCGCAGTGATTTTCCAAACCAGGTCAATAACGTACTCTGCTTTCCCTACATCTTCCGTGGAGCACTGGATGCCAAGGCCACAATTATCAATACGGAGATGAAGATAGCTGCTGTCAAGGCGCTGCAATACCTCACTTGTGAGCCAATTCTCGATGAGATACGTGAGGCCTACCCGGATGAGGATCTGGAGTACGGCCCCAACTACATCATCCCCAAACCACTGGATCCACGACTACGTGGTTATGTCCCCACTGCAGTACGGCGTGCAGCAATTGAGAGTGGTGTTGCTGGACAGGCGGAGATCTGAATTGCCGGAGACCATCCGGGATAACCCGTTTGAGGATCATGCTCACCAATATGACCAGTGGTTTGATGAGCACCGTAAAAGCTATCAGCTGGAACTGAATGCGGTTCGGGAGCTGTTACCTGCCCAAGGGAGAGGTATTGAAGTGGGCGCAGGAACCGGGCGCTTTATAGGGCCGCTGGGGATAACATCAGGAATCGAGCCTGTTGCAGCCATGCGTGCCATAGCTGCAAAGCGTGGTCTGGAACTCCAACAGGGGTCTGCAGAGAATCTGCCGCTGGAGAGCGGCAAATATGACTACCTGATCTTTGTCACCACGCTCTGTTTTGTCGATTCAGTCCCACAGGCACTCCAGGAGGCTCATCGAGTACTGCGGGAAGATGGTATTCTGATTATCGGGATGATTGACTCTACAAGCAGCATGGGAAAGGAGTATAAAGAGAGCAAAGGAGACAGCACCTTCTACAAAGAAGCCAACTTCTATTCCATAGATGAGATGGTAGAAATGCTGCACATCACAGGATTCAACCACTTTCAGTTCAGACAAACCCTGCTCCCGGAGAGGAAAGCCAATACTCCCTCCATAATTGACGGTTACGGCAGTGGCGCCTTCGTTGTTATCCGGTCCCATAAGAGCAGCTCTGATTCTTCGAGATGCATACTGCTGGGTTCGACCCTGAACTCCTGTTCGGTTGCCGACCAACCTGATGCAAAAATAAAGACTTGAACCCCGTGCTTGTGGGAGTTATGGAGGATGAGAATGAGCTGAGGTGGTTCTATCAGAACCAGCCAGAGGTGCTTGAGCGGTTGGGAGTTGACCATCCATACGAGGAGATTGAGGAGGAAACAGCTGAGAAAAAGCGATCCCCCCTGATGGTCTATTTGGCGATTGCTATCTGGGGGTTATTGCTGGTGGCTGTTTTTTGGTGATGATCCGTAGCCAGTCTTAAGGGAATGATCTCTGGTCATCAAGCAAGCTTCTTCACTGTAATGCCCCAGAAACAACAAAGCCCCGCCCTAAGGTGAGGCTTCTGAGCCGTGAATGGGTTGGATTACCCCTTTAGCTGCTCCTGCAATTTTGCATCAGCTGCCTGAACAGCCTCTGCATTGGCTGCACGCTCATCCTTAAGACGCTGCGCCAGTGCTGCATCTGCAGTTGCCAGAATCTGTGCTGCAAGATAGGCCGAGTTCTTCGCTCCGTGTTTGCCAATTGCTACCGTGGCAACAGGAATACCACCCGGCATCTGTACTGTTGAGAGTAACGAGTCCATCCCCTCCAGCGCCCCATTCATGGGCACACCAATAACTGGCTTGGTGGTTGCTGCAGCCACCGCACCAGCAAGATGTGCGGCAAGGCCAGCGGCAGCAATAAAGGCACCACAGCCTCGCTGATCTGCATCCGTTACATAGTCATGGGTAATAGCTGGTGTTCGGTGTGCAGAGGTGATTTTTACCTCAAATGGAACTTCCAGATTATTCAAAATATCGAGGCAGGCCTGCATGGTTGGCAGGTCTGAATCCGACCCCATTAATACGGCGACAAATTTTTCTGGCATCTTTTTAATCCTTGTTTCTGGGCTCCCGCCTGCGCGGGAGTGACGGTTGCTGTGTTAATTACAGGAGTGGCATTTGCTCTGTTGGTTGCGTGAGTTGTGGTTTAAGTTTTCTTCTTGGCGCTCTTCTTTTTTGCGGCTTTTTTCTTAACTGCCTTTTTCTTCACCGCACTCTTCTTTTTGGGGGCTGCCTTCTTTTTGCTGGCCGCTGTTGCCTTGCGCTTCTCTGCCATGCGGATGGCTGCTGCACCGTTGGCAGAGATCAGTCTGATAGATTTACCCATTGCCTCCAACGCCTCAACCATCTCCATCGCCTTCTCCAGTTTGCCATCCTTGACCTTGATCGTTGCATTGGGCGTAGAGGCCGGCTCTCTGAGCAGGGTAAAACCGCCGCCATGGTACTGTTTGGAGAGACGCTTGCGCTCTTTCTCGCTAGCATCCAACAGTTTCTCACACTCTTCCAGGGTCAGGCTCTCTGGCTCACGATCAGCTGGTGGCTTGACGTTCTTGAAGCCATTGGTGATAAATGGGCCCCAGCGGCCATCAAGCACCTGAATGAGAGACCCCTCAAAAAGGCGGATCTCTTTCTCTGCATCACCTTCCTTCTTCTTCTCAATAAATCCAAGCACCTGATCCAATTCAATAGTGTGTGGATCCTCTGGCTCAATGGAGACATTCTGGGCAACCAGATCAATCCCCTTGACCTCATTATCCTGCAGATAGTCACGTACAACCTCATCAACAAACCCTGCATAGGGGCCAAAACGGCCGGCATTTACCATTACCGACTCACCATCCTGGGTGATTCCCAGCTGGCGCGGAAGCTCAAACAGTGGCAGCACATCCTCCAGGGTTACGCTGTCCTTGCGCTGATCGGGCCGCAACCCGGCAAACAGTGGTTTTTCCTCATCATCCTTGGTGCCGATCTGGGCATAGGTACCAAAACGACCAATCTTTACGCTTACCGGGCGCCCGGTTTTTGGATCTGTGCCAAGATGTCTGGTCTGTGATGCCTCCTCACGGGATACATCTGCAGACTCCTCAATATCTTTATGGAATGGCTGGTAGAAATCGGCCAGCATCTCACGCCACCCAAGTTTTCCTGCGGCGATCTCATCGAACTCAGCCTCAACCCGTGCGGTAAAATTGTAGTCCACAACCTCTGAGAAATGCTTTACCAAAAAATCGACAACAACACCTGCAATATCCTCAGGGATCAGCTTTCCCTTGTCGGATCCAGTCATCTCAACTCGATCTTCATTAACAATCTCTGTGCCATGTAGAGCAAGGATACGTACCGTACGCTCTACTCCATCCCGTATACCACGGCTGACGTAACCGCGATTCTGAATTGTAGAGATAGTGGGTGCATAAGTGGATGGACGACCGATACCCAGCTCCTCCAGCTTCTTCACCAGGCTCGCCTCAGTAAAACGTGCCGGTGGCCGACTGAATGATTCCTGCGCGCGCATCACCTCTAGCTGCAGAGATTGACCTTCGCTAATTGCCGGCAGTCTCTTGGCATCCTCCTTGCCTCGCTCCTGATAGACCTTGAGGAAACCGTCAAAAATAAGAATCTCCCCCTTGGCAACCAGGGACTCCTCTACCGAGGAGACATCGATAGTGGCGGTAGTCCGCTCCAGCCTTGCATCTGCCATCTGTGAGGCGATGGTGCGCTGCCAGATCAGCTCGTAGAGTCGCTGTTGATTCTTCTCACCGCTTACTGTCGGTCTGCTCAGGTCGGTAGGGCGAATCGCCTCGTGCGCCTCCTGCGCACCCGCCGACTTGGTCTTGTATTGACGCTGCTCTACATACTCAGCACCAAACTCCTGCTGAATGACCTCTTCTGCCTGAGTATGAGCCAGCTCCGAGAGGTTGACTGAGTCGGTCCTCATATAGGTAATCTTTCCAGCCTCATAGAGACGCTGCGCCACCATCATGGTCTGACGCACCGAGAAGCCGAGGCGCTGGGAGGCCTCCTGCTGCAGGGTTGAGGTGGTGAATGGTGCTCGTGGTGACCGTTTTGCCGGCCTCTTCTCGATCTTGCTGATCTGGAAAGAGGCATCCTTTATCCTGGAGAGAAACTCCTCGGCGGCCTCAATTCCCTCACGATCTTTGGGAAGACGCGCCTCTACAGTAGCACCCTGGTCGGTTAAGAGTTGTGCGGTGATCCGGAAGGAGGATACTGGAGTAAAGGACTCAATCTCCCGCTCCCGCTCTACAACAATGCGGACCGCAACAGACTGTACGCGACCTGCGGAGAGGCCGGTCTGGATCTTTTTCCAGAGCACCGGGGAGAGTTCAAATCCGACCAGTCGGTCGAGGATTCTGCGCGCCTGCTGGCCATCTACCAGATCACGGTTGATCTGCCGTGGATTCTCTATTGCAGCAAGAATGGCTGGTTTGGTAATCTCATGAAATACAATACGTTGGCTATTATCTTCGTTGAGCCCGAGCACCTCCTCCAGATGCCAAGCAATGGCCTCTCCTTCGCGGTCCTCATCCGATGCGAGCCAGACCATGGAGGCCTTTTTGGATGCACGCCTCAGCTCATTGATTACCTTGCTCTTGTCCTCACTAACCTCGTAGTTGGGCTCAAAGCCGTTCTCAATATCAACCGCCATCCCCTTGCCAGCCAGGTCACGGATATGGCCATAGCTGGACATCACCGAAAACCCCTCCCCGAGGAATTTCTCAATGGTTTTTGCCTTCGCAGGTGACTCTACGATAACGAGGTTTTTACTCAAAATTGTGGCTCACAAATTCTAGTTCAATAGGTCAGGGGCGCCATCATATACAAAATCTTCCATCCAGGCATAGGAAGATTCGGCACCAGGCTGGTTAAAGAGCACCATCAGCACCACCCATTTCAGGTGCTCCTTGTCGAATGCAGTGGTCTCCAGCGCCATCACCCGATCAATAACCGCCTCACGCGCCTCGGCATTCAGCACCCCGATCTGCTCCAGATAGAGCAGTAGCCCCTGCTCATCGCGACCAATGACAGCCTGCTCTGCAACCGAGTAGATACGGAAGGAGATCTCTCTCCCGGTCTGACCCACAACTGCTGCAGCACTCTTGGCAGACTCTCCCTGCAGACCGGAGAGCCCCTCAAGCCAGCTAAAGGCCCTCTCGATATCATTTTCACTAAAGCCGGCACGGACCAACTCATCACGAAGCTGAGCCGGGGAGGATCCCTCCTCAGCCTCTTCATAGATGTAGTTTTCAAAAAGGTAGACTAATATGTCGAGCATTCTGTTTTCACTTTTTTTGTAGCCGCATTACCCGCCCGCCGGGGGCAGAGGCAACCACTCCCTGAATTTCAAGGCGCATAATGATCGAGGAAACTGTCTCTGTCGTCAATCCACAAATCTCCACTACCTGATCGACCAGAACCGACTCAAAGCCTATAGCATCCAGAACCTGCTCCGTCTCTGGGCCAAAAACCCCTCCATCTACTACTCCGCCCTCTGTCGCAAGCTGCTCCGTCATTCGCTCTCGCAACAGATGCAACATTCCTCCCAGCTCTTCTACAATATCCTCCGTGGTCTCCACCAATTTGGCCCCCTGGCGAATCAGCAGATGGCCGCCTCGTGCCAACGGATTATGGATCGACCCGGGGATGGCAAAGACCTCACGCCCCTGCTCCATCGACATTCTGGCAGTAATAAGTGATCCGCTCTTGCGAGCAGCCTGCACCACCAGGGTCCCAAGGGAGAGGCCGCTGATAATACGATTTCTGCGCGGGAAATTTTCAGGTCGCGGCTCTGTACCGATGGCGAACTCGGAGACGATTGCCCCCTCTCTGGCAATCTCATGGGCAAGGTCACGGTTTCTGGCGGGATAGACGCGATCCAGTCCGGTTCCCGTAACCGCAATGGTCTTGCCACCCTGCAGAGCGCCGCGATGGGATTCGGTATCTATACCCAGTGCCATACCACTGGTGATGGTGAGACCAGACTGAGCCAACCTACGGGCAAAGTCGCGCGCCATCTCTCTACCCATGGTATCCGGATTGCGGCTGCCCACCATGGCCAGTTGCGGCAACAGCAGTACATCTGTGTGGCCACGCACAAACAGTAGTGGCGGGGGATCCGCAATCTCTCTGAGCAGAAGAGGATACTCCTCATCCTCCAGGGTCAGAATATGGGCATCCTCCTGCTCCAGCCAGCGCAGATCCTTCTCGATCGACTGCTCTTTTTTAGCATCCGCTTGTGTCAGAAAATCGAGAGCAGGCCCCTTGAATAGTCCCGATCTTCTCAAGAGGGATGGGGTACTCTCCAGAACAGCCTGCGGTGAGCCAAAATGGTCCAGTGCTTTGCGAAAGGTGATGGGGCCCACTGATGGTGCATGGCTCAACATCAACCATGAATCAACTCTGTTCATAATATCTCCCCATGATTAGGCCCTGAATAACTTATCGTGCGTATAATATGCACCATACTGCCTTAACATTATGACTGAAAAACCATGTCCCTGTTGGAAATCCTAAAACATCCAGACCCCCGTCTGCGCAAAAAGAGTGTGACTGTAGAATCAGTTACCGATGCAGTCCGGCAGCTAGTGGATGATATGTTTGAGACCATGTATGCAGCACCAGGAATTGGGCTCGCCTCTACCCAGGTCAACGACTCCCGCAGTGTTGTGGTGATTGATATCTCCGAGGACAGGGGGCAGCCACTCTGTCTGATCAACCCCAAAATCACCGACTCCAGCGGTGAGGCGGCACATGAGGAGGGGTGTCTCTCCGTCCCCGGCATTTATGAGAATGTGACCCGCGCCGAGGAGGTGACTGTGGAGGCGCTAAACCGCGACGGTGACCACTTTGAGCTCAAGACTGACGGGGTGCTCGCTGTCTGCATCCAGCATGAGCTTGAACACCTGGATGGCAAGCTGTTTGTCGATCACCTCTCCAGATTGAAGCAGCAGCGTATTCGCAAAAAGATGGAAAAACAGCGCCGGGAGACCATGTAATGCGCATAATCTTTGCGGGGACACCTGAGTTTTCGGTCGCTGCTCTCGATGCGCTGCTGGCATCCAACCATGAGGTCGTGGCCGTATATACCCAACCAGACCGCCCCGCTGGGCGTGGCAGAAAGCTGAAGGCAAGCCCGGTAAAAGAGCATGCTCTCGAGGCCGGCATCCCGGTATTCCAACCCGTTACCCTGCGTGACCTCGGGGAGCAGGAGCAGCTACAGTCACTGCGGCCTGAGTTGATGGTAGTGGTCGCCTACGGCCTGATTCTGCCTCGCGAGATTCTGCAGGCTCCCCGTTTTGGCTGTCTCAATATCCACGCCTCTCTGCTTCCGCGCTGGCGTGGTGCCGCCCCCATCCAGCGCGCCATTCTAGCTGGAGACAGTAAATCCGGTGTCACCATCATGCAGATGGATGAGGGGCTGGATACAGGGGCGATGCTATTAAAACGCCACACCCCAATCGAGCCGACAGATACAGCCCAGACACTCCATGATCGCCTGGCAGTACTCGGTGCCGAGGCGCTACTGGAGACCATTGATGGAATTGAGCAGAACCAGCTGACCACGGAGCTACAGCAGGAGGCCAATGCAACCTACGCCGAGAAACTAAACAAGAGCGAGGCGGCTATTAAGTGGAATATGGGGGCACAGCAGATCGTACAGCAGATCAATGCCTTCAATCCATGGCCAGTGGCACAGACCCAATGGAGCGGCAAGACCGTCAGGATCTGGCGCGCCACTACGCTGGAGGGGGCCGACCATAGTCCCGAGGCGCTGCCAGGAGAGAGTATTCAGGTATCATCAGAGGGGATTGATATAAACACCGCAGACGGGATACTGCGTATTCTGGAGCTGCAACTGCCAGGCAAACGACCCATGTCCACCGCCGACTTTCTCAATGCCCGCCCCCAGTTGAGAGAGAGCGGGCTCCGCTTCAGTTCATCATGAGCAGACAGTGGAGTGCACGAGCTGCCGCCGCAAAGGCGGTCGCAGGGGTGGTGACTCAGAAACGCTCGCTTTCGACCACACTTCCACAGGCAACTAATACCCTTGAGCCCGCGGACCGTGCCCTGGCCCAGGAGATCAGTTACGGGGTGTTACGCCACTTTTTTCAGCTGCAGGCGATATCCAAAAAGCTGTTGAAGCGTCCCTTCAAGAGCAAGGATGGTGATCTTCACGCCCTGGTACTGGGGGGGATATACCAGCTCCATTTTATGAGAACTCCCCACCATGCCGTCATCTCGGAGAGTGTCAATGCGGCCCGTATAATGAGAAAAGAGTGGGCCCGTGGAGTAGTCAACGCAGTACTGCGTCGCTTCCAGCGGGAGCAAGAGGAGCTCATGCAGGCCGGTAGTGATACCCCTGTAGTCAAATATAACCACCCCTCCTGGATCATTGAACAGATACGCAAGGGGTGGCCTGATGAGTGGGAGCAGATCCTGCTTAACAACAACCAGCGCCCCCCGATGACGTTGCGAATAAACCAGCAGAGAGTGTCGCGTGATGATTATCTGCAAAAACTGGATGGTGCCGGTATTGAGGCAACTGCCGACCCGAATAGCGCCGTTGCCATCAATCTGGCGAAGGGGGTTCCTGTCTCTCGGCTCCCCGATTTTGAGGCCGGTGAGAGCTCCGTACAGGATTGCGCACCACAACAGGCTGCAATCCTGCTGGGCGCGCAGCCCAACGAGAGGGTTCTAGACGCCTGTGCCGCTCCCGGGGGGAAGACCGCACACATTTTGGAGGAGACCCCAGGTATCGGGGAGGTGGTTGCCGTAGACAACAAGGGAGACAGGCTGGAGCGGCTTGAGGAGAATATGGGGCGTCTTGGGCTCACCGTAACAGCCATCAAAGGTGATCTCTCTGGGCAGCAGTGGTGGGATGGCAACCATTTTGATCGTATTCTGGTAGATGCTCCATGTAGTGCCACCGGAGTTATTAGACGTAATCCGGACATTAAGTTGTTGCGCCGAAAAGAGGATATCCGGGGGCTCGTCAAGGTACAGTGTGCTATTCTTGAATCCTGTTGGGGCATGTTGCGACAAGGGGGGTCTCTACTCTATGCCACCTGTTCAGTTTTTCCCGAAGAGAATGAGGAGCAGATTCAATCTTTTCTGGCACGCCATGCAAATGCCACTATCATCCCGATTAAAATGGAGTGGGGACGTGCAACTGGTGCAGGGAGGCAGCTTCTGCCCGGTGACCACGGCATGGATGGCTTCTATTATGCCCATCTGCTTAAACAGAGCTCAGCCTCCGAAGAAGGAGGGTAAACGTGCGCTCTGAACTATCTCTGCTCTCTCTGCTGCTGACCATAACTCTGCTCTGGACCACCAGCCCTGACACGTATGCGGAGATCGTTGTGACCCATCCGGAGATTCGTGAAACTACCGACCACTACATGGTCAATGCAGAATTCTCCTACACCATGGGCAAGAGTGTTGTCGATGCATTAAAGAACGGCATCCCACTCATCTTCGTTGCCGAATATATAGTGGAGGAGGTCGCACCTTTCTGGGCTACAAACCCGGTTATCCAGCAGAGAGAGCACAGTTTTGTCCTCAGTTATCGTGAATTTACCAACCGCTACTACCTCATCAGCCTCGACAACAATAGCCATGGCGCCTATGGCACTATAGAGGAGGCGCTCAACAAGATGATGGTGCGGCATGATGCCATGATTATTGATAAATCACTGCTCTCCGATGACAAGAGCTACCTGGTGAAAATGCGCTCCTCTATCGACTCCAAGGCGCTGCCGGGACTCATCCGTCCCTACGTCTACACCCCCTATCTCTGGCCAGAATGGAAGCTTGACAGTGGGTGGCACACCATAAAGATCGAACAATGAGGCAGCGGCCATCAGGACTGATGCGGCGAACGGTTGCAATTGCCACCGCCATTGTGGGTACCCTGTCAACTGCTATCGCCTTCATCCTGCTGGCCGTATCGATTCATGACCCAGATACCATTGGCGCCCTGTTTCCATATATTGTCTTTACCAGTACCGTTGGCCTGCTAATACTTTTCTCCACCATCTCTCTAAACCTATACCGACTGGTAAGGAAGTTTCTTGCCGGTGAGTCCGGGGCACAGCTTCACTTTCGCTTTGTCGGTATCTTTGTCTCCCTGGCACTTATTCCCATCCTTGTAATCTCGCTGTTTACCACCCAGATTCTGCAGCAACAGGATCGCGGTGAGGAGGAGATAGCATATGCCCTGGAGGGGTCAAGAGCACTCTATAAGACTGCGCTTAATGAGAAAAAAAAGCGGATTATTGACAATCTTTACAAACTAGAAAGCACCCTATCCAGCGCACCACACAACATGGTCGACCTACTGCTTGAGGAGGCAAGGGAGGAGAATGGTGCTGTAGAGTTTGCGCTCTATGACTTTTCAGGAAGCCAGATCGGCATCAGCAGCATGCTCTCCGAACCGGGGCTAATCCCGAAACCACTGGGCACGCTGGTTGTTAACCAGATCCAACAGGGGCTGGAGTACCACAAGGTTGAGGGGCACGAGGATCTGGACCAGATCCTCCATATCGCAATCCCGATCCATAACTACTACTCCGAGAGGGGAGAGCGCCGCATCCTCTCAACCTACTACACCATCCCCAAACAGCTGCAGACGGGGAAGGAGAAGATCAGTGATGCCGTCATGCGCAACAAGAAACGGCTCTATCTGGAGAGCCAGCGCGGTACCGTACACAACATCGCCTTTGTCCTGCTACTGCTGTTATCTTTGCTTAGTGCACTCTGGTTTGCCTTCTACTCCACCCGTAGGCTCACCGACCCAATCCATGAGCTAGCAAAAGGGACAAGATCTGTTGCAGCGGGAATCTACAACCAGCCAATCCCCCATATCTCAAATGATGATCTTGGGTTTCTGGTGCAATCATTCAACGACATGATATTGAACCTCGACCACACCCACAAAAACCTGCAACAGAGCCAGCAGCTGATTGAGCATCAGAATACACGCCTCGAGGGGATCCTCTCCCACCTCTCCTCAGGAGTAATTGTGCTCGACTCACAGCGTCGACTGGAGCGTATAAATACGGCAGCCTGCACTATTCTCGATAGCAAGATCACCCCGACACCAGGGATCCCGCTTGGGGTTATCGCCCAACACCATCCCCATATAATGCCACTGGCAAACAGCCTACAGAGCCATATCCAATCTAGCAAGAGGGAGTGGAGCGAATCACTTACCATCACCACATCCCATGGAATAAGACACCTCTTCTGTCGTGGTAGCTGTCTGATTGAAAAGGGGCAGCTTAAGGGGTTTGTGGTGGTGTTTGATGATGTGACTGAATTGATATCTGCACAAAAAAATGCCGCCTGGAGTGAGGTTGCAAGAAGACTTGCCCACGAGATCAAGAATCCACTAACCCCGATCCAACTCTCTGCCGACCGCTTGCGCCACCGCTATCTGCCAAAAATGAGTGAAGATGAGGGAGCCGTGCTGGACCGCGCCACCAATACAATTGTACAACAAGTCGACACCATGAAAAGGATGGTACAGGCCTTCTCCGACTATGCACGAGCCCCCAAACTGCAGATCACCACATTTACCCCTGCCACCATACTTGAGGAGGTTGCCGAGCTCTACCAAGCACAACATCCAGATCATATTAAGCTCCAGATCGAGGGGCCGCTCCCCAATCTTGAGGGTGATGTGGACCGTCTGCGTCAGATCCTCAACAACCTGATCAAGAATGGGCTGGAATCCTGTGGCGAGAGCGACGTTGCTGATGTCACAATTACCGCAAAAGCTGTTGAAAATACTCTGCAAATCAAAATCTGCGATAATGGTCTGGGGATTGACAGTGAATTGAAAGCACAGATTTTTGAACCCTATGCCACCACAAAACCGAAGGGGACCGGATTAGGATTGGCCATTGTGAAACGGATGATTGATGAACACAACGGAGAGATCAGTCTCACCAGTTCCGGCCAGGGGAGCTGTTTTGAGTTGACCCTGCCAAACCAACATGAGGCGCAGGGATGAAGCCATATATTCTCATCGTGGATGACGAACCAGAGATACGGAATACTGTTCAGGATATCTTGGAGGATGAGGGATTTGAGATCGATACCGCGGAAGATGGCACCTCTGCGCGGACCGCACACCAAAATCGGCGCCCCGACCTGATTCTTCTCGATATCTGGATGCCTGATATTGATGGCATCACCCTGCTCAAGGAGTGGGCCTCTGACGAGGATGCCGAGACCCTGCCCATAATCATGATGTCTGGGCATGGCACGGTAGAGACAGCAGTTGAGGCTACCCGTCTTGGGGCCTACGACTTCCTGGAGAAGCCCCTGTCGCTGGCGAAACTGCTGTTGACCATAAACAATGCGCTCAAGGCATCGCGACTGAGGCAGGAAAATATCTCACTGCAGAAGAGATCCCCCTCCTCGATCTCTGAACCGACTGGCAAGAGTGAATTGCTGCAACAGGTCAGAAGTAGTGCAGAGCGTATCGCCCAGCACAGAATGCCAGTGCTGATCAATGGTGAGTCAGGATCGGGGAAAAAGCTATTTGCCCGTTTTATCCATCAATATGGGCCCAACAGAGGGGGGCCATTCATTGTGGTCCCCATGGGGGCAGTTGCCGCAGAGAATACCGATATCGAGCTTTTCGGTAGCGAGTCTGGTAGGCAGATTCACTATGGGCGACTGGAGCAGGCCAACAACGGCACCCTCTTTATGGAGGAGATTGGGGATATGGCTCCGAGCATCCAGACTCGCCTTATGGGAGCGCTGGAGGCGGGCAGTTTCCTGCGTGTGGGCGGCACAGACCCCATCCGCCCCAACTTCCGAATTATCGCCTCCACCCAGAAAAATCTTGCTGATGAGGTTGCCAGTGGCCTCTTTCGGGAAGACCTCTATTTCCATCTCAACGGGGTGCCGCTCCAGATTCCACCTCTGCGGGAGCGCCCGGAGGATATTCTGGACCTTATCAACTACTATGTAGACTATTTCAACCGCCAACAGGGGCTTCCCTATCGCAGCTTCTCGATGGCTGCACTCAACCTGCTGCGCCAATACCGCTGGCCCGGAAATGTGCTCGAGTTGAAGACTCTGATACAGCGACTACTTATCATGGGAAATGAGGGCGAGATAGGTTCGGAGGAAGTTGCACCCATGCTCTCTATAACGGTCAACAATAACCATACTACAGCAGCGCTTCCAGATAGAAGCGAGTTCAGTCTGCCGCTGAAGGCGGCTCGTGAACGTTTTGAACATGACTATCTTCTCCACCACCTGGTTGAGACCAGTGGAAATGTCACCCAGACGGCGGAACGTGCTGGTGTGGAGCGCACCAACCTCTATCGCAAGATGAAGTCTCTGGGGATTGACCCCAAGAAATTACCGTGAATAACACACTATGAATATAATTATCCTAGGTGCAGGTCAGGTCGGGGCATCAGTTGCCGAAAATCTTGCTGGTGAATCAAACGATGTCACAATTGTTGATTCCGATGTTGAGTGTCTGCATGCCCTGCAAGATCGCCTCGACATCCGTACAGTTGCCGGGCACGCCTCACACCCCAAGATTCTGACTCAGGCCGGGGCCGAAAACGCCGAGATGATGCTTGCTGTAACCGACTGTGACGAGGTGAATATTGTCGCCTGCCAGGTTGCCGCTACCCTCTTCAACACCCCCAACAAAATTGCCCGGGTACAGGCCCCAGAGTACCTAGAGCGCCCAGAGCTGTTTCAGCACGATGGTGCTCCGGTTGATATGCTCATTAGTCCTGAAGAGGTGGTAACAGACTACATTCACAGGCTAATCGATCTTCCCGGATCACTGCAGGTACTGGATTTTGCTGATGGCAAGGTCCAGCTAGTCACCGTGCGTGCCTACTATGGCGGACCTCTAGTTGGCCACGAATTGGAGACGGTGCGTGAACACATGCCTGACATAGACATGCGTTTTGTTGCAATTTTTCGCAAGGGTCGTCCTATCCTTCCCAAGAAGAAGACCATTATCGAGGTTGATGATGAGGTCCACTTTATCGCTGCACGTGAACATATCATCCCAGTGATGAGTGAGCTACGCAGACTGGGCCGTCCATATCGCAGAATCATGATTGCTGGTGGGGGTAATATTGGAACAGGGCTGGCCCATGCGATCGAGAATGAGCATGATATCAAGGTCATCGAACACAATAGCAAGCGAGCCAAACTGCTCTCCGAAGAGCTTAACAGCACCATTGTTCTGCTTGGAGATGCAGCAGACAAGGAGCTATTGCTGGAGGAGAGTATTGAGGATGTTGACGTCTTCATTGCCGTAACCAGTGACGATGAGGCCAATATTCTCTCCTCCATGTTGGCAAAACGTCTCGGCGCCCATAAAGTGATGACCCTGATCAACCGTCCCGCCTACGCGAACCTGGTGGAGAGCGACATCATCGACATCGCCATCTCACCACAACAGGTCACTATCAGCTCCCTGCTGGCACGAGTAAGGCAGGGAAATGTTGTTGTCGCCCACTCCCTGCGCCGCGGCGCTGCCGAGGCGATCGAGGCCATTGCTCATGATCACTCCAAGGTTGTAGGACGACCCATTGAAAAGATCAAGCTCCCACGTGGAGCCTCCATCGGTGCCATCGTCAGGGGTGAGGAGGTGTTGATCGCACATCATGATACCGTCATCCAGCCGGAGGACCACGTCATCCTCTTTCTGATCGACAAGAGTAGAATCCATGATGTCGAGAAGCTGTTCCAGTCCTCACGTCTCTCTATTTTCTAGCCACCGCAGAGGATAGCCAACACCATGCAACCTAAGGTCATCCAACGAATTCTCGGGCTTCTGCTGATGATCTTCAGCGCCACCATGGTGCCTCCCATGGTGGTCTCCATTATCTACCAGGATGGGGCATTTTTCCCATTTCTGCTGGCCTTCTCAATTACCGTAATCAGTGGTTTCATGATCTGGAACCCGGTCCGCGGCATCAAGAGGGAGCTCCGTATCCGTGATGGATTCCTGGTGGTTGTACTATTCTGGGCCGTGTTGGGGGTCTCTGGCGCCCTCCCCTTTGCTCTGGGGACCACACCCCATATGAGCATTATGGATGCGCTGTTTGAGTCACTCTCCGGACTTACCACCACCGGGGCAACAGTCATCACCGGAATTGATCAGCTACCAGCCTCCATTCTCTACTACCGCCAGCAACTCCAGTGGTTTGGCGGGATGGGAATTATTGTACTGGCAGTTGCCATTCTCCCCATGCTGGGCATTGGCGGAATGCAACTCTACCGCGCCGAGACCCCGGGACCGATCAAGGATAACAAACTCACCCCTCGCATCACCGAGACCGCGAAGGCACTCTGGTATATCTATCTGGGACTGACCATCGCCTGTGGCATGGCTTACTGGGCGGCAGGGATGACCCCTTTTGACGCCATCTCCCACAGCTTCTCCACCGTTGCGATTGGTGGCTTCTCCACCCACGACGCAAGTATCGGCTGGTTTGACAGCAGGTTAATTGAATCGATTGCCGTGGTCTTCATGTTGCTCTCCGGAATCAACTTCTCCATCCACTTTGTTGCCCTCAGCCGTTTCAGTCTGCGGCCATATTTCCAGGATTCCGAATTTCGCACCTATATTGGTGTGCTCCTCTCGGTCGCAGTGATCACCACCCTGTTCCTGATCCTCTCGGGGATCTTTGAGAGTGCTGGAGAGGCCATTCAGCACGGAGTCTTCCAGGCGGTATCGATTGGAACCACCACAGGATTTACCACCACCCAGTATTCAAGCTGGCCCAGCTTTCTGCCTCTCCTGCTGCTCTTCACCAGCTTTATCGGCGGCTGCGCAGGATCTACCGGCGGCGGGATGAAGGTGATCCGTTTTCTGATGCTGTTCCGCCAAGGGATGCGCGAGATTGCCCGGCTGATCCACCCCAATGCCCAAATCTCGGTCAAGATCGGAGACAAACCACTCCCAGAACGGGTAATCTCTGCGGTCTGGGGCTTCTTTTCACTCTATGTTGCCAGCTTCAGCATAATGCTGCTGCTACTAATGGCTACCGGTCTAGATCAGATTACCGCCTTTTCTGCGCTGGCTGCCTGCATGAACAACCTTGGCCCTGGGCTGGGTGATGTGAGTGCAAACTATAGTGGTATCAATGGGGTCGCCAAGGGGATCCTCAGCTTCGCCATGCTTGTTGGACGACTGGAGATATTCAGTATTCTGGTGCTGTTTTCACCAGCATTCTGGAAAAAATAGCTGCTCTACCAGTTGTTATACAAGTTCTGACTCTCTCTAAATAGCAGGTCGCTCAAGCACACCCCTGTGTCGCTCGACTGTGGTCATCCGTGACCACAGACGCCTGCTATTTAGAGAGAGTCAGAACTTGTATAAACATTGATGCTAGGCACGATCCCTGCTGATCAGGGGACGCATTGTGGAGAGCAGGGTCTTCATCAACTGCGGGTTGCTCTCCTCCTCTTGTGCCAGCAGTTGTTTCATGTGTGCTCGCTGGGTTGGTTTGGCGTAGCAGGCGGGGCAGTTCTCCTCTACAATCGGCAGCTCTGCCTCCACGGCAAAATCCATTAGTTGTCGCTCTCTTGCGTAGACTAGGGGGCGAATCACCCTCAAATCACCCGCTTTCGTTGTGTAGTTCGCCTTCATGGTGTTAAGTCGCCCCTCATGAAAAGCTGACATCAGAAAACTCTCAGCCAGGTCGTCCAGATGTTGTGCCAGCGCCAGAATGTTATACCCCTCCCTGCGCATGGTGGTATAGATCACACCCCGTTTCATCCGCGCGCACCAAGAGCAGAAGGAGTCCCCCTTCATATGGTTCTCAGCCTGCTCCGCAATTGGCTGGGAAACAAGAAACCACTCCACCCCGAGGGATTGTAGATAGGGACGCAGCACCTCAGGGTGAAAACTCTCCATCTCAGGATCAACCGTCAATGCCGCAATATCAAACCGGATAGGTGCATGACGCTGCAGATGCAGCAGAATATGGAGCAGAGAGAGTGAATCCTTGCCCCCCGATAACCCTACCGCAATCCGATCTCCATCACGAATCATGTCATAGTCTGCAATCGCCCTTCCCGCCTGTCTTAACAGTGACTTGGGGGGCTGAGTGGCAACTTTTCTACTCACTATTTTTCACTCTCTAGCAATACTCAAATATCGTATACTCTACATTAGATTCTCTATACGGTATCCAGCAATATGGACAATAACAACAGTGAAATCACCTCTCTCTCTCCTGTCAAGGCTTGGCGGATGGTGGAAGATGACCCACGCGCCCTACTGATTGACGTACGTTCGAGCATGGAGTTTCTCTTTGTGGGACACCCCAGTGGTGCTGTACATATCCCCTGGATTGATGAACCGGAGTGGGCCATAAACCAGAATTTCGCCACCGATATACGCAAGTTGCTGTTGGGGGGGGTCCATGGCAACAACGATCCATCAGGAGTTCCCATCATCCTCATCTGCCGTAGCGGCAAACGCTCTCTGGAGGCGGGCAAGAGACTGATTGAGGCAGGTTTCAGCCAGATCTTCAATA
This sequence comes from uncultured Methylophaga sp., assembly GCA_937877715.1. Taxonomy (GTDB): domain Bacteria; phylum Pseudomonadota; class Gammaproteobacteria; genus Thiopontia. The sequence continues at coordinate 15,088 of CALEHW010000014.1, read as the reverse complement.
TTGATGAGGGGTTTGAGGGAGAACTGGATGAAAATCACCATCGCAGCAGCGTGGGTGGATGGAGGTTCCGTGGGCTGCCATGGGAACAGTGCTAATTATTGATACCGGGGGAGATCAATGACAGAAACCATTCAAAATCACAATCCACAGACAGTAACTGAAACAGCTGCGACAAATCCACGACTGCTTTTTGTGGCTGCAATAGCTGGTGTTGGTATGGTCCTCTTTATGTTAAGCATGGGTCTTAACATGCATCAGATGACAAATGCAGTGATTCAAATGGGTGCCGATGTCACCAGTATGGCCAAAGATATGCGTGACATGCGTGGCCGTATGTCCACCATGGCAAACAGCATGGAACAGGGGCAGGCGGGAATGTCCAAAGATTTCAAACAGGTTCGAATCGGTATGCAGTCAATGTCTGGAAATATGAATAATATGAGTCAGGATATGCACCAGCTAAATCAGAATATTGGCAGCATGTCAGAACGCATCAACGGAATGTCAGATAATATTGGGGAGATGTCTGGTGCAATTATAGGAATGAGCACCGATATCAATCAGATGAATGGATCAATGGCTACAATGAACCAGAATATGGGGCGCATGGCCTACGATATCAACCAATTCACCGAACCTGAAAAGCTAATGATGCCATTCATGAGATGATTGCCCTGCTCCAGCGAGTCTCCACCGCCGCCGTTACGGTAGATGGCAAGTGTATCGGCAGAATCGGATCTGGCCTGCTTGTACTGGTTGGGATAGAGCCGAATGATGGTGAGCTGGAACTGAATCGGTTGCTGAAAAAAATTCTGGGTTATCGAATATTCCCAGATGGGGATGGAAAGATGAACCACTCCCTACAACAGGCAGATGGTGGCCTGCTGCTAGTTCCTCAGTTCACCCTGGCAGCAGACACCAAAAAGGGGTTACGCCCCGGCTTCTCCACCGCAGCCCTACCGGAACTTGGGGAGAGAATTTTTCACCAACTAACAGCTGCTGCCAGAGAGCACCACCCAACCGTGGAACAGGGCCGGTTTGGGGCCGACATGCAGGTCTCTCTGGTCAATGACGGACCGGTAACTTTCCTGTTGCGCTCATAACAGTCTGTCAGACAAAATCCTGCAGTGCGTCTCGATTCTCCAGTACAACATTTCTTCCACTCACCTGGATCATGCCTGCCCCTTTCAGTTTCTGGAAAGAGCGGCTGACCGTCTCTACTGCTAGCCCCAGATAGCCAGCAATATCCTCTCGGGACATCGGCAACCTGAACTCGGTTGAGGGAAAACCATGAAACTCGAGCCGCTTGGAGACCATGTAAAGAAAGATTGCAACACGCTGCTCGGCCCGGTGCGCAGCCATCAGCCCTGTCCACTGCTCATTCTTCACCTGGTGGCTCATGGCAACCAGTAGACCCTGACGAATCATCTTGCGGGAGGCGTCTTCAGGAGAGAATGACACCTCTGGCAGATAACATAACTGACCATCCTGCAGGGCAACCACGGTACGTCCATATTTCCCCGTACTCATCCCCTCAGAACCGATAATCTCCCCGGCAAAATAGAATCCTGTAACCCGTTCCTCGCCTCCCGGCAGAGTAACTAGGCTCTTGAATGCGCCCGCATGTACCGCATAGAGGTAGTCAAAACGGTCTCCAGCCCGGCACACTACATCACCCTTGTTAACGCTCTGCTGCGGAGTTACCTCGCCCAGAACCTCGGAATCGGCTGTATCGACAACCCCATACTGCTGACACACATCATTCAGTTCACACTGAGGGCAGAGCACAGAGGTTGTAGTTTTTGTTGCCATTTTCAAGCCCTTGATTTTTCGCTGTTATGAGGAGGAAAGAAGCCGTATGATATTATAGTAACAACTAAAATAGATCATTGATCTTAATCAATTTTCATATACCACTCGTCTCAACAGTTCAAACCGCGACAATAACAGGTTATTCTATTACTTTGATTACCAATATCGAGAAGAACTGGACCACATATGACTAACCGTATTGCTACTGTTGAGCGCAACACCCTGGAGACCCAAATCCAGGTGACTGTCAATCTTGATGGGGATGGCTCCTCCAAACTCAATACCGATGTCCCGTTTCTGGAGCATATGCTTGAGCAGATCTCCCGCCATGGATTGATAAATATTGAGATCGTGGCAAAAGGTGATCTCCATATTGATGGACACCACACGGTTGAGGATATCGGCATCACCATGGGCCAGGCTGTGGCCAATGCCCTCGGTGACAAAAAAGGAATCCGCCGCTATGGTCACGCCTATGTTCCCCTGGATGAGGCACTCTCGCGTGTAGTAATTGATTTTTCCGGTCGCCCCGGGATTGAGTTCAATGCAACCTTTCCCAGCGCTGTTATCGGCAACTTCGATACCGAGCTCTTCTTTGAGTTCTTCCAGGGATTTGCCAACCACGCCGGTGCGACCCTCCATATCGATGCAATCCGTGGGAGAAACAGCCACCATATTGCGGAGACTATTTTCAAGGCATTCGGGCGTGCAGTACGGATGGCTGTGGAGAGTGACGAGCGGATGAAAGGGCAACTTCCCTCTACGAAAGGCTCACTTTAATGTCCACTCTGGCTGTGATTGATTATGGCATGGGCAATCTGCGCTCGGTCTCCAAGGCTCTGGAGCATGTGGCGCCAGATACCAACGTGGTGGTTACCGACTCCACAGAGACGATCCGATCTGCAGATCGGATCGTCTTTCCCGGGGTTGGCGCCATGCGAGACTGCATGGATGAACTGGAGAAGAGAGAACTCTCTCAGGTGGTTCGTGATGCTGCCAAAGACCGCCCCTTTCTCGGTATCTGCCTTGGAATGCAGCTACTGCTGGAGCGCAGTGAGGAAAATGACGGAACTACTGGTCTCGGCATCCTCAAGGGGGATGTCAGACAATTTCCTGTCCCCCTTCATGATCCAGAGCAGAACCCGGAAGAGCGGCTGAAAATACCCCATATGGGCTGGAACGAGGTAATGCAAAGAGTGGAGCATCCGCTATGGCACGGAGTTCCTGACAAGAGCAGGTTCTATTTTGTACACAGTTACTATGCCGCCCCCGAGAGTGAAGAGGATATTGCTGGCACTACCAGATATGGCTTTGGCTTCACCTCTGCGCTACAGCATGACAACCTGTTTGCCACCCAGTTTCACCCAGAGAAGAGCCAACATCTAGGGCTGCAACTGCTCAAGAATTTTACCCAATGGAATGGGTCATAATAGTCAGAAGGAGTCAGGTAATATGTTGATTATTCCAGCTATCGATCTTAAAGACGGGAAGTGTGTTCGTCTCCGCCAAGGGATGATGGAGGATGAGACCATCTTCTCTGATGATCCCGTCTCCATGGCTACGCGCTGGGTAGAGCAGGGTGCGCGCCGACTTCACTTGGTGGATCTTAACGGTGCCTTTGATGGCGAACCCAGAAATGCCCATGTGGTACATGATATTGCCGCCGCCTATCCAGATCTTCCGATTCAGATTGGTGGTGGGATTCGTACTCGAGAGACAGTTGAAACCTACCTGAATGCCGGTGTTCAATACATAATTATCGGCACCAAGGCGATCACCGACCCCACATTTATCTCGGAACTCTGCAGAGAATTTCCAGGCCATGTGATTGTTGGGCTGGATGCAAAGGATGGCAAGGTGGCGATAAATGGATGGGCTGAAGTTTCTGAACATGATGTAACAGATGTTGCAAAATCATTCGAGCAGGATGGTGTGGTCTCTATCGTATACACGGATATCAGCCGTGACGGGATGATGCAGGGTGTCAACGTGGAGGCAACCCGCAAACTGGCGGAGGCCGTGGATATCCCCATCATCGCCTCTGGAGGTATAACCAACATGGATGATATTGATTCTCTCTGTAAGGTATCCGATAGCGGGATCACAGCAGCCATTACCGGTCGTGCAATCTATGAGGGGACTCTCGATTTCGGTAGGGCCCAGAGTTACGCTGATGCCGAGTAGCGAACCTCACAAACAGGAGCTATCCCAATGAGTCTGGCTAAACGTATCATCCCCTGCCTTGATGTTGACCAGGGGCGTGTAGTCAAGGGTGTTCAGTTTATCGATATCCGCGATGCTGGAGATCCTGTCGAGGTGGCTCGTCGCTATGACCGCGAGGGGGCAGACGAACTGACTTTTCTGGATATTACAGCCAGCCATGAAGATCGTGAGACCATAGTCCATGTGGTGGAACAGGTCGCCAGCGAGGTTTTTATTCCGCTCACTGTCGGCGGGGGAATCCGCGAGGTGGCCGATGTGCGGCGCATGCTCAATGCCGGTGCCGACAAAGTGGCCATTAATACTGCAGCAGTATTCAATCCGGAGTTTGTCCGTGAGGCCTCCGAACGTTTTGGTTCACAGTGCATTGTGGTTGCAATTGATGCCAAGCAGGTGTCTGTCGATGGTGAGCCACTACGCTGGGAGATATTCACCCACGGCGGGAGAAAACCAACTGGAATTGACGCGATTGAGTGGTCCGTAAAGATGGTCGACTACGGTGCGGGTGAGATCCTGCTGACCAGCATGGATCGGGACGGCACCAAACGGGGGTTCAATCTGGAGCTCAACCATGCAATCAGTCAGGCAGTGTCTGTCCCTGTTATCGCCTCAGGTGGTGTGGGCAACCTGCAGCACCTTGCTGATGGCGTTACCAAGGGTGGCGCAGATGCTGTACTTGCAGCCAGCATCTTCCATTTTGGGGAATATACTGTGGGTGAGGCCAAGGCATTTATGGCTGAACAGGGTATCGAGGTGCGATTGTGAGCTGGCTTGAGGAGATTCGTTGGGGTGATGATGGGCTGGTTCCGGTAATCACCCAGGAAATTGATAGTGGCAAAATCCTCATGTTCGCCTGGATGAACCATGAAGCTCTTAAGCTTACTGCAGAGAGTGGCCACGCCGTATACTGGTCACGCTCCAGGAAAAAACTCTGGCGCAAGGGTGAGGAGTCTGGCAACCAGCAAATTGTACGCTCCATCCAGCTTGACTGTGATGAGGATGTAATTTTAATGACTGTTGAACAGCGGGGCGGTATCGCCTGTCATACAGGACGCCACAGCTGCTTCTATCGAGAACTCACTGACGGAGAGTGGAAAACAGTTGCGCCAGTACTGAAGAATCCCGAGGAGATCTATAAATCATGAAACTGATTCAACAGACCATCACCCTGATTCTGACAACAGTACTACTAATGGCTGCACTGCCAAGCTACGCGGGGGGTAAGGAAACTGCAACAATCTGGTCTGCGGTACAGGTGCTGGAGGATGTTCTGAGTGATCAGTCCGAAGAGAGCATCCCTACCTCTCTGCTACGCAAGGGAGATGGGGTTGTCATTCTGCCCGGCATGCTCAGTGTTGGGTTTGGGGTTGGGGTCAGCCACGGCAACGGGGTTATGCTGTTTCGCAAGGATGGACGGTGGAATAACCCGGTTTTTGTCTCCATGAGTGGTGCCAGCTATGGCTATCAGATCGGCGCCCAGTCCAGTGACGTCATCCTCTCCTTCAAGCGCCCCAACACCATTGAGAGCATGCTGGATGGCAAACTGACATTGGGGGTGGATGCATCAATCTCTGCCGGACCCGTTGGCCGGGAGACAAAGATTGCAACAGACCCAACTCTGAAGTCAGAGATCTACTCCTGGTCCCGTAGCCGTGGACTTTTTGTCGGTGTCGCCCTAGATGGCTCGGCACTGACTGTCAATGATGAGGCCAACGCCTCCTTTTACGACCATCAGGGCATAACCGCAGAGGAGATCATCCAGCAGCCCACGGATAATCGCTCCAGCGGACTGCGCCGACTCAAGGCGCTACTTGATCAACATATTGGTGGAGAGGATCGATGAGTAATGTTCTCAGGGAGCTAGCCTCCGTTCTGGAGGAGAGAAAGCAGGCAGATCCGGAGGAATCATACGTTGCCAGCCTCTACCACAAGGGGCTTGATGGTATTCTGAAAAAGATCGGGGAAGAGTCTACCGAAACGGTGATGGCGGCAAAGGATGGTGACAGGGCCCAGATCATCTACGAGATGACAGACCTCTGGTTCCACTGCATGGTGCTGCTAGCCCACCAGGATATCCAGCCCGATGAGATCCTCTCTGAATTGGAACGTCGATTCGGGCTCCCGGGTCACCAGGAAAAGGCATCACGCCAAGAGAGATGAAGTCCAACTACCTGGTCTCACAATAGAGCAACCAAAGGGGCTTAAAAGATGAGCAGTGATTGCCTGTTCTGCAAAATGGTTGGTGGGGAGATCCCCGCTGATGTTGTCTATGAGGATGATGAGATCCTGGTGTTCAAGGATATCTACCCCAAGGCCGAGGTACATCTGCTGATGATCCCGAAAAAACATACCGATAGTCTGACGACGCTGTCGCCGGAGGATGATGCGCTGACCGCAAGAATGGTACGTCTACTGCCAGAGCTGGCCAGCACACAGGGGCTGGATGGAGGGTTCCGTACTATCATCAATACTGGAGCGGATGGCGGGCAGATAATCTTCCATCTTCACATCCACCTGCTGGGAGGTAAAAATCTCCCCGGATTTGGCTAAAAACATTATAATCCCGAGATAATCTGGCGGATATATTTCAATTTGCGATAAAGGAGTAGTAACGATGGGCGTTGGAGGCATAGGAATTTGGCAGTTACTAATTGTACTGGTGCTGGTAATCCTCATTTTCGGCACAAAAAAGCTGAAGAATGTTGGCGGTGATCTGGGTGGAGCCATAAAGAGCTTCAAGAGTGCTGTCAAGAATGAAGGTGACAATGAGAAAAGTACTGAAGAGCCAGCTCAGCTAAACCAGGCTGAGGAAGATGTGATCGAGGGCCAGAAAGTCGAGGAGAAAGAGAAGGCCTGACTGCTGGATAGTAGGGTTGATGCTCATTCCGCCCTGCCATCCTCTCCAATAAAAGGGTATCTACCCTCTTTAACTGATCTCCATTTATGTTTGACATTGGATTCTGGGAACTGGCCATTATCGCCGTAGTTGCCCTGCTCGTGGTAGGTCCCGAGCGGATGCCTGCGCTTGCCCGTACTGCAGGAAAATGGTTTGGAAAGATCTCCCGCTTCATCAGCTCCGTCAAGTCAGATATTGATCGTGAGCTCAAGGCAGAAGAGATGAAGAAGATGATGAAAAAACATGCATCTGTCGAGGGGCTGCACGATATCATCGAGGAGACTCAAGCAGACATGAAGGAGGTCCGTGATGCCACCGAAGAGATGGTGACGGCAACCAATGAGGTGGCTCAAGAGGCTGAGGAGTCATCACCCCCCATGGAGACAACGGACCTCTCCACCGAAAAACCCTCTGAGCGCTATAGCAGTGATGACGAGCACCATTCATGAGCAAAGAACGCTCCGCTGAGATTGCCGTAGAACAGACCTTTGTCAGCCACCTGATTGAGCTGCGTGACCGGCTGCTACGTGTTGTAATGGTAATTCTGGTAGTCTTTCTTGGTCTATTTGCTTTTGCCAACGACATCTACCACTACGTTGCCAGCCCCTTGATGGAGCTGCTGCCAGAGGGGCAGAGCATGATTGCCACCGGCGTCATCTCCCCCTTCCTTACCCCTTTCAAACTTACTCTGATACTCGCTTTCTACCTGGTCATACCGTATATCCTCTATCAGGTCTGGGGATTTGTGGCCCCAGGATTATATAAACATGAGCGCAAAATGGTTATGCCTCTTGCCGCCTCCAGCACTGTGCTCTTCTATGCTGGGATGGCATTTGCATACTATGTGGTATTCCCACTGATCTTCGCATTTCTCACCACCACCGCACCGGAAGGGGTTGAGGTGATGCCGGACATGAAGGACTATCTGGACTTCGTACTCAAGCTCTTTTTTGCCTTTGGGGTCGCCTTCGAGGTTCCCATTGCCACCATCCTGTTGGTCTGGATGGGCACCACCACCCCGGAGAAACTTCGCGAAAAACGGCCATATGTTATCGTTGGCGCGTTTGTCCTCGGTATGCTGCTAACCCCTCCCGACATGATCTCCCAGACCCTGCTGGCAATCCCCATGTGGATTCTGTTTGAGGCTGGAATAGTGTTTTCCAGATTCTTCATGCCGAAGGACGATGATGACTCGGCCACCGACACCCCTCCAGACGAACCATCATCTCCTTCCGGAGGGGGGGGCAAAGCAAAAACTGGCAGCTCTGCAGCACCATCACAGCCAACAGTTGCTGATGGCCCTACAGAGAGTGAGATGGAGGCTGAGCTGGATCGAATTGAGGCCGATGAGGAGAGCGAAGAAGAGCGTGAACGCGCAGAGCGGGCGCGCAGGAAGACTAGAAAAGAGGCGAACAATGTCCGCATGGACCACTATGAGCCCCCAATCTCTGAACGTTACGAAACGCTGGATGAAGAGGGCGAAAAACTGCTTGATGAGGAGATCGAGTTGATGGATGGAGGCGCAGAGAGTGGCGCATCCATCCACTCCCCAAAAGACTAAGGCCTCTCCCCTTGATCAGCTAGCTTAACAGGCTCTGACCAGTCATCTCTGTAGGGATCTTAAGCCCCATGAGATGGAGCAGGGTTGGGGCAATATCAGATAGAGAGCCTGAGGATAGCTCCGCACTCTTCATGCTGTTTCCCAAGTAGATCAGCGGCACCGGGTTCATGGTGTGTGCGGTGTGTGGCTGACCGGTCTCATGGTCACACATGGTCTCACTGTTGCCGTGGTCTGCAGTCAGCAACATATCCCCGTTCACCTCACGAATTGCATCAACCACCTTGCTCAGGCAGTGGTCCAGAGTTTCGATAGCCTCAACCGCAGCATCCATATTGCCAGTATGGCCAACCATGTCGGAGTTGGCAAAGTTACAGATAATGACATCATATGCTCCACCATGAATCTCATCCACCAGGCGGGCTGTCACCTCGTAGGCGCTCATCTCTGGCTGTAGATCGTAGGTCTCCACATCTGGTGAACATATCAGCAGCCGATCCTCATACGGATATGGCTCCTCCCTGCCCCCATTGAAGAAGAAGGTGACATGGGCATATTTTTCAGTCTCGGCAATCCGCAGTTGATGCATGCCGAATCTAGATATATACTCACCAAAAACATTCTGTAGTCGATCAGGAGGAAAGGCAACCGGAATTCCATACCCCTTCTTGTACTCGGTAAGTGAGGTAATAGACCCAAGCTTGGGCCATGAGTTGCGCTCAAACCCCTCAAAATCCTTCATGATCAGCGCCTCCGTCAGCTGACGAGCACGATCAGAGCGGTAGTTCATCAACAACACCACATCTCCGTCACCCATCTTGGTGGCAGGTTCGCCCTCTTTTGCGATGACTGTGGCGTCTACAAATTCATCGCTTTCTCCACGATCATAGGCCATCTCCAGTGCCTCCATTGCACTACTGGCCCGGTACTCTGCAACACCCTCAACCATTGAGCGGTAGGATTTTTCAACCCGCTTCCAGCGCCGGTCCCTATCCATGGAGAAGTGGCGCCCAATTACGGAGACAATAGAGCCAACCCCACACTCACTAAAGACAGCTTCCATCTTCTCAATGGAGGGAGCTGCACTCTTTGGTGGGGTATCACGGCCATCCAGGAAGGCATGCACATAGATCTTTCGCGCACCACGCTCCGCCGCCATCTGAACTATCGAGTGGATGTGCTCTTCATGGCTATGGACACCACCCGGTGAAAGCAGGCCGACAACGTGAATGGCATGGTCACTCTTGATGGCGTCATCAATCGGCGTGACCAGGGTCTGGTTTGAGTAAAATGAGTGGGTACGAATCGAGCGACAGATCCTCGTATACTCCTGATAGACTACACGACCCGCGCCCAGATTAAGGTGGCCGACCTCAGAATTGCCCATCTGATCTGCTGGTAGCCCAACTTCGGCCCCATGTGTAGTGATCAGGGAGTGCGGGTTTTCCTCCCACAATTTGTCCCATACTGGTGTCTTGGCGGTAACGATTGCGTTACAGTCAGATGACTCTCTGTATCCCCATCCATCAAGAATGCAGAGAAGCACGGGGCCGCGTTTGGAGCTCATATAAATAGATTCATCTCAAAGTGGACATTGATCGTATTATTATATAATGTCATGCTTTATAAGTGTGCATAGATGTGAAGAAATCAACTCAGGGAGAGAGGGGAACCACGAAGATGAGTGAGTCAGATACAGTAGGGAGTAGCGAGTGCGACGATACAGAAAACCTGTTGAAAAATGATGATGATATCGATCGTGCCTCACGATCACTGAAGGCGATGTCCCATCCACTGCGTCTCAAGATTCTATGTGTGCTTGGCAAGAATGAACTGAGTGTGCAGCAGATTGTTGATGCAGTTGGCACCTCACAGAGCAACATCTCCCAACATCTATCCACCCTGCGTGACCGCGGCATTCTGGACTCCTATAAGGATGCAAATCGGGTCTTCTATATGGTTGGTGACAGCCGAACCCTGAAACTTATCAGCATGATGAAAGAGGTCTTCTGCCGCTGTTAACAGCTGTTTCCGGCTCTAATTTTCTCGCCCGGCACCACTCCTGAATATGGCTTTTGGCTATAATACAATCTACCTTTAAGGAGACTATGATGACAAGAGAACAGATCCTTCGTATTCTTGCCGGCTTTTTTATTCTGCTATCACTCTTCCTGGATGGCACCATCTCCATGGAGCCAAGCTGGCTCTGGTTCACCGCATTTGTCGGGCTGAACCTGTTTCAGAGTGGCTTTACCGGATTCTGTCCGCCAGAGAAGCTTCTGGCCGCGATGAATATCGGCAAACCATGCGGCTGGAGCAAGGAAGATAATGGTAGCCAGTAGTAGCTACCCACCAGAGAGATAACCGTTCATGGAAGAACTATCAAATTTCACCCTCAACAACTGGGAGCTGGTTGCCGCATTTCTGGTTACCCTCGGGCTCCTGCTATTCAATATTTATGGCGACCAGCTGCGCGGCTTCAGCTCCATCACCCCGGAGGAGGCAATACGCATTCTCAACAAGGATGATGCGTTACTGATCGATGTACGTGCCAAAGATGAGCTGTCAAAAGATGGGCGCATCAAAAGCGCCTCCCACATCCCGTTGAACCAGCTCAAGAACAGCCTGAACGAGCTGGAAAAACATCGTGCCGCCCCGATTGTAGTTGTCTGCCGCTCAGGTCAGCGCTCTGGGGTCGCCTGCTCCCAGCTTAAAAAGAGCGGGTTCGAAGAAGTATACAATCTGAAAGGCGGCATCCTCTCATGGAGAAATGCCGGGCTACCTCTATCCAACAGGTAATATTATACAAACCGTCATGCCAAAAATTGAAATTTACTGCACCAAGAGCTGCCCCTACTGCCGTATGGCTGAGGCCCTTCTGGACCATAAAGGGGCAGAGTACACAAAGATCTTCATCGATGGTGATCCCGAGGGGTGGGCCGCGATGGAACAGCGCAGCAGACGCAGAACCGTCCCCCAAATATTTATCGGAGAGACCCACGTTGGCGGATTTGATGATCTATCCGCCCTCAATGCAGCGGGGAAGCTGGATCCCCTGCTGCAGGATTAACCCTCATCCAGGGGCCACACCATGGCTGACTCAATTCATATAGTCTGTCCGCACTGCGATGGCATCAATCGGCTGCCTGCCTCCAGGCTGGCTACAGACGGCAAGTGTGGCAAATGCCACAAGCCCCTGTTCGATGGCCACCCTGTTGAGCTGACCGCCAGCAATTTCCGCCGCCATATCGATCGCAGTGATATCCCTGTTGTAGTTGATTTCTGGGCCAGCTGGTGTGGCCCATGCAAGATGATGGCGCCCGTGTTTACACAGGCAGCAGAGCAGCTGCAACCCAATTTCCGCCTTGCCAAGGTTAATACCGAAGAGCAGGAGACAATTGCCGTGGGAGAGAGGATTCAGAGTATCCCTACCCTTGTCATCTTCAAGCAGGGGAGAGAGGTTGCCCGCCAGGCAGGGGCCATGGATCTGGCCAGCCTCACCCAATGGATAAGACAATTTCAGTAATAATTCAACCGTAGCCCAAGAGAATAGATAATGAGCGAAGAACAGGCCACAGAGCCGCAACAAACTTTCGAGATCCAGAAGATATATCTGAAAGATATCTCCTTTGAATCCCCCCAGTCACCTGCAATGTTTCAGGAGAAGTGGGAACCCACCACCAATCTGCAGATTGGTACCAAACATAAAAGTCTGGCTGAGAATGTCTATGAGGTTGTCTTGAGCCTTACCGCAACCATCACCACTAACGAGAAAACTGCTTTCCTTGTAGAGGTAGAGCAGGCAGGGATCTTTACCCTCGCCGGCTTTGAGGATGGTGCGCTTGGCCATGTGCTGGGCTCATACTGCCCCAATACCCTCTTCCCTTTTGCCCGCGAGGTGATCTCTGACCTGACCACCAAAGGCGGCTTCCCTCCACTGCTACTGGCGCCGGTCAATTTTGACTCCATCTACGCCCAGCGTCAGCAAGAGACCAAGCAGGCGGATGAGGGAGAGAACGAGACCAAACACTAGGAGCGCGCGCCAGGAACAAGCAACCCGGCATCCTGGCAGATACCAATATGACATCTCTTCCACTCCCGACAAAGATTGCCGTACTGGGCGCAGGCTCCTGGGGGACAGCACTTGCAATACAGCTTGCGCGCAAGGGGCACACCGTCAACCTCTGGGGCCACCGCCCCGAGCATCTGGAGAGGATGGCCCGCGAGGATGAAAACCGGCGCTATCTGCCGGGCATCGCCCTGCCAGTTACCCTGCACCCCGAGACCGAACTCAAAGCTGCCATAGGGGATAGCGATGCCCTGCTCGTTGCCGTACCAAGCCACGCCTTTCGCGCAACTCTGAAAAAGATCAGACCCTTGGTTGCAGACCAAACAACGGTGATCTGGGCCACCAAGGGGGTCGAGAGTGGAACCCACAAGCTGTTGCATCAGGTTATTGAGGAGGAGCTGGGTAGTGACAGAAAAAAAGCCCTAATCTCGGGTCCCACTTTTGCGAGAGAGGTTGCAGATGGGCTCCCAACCGCCGTCACCATAGCCTCGGATAGCATAGAGATTGCACAGTCCGTTGCAGAACTGTTTCACAGTGAGAACTTTCGCTGTTATACCAGCACTGACATCCCGGGTGTCGAGATCGGCGGTGCCACAAAAAACATTCTGGCCATTGCTGCAGGAATTGCTGATGGTCTTGGTTATGGTGCCAATACAAGAGCAGCGCTGATAACCAGGGGTCTGCATGAGCTAATGAAGCTTGGCACTGACCTGGGAGGAAAGAGAGAGACCTTTATGGGGCTTGGAGGATTGGGCGATCTGGTTCTTACCTGTACCGATGACCAGTCGAGAAATCGTCGCCTCGGTCTTGCTGTTGGCAGGGGAGATACTGTGGCTCAATCTCTGGACAGTATTGGACAGGTCGTCGAGGGATTCGAGGCGGCACGTGACATCCTTGAGATGGCCAGAGAGCGCGGGGTGGATATGCCAATAACTCAACAAGTTGCCGAGGTTCTGCACAACAACAAGGATCCTAAAGCTGCGGTACGTGATCTTCTCCAGAGAGACCTGAAGAGAGAGAGTTAGGTCTGAAATCCGGTCTGACGCAGCCCCTCGTAGAGAACGACAGCTACCGCATTTGAGAGGTTCATGCTGCGACTGTTCTCAACCATCGGGATTCGTATCCGCTGCTCCTCTGGAAAACCATTACGGATCTGTTCCGGTAGACCTCGAGTCTCTGGCCCAAACAAGAACAGATCCCCCTCTCTGTATTCCGGAGCAAAATGAGGCTGGGTGGCATGGGTGGTCGAGGCAAATATTCTGGAACGCTCAAACTGTTGGAGGCACGATTCAAGTGACTGGTACTCCATTACTGACGCATGCTCCAGATAATCCAGTCCAGCCCGACGCAGACGCTTCTCCCCCATCTCAAAACCGAGAGGATGAATCAGGTGAAGTTGCGCCCCTGTATTGGCACAAAGACGTATAATATTGCCTGTATTTGGTGCAATCTCAGGCTCATAGAGAACAATATTCAAAACTACCTCGCTTCATTAACCGGACCTGCCACTTATGGAAAAACCATCACTCAGCGTAGATTTTTGTGGAATCAAAATGGAGACGCCGATCGTGCTGCTCTCTGGCTGTGTTGGTTTCGGTGAAGAATACACCCGAGTCAACGGATACTCCAATAGAGAAATTGGTGCAATCTGCCTCAAGGGGACAACCCTGGAGCCACGCCTCGGCAACACCCCGCACCGTATCATCGAAACCCCAGGAGGAATGATCAACTCAATTGGTCTACAGAACCCCGGGGCAGAACATGTCATAAACAACATACTACCAAACCTCGATTTTAGTGAGACCCGTTATATAGCCAATATATCCGGCTCCAGCGTAGAAGAGTATGGCGAGATTGCAGCCATGTTTGATGACTCTCCGGTAGATAGCATTGAGATCAATATCTCCTGCCCCAATGTAAAAGATGGTGGTGCCGTATTTGGGAACGATCCCGAGGTCTCAGCCCGGGTAGTAGAGGCCTGTAGAAAGGCAACAACCAAACCGCTCATTACCAAGCTCTCACCAAATCAGACTGATATTGCCAACAATGCACAACACTGCATAGATGCAGGAACCGATGCCTTTGCCGTAATTAATACATTGATGGGCATGTCGATTGATATCGATAGACGCAGACCAATTATCGGAAATAACCAGGGTGGACTTTCAGGCCCTGCCATCAAGCCGGTTGCACTACTCAAAGTTCATCAGGTCTATCAGGTCTGCAAAGATCACAATATACCGATCATTGGTCAGGGCGGAATCTCCAACGCAGAGGATGCGATAGAATTTATCATTGCAGGTGCCACAACAATCGGTATTGGAACTGCCCTGTTCAGTGATCCCCTGATATGCAGCTCCATCAATAGCGGCATTGAGGAGTATATGAGAAAACATCAAACATCCTCACTCTCCGATCTGACTGGGACACTGGAGTTAAACCAGGCTGCCCCAGCTACACCGTCATGTGAGTGTTAATTCCTGTTTTAAGTGATGGTCGTGGTACGACCCATTTCTGCCTTTTCGAGATAACG
>CALEHW010000013.1 GCA_937877715.1 uncultured Methylophaga sp. | reverse complement strand
TTCTGAGAACGACCCAGAGCGGTCAGTAACTGATTAGTCAATCTGGCGCAAAAATAAAGACCTGACCCCTTTTATTGCTCTTGTGGCGTAGCTATTGTGACTCACTGGGCCACACTGATTTTTATATTGTGCGCGCAAAAGCTATCTGCAATAATGACAATCAAAGTGAACCAGTAGCTCGGTGACGTCATGATTAAACTTTTCAGTTCTCTTGTTGTGCTGGTTTTTCTCACCGGCTGTCAAAGTTCAGCCACCAAACCACTTTCGTTTGAGTTCGAAAGAGACTTAAGTTTGTTTGAGCATGAGCCGTTCGAAAACTTTGGTGATGGTAGGCGACATGTGATCAGCGATTACACTCAACGATACGTGCCTCTTATTGTGTTCCCCGCTGGTTGGAAAACCATGCATGTGACTTTGTCGAATTACCTTGATAGCTGTTATTCCCGAGATGTGTATCGTGGTACTGGGTCAGCAGTTACGTTGGCTGGAGTTACGACAAGCTCAGTGAAGATTAAGAAAGGTAAAGACACGAAATGTGTTGAGGGTTTTGGGTTGTCTCAAGAGCAAACTGAGGATTACCTCTATTTGGCTGCCGCGTTAGCCGTTGAGAAAAACGGTAGGAGGTATTTCAGTATTGGAGAACACCCGGGATATGGTCCTAAACGTTCAACTCACCGGTCAACTATCCTGACACAGGGGGATATTGATGACACTAACATGCTTGTTTTCTATAAGCAGGAATCTGTTGATGTTGAAAACTCAACACTTCAGATTATTTACTTGCTTGATCGCGAAGAACCTAATGACTGGGCTCACTCAAATTGGTTTTCCGACTCATTTGGTGTGACGATTTTGGATAGCGTACGTCATCAATCTAGGGACTACCAACAGTACAGAGTGACTTATTCTGACCCTATTGAATACGATGCTGAAAAGGTAAAGAGTGGTATCTTGAATAAGTATGGGCTATCAGCGGAGAGTGTCGCTTCCGCTATCTTTAAAAAGAGAGTGAATCCCTTTGAAGACAGATCCAAGAAACAGGAGTCGCTGCGTATGCAGCAATACCGAAGATAATGATATAGTGATTGACCTTTCCGCAACAGTTACCTCCAGCAATTTGGCTGATGTGGAATCATTGGTTACTTTTGTTGAAATTGTTTGATCAAGAGCCGGTAAACGGACATTTCCTAAAGCGTCATTGATGGTCTCTTCATGGCTGGTTTGCAAACACAAACAAAAAGGGTCAGGTCTTTACTTTTGCACCATTCCGGCCAGCAGTATAACAGAAAAGGAGCGTTCGCTGCCGCCAGCTACAGCAGTGGGGTTCTCTCCAGACCGAGCTGCTGCTGGGCACTGAATGCGGCCTCGTTGATCAGCTGCACAATCTCCGGATCATCATTGGGTGCAACCTTGGCCAGCCGCTCCCAGAAGCCGAGGGCCTTCTCATATTTTCCGAGATCAAAATAGACGTGGCCCGAGACCCAGAGCGCATCCTTGTTGATTGGGTCCAGCTCCAGGACACGAGTCAACTGATCTATCGGCTTACCCATCCAGGATCCACCATTCAGATCTGCCAGCGCTTCGCCATACTCCATCAATAGCTGTGGGTCGACACTGTCGCCAGCATATTTGATAGCTTTCTCATAGAGACTGGCAACCTCGCTATCACGGCCCAGATAGCCGTAGGATTTTGCCAGCATCATCCACCCCTCTACGTTATCTGGATTCTGCTCCAGCTTGCGCTCCAGCTGTGCAATGGCATCCTCAAAAGCCTGTGCGCTCTGCTTCTGCTCCGCAGCCTGAGATGCCATCTTCACATTGAGCGCCTCTGGGGTTCCGATCTGCCCATAGAGGCCAAATGCAATCAGCGGGACTATGATCAGCGCAACCACTGCCCCCAATCGACCTGCAGAGTTGCTCTCCTCGATCTTGCCATCCTCTCCCTCAAGATCTGCCAGTAACTCCCTTTTCAGGTCCGCCTCTGCCTGATCGAACTGCTCCTCACTGATCTCGCCGCCCCTACGGTCCTCCTTGAGCTCCTCCAGGCTCTGCTGAAAAATCGCCAGATTGGTCTCACGACGTGCAATTCTGACCTCCTTGCCCCTTCCCAGCAGTGCGGGAAGCAGGAACAGCAGGGCAATAGCCACCATTGTGACTGTCCCGCTCCAGAACATCATTTCACTATTCATTTCAGTGCCTCATCCAGTTTTTTCTGCTCTTCATCGCTCAATGCAGACTCCTCCTCTACCTCATCTATAGCCGCTGCCCGCTGTCTGCGAATCTGCAACACCAGCAGCACCGCCCCGATCGGAACCAGCAGCAGTGGAAGCCCCCACAACAGCCAGGTGCGTGAATCGACCTTGGGACGATAGAGGACAAAATCTCCATAACGGACCACAAACCACTCCCGAATCTCGGTATCTGTCTTGCCCTGGCCAATCATCTCGTAGACCTTGATCCGATGGTCACGCGCCAGATCGGCATTGGATCCTGCAATACTGGTGTTTTGACACTTTACGCAGCGGATCTCCTCAATCAACCTCTTGAAACGGTCCTCCTCGGACTGGGTCTCAAAGGAGAGGCTGTCGATAGGCGCCCCCAAAGATAGTGGGGAAAACACCATGACAAATAGGATGGAAAACGTTCTGATCGCACTCACCATAATCACTCTCCTTTCGGCAGACATTTGCCATCTGCCGCCCTCATTTTGCGGATAGTCTTGAGTATGTTGCCCACATTATTCTTGACCTCCTGTGAATTATCCGGATTCGGGCTCTTCAGATCATTGAGTGGCCCGGTGATACGCTCACAGATTCTCCCCTCCACATCCAGAAGAAAGGTCTCCGGTGCACCGGTCACTGCCCACTCAAGACCGGCAATGTTGTCTCCGTCATCACCTGTCTTGTCATAGGGGTTACCCAGCCGCTCTAGCCAACGTATTGCTGCGGTCCGACTCCCTCCAGACTCTTCGCGATCCTTCCAGTTAATACTGAATATCTTGACCTCTCCAGTGGCAGCCAGACGCATCAGAACATCATGTTCTGCCCGGCAGGAGGGGCACCAGGTCGCCCAGACATTGAGCAGACTAACCTGTCCATTTAGGTCGGCACGAGAGAAACTCTCTCCTGGTACCAACAGCTCCTGCAAACCAAACTCCGGGGCCATACGGCCGATCATCGGTGAATCGTCGCTCTCATGGCGCGGATTGAGATAGAGCCCCATGTAGAGAAGCACAAAAAGCAGAACAATAACGGTTATGGGCAGAAGCGCCCGTGAACGTGAGGCCATGTTTTTTCCTGAGACTCTCTAGTTTATTGGTTAATAGGATTGATCCTGAAAGGAGGTGCTGCCAGAGAGCTCTTCCGCCTTTCTGCGTCGCGCCCGACGAACCGCCGCATGGACCTGTTCCGGAGCTGTCCCTCCGCGATGGTTACGGGCAGCCACCGACCCCTCCAGGGTCAATACCTCAAATACATCTTCCTTGATGACAGTGGAGAATTGTTTAAGTTCATCCAGAGTCATCTCTGCCAGATCCTTTTCATGGTCAATACCGTAACGCACCGCCTTGCCCACAATCTCGTGAGAGTCACGAAATGGAACCCCCTCACGTACCAGATAATCGGCCAGATCAGTTGCGGTGGAGAAGCCCCTTCCGGCTGCATCGCGAGTATTGTCACGGTTCACCATTATGGTCGGCACCATATCTGCGTAGACCCTGAGCGACCCCCTGAGGGTGTCGGCCGTATCAAACAGAGGCTCCTTGTCTTCCTGGTTGTCCTTGTTATATGCCAGCGGCTGCCCCTTCATCAGGGTCAGCAGGCTTATCAGGTGGCCGTATACTCGTCCAGTCTTGCCCCTTACCAGCTCTGGCACATCCGGATTTTTCTTCTGTGGCATGATCGATGAGCCGGTACAGAAGCTGTCTGGTAACTCGATAAAATTGAATGGATCCGAGCTCCAGAGCACCAACTCCTCGGAGAAACGGGAGAGGTGCATCATCAGCAGGGAGGCCGCTGCACTGAATTCAATGGAGAAGTCACGATCACTAACCGCATCCAGAGAGTTCTCTGCCGGGGTATCAAAACCGAGCATCTTGGCCGTCATGAAACGGTCAATTGGATATGTGGTACCCGCCAGAGCCGCCGCCCCCAGAGGCATTACATTGGCCCGTCTGCGACAATCCGTCAGGCGTCCATGATCACGCACCAGCATCTCGTGCCAGGCCATCATGTGGTGGCCAAAAGTGACCGGTTGTGCGGTCTGCAGATGGGTAAATCCGGGCATGATGGTCTCGGCCTCACGCTCTGCCAGAGTCAACAACCCCTCCTGCAGGCGGTCTATCTCTGCCAGGATGGCGTCGATCTCATCCCGTAGCCAGAGACGAATATCAGTTGCCACCTGGTCATTGCGGGAGCGTCCGGTATGCAATTTTTTGCCCACATCCCCGATATTCTGGACCAACCTGGACTCGATATTCATATGGAGATCTTCCAGTGCAATAGACCAGTTGAATCCTCCACTTTTGATCTCCTCGAGGATCTCCTCCAGCCCCTCCAGGATCTGATCCCGCTCCTCTGCCGTCAGCACCCCAACCTCTGCCAACATTCTGGCGTGGGCAATGGAGCCACGGATATCGTAGTGTGCCATGCGCTGATCAAAGGTGACGGAGGCGGTAAATGCCTCAACAAAGGCGTCTGTCGGTTCGGTAAAACGACCGGTCCAGGGTTTTTCGGTTACTTCTGCTGTTTCTGACTGTTTCATGCTGTTCTACTTCAGGGTAAAAACTGTTTCATTGTATCTGTTGCAACTGCAATTGATTCATCAATATAGGCACTGACAAAGTCGCGCACCCCTAAACCAATCATCCTCTTCTGCACCTCCTCACCACTGCCGTTAAGAAAGAGCAGGGTTGGGGTGACCCAAACGCCATAGTGCTGGCTCAGGTCAGTTGGGGCCACCTTCTCACCGGCAAAACCGATAATGTCATCAAAGCTGTCGAGATAGATCTTTCTGATTAGCACCATATCGTCATACTCACGATTGCGCAGCAACGGAACTAGGTAGTCAGACTCCATCACCATGCAGTATGGGCACTCCTCCGCCGAGATCATCAGCATCAGTGGAACACCGCGCCCATCTGCAAGGCTGCCGTCTTGCTGCAGGTTGGTACTAAATTCCACATGATCTACAGATCCAGCAATTGACTCCAGGGACGGAAGCAGTAACAGAACACTCAGTAGCCCACTGACTAAACTCATCCAAAACTGCTTGTGAATCTGCAGAGACATATCCCCCCTGTTTCCTTATACTTTGTAAACACGACATTGTAACCCCACACAACTATAACCCAAAGAGAAACCAACCATGTCATCCAAGCTTCGAATTGCAACCCGTAAAAGCCCATTGGCACTCTGGCAGGCTGAATACGTAAAGAGCAGGCTTCTGGAGATCCGCCCCAACCTGGAGGTGGAGCTTGTCACCATGAGCACCAAGGGAGATAAGATTCTTGATACCCCTCTGGCCAAGATTGGCGGCAAGGGGCTTTTTGTAAAGGAGCTGGAGGCGCGAATGCTGGAGGGAGATTGCGATATTGCAGTCCACTCAATGAAGGATGTGCCGATGGAGCTCCCCGACGGTCTCTTTCTACCAGTTATCTGCAAGCGTGAGGTCCCACTGGATGCCTTTGTATCCAGCCACTATGAAAAATTCGAGGATCTACCAAAAGGGGCGCGGGTGGGAACCTCCAGCCTGCGGCGTAAATGCCAACTACTGGATATGCGTCCAGATCTTGAGATTCTCGACTTGCGTGGAAACGTCAATACTCGTCTGCGGAAACTGGATGAGGGCGAGTTTGACGCTATCATTCTTGCCTCTGCCGGCCTGATCCGTCTGGATATGGCGGATCGGATTCGTAGCAGAATTGAGCCAGAGGTAATTCTTCCTGCAGTTGGACAGGGTGCCGTTGGTATAGAGTGCAGAGAGGGTGACCAGCGCGTGCTGGACCTGATCAATCCTCTGAATGACCATGATAGCTCCATCAGGGTACGTGCTGAACGTGCCCTTAACCACCGCCTGGAGGGTGGATGCCAGGTACCAATCGGCAGCTACTCAATTCTTGAGGGAGATGAGATATATCTTCGGGGGCTGGTCGGTGCAGTTGATGGCTCAGAGATAATCCGCCATGAGATACGTGGGTCTCAACAGGAGGCTGAGGCACTGGGTATCGAGGTTGCTGAACAGCTACTGGCCAGCGGCGCAAAAGAGATCCTGCAGGAGCTGTACGACAACGCATAAAACATAATGGCCACATCTCCACTCAAGGGGTTAGGGATATTGCTTACACGCCCTGCACATCAGGCAGCCGCGCTTGGGCAGAGAATCGAGCAGCTGGGGGGAGAGCTATTTCCATTCCCGGTAATGGAGATTATCCCCCCCCGTGATATCGCCCCTGCACTAGCACTATTCCAGGATCTGTCACGTTTTGATATTGCTATCTTCATTAGTGCCAATGCAGCACGAATTGGGTTGAAGATAATGTCACAAGAGAGTGAGATCCCAAACACCCTTCTATTTGCAACAGTTGGACTTGCCACCGCGCGAGCACTTGAGGAGCAGGGTCATACTGCCGACATCATTCCGGATGGTCAATTTGATAGTGAAGGGCTGCTGGCCACCCCACAACTGCAACAAATCAGAGGAAAGAAGATAGTGATAATCCGTGGAGAGGGTGGGCGTGAACTTCTGGCAGATACTCTGCGGGAACGAGGAGCTGAGGTTAGCTATGCCGAGACCTACCGCAGGATTATTCCACAAACCGACCCAGCACCAATCATTGACGGCTGGAAAGATAACAGAATTCATGCCGCAATCATCACCAGCAACCAGAGCCTGAGCAATCTTATGCAAATGGTCGGAGATGAGGGGAAGCCGTTTCTACTAAAAACCCCTCTGGTCGTAATAAGTGAACGAACCCGTGAGGTGGCGAAAGAGCTGGGGTTCCAGACCGAGCCGATGCTTGCACAGCCACCCAGTGATGACGCAATCCTTGATACACTAATCCACTGGGCCACAGCAGAACAGTAACGCTACCATGAGCAGAAATAGAGAAGATATTATTGATGCAGAGGTTCTGTCTGAACAGGGATCCTCTGCCCTGTTGACCACAAAACAGTCCTCTATTATCGGGGCCACCCTGCTTGCAATCTCCATTGTTGCAGGGGTTATCTGGGTCCTTACCCAATCCACCCAACAGGATGACCGTGTCACCTCAGAGACAGCCATAAAAAACAGCCAGCAGATTGAGCTGCTGCACGAACAGCTCAATAGCTCTCTGCAGGGGCTGGAAGAGAGCATACAGAGCAGCAGATCCTCCAGTCAGGAGCTGTTGGGACAACAGCAACAACAACTGGATGTACTGAATAGCAATCTTGGAGATAGCCTCCAAAAGCAGCGTAAGGAATTCCACAGCGCCCTGCAGCAGGAATCAAGGTTACAGCAGGAGAAGAATGTACAGCTTGGCCAGAGTGTAGCGGCACTCGCTCAGCGACTTGATCACAGGGAAGACAACCTCCACCTCTCCGCTGCATTGCGCCTGCTACAGATAGCCGAGGAACAGCTGACGATCGTCCATGACATGGAGAGCACCCAGCAGGCACTGGCACAGGCTGCGCGTCAACTTAGTGAGGCTGGTGATCCCATGTTGATACCCATTCAGGGGATGATTCAGGAGGAGATCCGCACAGTCAGCGGGACAGTAATACCCAATCTTCAGGCCCCCATGTCAAAACTAAACCGGATCATCTCGAACATCGGCAAGCTTCCGATACAGACCGGTCACTACAGCCACAGCGGCGATGAAGAGGAGCTGACAACAACAGAGTCAACAGGAGATCAGACTAAACTGGTGGCAGCGGGGGAGAGCTCATCAACAGATGGTTATGCCGGATGGAGCTGGGAGGGAATTCTCGAGAAAATCTGGAGCGATTTGCACGGGCTGATTCGCATCGAAAAGAGGGAGCTTGACCTTCCGGTCATTGCCACCCAAGCGGAGGAGCGGATCGGCAGACAGATTCTGCAGCTACGTCTGGAGCAGGCCCAGAGTGCACTGATACTGCGAGATACGGCCATATTCCATGAACGGATCAACAGTGCCAGTGAGTGGCTCGGAATCTTTGATCAGAGCAGTAGCGAGGTTCAATCGGTTTCCCAACAGCTCTCCCTGCTTGCCTCTCTGGAGCTCTCTCCACAACTGCCAATAATCGGTCATGCCCATAAGAGACTAAAGACATTGCTGGATAGCAACAGCAGAGACATGAGCAGAGAGCCGGCAAGTTAGCACAATGAGACGCATCCTGATTCTCACCCTGTTACTGGTTGCTGCGAGTATTGTCGCCCTGCAGCTAAAGGACCAGAGTGGATATATTCTGCTGCAACTTAGGGAGTGGAGTGTTGAGACCACCCTCAGTTTTGCTGTTATTGCCACTATTGTCGCCTTCTCAATTCTGCTGTTTGTGATTCGTTTGGTGATGCGCTTTATCCACGCCCCAAGGGATCTGCGTATCTGGAGAGAGAGACAACGCACTCGAAGGGCCAGAAAACAGCTGACCAGAGGGTTAATCGCCCTTGCAGAGAGTGACTGGAAGAGGGCAGAAAAACTTCTAGGGCGATCTGCAGCCGATAGCGAAAACCCGCTCATGCACTATCTTGGGGCGGCCAATGCCGCCCAACACCAGCTCTCTGATGAGCGCCGTGACCACTACCTGGGCTTGGCTCACAAAGAGACCCCAAAGGCAGATTTTGTCATTCGCCTCACCCAGGCAGAGCAGCAGCTGGGGCACAAGCAGTATGATGATGCGCTAAACACCCTGACTCAGCTGAAAAAGCAGAAACCCAACCACCCTAAGCTGTTGCGCCTGCTGGCACAGACTCTGACTGCCCAACAGCAGTGGGAACAGCTGCTAAAGTTGATCCCCCATCTACGCAAACAGAAGAGTCTTGGCAGGGATGAGCTCTCCCAACTGGAGCGGCATGGACAGATACAGTTACTGAACATCGGTGCGGAGAGT
This sequence comes from uncultured Methylophaga sp., assembly GCA_937877715.1. Classification (GTDB taxonomy): domain Bacteria; phylum Pseudomonadota; class Gammaproteobacteria; genus Thiopontia. The sequence continues at coordinate 91,520 of CALEHW010000013.1, read as the reverse complement.
GAGGATGAGGGGGCTCTGACAGCGCAGTGGAAAAACTTCTCGCGCAGCCATCGCCGTGACCACCGTCTGGTATACCACTACGCTACTCTGCTCAACTCGCAGGGGAACAGCACCATCGGTGAGGAGCTGCTACGCAAGGAGATTCAACACCAGTGGTCTGATGAGCTGGTTACACTCTATGGAATCATCGCCATCGACAAGACTGAACTGCAGATACATGCGACTGAAAAATGGCTCAAACACCATGCAGAGAGTGCGGTACTCCACCTGACCCTGGGGAGACTCTATGTCAGAAAAGAGATCTGGGGGCAGGCACAACAGCACCTGGAGAAGAGCATAGAGATTGCACCAAGCAGTGAAGCCTACCGGGAGATGGCACTACTCAAAAGGCTGGGAGGAGATCCTGCAGCCGCTCTGGAATATTACGATAGAGAGGCAGCACTACTACGCGATAGAAACCATGGAGCTAGCTCTATGACTCTCCAGCAACCTCAAATGAGTCAGAATAGAGATGATCCTCAGCTAGCCCAATTGCATTGAATGCGCTCTTCCCAGCATTCACCATAATCGGTGGCCCTGCCATATAAAGATCAACAGCAGATAGATCAGAGTGGTCATCCACTACTGCCTGATGCACAAATCCGGTGCGTCCCTCCCACCCCTGATCGATCACACCAGGATCAGAGAGCACCGGTATATAACTGATATTTTCATATGTTGCCGCCCACTCTGTCGCCAACTCATTCAGATAAAGATCCTGTTCAGATCGCACCCCCCAGTAGATCTTGAGCGGGTTCTCCATCCCCAGCTCAATCATGTGCTCCACCATCCCCTTAATAGGGGCAAATCCGGTACCGCCAGCAACCATGACAACATCCCAGTCTGAATCCTCGCGCAGGAAGAAGGTGCCAAGCGGCCCTTCAATACGGAGGATCTCCTTCTCCTTCATCTCATTGAAGACATACGGTGTAAAAAGTCCCCCACTAACCAGACGCAGGTGAAGTTCAATCTCTGAACTATTGTGCGGGGCATTGGCAATGGAGAATGCACGACGATGCCCACCCTCAAGGATGACCTCAATATACTGTCCAGCCAGGAACTGTAGACTCTCATCCTCCGACTGCCTCAGGTTTAGACGAATTACATCATCTGCCAGACGCTCGATTTTTGAAACCTTGACTGGCATGGTACGGACCTCAATATCCTCTACCCCTACAACCTCGTGTACCTCAACCACCAGATCACTTCTAGCCTCCGCCTTGCAACAGATTACAACATTATTTGCCAACTCATCCTCTGTCAGCGATTGTGCATTGTATTTATCCTGATACTCATACTCACCGGAGACTATCCTTGCCTTGCAGACACCACAAAAACCATTCTGACAGCCGTATGGAAAGCTGACCCCATGCTCAAGCGCAGCATCAAGAATAGTCTCACCATCAGAGACCTCAAACTCATTTCCACTAGGCTGTAACTGGACACGGTTGGACATTGACTTTCCCTTTCTGTTATTGGCGTCATCCTGACGCCTGTAGTGTGGCCGACTGTAAAGCTGACTGTTTTACTATGTTATTGATCCTGAAGCAACTACTTCATACAGGCATCTGAGCCTACAACCCAAGCTCACTCCATAACTCATCAACCCGCTTCTTGACTGCTGGATTCATGGTGATGGCACTTCCCCACTCACGCTCTGTCTCCCCCTCCAGCTTGTTGGTGGCATCCATTCCCATCTTGGAACCCAGCCCGGAAACTGGTGATGCAAAATCGAGGTAGTCAATCGGGGTATTCTCGATCAGTGTGGTATCACGAGCCGGATCCATCCTGGTGGTCAGTGCCCAGATTACATCCTCCCAGTTTCGCACATCAATATCGTCATCCGTCACGATGATGAATTTGGTGTACATGAACTGTCGCAGGAACGACCAAACCCCCATCATCACCCGTTTGGCATGACCTGGATACTGCTTCTTCATACTCACCACAGCCATGCGATATGAGCACCCCTCCGGAGGGAGGTAGAAGTCCACAATCTCCGGAAACTGCTTCTTCAGGATGGGGACAAAAACCTCATTCAGTGCCAGCCCGAGAATGGCCGGCTCGTCTGGTGGGCGTCCGGTATAGGTGGAGTGGTAAATTGGATCCCTGCGATGGGTGATCCGGTCGATGGTCAACAGGGGGAAATTCTCAACCTCGTTGTAGTAACCAGTATGGTCACCAAAAGGGCCCTCTGCAGCCAGCTCATCCGGATCAATGGTGCCCTCCAGAATAATCTCGGCACGGGCCGGTACCTGCAGATCTGATCCGATACAGTTGACTACCTCGGTCTTGGAGCCGCGTAACAGTCCGGCAAATGCGTATTCGGATAGCGAATCGGGAACCGGGGTCACCGCAGCTAGGATGGTTGCCGGGTCTGCCCCAATCACTACCGCAACCGGGAAAGGCTCACCCGGATGAGACTCCTTCCACTCTCTGAAATCGATCGCACCCCCCCGATGGGAGAGCCAGCGCATGATCACCTTGTTTTTGCCAACCACCTGCTGACGGTAGATTCCTAGGTTTTGTCGATCCTTGTTGGGACCACGGGTAACAACTAGTCCCCAGGTAATCAGTGGGCCGGCATCCTCCGGCCAGCAGGTCTGGATCGGCCACTGTGACAGATCCACCTCATCCCCCTCAACCACCACCTCCTGACAGGGCGCCCTGGAACGCACCTTTGGAGACATGTTTAAGACCTGCTTGAAGATAGGCAGTTTTTCCACCGCATCTCTAAACCCCTTGGGCGGTTCTGGCTCCTTGAGATAGGCGAGAATCTGTCCCACCTCCCGCAGATGTTCAACCGATTCCTGCCCCATACCGAGCGCCACCCGTTTTGGGGTGCCAAACAGATTGGCCAGTACCGGAACAGCTGACCCCTTGGGGTTCTCAAACAGTAGTGCCGGCCCCTCGGCCCTCAGCACCCGATCCGCAATCTCGGTCATCTCGAGATGCGGGTCAACCTGCTGCGAGATTCTCTTTAGCTCACCCTGCTGCTCCAGCTGCTGAATAAACTCTCTTAGATCTGAGGCACTCATCGGTAGATAAAGCTCTCCTGGTGAAGAATGGTTCCATCATTGGTAACCACCTTGACGGTCCACTCCCCGCTCCACTCCGGAACCAGGTTCTTGCTGGACCAGACTCGCCAACGGGGGCCACGTACCCGACCGAGAGAGACCATGGCCATCTCTCTGCCCTTGTACTCCCAGAGATGGTAGATCTCTTTCCCAAACTGATTACGCAGGTCACTGAAGTAGAATATTTTGCGCTCACCACTGCCCAATGCACAGATCGAGTCAACCGGCTCACGGCTCTCTCGATCCACACCACTGGTAAAGCTGCCTCGCGAGACTATATCTGACTCTGTCCATTGCGGACAGATAAGCTCTGCCTCAAGTTCCTGCTCAACAACTGGCTCCTCATCAGGCCCACTTGCTGGCTCTGGTGTCGGTTCTGGCAATACGGGAGGGGCAGACTCCAACACCTCATCCAGTGTCGGGCCATTGTCTGGCTCATCAGTTAATGGCTCTTCTTCTGGTATTGGAGCTGGAGCTGGATCAGGCTCTGTCACTACCGGTTCCGGCATGATTTCAGCCTCACTTTCTGCGGTCTTCTGGGCAGCTACAACCTCAGGCTCTGCCGGTATAACCTCTTCAACTACCTTGGGCTCCACCTCAGATACTACCTCAGGGATCGCCACCTCTCTCTGCCCACGGTCTCCCCCACCCATCCACACCATCAACAGAAGAGCCAACAGCGCCACTGCAATCCACTGGATCAGGCTGTGGTGTCGTTTCCAAATATCTTTCATCATCTTATAAACTTCCTGTTGTTATGGGGCAGTTGCAGAAAATAATGCCCGCCTCGGTGACGGGTATCCCTCAATCGTCATGGATGGATCCTCCGGATTCAAAAAGTCAACCAGTGACTCAAACTGCATCCATGAGCTCCCTCTCTGCTCATCTGTTGTCGTTGCGGATTGATCCAGGCAGCGCACATGTCGGAATCCAACCCTCTCCAGCCAGTGCGCAAGCTCTGCAACAGACGGAATAAACCACACATTTCTCATTTTGGCATATCTCTGCTCTGGAACCAAAACTTCTCCCCTCTCCCCCTCAATCACCAATGTCTCCAAAACCAGCTCCCCGCCCTGGCGAAGCGCACCTCTAAGTTCATATAGATGGTCTATCGGTGAGCGTCTATGGTATAGCACCCCCATAGAGAAAACTGTGTCAAATATCTGAAGGTCAGAAGGAAGAGACTCCATCCCTACAGGAATGAAGTGAACAGGTGATGGCGGACTGATAAAACTGCTCAATGCCCGAAACTGACAGAGGAAGAGCAGATTGGGATCGATACCAACCACAAATGCTGCCCCGGCCCCAGCCATACGCAATGCGTAGTAGCCATTCCCACACCCAACATCCAGTACGGTTCTCCCTTCCAGCGGCTGAATCTTCTGCTCCAGCCGTGCCCACTTCCGGTCAGAACGCCACTCACTATCAATATGGATGCCAAAGAGGTCAAATGGGCCTTTGCGCCAGGGGTGAAGCTGGCGCATCAACTCCTCAATATCCTGCTGCTGAGTAGTATCACACTCCTCCTCTGCCCCAATTTGCAGCCTAGCCCTGTTGAGATCAACTGTTTCTGCTCCCAGATCAGGAAGACCATTCACTGCCTCCAGCCAACGTGGCAGGTTTCCGTTCCGTCCCGGCTCAAACAGAGCGGGCAGCTCTCTCCCAAGCTGTTCGCTCCAGCCACCCAAGCCATGGCTGTGCAGTGCCTCTAGGGAACCATCCAGCTGCAGGGGAAGGGTGCTCATCGTACCGCCAGAATGGAGACAAAGTTGAGTGCCTGGAATAGTACCTCAACAGTGGAGAACCCAGCTCGTCGCAACCGCTCAACATGCTGATCCAGTGTCTCCGTGATCAGCACCTCCTCCAGAGCAGTTCGCTTTTGACTTATCTCCAGATCGCTGTAGCCATTGGCCCGCTTGAATGAGTGATGCAGCTCTTCCATCCGTTGCTGCTGTTGCGGATCCTCAAAACAGATCTTCTCGGAGAGCATCAGTGCGCCACCGTGGCGCATCCCCCTGGCAATCCCCGTCAACACCTCCTCTCGCTCAGCAACCGGGATAAACTGCAAGGTGAAGTTCATGACCACAAAAGAGGCGTTCTCAACCACCGTATCCCGAATATCCTCACAACACAGTTCAACAGCTGCCGCGCGCCCTGCGTTGGCCAGATTCTCGCGACATCTCTCAACCATGGCCGTTGAGTTGTCCACAGCAACCACTCTGCAACCCCTCTGTTGTGCCGTCGCTGCCATCGCCAGGGTAGAGGCGCCCAGTGAGGCGCCCAGATCGTAGCCTCTGGTTCCGTTCTGCAGGTAGTTATCCGCCACCACAGCAACCAGCGAGATCACTGTTCCGTATCCCGGAACAGAGCGTTGAATCATGTCTGGAAAGACTTTTGCCACCGAGTGGTCAAAGCGAAACTCCTCTACAAGATCACACTCACTGGAATAGATCTGATCTCGCTGCATCATAACCTCTGTTCACTCATGAAAAAATTATAGGGTGGCAATCTGCCCATTATATACTCTCGACATCAGACAAGAACCGGACTGAACCAGATATGATGCTGGCCACCTGTCAGGTGCGATTTATGTTGAGTGGTGCTATCTGCTCTCTGGCGGATATAACACCTATTTGAACGCAATCCCGGAGTGACGCAGTAGTGCATCTATCTGTGGCTCCCTGCCCCTAAACTCGATGAAGAGCTCCATCGGCTCCCTGGAGCCCCCCTGCTCCAGAATGGCGGAGAGAAAACGGAGGCCAGTATCGTGGTCGAAAATCCCATTCTCCTCGAAGCTGGAGAAGGCATCGGAGGAGAGCACCTCTGCCCACTTGTAGCTGTAGTACCCGGCAGCATAACCACCCGCAAAGATGTGCGAGAAGCTGTGTGGGAAACGGTTGAATGATGGGGGGTGCATAACTGATACCTGTTTCCGCACCGCCTCCAGTGCTGTGTAGACCTGTTCACCGTTGCCCTTCTCTCCTTCAGGATCAAACTCCAGATGCATTCTGAAATCAAACAGTGCAAACTCCAGCTGTCTTACCATCACCATCCCGGACTGAAAATTTCTTGAAGCCAGCAACTGCTTGAACTTCTCTTTAGGCAGTGGCTCACCCGTCTTATAGTGGCCCGAGAAGAGCGGCAGCGCCTCCTCCTGCCAACACCAGTTCTCCATAAACTGGCTCGGCAACTCGACCGCATCCCACGGCACCCCGCCAATACCGGCAACGCTGGGGAAATCGATCTGGGTCAGCATATGGTGAAGACCATGCCCAAACTCATGGAACAGCGTAAGTACCTCATCATGGGTTAGCAGTGCCGGATCCTCACCAATGGGTGGAGTGAAGTTGCAGGTCAGGTAGGCTACCGGGGTCTGCAGACCATCCTTCACCTTGCGTCGGGTAATACAATCATCCATCCAGGCGCCGCCACGTTTGTGTTGACGTGCATAGAGATCAGTATAGAACTGGCCACGCAGCGCCCCCTGCTGATCACTGACATTGAAGAAACGGACGCTCTCATCCCAAATATCTGCCCCCTCAACCTGCTCGATAGTTATGCCGTAGAGTCGGTGAACCACCTCAAACATTCCCTGCAGCACCCGATCAACAGGGAACCAGGGCTTCAACTCCTCATCGGAGAGACTATAGAGCTGCTCCTTCAGCTTCTCTGAATAGTAGGCGACATCCCAAGCCTGCAGCTCCTCAACTCCCCCCTCGCTCTGTGCAAACTCCCTCAGCTCATCCAGCTCCTTTTTGGCAACATCCAGTGAACGTTCGGCCAGATCCTCAAGAAAGCTGATCACCTGATCCGGTCTCTCTGCCATCTTGGTAGAGAGCGAATACTCCGCATAGTTGGCAAATCCCAACAACTGTGCCTTCTCATGACGTAGTTGCAGAATCTCCTCCATAACCGGGGTGTTATCAAATGCTCGATCATGCGGTCCCTGGTCCGATGCTCGTGTCACATATGCCTCATAAAGCTCCTCTCGCAAACTACGCTCATCTGCATAGGTCATAACCGCAATATAAGATGGAAACTCCAGAGTCAGCAACCACCCCTCCTTGTCTCGCTGCTCTGCTGTCTGTCTTGCCATCGCTCTGGCAGACTCCGGCAGCCCCACAAGCAGTGACTCATCGGTGACCAGCTTTTCCCAGCCATTGGTGGCATCCAGCACATTCTCACCAAACTTTGAGGTTAGTTGGGAAAGGGACAGACTGATCTCCCGATAGCGCTCCTGCTTGTCGCCAGGAAGATCAATTCCGGAGAGGCGGAAATCACGCAGGGCATTCTCAATAATCTTCTTCTGGGATAGCTCCAGCATACGAAAAGAGTCATTCTCGGCAATCTGCCGGAACGCCCTGTAGAGCCCCTTGTGCTGCCCCATCTCGGTCGCATAATCGGAAAGCAGCGGTAGACAGCTATTGTAGGCATCGCGCAATTCCTGGCTATTCATTACCGAATTGAGATGACTTACCGGAGACCATGCACGTCCCAACCTGTCCTCCATCTCTTCCAGTGGCTGTACCAGAGTGTTCCAGTGAGAATCCTCCGACTGGCTTAACAGACGCTCTATAGATGTACGGTTCTCGGAGATAATCTGCTCAACTGCCGGTTGCGCGTGCTCAGGTTTTATCTCCGAGAAAGGGGGTAGACCCTCCATCGAGAGTAGTGGATTAGCCTCTGCCGTTTTGTCTGTCATGAAAATTCCGGGTCAATATTTCGGGATCCGGTAAACTATCAGTTCAACCAACGCTTGGCAATGGAAGAGATCGATGAACAACATCCGCCCCTACAGAGAATGGAGCCCACAGTTTGATGAGACCGTCTTTATCGACCCATCCGCGCAGGTGATCGGCAGAACAACCATCGGTAGCGACAGCTCAATCTGGCCGCTGGTCTCTGTACGTGGTGACGTTCACTATATTGAGATCGGGGAACGTACCAACGTCCAGGACAACTCTGTTCTCCATGTCACCCAACCCAACGACACGGCACCGGATGGTTATCCGCTAATTATTGGAGATGAGGTTACAGTTGGCCACGGCGCCATTCTCCACGCCTGCACCATCGGCAATCGCTGCCTGATCGGAATGGGGGCCACCGTACTGGACGGGGCTGTATTGGAGGATGAGGTACTGCTCGCTGCCGGCAGCCTGGTCGCCCCCGGCAAAAAACTGGAGGGGGGCTATCTCTGGAGAGGGGCCCCAGCGGTTAGAGCCCGTGAACTGACCAGAGCAGAGCTCGACTGGCTGAAAATATCGGCAGACAACTATATCCGTCTGAAGGATGAGTATCTGGATACGCAGTAATCCATGAAGATCAAGCAATGCAAAATAACTTTAGCCGCAAAACCGCGCGGCTTTCACCTGGTTACCGGCGAGGTACTGAAACAGATTCCATTTATCTCAGAGGCCACAGTCGGGCAGCTTACCCTCTTTATCAAACACTCAAGCGCATCCCTCACCATCAACGAGAATGCCGACCCCAGTGTCCGCGTGGATATGGAGAACTTCTTCAGCGATATCTGTGACGATAAGTCCTACTACGTCCACACCCAGGAGGGTACGGATGATATGCCGGCACATATCAAATCCTCAATGATCGGATCCAGTATCACCATCCCGATAACAGATGGCCTGCCCAACCTAGGGACTTGGCAGGGGATCTATCTGAATGAGCACAGGGACTATGGCGGCAGCAGAAAACTGGTGGCTACCCTTATATTTGGTTAACACAGCTTATCTATTTCTGAAATCGTCCCTTTTCTGCCTTTTCGAGATAACGGTGAGCTGAGCAGAATCTTTCTAATCCGGTTCGAGCTTGCTCGTAACCGGTATTAGGGAGATTTCTGCTCCAGCGTCTTGATAGGCGCAGCGGAGCGGAGCCTTTCAAGATGATGGAGCAGCTTGCTGCTCAGCTCACCGATAAGCGTGGGCGCGAAGCGGCCGCGCTTATCAGTATATTATGCGGAATCTCTAAATATTGTGATATGCGGATTCCGTATAGCATCAGATCCACCTTCCTAATCAAGAGACTCACACTGTTCCGTTTCTAACAATACCACAAGATCAGGAAGGTCTCTTTGTGGCTGAACTGTGCCCTACGGTCTACTTGTTGAATATACGCTTAAGCCCATTCTTGAGCATAGTCATCAACATACCAGAATCACCCTGCGATTTGTTCTGCTTGATAAATAACAGCCTCCATCGTTGTCTTCGTACTGACATCCAGTCCTGCTTGTAGGCTTCGTTACCAGTGAGGAAGTCAATCTCCTCAACCTTGTCAACATCAATCACATACTGCATCAGGTATGCAGTAAGAATGGAACCAGGTGAGTAGTGCTTCCACTCTTCGTCATAGGCTAATCTAAAGATACTCGCTTTACCTTGAACAACGAACCAGAGCTGTGCTGCAGCAGCTTTTCCGTCGATATATAAAACAGCTATCCTTGTCCAGTCCGATACTGACAGGTTGATCGCTACCGCATCAAGCAATGCCGCATACTGCTCATTCGCTTTCCAGCTAGCTGAATAGACGGAGTGGTAATCTATCAACCCTTGTTGCACCTCATTCCCCTTGAACATACGCATCTTGCATTCGTGTTCACGCTCCAGCTTTCGCTGCTTGCGTGTGATGGTATTGCGCAATTGAGCAGGCCTTCCGGCCATGTATTCATCGAATGACTGCTGCTGCGTGCGATGGATCCAGTTGTAGAAGAAAAAGTGTTTGTGAGATTCGTAGCCAGAGGCTACCAAAGCATGTTGCAGATTTAATATGTTGTTGTCGTCTTCGGCAACAGGGCTCAGCTGCAAAGAGTGGATAGACTGTTGACTCAGCCCCTCAGCCAAACAGACCAGGACTTCTGTCTGTTTCTCTTCTGCTAACAGTAAACTGTAGAGAGCCGTGTAACGGTGCCTGAATGATTGCCAGTATTCATTAGCTCCAATCAGTGGCAACAGTGCCAGCACACTGTCTTCATCAACCACGCTGGCCAGCAATAGTGACTGACCATCATCTAACGTTGTTGTATCAAGTGCCTCGAACCATCCGCGGGTGAGAAACATGCTCTCAGCCCCGCTATGATCAAATAACAAATCAACGCCTGCAGGTAGCTGACTCCATTTACTGTAACACTTAAATTTCACATCTGTTAACGCAGCGCCTTAATCACCGTTGCTGTATCAGGGCGCACTCCTCGCCACAAGCTAAAAGATTCGGCCGCCTGCTCCACCAGCATACCTAGTCCATCCATAACCTTTACTGCACCAAACTCCTCCCCCCACTGCATGAATGGAGTTGGCTCAGCCGAGTACATCAGGTCATAACAGATTGCGTCTGGGGCCAGAATGTCGAATGGAAGTGGAGGCATCTCTCCCTGCAGGCTGGCAGCAGTTCCGTTGATTATCAGATCAAAATGCTGCCCATCAAGCTCATCAAAGCCTCCGCCCTCTATATTGCCAAGATCAGAGAACTCCTCTGCCAGTTCTTCTGCACGCTCCGGGGTACGGTTAGCAATTGATATCTGTGCTGGTTTTTCATTAAGAAGTGGTTCAAGTATCCCCCTGACTGCACCACCTGCCCCCATGATAAGGATGTTTTTATCTTTAAGGCTCATCTCATGGTTTGCTGTCAGATCTCTTAACAGCCCAATACCATCTGTGTTGTCACCATAACGTGAGCCATCATCACGAATCTGGATGGTATTTACTGCACCTGCACGCTGTGCCCGTGGCGAGAGCTCATCGACTGCCTCCCACGCCTCGTGCTTGTAGGGGACTGTGACATTCATCCCTCTGCCTTGAAGTTGTTGAAAGGCATCAAGTACCTGTACGAATCCTCCCGCCTCTACCTGCTTTTTTTCGTAGATCAGATCCTGCCCAGTCTGCTCTGCAAACATGGAGTGAATCTGTGGGGATTTGCTATGGGCAATCGGGTTACCCACCACCATATATAGATCTGTCATGGAAATTTGTTAAATCTGTTTATGCCTTAAGCCAACGGGCCACATCCTTGGCATAGTAGGTGAGAATCCCATCTGCCCCTGCACGCTTACATCCAAGCAGCGCCTCCAGCACGACAGCCTCCTCATTGAGCCATCCTTTCTGAGCAGCCGCCTTCAACATGCTGTACTCACCACTGACATGGTAGACAAATGTGGGGGCGCCAAATTGGTCCTTTACCCTGCGGACAATATCGAGGTAGGGCATTCCCGGCTTGACCATAACCATGTCTGCCCCCTCCTCCAGATCAAGCGAGACCTCCCATAGCGCCTCATCGCTATTAGCTGGATCCATCTGATAGGTTGATTTGTCACCAGAACCAAGATTTGCCGCAGAGCCAACTGCATCACGGAATGGGCCGTAGAAGCTAGATGCATATTTTGCTGAGTAAGCCATGATTCTGGTGTGAATGTGACCCTCTTCTTCCAGTGCAAAGCGGATATCCCCAATCCTGCCATCCATCATATCTGATGGTGCAACAATATCAGCACCGGCCTCTGCATGAGATACCGCTTGCTGCATCAAGACCTCAACAGTCTCATCATTCAGCACATAGCCCTTATTGTCGATGATTCCATCCTGACCGTGGGTGGTGAATGGATCCAGTGCCACATCTGTCATTACCCCCAACTGTGGAAATTTTTTCTTCAGTGCACGTACTGCACGCTGGGCCAGGCCTTCCGGATTCCAGGCCTCCTCCGCCAAGAGTGATTTCTTGTTCTTGGGTACGACAGGGAAGAGTGCAATAGTAGGGATACCGAGAGCCACCAGCTGTTTAGCCTCTTTCAATAGTTGGTCAATGGTTACCCGCTCCACGCCAGGCATTGACTTGACCTTCTGGCGACGATCTTTCCCCTCAATAACAAACATGGGGTAGATCAGATCATCCGGGGTCAGCACATTTTCCCGCATCATTCTGCGAGAAAAATCATCCCTGCGCATTCTGCGCATCCGTACCTCTGGAAATTGGCCACGACTGGCTTCTATTTTGGACACAACTGCTCCTCTTAAAGTTATTCTCGGTTGTTGGTAATTACCCAGTAACCCGATAATACCGCAAACAGGGGAGAGCTACAGAAATCTGGCAACCATACCGAAGCTGAACTCACCACCCTCTGCAGAGAGATCCAGTGGAATTCTGGCCTGATGCCCACCACCTGGAACCAGGTCAATCGACTCCCCTCTGAGATTTTCAATATAATCAAGCTGAAACTCCCGATTTCCCTGTGGAAGAATCAGCTCCACCCGATCTCCAACCGAGAACCTGTTCTTGGCTAGCAGTGTCGCCTGTTTCTGCTGCGGATCATAATCGGTGATCTCCGCCACATAGAGTTGCCGATGACCCTGTGAGTTCCCCTGAATATAGTTCTGATACTCCTCGCTGTGGTGGCGTTTGAAGAAACCATCGGTATAACCACGGCTGGCAAGATTCTCCAGCTCCGCCAGTAGTGAGGGGTCAAAGCTGCGCCCAGAGACAGCATCATCAATTGCCCTGCGGTAGGCCTGGGTGACACGACTTACATAGTAGATTGACTTGGTGCGGCCCTCAATCTTCAGTGAATCCACCCCGATCTCTACCAGCCGCTGGATATGCTCCACCGCCCGCAGATCCCTGGAGTTCATGATATAGGTGCCGTGCTCATCCTCCTCCAGCGGAATCGGTTTACCCGGCCGCCCCATCTCCTCGATCAGGATTCGTTGTGACTCTGGTCGCCCCTCAACCACCATCAGATCACCGCTATCATCGACCTCAGAGGCCACCTCCCTGTACTCCCAGCGGCAGGCGTTGGTGCAACTCCCCTGGTTGGCATCGCGATGGTTGATGTAGCCGGATAGCAGGCAGCGTCCGGAGTAGGCCATGCAGAGCGCGCCATGGACGAAGACCTCCAGCTCCATATCGGGGCACTGCTGACGAATCTCCTCTACCTCATCCAGTGAGAGTTCACGCGAGAGGATCACCCGTTCAATACCCATCTGTTTCCAGAATTTTACTGCCGCATAGTTGACCGTATTAGCCTGTACCGAAAGGTGGATTGTCTGTTCTGGCCAGCATTCCCGTACTATATGGATCAGCCCCGGATCTGCCATAATCAGCGCATCTGGCCCTAGGGCGATAACCTCCTCGATATCACTCTCAAAGGTATGAACCTTGCTGTTGTGGGCGAGGATATTGGAGGTAACGTAGAGCCTCTTCTCCTGCTGGTGCGCCTCCTCAATCGCCCTTCCCAACTCGGCCAGATCGAAATCATTCTCTCGCACCCTTAGACCATAACGAGGTAGCCCCGCATAGACCGCATCTGCGCCATAGGCAAATGCAGCACGCAGATGTTGCATGGTTCCCGCAGGGGAGAGGAGTTCAGGTGATTTTTTGATCTTCATTGTCCGGCTATTCTACCGGATCATGGTGGAGAGTATTTACTCGTCCTTCATCTCTACCGGCATACCAGCCTTACGCCACTCGGGGAAACCCTCATCCAGACGGCGTGCCGTAAACCCCTTTTCACGCAATTTGGCAACTGCATCATAGGCCAACATACAGTATGGGCCCCGACAGTAAGCGACCACCTCCTGATTGGGCTTCAGCTCACCAAGGCGATCTTCCAGCTGATCCATCGGGACACTCAGAGCACCCTGAATATGGCCTGCCTTATACTCGACCTCAGGACGAACATCCAGTACGGTGACCACACCATCTCCAGCACGCTCCATCAATTCATTAATGGGGATAGGCTCAAGATCATCCTTAACCGTCAGATAAGTGTTAACCAGGCGCTCTACCTCGGCCAGGTGACGCTCTGACAATTTACGCAGAGCTACCAGCAGATCGATAACCAGATCATCGGAGAGCTTGTAGTGGACATATTGGCCCACCTTACGTGCGGTTACCAGACCGGCATTCCGCAACAGTTGTAGGTGCTGTGAGGTGTTGGCAACAGTCAGGTCAGCTGCGTTCGATAGCTGCTCGACTGTACGCTCCCCCTGGGCGAGGATCTCCAGAAGCTCAATACGGTGGGCATTACTGAATGCCTTGCCGGTTCTGGCAAATTGTTCAAAAATAGATTTTTTGTAGTCTTTTACTGGCATAAGTCTATCAATAATCACATATTCTATTGAATGAGTCAAGTATGATAAAACGGTTTAGCAACTTCTCCATTCTCGGACAGAATCCTCGGCAGCAACAATAGATTCCCGCCTACGCGGGAATGACAAACACCTAGAGTGGTCGAGCGATTCCCTGGGTCAGGCTGAGAATGATGACCCACATCCGCATGTTGTGGTTGCATTTGGATTCTTGATTACAAAACGAGCGCCATCTAACCCCTCATAGTAATCAACCTCGGCTCCATTCAGGTACTGCATGCTCATTGGGTCGATCACCATTGTAACTCCACCGTTCTCTATTACAGCGTCACCCTCCTCAACCTCTTCGGCAAAGCTGAAACCATACTGGAAGCCTGAACAGCCGCCTCCAGTGATATATACACGCAACTTGAGGTTATCGTTTCCCTCTTCTTCCGCCAATGCTTTTACCTTGACCGCTGCTGCATCGGTAAAGATGACCAGATCATTCGTTACCTCAATTTCAACCGCAGACTCACTCATCACATCTCTCCAGTAAATTAGACTTGGCTAATTATGAAATTTCCCACTAAAACTGTCAACTTTTGCTCTCTTGTCATGGCATCAGGGCAACCAGATCCAGCCCTGCGCCCTCGGCAAAGCCAAACATTATGTTCATGTTCTGAACAGCCTGCCCCGAGGCCCCCTTGACCAGATTATCAATCACTGACAATACAATGATACGGTTGGAATCCTCCGGCTGATGCAGCGCAATCCGGCAGACATTGCTACCCCGCACGCTACGGGTCTCAGGGTGTGAACCGGCCGGCAGGATGTCCACAAAAGGTTCATTTTGATACCGTTCCTCATAGAGAGACTGCAGGTCGCCAAGTTTGGCGGCTGGTCGCATATAGAGCGTTGCATGAATGCCCCGGATCATCGGCACCAGATGGGGCACAAAGGTGAGACCAATATCTCCCCCCTGGGCCATTCGTCCAACCCCTTGATAAATCTCCGGCCAGTGACGATGTCCCGGCACTCCGTACGCCTTGAAACTCTCGGCAGACTCTGCCTGCAGAGTACCGACATTGGCACCACGCCCCGCACCGCTGACACCAGATTTACAATCGGCAATCAGCCCATCCAGCTGAACCAGACCCTTTTCGATCAGCGGCAGAAAGCCGAGCTGTACTGCAGTTGGATAGCAGCCAGGATTAGCCAGGACACGGGCATCCCGAATCGACTCCCGGTTCATCTCCGGCAGCCCATAGACTGCCTCCTGCAGCAGATCCTCACAGCTGTGAGGCATGCCGTACCACTTCTCCCATACTGCTGGATCACTTAACCGGAAATCGGCAGCCAGATCAATGATCCGCACCCCGGCATCCACCAGCTCCCGCGCCATGGTCATTGCAATGCCGTTTGGGGTTGCAGAGAAGACCACATCACACGACTTCAACTGCTCCACATCAGGCTGGGAGAAGGCCAGCTCCAGATGGCCCCTCAGGTTTGGATAGAGCTCTGCAACCTCCATCCCCGCCTTGGAACGAGATGTAATGACCCGCAACTCGACCTCCGGATGCTTTGCAAGCAACCGTAGCAGTTCAACACCGGTATACCCGGTCCCCCCAACAATCCCTACCTTGATCATCGTTATATCTCAGCTGGCAAAAAATCCATTCTAACAAAAAAGCCCCAACCATTGCTGACCGGGGCTTTTACGAAACGACAAAACTAAATTATCGTCTATATCATTTTCAGGCGAGTGTAGAGCAAGGCAGAAAATGTGAGCTTGCTATTGCAAATGTCCATCTTCAAACGCAGCTATGCGCTCGCCTAGAGATGAGATGGGCGATGATTTACATCATGCCGCCCATTCCTCCCATTCCGCCCATACCACCACTCATATCAGGCATTGGAGCCGCTGATTCCTGAGGAATCTCAGCAACCATTGCCTCTGTAGTGATCATCAGGCCAGTTACAGATGCCGCATACTGCAGTGCAGAACGGGTTACCTTGGCTGGGTCGAGAATTCCCATCTCGATCATGTCACCATATTCTGCGGTAGCTGCATTGTAACCATAGTTACCATCATTGTTCTCAATGTTATTAACTACAACAGAACCCTCATCACCTGCATTGGCAACGATTTGACGCAGCGGCTCTTCCATTGCGCGACGCATGATATTGATACCAACATCCTGATCATGGTTGTCACCAGATAGATCGGCAATACCTGCACGGGCACGGACTAGGGCAGTACCACCGCCTGGAACCACACCCTCTTCAACTGCAGCACGAGTTGCATGAAGTGCATCTTCAACACGAGCTTTCTTCTCTTTCATCTCAACCTCAGTTGCAGCGCCAACTTTGATGACAGCAACACCACCAGCCAGCTTGGCAACACGCTCCTGAAGTTTCTCTTTGTCATAGTCAGAAGTTGTATTCTCGATCTGTTGACGAACTTGAATAACACGCGCCTCGATCTCCTCACTGCTTCCTGCGCCATCAATGATAGTGGTATTGTCTTTTTCAACCACAATACGCTTGGCAGTACCTAGATCTTCCAGTGTGGTCTTCTCCAGAGATAGGCCGACCTCCTCAGAGATAACCTGTCCACCAGTCAGAATAGCAATATCCTGTAGCATAGCCTTGCGACGATCACCAAAACCAGGCGCCTTCACGGCAGCAACCTTGACGATGCCACGCATGGAGTTGACCACCAGTGTAGCCAGGGCCTCGCCCTCGATATCCTCAGCAATAATAAGCAGAGGACGGCTCGCCTTGGCAACCCCTTCCAAAATCGCCAACAAATCACGAATATTGGTGATTTTCTTGTCAAATAGAAGAATGAATGGCTCTTCCAGCTCAGCAGTCATATTCTGCTGATTATTGACGAAGTAAGGAGATAGGTAGCCGCGATCAAACTGCATACCCTCAACCACATCCAGCTCATTATCAAATGATTTACCCTCTTCAACAGTGATCACACCCTCTTTTCCGACCTTCTCCATTGCCTCGGCAATGGTGTTACCAATCGATGTATCTGAGTTTGCAGAGATACTACCAACCTGTGCAATGGCACTTGTATCTGTGCAAGGTGTTGAAATATTCTTGATCTGCTCAACTGCAGCAATCACTGCCTTATCGATTCCGCGCTTGAGATCCATTGGATTCATGCCCGCCGCTACTGCTTTCATCCCCTCACGCATAATAGCCTGAGCCAATACTGTTGCAGTGGTGGTTCCATCACCAGCCACATCGGAGGTCTGGGATGCAACCTCTTTCACCATCTGCGCACCCATATTCTCGTACTTGTTCTCCAACTCGATCTCTTTCGCTACAGAGACACCATCCTTGGTGATGGTTGGGGCGCCAAATGCCTTGTCCAGGACTACATTACGACCCTTTGGCCCTAGTGTTACCTTGACCGCATTGGCCAGGGTATTTACACCAGCCAGCATCAGATGACGCGCGTCATCTCCAAATTTTACCTCTTTTGCACTCATATTCTTTTCCTTATCCTTCTATTACAGCCATGATGTCGTCTTCACGCATCACAATAAGCTCTTCGCCATCAACCTTGATCTCAGTACCGGCAAACTTTCCAAACAGCACGGTATCACCAACCTTTACATCCATCTCTTGGCGGGATCCATTGTCGGCAACTTTGCCATTACCCGCTGCGATAATCTCGCCACGACTTGGTTTTTCGGTTGCTGAATCAGGAATAACGATACCGCCGGCGGACATCCTCTCCTCCTCCATGCGGCGAACAACTACACGGTCGTGCAGGGGACGCAAATTCATAATGTTCTCTCCTTTTATGATGAATTCTAAAATCTAATCTGAGAGGTGCCAATTGCTGAAAAATTAGCACTCTCGCCTAGGGAGTGCTAATCATATGGGCAGTCAGAGGGAAGTCAAGGGCAGGATGCGAATATAAAAACTAATGTCCCTATAGAATTTGGAGCGAGAGCACCCTCTATTTCAACCAGGGATCATCCTTTTCATGAAACTCCCCCTCGATGGTCGTCTCATCACGCCTGGTTGCGTGGCTAGTGTAAGAGTGGAATCCGGCGCCTACCTGGGCCGAACGGGAGAGAAACCGGTTCACCAGGATCTTTCTGGTGCTCGGTATCAGCCCGAGAAATCCAATGAAATCTGTAACAAATCCGGGGGTTAGCAGCAGGGCACCACTCACCAGAAGAGCTGCCCCCTCCAGCAATTGGAAAGCTGGAATCTCACCGCTGGCCAGACTGCGCTGCGCCTCCATCCATGTAGAGAGACCCTGCGCCCTCAGTAGAGTCACCCCAACCAGCGCCGTGCCCACCACCAATAGAACAGTTGGCATGGCCCCGATCATTGAACCAACCTGAACCAACAGGTAGATCTCCACCAGTGGAACCAGAATAAATAGGGCAAACAACAGTCGAAAGGGATTCATATCGCCCCTATTGTACTGTATTCTCTGCTGTTATTGTGACTAAACCAGAAGAGGCAACTGTTGTTCTAACCACCTGTCCCGACCTGGAGACAGCGGAATCAATTGCCAAACTGCTTGTCATAGAGAGGAGTGCTGCCTGCGTCAATATTGTGGAGAAGATCCACTCCACCTACCGCTGGGAGGATGGAATAGAGAGCGCACAGGAGACTCTACTCATTATCAAGACAACAAAACAGAGATACGGGGAGGTTGAGACCACAATCCAGAGAGAGCACCCATATGAGGTGCCGGAGATTATTGCCATTGATATTAAGCAAGGAGCCCCCTCCTATCTGGACTGGATCAACCACTCAACAATAAAAGAATAATTTTTGGACTACCATGAAACTGAAACAATATTGGACCACACTCATTCTCTTATCCCTTCTTTCACTGGGGATGATCCACCCCGCACAGGCAGAGCAGTCACCTATCCAACAGCTTGGAGGACTAATGAGCTCTCTTGGCCTGGATGCTGGCAATAATGACCCCCTGCATCCGGATGAGGCCTTTGTCTTCTCAAATGAAGATCCTGAGAGTGATTCCATCAAACTGCAGTGGCAGATTGCTGATGAACACTACCTCTACCGCAACAAGTTCAAATTCAAACTTAGTGATGAGTCCAATCTGTCGGTTGGTACACCCGACCTACCGGCCGGGGACATAAAAGAGGATCAGTTCTTTGGAACACTGGAGGTCTACCATGGTGACCAGACCATTGATCTACCACTTGATCTCCCCAATGATGAGGCAGCCAGCGGCACATTAAAAGTGATGTATCAGGGATGTGCTGAACGGGGCATCTGCTACCCACCAATTACCAAGACAATTCCCATAAACCTCCCTGCAGTTATCTCATCTGCCGCCGCCAAGGAGGACACAATCAGAGACAACTCATCTTCAATAGATGAGGCTGCCAAACAATCAGTAACCGTAAGCGATAACACAGGCAGCACACAGCTGGCAGAACAAGATCAGATTGCCGCCACCCTTGGCAATGGAAATATAGCGCTCACCATGCTCAGTTTTTTCGGTTTTGGGCTACTACTTGCCTTTACCCCATGTGTTTTCCCAATGATCCCTATTCTCTCCGGAATTATTGTGGGCCAGGGTGACAGCATAACTACCCGCAGAGCTTTCGCCATGTCACTGGTCTATGTGCTGGCAATGGCGCTAACCTACACCTTTGCCGGAGTGATGGCTGGGCTGTTTGGAGAGAACTTGCAGGCTGCATTCCAGAACCCATGGATTCTCGGCACTTTCAGTTTTGTCTTTGTTCTGCTGGCACTCTCCATGTTCGGTTTCTATGAACTGCAGATGCCAGCCAGTATTCAGGGAAAACTGGCCGAAGCCAGCAATCGCCAGAAGGGTGGCTCACTTACTGGTGTTGCCGTCATGGGACTTCTATCAGCCCTTATTGTCGGACCCTGTGTTGCTGCTCCACTGGCTGGTGCACTTATCTATATCGGACAGACTGGAGATGCCCTGCTGGGTGGGCTTGCCCTGTTTGCGTTAAGTATTGGGATGGGGGCACCACTACTAGCCATTGGCACCTCCACCGGCAAGCTTCTGCCCCATGCGGGAGCCTGGATGGACGCGGTCAAATCTATTTTTGGTGTACTACTGCTTGCAGTTGCGGTGTGGATGTTGGAGAGAATACTCCCCGCTGCAGTCACTATGCTGCTCTGGGCAGCACTGTTAATTCTCCCCGCCATCTATATGGGGGCTCTGGAGCCCCTTCCATCATCCAGCAGTGGTTGGAAAAAGTTATGGAAAGGGGTTGGCCTGCTGATGCTGATCTATGGCATTCTCCTGATCATCGGGGCCTCCTCTGGAGACAAGAACCCATTCCAGCCGCTAAAAAATATCAGCGCAAGTGGCAGCTCCTACACCACACTACAACAGGAGCATCTCTCCTTTCAACAGATCAAGGGGATCGATGGACTGGAGGCTGCACTTGCTGATGCTCGCCGCAGCAACCAGCCGGTCTTCCTGGACTTCTATGCAGACTGGTGTATCTCCTGCAAGGAATTCGAGTCTCTAACCTTCTCTGATCCAGCAGTACAGCAGGCTCTCTCCTCCGCCAAACTGCTGCAGGCGGATGTCACCCCAAATGATGAAAAGGATCAGGCTTTGATGAAGAAACTTGGAATTTTTGGTCCTCCCGCACTGCTCTTCTTTGACCAATCCGGCAATGAAATCACCTCTGCCCGCCTGGTTGAATTCATGGATGCCAAACCATTCTCAGAACATGTACGCAGTGCATTCAGATAAAACATGAAAAAGAGAACCCTGATTATCCTGTTGTTGGTTGCCCTAATCTCCGGAGGATCAACCCACTACTACCTCAACTCATTTGCTGAGGATACCGAAGCACCCCAGCCACAGGAGACCGGTCAAAAAAGCAACCCCATGAATGTAACTCTGCTAGATCTTGACGGTGTCCCCCACAACATGAGTAAGTGGCGCGGCAACATTGTAGTCCTGAACTTCTGGGCAACCTGGTGCCCACCATGCAGAAGAGAGATTCCAACCCTCATCTCCCTGCAGGATGAACTGGAAGATCAAGGGGTTCAGTTTGTTGGGATTGCCGTTGATTCCACCAAACGGGTCGCCGCCTACGCTACAGAGCACAACATAAACTATCCAATCCTGCAGGGTGAGGGGGCTGGACTGGATCTCTCAGTTGCATTAGGTAACAAACAATCAATCCTCCCCTACACAGTTATTCTTAACCGCAGCGGGGAGATTATTGATCGACATACAGGGGAAGAGACCAGGGAGCAATTACTGGCTCAAATAAACCCCATGTTGCAGTGATTATCTGTGTTATTGATGCGATCTAACCTAACTTTGCAGCGATCATCAAGAAAACGTGGACATCTTCGTGGAACTAGGCCACAATAGACGGAGCAGAATTAACCACGACCTATTACGACACCCAACACATGGCAACAATACTGGTTCTCAATGGCCCCAACCTAAACCTTCTTGGCACGCGTGAACCTGGCCACTACGGGGATGATACCCTGGAGTCAATTATCCAGGGCCTGGAATCTGAGGCCGCCAATACAGGCCATAAACTTGAGAGCCTGCAGAGTAACTCCGAGCAGGAACTCATTGAGCGCATTCATCAGGCTAACCATGATGGTGTTGGTTTTATTCTGATCAATCCAGCCGCATTTACCCACTCCAGTGTTGCCCTGCGTGATGCGCTACTTGGGGTGAATATTCCATTTATTGAGATTCATCTCTCCAACACCCACGCCAGAGAGTCCTTCCGCCACAACTCCTACTTCTCGGATATAGCCCAGGGGGTCATTGTCGGGCTTGGCGCAGAAGGATACTCACTTGCACTGCAGGCGGCCATCAAGCGGCTTAATTAACCCGTAACAAAGAACTGTCAAGGATCATCACTATGGATATTCGAAAAATCAAAAAGCTGATTGAGCTACTGGAGGAGTCCGGTATCGCAGAGATAGAGATACAGGAGGGGGAGGGGTCTGTACGCATCAGCCGTTATGGGCAGGTTGCTCCCGTTGCTCAGCCAGCAGCTATTCCCGCTGCTGCTCCGGCTGCCGCACCAGTCCCGGCTGCTGCTGCAGCTAAACCTGTCGCACCACCTGCCTTCAATGGTCATGAGGTCAAATCCCCGATGGTGGGAACTTTCTACCGCTCCGCATCGCCGGGGGCAAAACCATTTGTAGAGGTTGGTGACACCATCGCAGCAGGTGATACGATCTGCATTATCGAGGCGATGAAGATTCTCAACCAGATTGAAGCTGACAAGTCGGGCACCATCAAGGCCATCCTTGCAGAAGATGCCGAGGCAATAGAGTTTGAGCAGCCACTATTTGTCATTGAATAAATATTGCTGAACAAGAAATTTACTCTCTGGGCTCCAAAAAAGATCTGTAAGGGACTACCGAAAAATGCTGGATAAAATTGTTATTGCCAACCGTGGAGAGATTGCACTTCGCATCCTCCGCGCCTGCAAGGAGATGGGGGTCAAGACCGTCGCCGTCCACTCCACTGCTGACCACACCCAGAAACATGTTCGACTGGCCGATGAGTCAGTCTGTATTGGCCCCCCCTCATCACTGGATAGCTACCTCAATATCCCTGCGATAATCAGTGCCGCCGAGGTTACTGATGCCATGGGGATCCATCCCGGATATGGCTTCCTCTCGGAGAATGCAGACTTTGCAGAGCAGGTTGAGCGCAGCGGTTTCCGTTTTATCGGCCCTAGGGCAGATACCATCCGCATGATGGGTGACAAGGTAGAGGCGATCAAGGCGATGAAGAGCTCTGGTGTGCCTACAGTCCCCGGGTCAGATGGCCCACTGGGGGACGATGACAAGGCCAATCTTGCACATGGCAAACGTATTGGCTACCCCGTTATCATCAAGGCTGCCGGCGGTGGTGGAGGACGCGGCATGCGTGTTGTCCATAGTGAGGCCACACTACTGCAGGCGATCACCATGACTAAAACCGAGGCTGCAACTGCCTTTAACAATGACGTGGTCTATATGGAAAAATTCCTGGAGAACCCTCGCCATGTCGAGATTCAGGTACTTGCCGATGACCACGGCAATGCCATCCATCTGGGAGAGAGGGATTGCTCCATGCAGCGTCGCCACCAGAAGGTAGTGGAGGAGGCCCCAGCACCAGGAATCAGCGAGGAGTTAAGGGCAGAGATTGGTGATCGCTGTGCGGCAGCGTGTCAGGAGATAGGATACACCGGTGCTGGCACATTTGAGTTTCTGTATGAAAATGGGGAATTCTATTTCATCGAGATGAACACCCGTGTTCAGGTAGAGCACCCAGTCACTGAGATGATAACTGGAGTTGATATTGTCCGTGAACAGCTACGGATAGCGTCTGGGGAACATCTAAGTTACAAGCAGAATGATATAAAAATTAGAGGGCACGCAATTGAGTGCCGTATCAATGCAGAGGATGCGCACACCTTTATTCCCTCGCCTGGAGAGGTTACTACCTATCACGCTCCTGGTGGGATTGGAGTTAGGGTTGATTCTCACCTCTATACTGGCTATCACGTACCCCCCCACTATGACTCAATGATTGGTAAGCTGATTACTTATGGTGAGAATCGGGATACTGCTATTGCACGAATGCGCACAGCACTGGACGAGATGGTTATCGGTGGAATTCGCAACAATATTGATCTCCACCGTGACATCATCAGGGATGCAAATTTCATTGCCGGTGGCGCCAATATCCACTATCTGGAAAAGAAACTGGATCTTTAGGATTGCCCTGGTTTCAGCTCCGGCTTACCGCCTCCAAAGAGGAGGCAGAAAAGCTCTCTGACCTCCTCTCTGGACTTGGTGCCGCATCTGTCACCTTTGAGGATGCAGAGGATCAGCCACTACTGGAGCCCCCTCCCGGTGCAACTCCACTGTGGGAGAGAATTGATGTGGTCGGGCTTTTTGATGCGAAACTAGACCAGGAACTGATAACAGCTGCACTCTTCGGACAACTGTCGATAGAGTCACGCTCAACCATAAAAACTGAAGAGCTTGAAGATCAGGACTGGGTACGTGCCTGGATGGATGATTTCCACCCGATGAAATTTGGGGAGAGTCTCTGGATAGTCCCATCCTGGAGTGACCCAGTCGACCCTGATGCAACCAACATTCTGCTCGACCCGGGACTTGCCTTCGGCACCGGCACCCACCCTACCACCGCACTCTGCATGGAATGGCTTGATGCACATCCTCCAACAAAAAAAGTGGTTATTGATTACGGTTGTGGATCCGGGATCCTCGCCATTGCGGCCGCCAAACTGGGCGCAGTCTCTGTTCACTGTGTAGACAATGACCCACAGGCATTAATTGCCACCCTTGATAACGGCGAGAAAAACAATATCACCGCAAGGCTGAAGGGTTATCTGCCCGATGCCTTTCCTAACGAACAGATGGCAGAGCTTCTGATAGCTAATATTCTGGCAGGCCCACTTATCGAACTGGCACCAAAACTGGCCAGCCATCTGAAGCCGGGCGGAGAGATCGTGCTTTCTGGCATCCTTCAAGAGCAAGCTGATGAGGTAAGTACCGCCTACACCCCTTGGTTTGAGATGGAGCCTGCCACCTTCAGACAAGAGTGGACACGTCTTGAAGGGTGCCGAAGAGAAGAACCATAAACCTCGGACCAGACACCCTGTCCATTTTTCACCCAGCAGCCAGAAGGGGGCCATTCCCGGGATGATGCCTGTTTATTTTCTTCTGGATCTCCATCACCACCATCAACAACAAAGCAATCCCCTGTCACCATGCTGGTGGAGGGATGCAGAGAAATGATTCTCTGGCTCAAAAGGGATATCCTCAACCAGTGGATATTCACTCATTGCATCCTGCCGAACCACTCCAGCCCTGTATGCAAGAATCTGTAGTGCAACATCCACCGCATCCCCATGATGAACCCATTTACCATCGCGCACCCCAAGATACGCCTCATTATTCAGCGCAACACTCCTTACCAGCGCCCCAAGCTGTTGCTGCTGTGAGACGGGGAGATGATCCTGCAAATTCCCCCTGCCATCTATCCTCAATAGCTCACCACCAGGAAGGGCAACCACCCCGAACACAAGTGCAATCACCCTGGTGAAATCCTCCATCCTCAGCAACAATGGTGGCTTCGCACTTTCTGTAGCTGACAGAGAGCCGGCAATCTTGCCAATCTCCGTCTTCTCTCCTGTCGCCACAACCAGGCCATGACAACGACCACGGATGATGATTGACCCGCTAAAGATCATGTTGAGCCGGTCACCAACCGCACTATCCAGCGCATATGCTCCCTCTGAACTCTTGGCAACAGCCAGCGACTCGCCGGTCAGCAGGGACTCATCAACCTCCACCCCTTTGGCACTGATCAACCGTATATCTGCTGGCACTCTGTTCCCTGAACCAAGAAAAACAATATCTCCCGGGAGCAGCTCCTCGGAATCAAGTTCCAGGGGCTCACCATCACGCAAAACATTTGCTACAGTCCTGACCATGGAACGAAGCGCCTTCGCACTCTTCTCTGCAGAGTGCTCCTGAACCGTACCAATAGTGGCATTGATAAGCAGTACTGCGGCGATAAAGATTGCATCAAAATAGTGCCCTAGGCTGAGTGATACCAATGCAGCAAAAAAGAACATAAATTAGTGGGCCAAAAAACTGGCGGATAAAGATTGCCATAATCCCAGGCTTGGGTGGCTGGGGAAGAGTATTCAATCCATACTCTGATCTACGCCTCTGCACCTCATTCTGACCCAATCCATGCACTGATGCATCGAGCATCTCAAGCAGTTCATCCACAGATCTGGCGTGTGGTGAGTCAACCGGTTCATGGGCAGTGACAGTCTCTCTCATTATCACGAGACTAGCATATCCAGCCACCCAGCTTCCAAATAATACGGGAGGTTAAACTATCGACTCCAACACAAAACCGGCGTATGATTTGCCTCCTTTTTAGGCAACTTATCTACTGCTATATACCCCGGAAAAGTCATGCAGATCGGCCCCTACAAATTGAAAAACAATCTGATCCTGGCACCGATGGCTGGGGTCACCGATCGCCCGTTTCGCCAACTCTGTCGCAGCCTGGGTGCAGGGATGGCTGTCTCGGAGATGGTCTCCTCCAACTCCCTGTTGTGGGGAAGTGAAAAGACCAGACGCCGTGCAGACCATAGTGGAGAGGAGGAGCCCCGTTCCGTACAGATCATGGGGGCAGATCCGCAGATGATGGCTGAGGCCGCTAGATACAATGCCGACAATGGCGCCCAGATTATCGACATAAATATGGGGTGCCCCGCAAAAAAGGTCTGTAGTGTGGCCGCCGGATCAGCACTGATGAGGGATGAATCGATGGTCGGGCAGATATTGGGCGCCGTAGTCGATGCAGTAGATGTTCCGGTCACCCTGAAGATTCGTACCGGGTGGGACCGAGAGAGTCGTAACGGCCTGCAAATTGCCAAAATTGCCGAGAACTCCGGTATTCAAGCACTCGCCGTACATGGACGTACCCGGGCAGATGGATACAGTGGAGAGGCTGAATACGAGACCATCGCCACAATCAAGCAGGAGATCGGCATCCCAGTAATTGCCAACGGGGATATCAGCTCTCCGCAAAAGGCTGCCGAGGTGCTTGAGTTGACAGCTGCAGATGCACTTATGGTGGGGAGGGCGGCACAGGGGAGACCCTGGATCTTCCGCTCCATTCTCCACTACCTCGAGAGTGGTGAACTTCTTCCTGAACCAACCACCGCTGAGGTTCGTAATCTGTTGGTCAGCCATCTGAAAAATCTCTATGAGTTCTACGGCGAGCGTACCGGTGTGCGTGTTGCCCGTAAACATATCTCTTGGTACAGCAAGGGACAACGTCACGGTGCCGCCTTCAGACAGCTGGTTAACCATGTCGAGTCGAGCGAAGAGCAGTTGCACATGACCAACGATTTTTTTGAGCAGATCATCCAGTTCGAGGAGGAGCTTGCGGCATGAGCCAACAACATGATGATGGCACCAACATGGATCGTTGCGCCTCCATCCAGGCCTGCATCCGGGGGAATCTGGAGGAGTTTTTCGAACACCTGGATGGAGCAGACACCTCCGACCTCTACCAACGGATTCTCAATGAGGTCGAACAACCTCTACTGGAGCTGACCCTGCAACAGTGTGGTGGCAACCAGTCCCGCGCCGCCAAAATGCTGGGGATCAACCGCAACACCCTAAAGAAGAAAATTGACCAACACCAGATTAAGAGCAGAGCCAAATAACCCGTTAACCCAGCCCGGATCACACCTCACAACCTCAAGGACAGAATAGATGAAAATTACCCGCGCACTGATCAGTGTCTCAGACAAGAGAGGAATTGTAGAATTCGCTCAGCAACTCACGAACCAGGATGTTGAGATTCTATCAACAGGCGGAACTGCAAAACTGCTTGCCGAGAGCGGGGTAGATGTTACCGAGGTCTCTGACTACACCGGCTTTCCAGAGATGATGGATGGACGGGTCAAGACCCTCCACCCCAAGATCCATGGCGGACTGCTGGGGCGCCGCGGCACTGATGATGCGGTCATGGCGGAGCATGGAATCCCGCCAATTAATCTGGTGGTGGTAAATCTGTACCCATTTGAACGGACGGTTGCCAACCCCGATTGTGATCTACCCACTGCCATCGAGAATATCGATATTGGTGGTCCCACCATGCTGCGTGCCGCTGCCAAGAACCATGCCTCGGTAACCGTTGTGGTGGATGCAGATGATTACGGAAGAGTCCTCAAGGAGATGAGTGAGAACAACAGTGCAGTTAGTGACGCCACCCGTTTTGATCTGGCAGTAAAAACCTATGAACATACCGCACACTATGATGGTGCCATCGCCAACTATCTGGGGCGGATTGGTACTGATGGGGAGAAGTCGGACTTCCCCCGTACTTTCAATAGCCAGTACATCAAGACCCAGGAGATGCGCTACGGCGAGAATCCCCACCAGAAGGCTGCATTCTTCGTGGATCCCAATGCACCGGAGGGGTCCATCGCAACCGCCCAGCAGATTCAGGGCAAAGAGCTCTCCTACAACAACATTGGAGATACTGACGCCGCCCTGGAGTGTGTCAAACAGTTCGACGAGAGCCCTGCATGTGTGATTGTAAAACATGCCAACCCATGTGGAGTTGCCTACGGTGAGAGCCTGCTGGAGGCCTATGATCGTGCCTACGCAACCGACCCGGAATCTGCGTTTGGCGGCATTATCGCCTTCAATCAGCCACTGGATGAGGCCGCGGCACGTGCCATAATTGAGCGCCAGTTCGTCGAGGTAATCATCGCCCCAGCTGTTACCGATGAGGCTGCAGCAGCGATCAGCGAGAAACAGAATGTGCGTCTGCTGGTATCCGGCTCCTGGTCTGATAGTCAGGATAGACTGGATATGAAGCGGGTGAATGGAGGCCTTCTGGTTCAGGATGCTGACCTACTGCTCACCAATGAGACCCGCGTAGTGACTCAACGTGAACCAAGCGAGCAGGAGATGAGTGATCTGCTATTTAGCTGGAAGGTGGCTAAATTTGTTAAATCCAATGCTATTGTCTATGGCAGAGAGAGTATGACTATTGGTGTTGGTGCCGGACAGATGAGCCGCATCAACTCTGCCCGTATTGCAGGCATCAAGGCAGAACACGCAGGGCTGAAAGTTCCCGGATCAGTCATGGCATCAGACGCTTTCTTCCCGTTCCGGGATGGAATCGATGCTGCCCACGAGGCGGGGATCACTACGGTGATTCAGCCTGGCGGCTCAATGCGTGACGACGAGGTTATTGCGGCGGCGGATGAACATGGAATGGCGATGGTCTTTACCGGGATGCGCCATTTCCGACACTAGGAGTAGATAGAGCAGCCACTTTTAATATCGCAACAGGGATGGTGGAAAATATGAAAGTATTGGTAATCGGAGGCGGCGGTCGCGAACATGCCCTCGCCTGGAAGGCGGCACAGTCTGCCGCTGTAGAGATAGTTTATGTGGCGCCCGGTAATGCCGGAACCGCCCGTGAACCCAGGCTGGAAAACGTGGCAATTGGGGCAGAGGCAATTGATGAACTGATAGAGTTTGCCCAGGACCACTCAGTTGATCTCACCATTATTGGCCCGGAGGTCCCGCTGGTGCTGGGAATTGTTGACCAGTTTCAGCAGAGCGGATTGCGCTGCTTTGGCCCCAGCCAGGGGGCAGCACAGCTGGAGGGGTCAAAATCATTTACCAAGGATTTCCTCGCACGCCACAATATTCCAACTGCTGCCTACGGTAACTTTACTGATCTTGATGAGGCACTTAATTATCTGCAACAGGTAGGTGCGCCTATTGTGGTCAAAGCAGATGGCCTGGCAGCCGGCAAGGGGGTGATTCTCGCCCAAACCATCGAGGAGGCGGAGACTGCGGTTCGTGACATGCTGGCCGGCAACGCCTTTGGGGATGCAGGACACAAAGTCGTAATCGAGGAGTTCCTGAATGGTGAAGAGGCCAGCTTTATAGTAGTAGCCGATGGCAAGAATATCCTGCCAATGGTGACATCACAGGACCACAAGGCGAGAGATAACGGAGATAAGGGTCCAAATACCGGTGGTATGGGAGCCTACTCCCCTGCACCTGTAGTTACCCCGGAGATCCACGAGCGCGCGATGAATGAGGTCATCATTCCAACTATCGAGGGGATGGCTGCCGAGGGAAACCCATTCACCGGATTCCTCTATGCCGGCCTGATGATTGATACCGATGGAATACCCAAGGTGCTGGAGTACAATGTCCGCTTTGGCGATCCAGAGACCCAGCCCATTATGCTGCGGTTGCAGTCAGATCTTGTCACCCTCTGCAATGCTGCAATTGACCAGAGGCTGGACCAAGTTGAGATCAAGTGGGATCCACGCCCATCTCTGGGGGTTGTACTGGCCGCCGGGGGTTATCCGGAAAGTTACCGCAAGGGAGATGTCATTTCCGGACTGCCAGATAGCTCATCTCCAGAGCAGAAGGTATTCCATGCGGGAACAGCTGAAAAAGATGGTGAGGCAGTCACTGCTGGCGGTCGTGTACTCTGTGCCTGCGCCCTCGGTGAAAGCGTCTCCGATGCCCAACAGAAGGCCTATGAGCTTGCTGACCAAATCAGCTGGGATGGCGTCTATTATCGAACCGATATTGGATATCGGGCAATTCAGCGGGAACAGGGTGATCAAGATCCTGCCTGAAAACAGGAGCCAAAGTTGGGGGGAGCATCCTAGAGAGCCTTTGATGAAGACAATCTGAGGGCGAAGATAATCGAGCCGGCCCCGCCAAACAGTGCGAACAGGGTGACCGTCATCTGCACCCCGATCAATTCAGCCAGAATCCCGGCGCTGAGGCTGCCGATAGGTGCCATGCCGATAAAAATTACCGAAAACAGGGACATGACACGCCCCCGCAGTTGATTATCGATCAGTACCTGGATATGTGCATTGGTGGTGGCGATCACAGTGGTCACCGAAAACCCAGCAACTGCCAGCACCGGCATGGCCAGCAGCAGGGTGTCGCTCTGGGCAAATAGTGCCAGTGCTACGGCACCCAAGATCCCTGCTCGTGCAATAATCGGCGGGAGCCTGCCGGTCTCTGTACGCCGCGCCAGATTCAGTGCCCCCACAATAGAACCAATCCCGGCAGAGGAGAGCAAAATACCGAGCATCTCCGGCCCCCCCGCAAATCTGAGATCGGCAAAAACCGGCATCAACACAATGAATGCGGTTCCCATCATGCTCACCATTCCGACATGGATCAGTGCCGGCTGAATCTGCTGGTGCCCCCAAGCGTGGGATACCCCCTCTTTAAGGGCGTCCAGCCGTCCCGCTCCACCAATCTTCTCTACTCTGTCAGCGGAGAGTGCAGGCAGGCGCATGGTCAACAGCACAAATAGCAGCAACAGATAGCTGACCCCATTGAGCGCGAAGAGAAACCCCTCCTCCCAGCTCAGCAGTAGCATACCTGCAGCAGCCGGCCCCACAAAGCGGGCCACGTTGAAGGCGCCTGAATTTAGACCAACCGCATTGGAGAGCTCCGACTTGGGAACCAGGTCTGCCAGCAGGGATTGTCGCACCGGCATATCAACTGCCTGCGCCATCCCCAGGAAAAAGACGATAACCAGGATATGCCACACCTCTATCCTCCCGCTAAGCGCAAGAAACGCCAGCAGAAACGCCAGCCCCATAGCAAATCCCTGCGACCCTATCATTAGATGGCGGCGCGATACATGGTCTGCCAAGACCCCACCAAAGAGCCCAAACAGCAACACCGGAAGCAGCATTGTGAAGTTGACCAGGCCGAGCATAAAGCTCGATTTAGTCAGACTATATACCAGCCACGCCTGTGCCACATTGGCCATTTGTGTACCATGCATTGAGACCAGCTGGCCGAAAAAGTAGCGGCGGTAATTTCGGTTGCGCAGGGAGCGTGTCAGATTATTCCACATGATCTCGCGGTTATTTGGAAGGGATACTAGAAACCCACATCCTGACCGGATCCTCAACCTGAGTCAATCACAGAATAGATAAAGAAGACCCCCAGAGAAGGGGGGAACCTGCGAAAGAAGGAGGAGGTTCTTTTTCGAAGGAAATCTCTGGGGGTCTGCCGGCTATTATATTAGTATTCTGTTATATTGTCAAACAGTATCTTCGTCTTTCTGCCCTGTAACTATCTTATTGAGGGGCAGATCCTCATCCTTCAGGAAGCTTCGCCTGATCCCGCAGCACCCCTTTGGATGGGTATTTATATACCACAGAAACAACCAGATAACCGCCATTCCAGTACCGGCGACAACTAGTGCATCAGTCAGTGTAATCTCCATTGCTCCATCCCCCCAGACGGTAATTACTGTTTTTTATAGTTAATGGTTATGGCAAAGAGCCTATCATATAAGCGCAATTTGTTACTACCAGTAATTACATATAGTTATCGCCATGGCCCACTGCTTGTGCAAAAATGGTGCGGAGATGAGTAGGCGCTCAAAATACGTATAACTACGTATTTACCTCATAACTCAAGAACAGTAGTGAGCGAATCACCTCATCAGAGATGGTTCTCTCAACCGTAGCCGGCATCCTGTATGGTGTGGGTATTGCGCTGTCTGTTGCAGGGCGCCGCCTGATTCCCAGAATCCCCTACCAGAGAATTTTTTGTACTGAACGGTGAAATCGATTAACATCGCTTGGCTAGTGACACAACAAAAGATTCAGAGGAATTCGTTTACATCATGAAAAATATCACCAAACTACTGGTTGCACTCTCATTCGCCATAATCTCTACACAGGCGGGTGCGTTTGAGTTTAAGGACATGTATGTGGCAACAGATATCGAAGAAGGTATCACTGCTGAAGAGGTTGATGAATCAATCAAACAGCTCTCCATCAGTGAGGGCATTCTTCACGTGGCCATGTTCCCTCTATACAAGCAGGTAGAGGCCGTTACCGGAAAACCATATCGCCATCTCAGCATCCACAACCTCTGTGATGCCAAGACCGCCGCCGTACTGGCAGACGTCTCTGACGCCTTTGTCATCGTAATGCCCTGCCGAATCGCAGTGGTTGAGGGGCTGGATGGGAAGATCAGGATGTGGAGCATGAACTCCGAGATGATTACTGCCATGGAGATGCCCCCAGAGGCAAAAGAGTTGGCTGAGGCTGTTGCAGCGAAGATGGATAACATAATCTCTGGTGCTGCTGAGGGTGCCTTCTGATTGGATTTCCAGAGATAGTTACAACAAAAAACCGCTCATCTGAGCGGTTTTTTGTTGCATGCTTATAATCACACAGAGATCAATCCGAGCCAAACCAGAAGCTCTCATCCATATCCATAAACTCCTCATATGGCAGATAGTGGGAGCCATCACAGGAGAAATTGAGAGCAACAATACCATTGATGATATTCAGTGAACCGGCACGCAGATAGATAGTCTCATCAATCTCACGCAACCACCTGAAACGCTCCAGAACATCCCGCACCATCTCCTTTGGAACCAGTGCATCATCAGGGTAGGGGCGCAGCGGATAGGCCAGACAGATTGAGGGGTTGAGAATCTCATCCAACACATGAACCCGATAACGGTAGGGGTCGTCGTAAATCCAAAGAGTTGCACGTGAACTGGCAAAGTGTAGCTTGGCATGAAAAATACCACGCTCCACAATCAACTCATCAATTGTGGAGAGCACATCATCGATGCGCTCATCCATGGGGCTGGTTGCTCTGCTCTGCATGAACAGGGTCTCTCGAATGGATGGATCACCCTTGACCTGCATCCAGATCCTCCGATCCTCCGAGGGCCGGTCGATCTCAGGCAACATCCCAAGCTCAAAGTCGGCACAGACAAATCCCTTCGCTCCATCTGCCGAGCGGATTAGCTGTACCGCAGTAATCAGGCTACGGCGGTTCTTCTGACTGATATAGACATCCGAGAGGTGAAAACCACTACTGGGGACCACGGTGGCAATATAGGGACGTTCCGAGAGATCCTGACCAACCGTTGAAGAGTCGAGCTTGCCAGTCGAGAAGACATTGGAGCTCAACTGCAGACCATTAATATCAACAATGTAGAGTAGCCGGCAGGCCGGGATATCATCACAATTATCCAATGCATCGAGCAACAAATGATCGAGACGCTCCTGATCACCCCAACCATCTGCACAGCGTTCCGCAAGTCTCCCCATGAAGCTTCCCAGGTGCTCCTCGAGCACCTGCTTCCTAGACTGAATGGTCTCAGTAAATGTATTCATATCTGTTGTGCCGTTCCTCCCTGTAGCTATACTATATCGTAATAGTCAGGATTGGATTGTGAATTTTTTATGGATACAGATGAGAAATTGCGGCTTGATAAATGGCTCTGGGCAGCTCGCTTTTTCAAGACCCGCCGACTGGCCACCAATGCCATCTCTGGAGGCAAGGTGCATCTCAATGGCAACCGCATCAAGCCCTCGCGTATGGTATACCCTGGAGACCGGCTAGAGATCTTACGTGGAGAGACTCATTTCGAGATAGAGGTAGTCCGGCTCAATCGACACCGCCGCCCTGCCAGCGAGGCACAGCAACTCTACCGAGAGAGCACGAAGAGTCTGCAGGCGAGAGCGGAGATGGTGGAGCAGAAACGGCTGGAATCACACTCCAGAGCACACCACGTGCGTCGCCCCGACAAGCGTCAGCGCCGCAAGCTTATGGAGATCAAGAACCGGCAATTAGATTGATGTTCTGTTCGGCGAATGACTTCTAGTATATATACAGTACTGGCTGTTACGCCGAGGGGCGAGCAGCGCGCTTGCGCTCGTTCTCGGTCAGCAACTTTTTGCGTAGGCGGATTGATGCAGGTGTCACCTCCACCAACTCATCATCATTGATGAACTCCAGTGCCTGCTCCAGAGTCATACGAATCGGAGGAGAGAGGATCAGGTTTTCATCCGTGCCAGCTGCACGAATATTATTCAGCTGCTTGGCTTTTAGTGGATTGACTACCAGATCATTATTACGGGAGTGGATTCCAATCACCATCCCCTCATACACCTCCTCTGCATGACCGATAAAGAGCCGCCCACGCTCTTGCAGATTAAAAAGTGCATATGCCAGCGCCTTGCCCTTGTCCTTGGAGATCAGCACCCCATTGTGGCGCTCACCGAGCTTTCCCTCCACCTTGGGGCCATAGTGGTCAAAGGTGTGGTAGATCAGCCCGGTACCCGAGGTCGCGGTGAGGAATTCGGTACGGAAACCGATCAGCCCTCTTGAGGGGATCGTGTAATCCATGCGGATACGCCCCTTGCCGTCTGGAACCATATCTGTGAGTTCGCCCTTGCGCTCCCCCAGTTTCTCCATCACCGCACCTTGATGATTCTCCTCCACATCCACAGTCATGCTCTCGTAAGGCTCACTGACCACCCCATCAATCTCCCTGATAATCACCTCAGGGCGTGAAATTCCCAGCTCATACCCCTCACGCCGCATATTCTCGATCAGAATGGAGAGATGGAGCTCACCCCGCCCGGAGACCCGGAATTTGTCAGGATCATCCCCCTCCTCAACCCGTAGCGCCACGTTGTGTATCAGCTCCTGCTGCAGGCGCTCGCGAATGTTGCGGCTGGTGACAAACTTGCCCTCTTTTCCCGCGAATGGGGAGTTGTTGACCTGGAAGGTCATGCTCAGGGTTGGCTCATCCACTGTCAACGGAGGGAGCGGTTCAACCGCACTCTGATCACAGATGGTATCGGAAATTTTCAGCCCATCAATGCCGGTAAAAGCGATAATATCTCCGGCGGTTGCACGCTCCACCTCAACCCGCTCCAACCCGTCAAATCCGAGAATCTGCAGCATGCGTCCATTTCTCCTGGAGCCATCCACAGAGAGAATGGTAACAGCCGAATTGGTGGTGACACTACCACGCTCAATACGTCCTACCCCAATTACACCTACATAACTAGAGTAATCCAGCGCACTTATCTGCATCCGGAAGGGGCCAGTTACATCAACCTCAGGTGAGGATACATTTTCAATAATAGCCTCAAGCAGTGGAGTCATATCACCTTCGTGCACACCAGAATCAAGGCTAGCAAAACCCTGTAGTGCCGAGGCGTAAATCACCGGAAAATCAAGCTGTTCATCAGTTGCGCCTAGGCGATCAAATAGATCAAAAGTCTGATCAACTGCCCAATCAGGACGCGAACCAGGACGATCGACCTTATTGACTACAACTATGGGACACAGACCCTGAGCCAGCGCCTTCTGGGTAACAAAATGAGTCTGTGGCATCGGACCCTCTACTGCATCAACCAGTAACAGCACAGAATCTACCATAGAGAGGACACGCTCTACCTCTCCGCCAAAATCTGCATGCCCTGGGGTGTCAACAATATTGATCCGGTACTCATTCCAGCGAATTGCCGTATTCTTCGAAAGAATGGTTATTCCACGCTCCTTCTCCAGATCATTGGAGTCCATAACACGCTCCTCCGCCTCACCATGCACTTCCAGGGTTCCAGACTGCTGCAACAGCTGGTCAACCAACGTGGTTTTACCATGGTCGACATGGGCGATGATTGCTATATTTCGCAGATTTTTAATGAGATCGGACATCAGATAGCTACCTGGAACAGGGGGAAGAAAGAGAAGCGATCAATTATACTATGAACCATGAATCTATCCCCAAATTTCAGTAAAACTCCCGGTAGCTGGGAACAGCAGTTAAAGCGCAGATGGAATAACCCGCTCTTCCCGGAAAGCTCCAGAACAGTAGTTCAGCATCAGGTTGTGGAGGCGAGAGAGCGTGACCGTGAGGAGCAGGAGCAATTCAAGCATCAGTTTCAGGAGCTGGTAAGAAAGGTCTCCGAACTTCCGGAGCGCGCAAAAACCGAGCAACTTCTTGAGCTGATACCAAAACTCGACAAGTGTTATACAGACTGCATGGTACTAGGAGTGCCACTGCCACAGGAGAGGCAGGCGCTATCCAGGCTTATTATCCTATTTGAGCAGACCCTGCTAAAACAGGGTGGAGATGACAGCACCTTTATCAATCAGCTACAACATGAGCAGGCGTCCAGGAAAATTCACCACAAGGCGCTGGAGAATTCTGTTGTTGCTGCCATGATGCGAGACCAGAGCCCCATCAGCATCAATGAGTTACCAGCAACCCTGCTCTCCGAGAGCCCAACCATGGTTGAGAAAGTTCTCGAATTTTTGGATCTGGAGCAGCTGAAATCTCTCCACCAACATGCCAAGGAGATTATCGATCAGTCAGAGAAGGATGGCACAAGAGTCAATGAGAACGCCATGCAGGTCAGTGAGCTATTAGCCAGAATGGTTACTACCTCTTCTGCAGGGTCACCCGACTGACAATCCCCTGCTCTGCCATCTCGCCATTTATACGGTCACGAAGCGCCGTGGCCTCACTCTTGTCGCCGTATGCGCCAAGACGAAGACGGTATAGAGTCCTTCCAGCAAGCTCCTGCTTCTTGATAAATATACCCTTGAATCCGGCTTTTTTTATCATCCCCAACATGCTGTAAGCAGTTTTCTTATTCTTATCACCATAGGTCGCAACCTGTACTATCCAGCCAGCTGCACTCTTTCCAAGTAGAGAGCTCTTGCCTTTTTTCACTTTTCTGCTCTGCTTTGAGACCACCTTCTCTGGCTGTTTGGGCAGGGCCTGCAAACCCTCCTTTGCTGGCTTGTTGGTGGGATCAATCGAAATCACTTCACTGTAGCGCTTGCGTGCTCCCGTCAAATCCCCATGTCTGCTCAACGCCGAGGCCTCGGCAAATAACTTTTGCAGATAACGTTCGGTATCATTAGTCTGCTCCAGATCAGCCAAGATCTGGCTCATCGATTTAATTTGGCGCAGCAGCCTATCATATCTTTTCTGCCCTATTGTAGAGTCCCCCTGTTTAGTACGATACTGCTTCAGCACTTCCTCGGCTGCTGACAAATTTCCCGCAGCCAGCTCCCGCTCTGCACCATCCAGCAGTGACTTTAAACTCTTCTGCTTCTGTGCAAGGGCACTCTTGCGCTTTTCCTCAGCACGTAACGCAGACTGTTTCTCGATCTCTGCTTTAAGTCTCTCCGCCTCCTCCTGTGCTCTCCGTTCAACCTCCTGCTGACGTTTTTTTGCCTCCTCTTCTGCAAACTCAGCTGCCTCCCGCTGGAGCCTCTCCGCCTCCTCTCTTGCCCTCTCTTCAGCCTCCCGGACTCTGCGCTGCTCAGCCGCCACCCTCTCTGCCTCTTTTACTCTCTGCTCCTCAAGGGTCTGTTCGGCTCGCTTCTTCTCCAGCAACTCCTGCTCCACCTGTTGCTGAGTACGCACTCTGTAAAGAAATGAATTATCACTGGTCAGGGTATGATCGCTGTAAGTCTGCACACCAGTTCCTACCGTACCGCGCTGCAACCAGCTCTCTCCTCCGTCATCGGAACGCTCAACATGGTAGATGGATGCCGGTCTGCTACCATCCTCCCACGAGATCATTATCTCTGTTGGGGATGCGCCTCGTGAGGCAACCAGATTTGACGGGGCAGATGCAACTCTGCTGAGAGTTCTCTCCTGAACCTCTACCTTCCGCTTTTTCTGATCAACTCCAGAGACAGGCCCTGCTACGGATTTAGCCCGCTTGGTGATTTCGCTCAACGTCACATTCTGACAACCAGACAGCAGCAATGATCCCGCTACAAAAACAGCCAGTCTTCCAGTTATTCCAACCCTTTTCACAATCTTCACTCCCGTCCGCTACAGATAATTCTGCTTACACCAGCAACAATAGAACAAGACTACAACAGGGCCCTGAAGAAAACATCTGGAAAAGAGGAATATTCGCCATCACCATGCATCTATATATAGGTTTCGGATTATTTGGATTCCAATTTATTCCAGCATAGACCGAAACCGGCCTGATAATCGTCCGTCTCCTGACCAGTGGTTTTTTATGCGACCATTTGAATATCAAGAAATACTAATACTCTAATTATCAAAATAAACTGTTGCGTCAGTAACATTTTTTATAGAGAATGGCTCCTCGTTCGATGTAAATCGGATGGCTGGTGCCACCTACTCACAAAATAACTTGTTGGGTTATGCGAGGGTAGGCACGGCGCAGTTGAATATAATAAATGATCATAAAATTGAGGGAGGATCAATCAATGCAACTAAAAACGTTTGCAATCTCGGTTCTGGCCGCTGCAATAGTAGCTGGCTGTGCCACACAACAACCCGCTGAAGAGAAGGTAGCCGCTGCACCTGCTGTGAAAAAAGCACCGCCAAAAGTTATCGCGGGTGCATCTGGTGCGCTCTTGGCAAGTACCTGTGAGGGATGTCACGGCACAGACGGCAACAGTAATGGGCCTGCAACCCCATCCATTGCCGGAATGTCAGAAGATTATCTAGTTGAGGCAATGGAAGAGTTTCGTGATGGCGACACCAGATCCACCATTATGGGTCGCATTGCAAAGGGTTATACTGATGAGGAGATTGGCTTAATGGCTGGTCATTATGCAGGCCTTACGTTCGAAAAAGCAGGTCAGAAAGCACATCACCGTACCATTGCAAAAGGTGAAGACCTACATAATACATACTGTGAGAAGTGTCACAATGATGCCGGTTCTGATCCATCAGATGATTCAGGCATCCTTTCTGGTCAATGGGTTCCATATCTCAAATACACCATGGCCGATTTCCGTAGTGGTGAACGCGACATTAGCAGGAAGATGAAGAAAAAACTTGATCAGCTACTTGCCAGTGAGGGCGAGTCCGGGCTCGACGCAGTCATCAGCTACTACGGTAGTCAGAAATAAGGAGGAGAATATATAATGAGCAATAAAAAACAATTCAACCGTAGAGACTTTCTAAAGGTTTCTGGTGGTACGCTTGGAGCAGCCGCTGCGGGCTTCTCCTTATACACTCCATCTGCTTCTGCTGCCAAGGCACGTGTGGTGGTGGTTGGTGGTGGTATGGGTGGTGCAACTGCTGCCCGCCACATCAAGAAGGGAGACCCAGCTATTGATGTCACCCTGATCGAAGCCAATACTACCTACCATACCTGCTTCATGAGTAACTTTGTGATCGCAGGCGAGCGCAAGCTGGATTACCTGGCGCACGGTTACGATGGTCTCGCTGCAGAGGGAATCAATATCGTCAATGACACGGTAATCGATATCACCGACAATGCAGTCAAGACTGCCGGTGGTGGTAGTTACGGCTTTGACCGTTGCGTAGTCTCACCGGGTGTCAGCTTCAAGTTTGTCGAAGGGCACAATGAGGACGTTGCCAACAGCAAGATTCCTCACGCCTGGAAGGCTGGCAAGCAGACTCAGCTACTTCACGATCAGATCACCTCAATGAAGGACGGTGGAACAGTTCTAATCTGTCCACCACGCAACCCATTCCGCTGCCCTCCAGGGCCATATGAGCGTGCCAGCCTGATTGCTGGATATCTTAAGAAGAATAAACCCAAATCCAAGATTATTATCCTTGATCCAAAGGACAAGTTCTCCAAGTTTGGGCTCTTCCGTGAAGGGTGGACAAACCACTACGGCTTTGATGGTGCGAAGAATGGTGGTGAGAACTCCATCATTACTTGGGTCAAGGCTGCCGAGGGTGGCGCAGTTGAGGAGGTTGATGCTGGTAGCATGACCGTCTCTGCTGCGGTAGAGGATTTCGAGGCTGACGTCATTAACGTCATCCCTGACCAGAAAGCAGGTGCACTTGCCTTTACCGTTGGCCTGACTGACGATTCCGGTTGGTGTCCTGTCAATCTGCACACCTTCGAATCCACAATTCGCAAGAATATCCATGTAATTGGTGATGCCAGTGCGGCCAAGGGAATGCCCAAATCAGGTTACGCAGCCTCTTCCGAGGCTAAGGTCTGTGCAGCTGGTATCGTTGCTGTGCTCAATGGTGCGGCCCCAGGAAGCCCTGCCTACGTCAACACCTGTTACAGCGTGATCTCCTTCGAGCCGAAGGATGGTATCTCAGTCGCTGCAATCTACAAATTGCGCGAGGATGGCTCCAAGATCCAAAAGATGTCAGGTGGTCTGACCCCAAGCGGTGACAAGCGCAATGCTGCCAACCGTGCTCGTGAGGTCGACTATGCTCTGAGTTGGTATGAGAATATCACCTCAAACACATTTGCCGATTAGGAGAGAGTAGCATAATGAAAAAACCCGGAAGGCGACTTCCGGGTTTTTTTATCTCTGAACCAATCGCTGGCTTGGGATATCAAGCAACCAGCCGAAGAGTGCTCACTTCATGTGGTCGATTTGTACAGAAACATTCCCTGACACTGGAGATCACACCAAAGATCTCTGAATCAACTACTGAACAGTAGACACTGTTATGTACCCTTCGTGACTGCAGAATGCCTGCCTTGCGCAACACCTCAACGTGTTGCGAGACATTGCTCTGGGTAGTCCCTACTTCACCCAGAATATCGGTGACTACCTTCTCCTCCATTCCAATGGCACCCAGTATTCTCAGGCGTGTTGGATGGCTGATCGCCCGTATGATGGCAGACAGCTTCTTGAGCTCACTACCCCCTCTGGCAAATTGATCTTCTCCATATAAACATCCCTCCTTCAAGCGAGGGTAATATTCTATTAGCCGTGGGAAAAATAACTATACGTAAAAATACGTATATTGGGGAGAGGCCGTTCGCCTGATTTCAGCCATAAAAAAACCGGCTGAGAAAGCTCAGCCGGTCTCTTTGGGAGCATCTCCCAGATCCTAACTTACTGTACAGCAGGTGCGGCTGGGGCTGGTACACGAGGTGCAACAGCAGGAGCTGGATAGTAAGGAGCAGGCGCATAACCGTAACGTGGAGCATAGCCACCATAACGATGGTAATCATCATCGTCGTTATCCCACTCATCCATCATCTCTTCCATCCAGTACATTGGGGTCCATTCTGGCCAATCGTTATCATCATAACCATTATTCCAGCCACTATTATTACTTCCGAACCAACCAGCACTTGCAACACTTGTTGCCATCATGGCGGCAACAGCGATAACCGAAAATGCAACTTTTTTCATGATCAATCTCCTAAAATTCAACAAATATTCCCAAAACCTTACCTAATACGACCGTCATTATACTATAATTTTATTGAATATTCAAGTATTGCCAGAAAATATCTCTCTTAAATGTCAGCTTTCACTACAAATTTTCTCTATTACCGATAAAAAAGCCCGGCAAAAAAGCTCAAGCAGAAACTCCAGAAAAGAAAAAACCCCTGCAAGCTGGTGTTTCTGCAGGGGTTTTATATGGTGCCGCCACTCGGAGTCGAACTGAGGACCTACGCATTACAAGTGCGTTGCTCTACCAGCTGAGCTATAGCGGCAAGAGGACGCATTCTACTGATAGTTATCAGATTTCGCAACCTGAAAAAGCCCCTCCAGTACGAGATTTTCAACTCTTAAAAACCCAAACGCGGACTCTTGCTGTAGTATTTTGCCGCCGCCTCCTGTTACCAACAAGGTAGCCAATCCATGCTGCTGAAAAATTTCTTCCAACACTCTATCTACAGTAGCCACAGAGCCACTCTGCCCGTACCGTAGCCCCTCCTCGGTACTTTTTCCCAGTAATAAGCTACTGGAACTTCCTTGATCTAACGATAAATGTGGCACTTTTTCCGCGAACTCCGCCCAGCTAACGCCAATCTCAGGCAGTATCACCCCCCCCTGATGGTTGCCTGATCCATTGATCAGATCAATGGTGATTGCTGTCCCGCAATCAACCAGACAGAGCGATCCGCGAACACGCCTCCAGGACGCAATCAGCCCCAACCAGCGATCCACCCCCAGCTGACCCGGAGCATGGTAACTATTGATTATCCCACCAAAACTTGTGGAAGAGCGAACAGAGTGAACCTCTATCCCCCAAAGCACCTCTACGATATGCCGAAGCTGATGCTCTCGCCTCTCACCAGCACTATTTGCCAACCAGATCTTGCATGGTACCAATTCTCTTCCCCAGAGTCTCTGCAGGGTGGATTCAATCTCTCGGTTCTCCAAGGCTGCATTTGCCACGATGCCATCTTTTGATCCCCACCCCCACTTGACCCTGCTATTGCCACTATCGATCAGCAGCTC
Source organism: uncultured Methylophaga sp. (assembly GCA_937877715.1). Taxonomy (GTDB): domain Bacteria; phylum Pseudomonadota; class Gammaproteobacteria; genus Thiopontia. The sequence goes on along the minus strand of CALEHW010000013.1, from coordinate 48,736 downwards.
TCTGCCACGCCCTGTAGTCATGCCGTCTCTCTCTTGGAACGCACGGGTCGCACCGAAACATCACCGCTAAAATAACGCTGGATAACACCATTGGTCTCCACCTGCAGTGCCCCCATGTGGTCAACCCCCCTGGCGACCCCATGTACTGTTTTCTCCCCCAACTGCAGGGTCACCGGGTGGTTACGGATCCGGTCCAGATTGTCCCACTCGCCTATAAATGGCACCATCCCACCCTGCTGAAAACGGTCAAGCAGTGGCACCAGCCTGTTGAGAAGTGCTGCAGCCAGCTGGTTGCGGGATGGGGACAGACTCATCTGCTCTGCAAGGGAGATCCAGGGCTGATCAATTGTCTGGCCACTCTGCTGCGAGATCTCCACATTAAGGCCAATCCCGATAACCACACTGGTCGGCCCCTCTGCTTCACCCTCCAGGTCAATTAGCACCCCTCCAAGTTTCCGCCCCTGCAGGTAGATATCGTTGGGCCACTTCAACTGCACATCGACAAGGCCATACTCCCTCACCGTCTCGGCCACGGCAATTCCAACCACAATACTGAGGCCGCTCAGTGTCATTGGACCACCAGGAAAACGCCACAGCAGAGAGAGATAGAGGCTGCTCCCAAACGGGGAGACCCACCCCTTGCCACGGCGCCCACGCCCGGCCGTTTGATGCTCTGCCAGCAGCACAGACCCAATCTCGGCACCATCATGCAGGCGGCGCATCAGCTCGCTGTTGGTAGAGTCACACCCCCACATGGTCTCAACCACCGGGAGACGAGGACGCAGGTGAGGAACAAGCCATTGCTCAATCTTCCCGCTATCGAGAAAGGAGACCGGATGGGAAAGACGATAACCTTGACGGTGCTCAGAGTTGATCTCCACTCCAAACGAGTGGAGCAGCTGAAGCTGTTTCCAGACAGCTGCCCGGCTGATGCCGAGCTGTTCTCCCAGTGCTGTACCACTATGGAGCTCACCATCAGAGAGTTGGCGTAGCAACTCCTTCTGCACCGGATTCATGAAATGATCCGGGAGAGTGCAATCAGGAACCGGATGCCATCTCCTTGGCAACCAGATACTCGATTACCTGGAACATCTCCTCAACCCCACCAGCCAATCCAGGGTCTGTCACATATTTTCCATTGACCACAACCGATGGCACACCCTTGATGCCTGACCTGCGGGTCATGCGAACCGCCTGTTTGACCCTTGATCGTACCCCAAATGAGTTCCAGACCTTGCGAAACTGATCAGGGTTGACGCCGTGCTCCTCAAAGAAAAGTTCTAGCGCCAGATCATCCTTTACCAGACTCTTCTGCCCCTGCAGGTGTATTGCCTCAAACAGTGTGGGGTGGATCTTCTCCAGCACCCCCAACAGAGCAGCCACATAAAATGCCTGTGCAGCCTGCGCCCAGCTCTCCCCAAGGATTGCCGGCAGCCTCTGGAAATTCACATTTTCTGGATTGGTGGCAAGCCAGCGCTGCACCAATGGTTCAATACGAAAACAGTGGGGGCAGCCGTACCAGAAATACTCCCGCACCTCGACCGTTCCCGGCTTGGTAACAGTACGCAGTGGCTTGGAGATTCTGGTGTACTCTACACCCTCCATATAGTCCTCAGCCACCACGGTAATGGACATCATTCCCATCGCCAAGGCAGCCATCCAGGTGATCAATCTTTTTGTCATCACTCCATCCTCTGTTGTCTGTTGTCTGTGATTAATGCAGACTATCGCCCGCAACCTTATCCTGTGACCAGAGAGATCATAACGGGTTCACTCTCTGCTAACAAAAAAGGCCGCAACTTCTGCGGCCTTTTTTATGGTTTGTCTCTGAACGACGCAGATTACAGTCCAGCCTGTGCTAGAACATAATCCACTACTGCGCCAATCTCAGCATCACTCAATGCAGAACCACCCCTGGGAGCCATTGCAGTTCCTGCTACACCAGTAATTGCACTTGCAACCATCCCATCACGACCGCCTGTCTTCTCTAGACGAGGCACCCAGTTATCCTTAACCCCAACCTGAGGTGCCTGCAGCGCAGGTGCTGCTGGTCCATGACATGCAAAACAGCTAGCCTGAAACAGTGCTGCACCATCGGCAGAACTAGCAGATGCAACCGGTGCAGGAGCTGCTGGTGCAACCTCGGCCACCGCTGGCACCGTGGCTACAGGCGCTGGTTTAGCTGCCGCACCACCAATAGATTGAAGATAGGCTGTTACCGCAGCAACATCTCCATCTGTAAGGCGGTTTGCAACATCACGCATCATCTTGTTTGGATCATTGTATCGATCTCCGGATCGGAATGCCTCAATCTGGGCTGTTGTATAACCTCCCAGTTGACCACTCAATCCAGGCCATTTTGCCATATCATTTCCTGATGCTTCAGGGCCATGACAGGCCATACATGCAGTTACTCCACGAGCCATGTCGCCGCCCTGGTATAGGCTCTTACCTCTGGCTGCCTCATCTGCATCTACCGTTACACCTTCTGCTCCAGCAACTGTTGCATAGTAGGCTGCAAGATTTGCTATATCTACATCACTCAACCCAAGCGCCTGGCCAGTCATCAGTATGTCCTTGCGTGCACCTGACTTAAAGTCCTGCATCTGTTTTGTAAGATAGCCGCCATTCTGGCCTGCAAGCGCAGGAACAGCCTTTGTCTTTCCAGGATTCATAGGGTCGGGAAAAGCAGGATTACCCTGGCCAGTTACCCCATGGCATGCACCACAAACGGCTGCCTTTGCCTTGCCGGCATCAACATCACCAGCAGCCATTACTGTTCCTGACATTGCAAGCACAGATGCTGCAACCAAAGTTTGCGTCCAAACAGCCTTTTTCATCGATTCTTTCCTTCTATTTCACAACAGGCAAAACCTGTATTTACCAAACCCAAAACAGAGCCAAGTCTGCCAAACTCTCCGCAAGGGGTGGTCAGGCCTCCTGAATATCCGCATAAATCCACATGGAACTTGCAATTATATTCGTAATTAGCCCAACTTAAAACCAATTCTCGCAAGAGTCTCCATTTACCTGTTGCCTCCACTACAACAAACGGCCACATGGGATGATAGTCAGCAGTGTCTTGCTCGGTGTTGAGTGCGTATAATCCCCTTCCATGAATCTTAATCAGGCCGTTTTTCTGACCAGTGCCCCAAATCTCTCCAAGTGCCCCACTGATAGTATTGCTGAAGTTGCATTTGCTGGACGCTCCAATGCAGGAAAATCCAGCGCCCTGAACCGCTTGACCGGAATCAATGGGCTGGCCAGGACTAGCAAGACCCCTGGCCGCACTCAACTGATCAATTTCTTTGCACTAGGCAATGGGTGTCATCTGGTGGATCTGCCAGGCTACGGTTTTGCCAAGGTGCCGCTGAAGGTGCGCCAGCAGTGGGAGCGTGATCTGGGGGAGTATCTGCAGCAACGAAGCGTACTGCGAGGGGTTATCATTCTAATGGATATCCGACACCCGCTAACTGACAACGATCGCAGGATGGTTGAATGGAACAGTTTGGGTGGCCTCCCGCTCCATATTTTGCTGACCAAGGCGGATAAGCTGAAGAGGGGAGCGGCAATGAATGCTCTACACAAGGTGCGTAGAGAGATGGCCACTGAGTTCCCTGGGGTGACTGTTCAAATCTTCTCTGCAACCAAGGGTATCGGGGTTGATGAGGCCAAGGTCACCATTACAGGATGGCTTGAGAGTGCCGGGCAGGAATAAAAAGCAACTAATCGTCTACTCCATGCTCTCCATCTGTGCTGCAAAGATGCAGCGATTAGCGGGCATCATCCCAGTTGAGGCCACTCCCCACATCGACAACCAGCGGCACATCAAGCTCTGCTGCCGACTCCATCTCTCTGCGCACCAGCGCAACCAACTTCTCCATCTCGCTCTCCACAACCTCAAACACCAGCTCATCGTGAACCTGCATGATCATCCTCGCAGAGGAGCCACTCTCCATCAGGACATGATCCACAGTAATCATCGCCCGTTTGATGATATCTGCAGCTGTCCCCTGCGTCGGTGCATTGATTGCGGTCCGCTCCGCATACTGTCGACGCTGCCCGTTTTTTGAATTAATCTCGGGCAGATAGAGCCTGCGCCCAAATAGGGTCTCCACATACCCCTGGTCTCTCGCCTGCTGTCGAGTCTGCTCCATATACTGTTTTACCCCGGGGTAACGTTCAAAGTAGAGATCGACATAACTCTGCGCCGCACCCCGACTAATCCCCAGCTGTTTAGCCAGACCGAATGCCGACATGCCATAGATCAGGCCGAAATTTATCGCCTTGGCGCTGCGCCGCTGCTCCGTAGTCACCTGTTCCGGATCCACAGCAAAGACCTCCGCTGCAGTTGCCTGGTGGACATCCCTCCCCTCACGAAACGCCTCCAGCAGCCCTCGGTCCTGTGACAGGTGGGCCATGATCCGCAGCTCGATCTGAGAGTAGTCGGCAGCCACCAGCAGCTGACCATCCCCGGCCACAAAGGCCTGACGAATCCGCCGCCCCTCCTCGGTTCTGATCGGAATATTCTGCAGGTTCGGATCTGACGAGGAGAGCCTCCCGGTAACTGCAACTGCCTGATGGTATGAGGTGTGGACACGACCGGTACTGGCATTCACCTGCTCCGGGAGTCTGTCTGTATATGTCGATTTCAGCTTGCTCATGCCGCGATACTGCAAAATCAGCTGCGGCAGGCGGTAGTCTTGGGCCAACTCTTGCAGTACCGACTCAGCTGTTGATGGCTGCCCTTTGGGGGTCTTTTTCAGTATCGGCAACCCCTTCTGCTCATAGAGGATAGCCTGAATCTGTTTCGGTGAGGAGAGGTTGAAGGGATCCCCAGCCTCCTCGAAGGCCTGCCGCTCGATGCCATCTATCTTCTCTGCAAGCTCTAGGCTCTGTCGCTGCAGCATCCCCGTATCGATAGCAACCCCGTTGCGCTCAACCCGGGAGAGCACCTCAAGCAACGGCATCTCAATCTCCCGGAAAAGCCTCTCATGCTGTGGCTCCTGCTCCAGTTTAGGCCACAGCGTCTGGTGTAGCCGTAGGGTGACCTCTGCATCCTCAGCCGCATAGGGGGCGGCCTCTGCAATGGGTACATCATCAAAACGGAGCTGCTTCTTCCCTTTTCCCGCCACCTCCTCATAGGAGATGGTCTTGTGATTAAGATACTTCAGTGCCAGTGAATCCATATCGTGTCGCGTCGCACTGCTATCAACCACATAGGACTCCAGCATGGTATCAAATGCAACCCCCCCCAGTTGAATCCCGTGGTTGGCAAAAACCGTAGCATCATATTTCAAATTCTGCCCAACCTTATGCTGTGCAGCGTCCTCCAGCAGGGGTCGCAACTGCTCCAGTGCCCACCCTCGATCAAGCTGAGGCGGCGCCTCAAGATCGCGATGTGCCAGCGGCAGATAGGCCGCGCTGCCCGGCTCTACAGCAAAGGAGATCCCTACCAGATCTGCCTCCATGGAGCGTATGCTGGTAGTCTCGGTATCGATTGCAAACAGCTCTGCCTGCTCCAACCGCTGCAACCACTGCTCCAGCTGCTGCTTGGTGAGAATCGTCTCAACTCTCAGACTCTCTCTCTGCTGCTCACCCTCCTCATCATCACTACCAGTCAGGGCCGAAAGCCAACGCTTGAACTCCATCTCTCCATAAAGCTTCAACAGTGCATCATGGTCCGGCTCCTTGGGCTGCAGATCCCATGGCCCAACTCCCAGATCCAGATCGCAACGGATAGTCACCAGCTCTCGTGACAGAGGGAGCTGATCCAGGGTTGCTCGCAGACTGCCCCCCACCTTGCCTCCAACCTCACCTGCATGGGAGATGATCTCATCCAGCGAGCCAAACTTATTCAGCCATTTGGCTGCGGTCTTCGGACCCACCTTGGGGACGCCTGGAACATTATCTGAGGTGTCTCCCACCAGGGTGAGATAGTCAATAATCTGATCTGGTCGTACCCCAAATTTCTCCGCCACCCCATCTGGCCCCATGACCACTCCGTTCATTGTGTTAATCAAGGTCACTTCATGGGTAACCAGTTGCGCCATATCCTTGTCACCAGTCGAGATCAGCACGGGGATATTTCTGGACTCTGCCTCTCTGGTCAGGGTTCCGATGACATCATCAGCCTCTACCCCATCATGAACTATCAGTGGAATTCCCAGCGCCCGAATGATTGCGTGAAGCGGGGCGATCTGGCTCCGCAAATCATCCGGCATTGGTGGTCGGTTGGCCTTGTAGGCTGGATAGAGGTCATTACGGAATGTCTTCCCCTTGGCATCAAAAACCACTACAACATGTTGAGGTCTATACTCCTCAAGCAGGCTCTTCAACATGTTTACTACACCATAAACTGCTCCTGTTGGCTGACCCTTTGAGTTGGTCAGTGGCGGCAGTGCATGAAAAGCCCTGTAGAGGTACGATGATCCATCCACCAAGATGAGTGAACGGCCTGTCGGTGCATCTGGTAGAGCTGATTTAGGAGGGTTATCCATGACTATGAAAACGGGAACTCTGAACTAATTTGTCGTATCATGATACCGAGTAAATACTCTGTTTGCCCAACAATCGAGGAATAACCATGGTTCGACTACTTACCGGTCTGTCTCTACTGCTCTCTCTCCAGATTAGTCTTGCACAACCTGTTCCTGCTCCCCTACCCCCTGCGCTCACTCCAATCACCCCACCTCCGCTGCCGCAGTCGTCTCCATCGCTACAGGATGAGATCGGGAATCTGCCTGAACCGGAGGTAAGAATTGTCAAGAAACCACACTATATTGCCGAGGAGTTTCGGGTCAATGGCCGTCTCTATCTGGTCAAGATCACTCCCAAGGGCGCGCCCCCATACTATCTGAGCGATATGGATGGGGATGGCTATCTGGAGTCCCGGCATGACGATCTAAACCCCAACTTCCGGATTCCCCAGTGGGTACTGTTCCGCTGGTAGAGTTGATCTGATTACTACCGATGTCTGTCTACACCACCATCTCAAGAGATGAGCTTGTCGCCTTTCTGGAGCAGTACAGCGTCGGAGAGCTGATCTCATATGAGGGAATTCAGGCGGGGATTGAAAACACTAACTATTTCGTAACCACCAGTAAAGGTGATTTTGTCCTAACCATATTTGAACATCTGGTGCGGGATGAGCTCCCATATTTTCTCGGCATCATGGCCTTTCTTGCGGAGCATGAGGTCCCAAGCGCACATCCCATTGCAGACAACAATGGTGAGACCCTACAACAACTCCACGGCAAACCGTCTGCACTGGTGCAGCGACTGCGGGGCTGCGGAATTGACCACCCCAATACCATGCACTGTGCAGAGCTGGGGCAGGCACTGGGGCGCATGCATACCATGGCTCACAATTTTGCTGGATATCGAGAAAATCCTCGCAGCATTGGCTGGTGCCGTGAAAGTATAGAGAGCCTTGCTGAAAAACTGAGCCCAGAGGAGCAGCTATTTCTCGAAGAGGAGCTACAGTTTCAATCTGGCTCCAGACGCAGCGATCTTCCACAAGGGGTGATCCATGCCGACCTGTTCAGGGATAACGCACTCTTTATTGATGAACACCTAACCGGAATTATCGATTTTTACTACGCCTGCAACGATGCCCTACTCTATGACATTGCCATCACCATAAATGACTGGTGCACAGAGGCAGATGGTAGAATCGATATGGGGCGCTACAACTCTTTTCTCAACCACTACCGAAAACAGCGCCCTCTGAACCCAGAGGAGCGTGAACAGTGGCCTGCAATGTTGCGTGCAGCCGCTCTACGCTTCTGGCTCTCCCGACTGCTGGACATGCATTTTCCACGTCCCGGTGAGATGACTCACATCAAGGATCCAGAGGTGTTCCGACGAATCCTCGGCTGGCACAGAGAGAATCAGCTTCCCATCTGACCTCCTGTGGATAACTCTGTGAATAGAGCTGGCACGCCACCAACGCGCCACCGAATGTAAAAACCCAAAATTACTCCCAAAACTAATTAAATAAAAAAATAACGATGCAAAACAACGTATTAAAGTCTATGTTGCTTTACTAATAAACATGAAAACAATGGATCCATTAGTTTTTTCTTGTCATCTTCCGTTATGCACAGTGTGAATTGTTTTTCCAGCAATGAATGAGTTACTGAAGAAAATTGCCAATCAACTTACACAATATCTCCAAACTAAAATGGAGTACCGTGCCCACCGGCCACTATCTGGAGGGGATATCAATCAGGTCTTTCTCCTCAAAACCACGGAGCGGGGACGGTTCTTTGTAAAAATCAACAAGGCATCACGGCTGGATATGTTTCTGGCAGAGCATGCCGCCCTGGAGGAGATAAGAGAATCCAACACCCTGCAAACTCCGGAGCCAATCCTGGCTGGTGTTGTTGGCAACCACGCATTTCTGGTCATGGAGTTCATCGATATGGGAGCCGGCACACCCAGATCGGAGGAGGCGCTGGGCCATGGGCTGGCCAGGATGCACCAGATCACCAAACCAGTGGGAAGCACCGCACCAGCCACTTTTGGCTGGTATCGCAACAATACAATTGGCTCAACACGACAGATAAACCAGCAGGAGCAATCATGGGGGATATTCTGGCGGGAGCACCGCATTGGACCACAACTCCGCTGGGCTGCCGAACGAGGCGCCTCCAGCACCCTGTTACAGAAGGGGGAGCAGCTACTTACGGAGATTGAACCCCTGCTCGAAACTGGTAGTCCGATACCATCCCTGCTCCATGGAGACCTCTGGAGTGGGAACTGGTCAACTGCAAAATCCGGAGAACCTGTCATCTACGACCCGGCACTCTACTACGGAGATAGGGAGGCTGATCTGGCGATGACCGAGCTCTTTGGTGGATTCTCCAGCCGCTTCTACAGTGCCTACAGTGAGATCTGGCTGCTGGAAGATGGATATAACTGGAGAAAAAATCTCTACAACCTCTACCATATCCTCAACCACTTCAACCTGTTTGGGGGTGATTACGGGCGCCAGGCGGAACGGATAGTTGATACCATCTTGCCTGGTAGCTGAATGAATTCCTTATCTGCCCATTGAAAACCTCAACTGGTAATGAACCCCTTGTTAATCTGATAATTCACACTCTCTTGCGCAGACCCCCTTCGCAAGAACCTGTTTTTTTATTTGCGGGCCGTATGGCAGAGAATTACCTCGCCCCCATCCGGCTCCACGGTTGACAAGGAGTCAAACAAAATGCGTATTATTCTTCTGGGAGGACCAGGTGCCGGTAAAGGTACACAGGCCAACTACATCAAAGAGAGATACAACATCCCTCAGATCTCCACCGGTGACATGCTACGTGCACACGTAAAAGCAGGTACCGAGCTTGGTGTCGCAGCCAAGAAGATCATGGATGAGGGAGGCCTGGTCTCTGATGACATCATCATGGGTATGGTTCAAGAACGCATCACGGAAGATGATTGCGCCAATGGCTATCTGTTTGATGGCTTTCCCCGCACCATTCCTCAGGCAGAGGCACTGAAAGCAGCAGACGTTGCTATTGATGCCGTGGTTGAGATCGATGTTCCTGATGAGGAGATCCTGAAGCGCATGTCTGGTCGTCGCGTACACCTTGCCTCCGGTCGTACCTACCACGTTGTCTTCAATCCACCCAAAGAAGCGGGCAAGGATGACATCACTGGTGAGGACTTGATCCAGCGTGAGGATGATCACGAAGAGACTGTAAAAGCACGCCTCAAGATATACCATGACCAGACCGAACCTCTTGCCGCCTTCTATGCGGCAGAGACCGAAGCAGGAAACTGCAAATATGTGAAGGTCAACGGTGTGGGTAGTGTTGATGACATCAAGGGTCAGATCTTTGATGGGCTGGATGGATAATCTTCCATCATGCCAAAACAAAAAAGCCGCTCAGTGAGCGGCTTTTTTGTGCCTGATACAGTTACACCGACCTACTGATGATACTGGGCGCTCAACTCATGAACCGCCTCTACAAATACTCCGGCATTCTCCGGATCAACATGTTGATGAATGCCGTGGCCAAGATTGAATACATGGCCTGAGCCGCTGCCGTAACGACTCAGAATGGTTGCCACCTCCTCACGGATACGTTCAGGGGTGCCGTAGAGTACAGACGGATCCATATTGCCCTGCAGTGCAACCTGCTCTCCAACACGTCCGCGTGCCTGGCCAATATCGATCGTCCAGTCGAGTCCAAGTCCGTCACAGCCGGTCTCTGCCATCGACTCTAGCCAGAGTCCGCCACCCTTGGTGAAGAGGATCACCGGCACCTTGCGGCCCTCATTCTCTCTGGTCAAGCCATCCACAATCTGCTGCATATAGTGCAGAGAGAACTCCCGGTAGGCATCATGAGAAAGAGCGCCGCCCCAGCTATCAAATACCATCACTGCCTGGGCACCGGCGGCAATCTGTGCGTTGAGATAGGCGGTAACTGACCTTGCCGTAACATCCAGAATCTTGTGGAGCATCGCCGGATCGGAGTACATCATCGCCTTGGTAATTGCGTACTCCTTGCTCGATTTGCCCTCCACCATATATGTGGCCAGGGTCCAGGGACTACCGGCAAATCCGATTAGCGGTACCCGTCCATCAAGTTCCCGGCGAATGGTGCGTACAGCATCCATCACATATTTCAGCTCACCCTCGGGATCGGGAACAAATAGTTTCTCTATATCGTCAGCAGTACGGACCGGGCGTTCAAAGTTCGGCCCCTCGCCCTCTGCAAAGTAGAGCCCCAGACCCATTGCATCGGGCACGGTAAGAATGTCCGAGAAGAGAATAGCGGCATCCAGAGGAAAGCGCTCCAGCGGCTGAATAGTTACCTCGCAGGCCAGCTCCGGGTTCTTGCAGAGATCCATGAAACTGCCAGCCTGGGCTCGGGTCGCCTTGTACTCAGGCAGATAACGCCCCGCCTGACGCATCATCCAGACTGGAGTGACATCTACAGGCTCATGCATCAGTGCACGCAAGAAACGATCATTTTTCAACTCTGACATGGATTATCCCTATTTTTCTCTTCCGTAAATCAACCAACGATTCTACTCTACTTCTACTGCTGTTGCGCACCGCTGCCGCTCGAAATTGTCACAATAAAAAAGGGCACATCCTAGGATGTGCCCTTCTCTATGCTGTCTGATACAGTAACTGTGTGGCCCTCGCCCAGAGGCAGAGGCCAACTGAATTACATGCTGCCGTATTTCTGGTTGAATTTGTCAACGCGTCCCGCAGTATCCACAATCTTCTGTTTTCCAGTGAAGAATGGGTGGCATTTAGAGCATACATCAATGTGCATGCTATCGTCCGACATGGTGGATTTGGTTGTAAACTCGTGCCCGCAACTACAAGTTACGTCCAAGTCTGTGTACTCTGGGTGAATTCCGCTCTTCATCGCATTTATCTCAACTATTCAAATTCATTCTATTGGCCTCAAGGACCAAATCCGGGACGCGAATTATACCTAAAACCTGATTGATGACAATAGCTATCGTTTCATTGCATCAAAGAAGTCTGCATTACTCTTGGTCGCACGCAGACGCTCCAGCACAAACTCCATCGCTGCCAGCTCATCCATTGGGTGCAGTACCTTGCGCAACAGCCAGATCTTCTGCAGCTCCTCTGGATTAGTCAGCAGCTCCTCTCTACGTGTGCCGGAACGGTTGATGTTAATCGCCGGGAACACCCTCTTCTCAGCAATGCGGCGATCAAGGTGAAGCTCCATATTACCGGTCCCTTTGAACTCCTCATAGATCACATCATCCATTCTTGAACCAGTCTCCACCAACGCTGTTGCGATAATGGTAAGGCTGCCACCCTCCTCAATATTACGGGCCGCGCCAAAGAAACGTTTCGGACGGTGCAGCGCATTGGCATCCACGCCACCAGTCAGCACCTTGCCTGAGGAGGGAGCCACGGTATTGTAGGCACGTGCCAGACGGGTGATGGAATCAAGCAGAATAACCACATCCTTTTTGTGCTCCACCAACCGTTTTGCCTTCTCGATCACCATCTCCGCCACCTGTACGTGACGTGTTGCCGGCTCATCAAAGGTACTGGAGACCACCTCCCCTTTTACTGAGCGCTGCATCTCGGTCACCTCTTCCGGACGCTCATCAATCAGCAGCACCATCAGCTCCACCTCGGGGTGGTTGTACTCAATGGCCTTGGCTATATTCTGGATGATAACTGTCTTTCCCGCCTTTGGTGGGGAGACAATCAGACCACGCTGGCCCTTACCAATTGGCGAGGCGAGATCTATCAGTCTGGCTGTGAGATCCTCTGTACTACCATTGCCACGCTCCATGGTAAGGCGATCATTGGCGTGCAACGGAGTGAGATTCTCGAACAGTATCTTGTTCCTCCCCTTCTCCGGGGGCTCGCCATTGATGTTGTCAACTTTCTGTAGGGCAAAATAGCGCTCCCCCTTCTTGGGTGCGCGCACTGTGCCAGTAACCGTATCCCCGGTTCTCATCCCAAATCGTCGAATCTGGTTTGGCGAGACATAGACATCATCCGGACCCGCCAGATAAGAGCCATCACTCGACCTCAGGAAACCAAAACCATCCTGCAGAACCTCCAGGACACCTCCAGCCTCAATGCTCTCCCCACGCTTCGCCAGCCCCTTGAGGATGGTAAATATCAGATCCTGTTTTCTCTGACGGTTTTGGACATTAATCTCACTTACCTGCGCAATTTCGTGAAGTTCAGGAACGCTCTTCAGCTTGAGTTCTGCTAGATTCATTATGGTTTGGGGGTCTCTATATAAGGGGGGGTAGTGGATAGTTTGAAAAGTGGCTAAATTTGCTAACTACCCTAGGGAGCTTCAGAAGCGAAGCGGGGTAGCCGGGTTACGTGAATTGAAAAAATGCGCCCCTGCTTGGCCTGAGGCGCAGTAGAAAATGGTTTAGAGGCTCTCCTCCAGAAAAGCCGAGAGCTGGGACTTATTGACTGCACCAACCTTGGTAGCTTCAACCGCGCCATCCTTGTAGAGCATCAACGTCGGAATTCCACGGATACCAAACTTGGGGGGAGTATTGGGGTTATCATCAATATTGAGCTTGGTAACCTTCACCCGCCCTGCATACTCAGCGGCAACCTCTTCAAGAACTGGGGCAATCATCTTGCATGGGCCACACCACTCTGCCCAGAAATCGACCAGCACCGGCAGATCCGCAGCCAACACCTCATCATCAAAGCTGCTGTCGGTAATATAGACGATATCGTCACTCATTGTTTACTCGCTCCTTAGGGGGGATCTTCTACGCCTGATACCACAACATGTGGCGGCTATATTTCAAGACTGTTACCCTTATTTCAGCCTAATCGCCCAGACAATGCAAGTCTTTATTTGCACATAATTATAGGTTCTCTGCTATTCTCCGCTCCCATGAACTTACCGAGCAAACAGAGCACCGACAAGAAATCACACCTTTCGGAGACTACTTTCTCTTCTCTGAAACTCTCCCCTGAACTTGTCAAGGGTGTTGAGGAGATCGATTTTGAATACTGTACTCCAATTCAGGCACAGACGCTTCCACTAGCCCTTGAGGGCAAGGATGTGGCTGGACAGGCGCAGACCGGAACCGGAAAAACTGCCGCATTTCTGCTGGCGATTATGGATCGCCTGATCAGAAAACACCCTCCACACTGGAAAAACGTAAACCAGCCTAGGGCGCTTATTCTGGCCCCCACCCGCGAGCTGGCAATCCAGATCCACAATGATGCCGAACAGCTGGGCAAATTTACCGAGTTGAAGCTTGGGCTCGCCTATGGCGGTACCGGCTATGAGCAACAACGCAAGGTGATCGAGGATGGGGTTGATATCCTGATTGGTACCCCCGGTCGCATCATCGACTACTTCAAGCGCCACGTGTTTGACCTCAAGGCGGCTGAGGTGGTGGTTATGGATGAGGCTGACCGCATGTTTGACCTCGGCTTCATCAAGGATATCCGCTTCCTGCTGAACCGTGCCCCCAAGCCGGAAAAGCGACAGAGCATGCTCTTCTCCGCCACTCTCTCATTCAGGGTTATGGAGCTGGCCTACGACCACATGAACAGTCCTGAACAGATCAAAATTGAGCCGGAACAGGTAACTGCAAGCAACGTTAATGAGGTGGTCTACTACCCCGCCAATAATGAAAAAATCCCTCTGCTCATTGGGCTGATGAAAGATATGGCACCACACCGCAGCATTGTCTTCGTCAACACCAAGTTCGAGGCCGACAAGGTCTGGAGTTTTCTTGAGGGCAACAACTTCCCGGCAGCCGTACTCTCTGGTGATGTACCACAGAAAAAACGGCAACAGCTACTGGAGAAGTTTCAAAAGGGTGAGATTCCGGTGCTGGTCGCCACCGATGTTGCAGCTCGCGGGCTCCATATTCCTGAGGTGAGCCACATCTTCAACTACGACCTGCCTCAGGATCGTGAGGATTATGTACACCGTATCGGTAGAACAGCCCGTGCCGGTGCTAGTGGGGATGCCATCAGTTTCGCCTGTGAGAAATACTCCTTCTCACTGCCAGAGATCGAGGATTACATCGATCACAAGATTCCTGTGGGCTCTATTGCCGGCAACATGCTTGCTAAGCTGGAACCACCCGTCAAACGCCCATCCCGTAACCGTGGTGGCGGCAAACCGGGCAATCGCTCATCCAACAACGGGCGGCATGGCCAGTCTCATGCTGGCCACCGAGACGGGCAGCGCCGTCGCCCACGCAACCGCTAACCGATGTCTGCTGTTGCCCTTATGGGATTGGCAACAGCTCACTGAAGTGGTAGATGGCAGCAAAATCCTCCACATCCTTTGGAGGATTTTTTGTATCGGGTTGGTGAATCGCCAACAGATGATGAATCCCGTACTGCTGCGCTGAACGCAGCACATTGAGGCTATCATCAACCAATAAGGTGCGTCTTGGATCAAATGGTTCCGCCTCCTGCAGCCTCTCCCAAAACTCCGGGCTCTCCTTCGGTAAGCCAAAGTCGTGAGCACAGAGAGTGGCATCAAGATAGGTGCCAAGCTCTGTCTTGCGCATCTTCAGAGCCAAGCTCTTGCCGTGGGCATTGGTAACCAACACGGCACGTCGCCCCGACCCCCGCACCGCCGCAAGAAAATCCCGCACATGGGGGTGCTCTGCAATCAGGTAGTGCACCTCCTCTTTAAGTTGCAAAATATCGAGATCAAGCTCCCTGCTCCAGTGGTCTACGCAGTACCACTCTATGGTTCCCTCAATCTCCTTGTAGCGCCGAAACAGCTCATCCTTGGCGCTCTCCAGCCCCATCTCCCTCTTCTCTGCATAACGCAGCGGAACATGCTCGAGCCAGAAGTAGTTGTCAAAATGGAGATCCAGTAGAGTTCCATCCATATCCAGCAGAACCGTTTCTATTTGTGACCAGTCAACCATAGTGGGGTAGGATAACCCTTATGCAAAACCGAAATCCACCGGAGATCCTGAAGACCGAGATCTGCGTCAAGAGTAAGCTCTTTACCGTCGAGACTGTTGACCTGCGCTTTTCCAATGGAATCGAGGTGCAGTGGGAGCGGCTCAGAAGCTCCTCACGTGGGGCTGTGCTGATTGTCCCCATGCTGGATGACGATACGGTGCTGATGATCAGAGAGTATGCTGTCGGTGTCGGGCGTTATGAGCTGGCACTGCCAAAGGGGAAGATCGATGCCGGTGAGTCAATCCTGCAAGCCGCCAACCGGGAGATGATGGAGGAGGTTGGTTATGGGGCCAACCAACTGGACCATATCGACTCCGTTACCATCGCCCCCGGATACCTTGGCCATACCACCCATATCGTGGTGGGAAGGGAGCTCTACGAAAAGAGTTTGCCCGGTGATGAGCCGGAGGAGATTGAGGTGGTTCCTTGGAGCTTGAGTCGGCTCAACGAGCTTATGGCGCAGGATGATATGACCGAGGCACGCACTATAGCTGCTCTCTTCATGGTACGAGAGATGGGGCAGCAATGAACCCACTGGAGCTGAAGCCACTGATCGCCCCCCTCACCACCCTGGCACACCGCGCCGGAGAGAAGATCCTGGAAATTTACGAGGCTGACTTTACCGTCACCGACAAGGAGGACAAGACCCCCCTGACAGATGCGGATCTGGCAGCCCATAGAACAATCCTTGAGGAGCTAAAGAGACTCACCCCGGATATTCCCATCCTCTCCGAGGAGTCCGAATCGATCCCATTTGCAGAGAGGTCGCAGTGGCAGCGTTACTGGCTGATCGACCCGCTCGACGGCACCCGCGAATTTATCAAGAGGAATGGTGAATTTACCGTCAATATTGCCCTGATCGAAAACGGGCACCCAATTATTGGGGTCATTCAGGTGCCCGTAAATGGCATACTCTACTACGCTTGGCGTAATGGCGGCGCTTGGAAACAGCTGCCAGACCACCCTCCCAAAAAGATCCATGCCCGGGTTCCATCCGGAGAGCAGCTGGTGGTTGCTGGGAGCCGCTCCCACAGCAATGAGGTGATTACCCAGTTTCTCGACAAGATCGGTTCACACCGCATCTTTCCGATGGGCAGCTCTCTCAAATCCTGTCTGATTGCCGAGGGGAAGGCGGATCTCTATCCGCGACTGGGACCAACCTCTGAGTGGGATACTGCAGCCGCACAGTGCATTGTTGAGGAGGCCGGGGGGCAGATAACCGATACCGCAATGAATCCCCTGAGCTATAACACCAAGGAATCGCTATTGAATCCGCACTTTTTTGTCTTCGGCAAGGGGGAGCGTAACTGGTCACGCTATCTCTAGGTAGGGAGCACCCAAACAGCTCACCATCCCTGCATAAGCGAAAACCGGGAAACGAGGGAGCGCAATATATTTATCGGGCAGTTACTGCAGACTTGGTATTGGACAACAGTCATCACCGTAGACTGACATCACCTCTTTCAGCTCTTCAAGCATTGACTGACACTCATCAATAGATAGCTTGTCACAGGGGTGTATATCCTCCCCCGCATCCAGTTGACGAATGATCTCCCGCGTCTTTTCGCAACCCATCTGGCCAACGATTTCCAGCGCTCGATCGATTTTTTTCTGGTCCATAAACAACCTGCGTCCGCAAAAAACCCGGCCCTAGTGAAGGGCTCGCCTTGGTTATGCAATATAGGCGGTTCATTATACAGCTATTACAATAAAAAAACCTGCCGGCAGAATCGACAGGTTTTCATGAATGGTGGCCAGAGGTGGAATCGAACCACCGACACGAGGATTTTCAATCCTCTGCTCTACCAACTGAGCTATCTGGCCAGATACTGTGTATGGTCTATTTTTTATGGCCGCAACCTCAAAACAGGATGCGTATTGAATCGCATCACGAGGCTTTGGTCAAGTGATTGGGATATATCCCTCTGGTTTTTCTCCGCCTTTACCAAAAAAGAAGGCCTCCATCTGCTCCTCAAGGAATTTTCTTGATTTCGCCTCACCCATATTAAGACGGTTCTCATTAATAAGCATGGTCTGCTGCTGCATCCACATCTGCCACCCCTCAGCCGAGACATTATCAAATATTCTCTGCCCCAGATCTCCCGGGTATGGTAGACGCTCCAAACCCCCTGCCTCACGTCCCAGTTTCACGCACTGTACTGTTTTTGCCATCATAATTTCCTATATCTATTCTGGAGCGGGTGACGGGAATTGACCGACATCCCATAGGGTGTCGGGACTGCTATAGGCCCCCGAAGGGTGCGTGCCATTAGGCACGCATCAACCTACCACTACCAGCAACGGCGCAGTATATGGCAGAAGTGGGGATAAGTAAATTTTGGAGCGGGTGATGGGAATCGAACCCACGTGACCAGCTTGGGAAGCTGGAGTTCTACCATTGAACTACACCCGCAAATCTGTCACATCAGGAAAAATCGGGTGCAACTTTACGCAAAAGAACTGGTGAATGGCAAGCAATTATTCGAATTCAAAACGATATGCCTACATCTAACGGCCTTACTGAGAGCAGCTGACCTCACCATACCACCACCTTGCCTATAACAATTTTTCTTTACACAGAAGAAATATCTGAAATACAGACCACAGCTCAACCTATGATGAGGTAACTTACTGTAGTATTACAATTGTTGATATACAGCACTTATATGCTGATTAAATAATTTATTTATAATTTATATCATTTATTAGAGCGTCTGATGTAACCTTAATAAAAATATGTTTATTGATATTTGTTGGTTACTTTTCTTGGTGCTCTTTATTTATTAATATATGTCATATTTTATAAAAGCTTATTTTTGTCGCGCTATATAGCCATGGAGAAACAAAATGAATATAAAATTTACAACAGCATTATCAACCATATACCTACTCTTAGTATCATCCTTGAGTCAGGCTTATGAGCAAGGTGATTGGCTGGTACGAGGAAGAGTAATCAATATAAACCCTAATGAGACCAGCAGTGTGGTTTCTTCTGGAACACCTCTTGCACCTATAGCCGGATCCAGCGTCGGCGTTACAGATGAGACCATTCTGGAACTTGATTTCACCTATATGTTTACAAAAAACTGGGGCGGTGAAATTATACTCGGCACCTCTAAACATGATGTACCGGCCCTGGGAACCATTGCTGCAAACAACAACATTATTAATGCGCGGGCTTTACCACCAACTCTGACACTACAATATCACTTCCTTCCAGATGGAGATATTCGCCCATATGCTGGTGTGGGCATCAACTACACCAAGTTCTTCAGCGAGAAGGTAACTGGCGGCATCTATCAGAGTGGCGCAGAAGTTGAGATGGATTCATCCTGGGGGCTTGCAACACAATTGGGCGTTGATATTGCCCTTGATAAAGATTGGTTTATCAATGCCGATCTGAAACGTATTGACATGGATACAACCGCCCACTTTACTGGAACCACGCTTGGCGCTGCGCACGTGGATGTTGATATAGATCCAGTTATCTTTGGGATTGGAATTGGGCGTCGTTTTTAGGAACACCAGAAAACATCTTTTTCAAATCTAAGCGTATTACGCTAAGGAACCTTTGAACAAGTCTGTGTGAATTGAATCACACCCATATAGCTCAGGATTAAAGCGAAGATATTGAGTGCTATGGGCGGTATGCAATCGCACATGACTTATTCAGGGATTCCCTAATCTCACCCATACATATGGACCCCTCTGTTTAGAGCCCTCTGCTACATCCCCCCCAACAGGCTACCCAGCCTGGTTACTAAACCCCATGAATCACAATAGTACGTAATACTGGGCAAGTTGTGGTTAGGTACCCCCTATCCATTGACACCATGGGTAGATCAAACGACAATCCGCAACTCAAACTGCAATCCCTAATAATTAATTAACATCTATCTAATGGTTATTGTTCTGAATGGTGAAAACCACCAACTTCCCAACGGATCCACTGCTGCCGACCTTGTAGAGTCCCTGCAGCTGGGTGAAAAGAGAGTTGCCATGGAGATTAATCTGGAGATTATTCCAAGAAGCAGCTATGAGACACGACCGCTTGGTGATGGTGACAGAATCGAGATTGTCCATGCCATTGGCGGTGGTACAGCAGCAGATAACAGAGAAGGAAAATAACAGAATGGCCGAGAATGATACGTTGGTAATTGCTGGAGAAAGATACCACTCCCGCCTGCTGGTGGGATCGGGAAAGTATAAGGATCTCGAGGAGACCAGACTGGCGACCGAGGCCAGTGGGGCAGAGATCGTGACTGTTGCCATCCGTCGCTCCAATATTGGACAGAATCCTGACGAACCAAATCTACTGGATGCCATCCCCCCCGAAAAATATACCATTCTCCCCAACACTGCGGGCTGCTTCACCGCCGATGATGCGATTCGTACCTGTCGCCTGGCCCGTGAACTTCTGAATGGCCATGACTTGGTGAAATTGGAGGTGCTGGGTGATGAGAAGACCCTATACCCAGATGTTACCGCCACCCTGGAGGCTGCCGAGACTCTGATCAAGGATGGTTTCAAGGTAATGGTTTACACCACTGATGACCCTCTAATTGCCAAACGCCTGGAGGAGATGGGCTGTGTTGCAGTAATGCCGCTGGCTGCCCCCATAGGCTCTGGTCTGGGAGTTCGCAACCCCCACAATATTCGACTAATTGTAGAGAATGCCAACGTACCCATTCTGGTTGACGCCGGTGTCGGCACTGCCTCGGATGCAGCTATCGCAATGGAGCTTGGTTGTGACGGAGTGCTGATGAATACCGCAATTGCGGCTGCCAAGGATCCTGTACTTATGGCATCTGCAATGAAGAAGGGAATTGAGGCGGGACGTGAGGCATTTCTTGCCGGACGTATGCCCAAGAAGGCCTATGCCAGCGCCTCATCGCCCCTGGATGGTATGTTTCTCTGATTGCTCCAAAAAAAATGCGTCATATTCGCTCCTTTGTTCGTCGCGAGGGACGGATGACAAAGAGCCAGAAGAGCGCGCTGGATAGACTCTGGCCACAATTTGGAATTAATCCGGAAACCCCCATTGATCCTACCGTACTGTTCAATCGTAACGCCCCTCTCCATCTCGAGATAGGTTTTGGAATGGGTCATGCGCTGCTGGAGATGGCGCAGGCACACCCCGAGAATAACTACCTTGGGATCGAGGTTCATCGCCCCGGTGTTGGGCGACTGCTGGATGAAATTGAAAAAAACGAGATCACCAATATACGTCTGCTGAAACATGACGCCATTGAAGTGCTCGGCCATCAGCTTGCGGAAAATAACCTCGATTCAGTCATGCTCTTCTTCCCTGACCCTTGGCATAAGAAACGACACCATAAACGTCGTATCGTACAGCCTGAATTCGTAACTATGGTTCTCAGCCGTCTCAAACCCGGCGGGCTGTTTCACCTGGCAACAGACTGGGAAGACTATGCAGAGCGGATGATGGAGGTCCTAAGTCAGGAGAGCGGCCTCAACAACCTGTCAGGAGCGGGAAATTTTGCCTCGCGCCCTGAATCCCGCCCTATCACAAAATTTGAGAAACGCGGCCTAAGGCTCGGACATGGAGTATGGGATCTGCTATTCGAGAAGGATAGAGAGTAGGATATACTCGCCATCAGACTAAGGGGAGGCAGCACACTATTATGGATAAAAACAGGTTTACTACTGCTCTCTACTGGATATTACTAGTTGTTGCCGCCATTGTTGCCTATAAGCTCGGCGGCCTCTGGGTGGCAGAGCAACCAACGGCATCCTCTGCACCACGTACCATAGATTTTCAGCTTGATGGTGGAGTAACCAGCGCATGGGATATCCCACCATTCTACCTGGAGGATACAGAAGGGAATCTCCACCAACTAAGTGACTGGAAGGGGAAGGTAATCATGCTTAACTTCTGGGCAACCTGGTGCCCGCCTTGTAAATACGAGATCCCAGAATTTATCGAATATCAGAACGAGTATGGCGTCAATGGGTTGCAGATTATTGGTATTGGTATCGACGATCCCGACAAGGTTAAAAATTTTACCCGTACCCTGGAGATAAACTATCCAGTTCTGCTAACCACCAGCAGCGAAATTATGTCAAAGTGGGGAAACAGCAACCAGGTTCTCCCATATACCGTAATAATCGATCGTGAGGGGCAGATTCGCTATATTCACCGTGGTCAACTAAGCAAGCTTTCGTTTGAACATGAAATAAAGCCCATCATTCTGGAGTAGGATAATTTTATCATGGAGCTGGATAGAGAGAAAATAGTAATCCTTGGTGCCGGTTTTGCCGCACTAAAGGCTGTCAGGACACTACGCAAAAATCGCTTTGATGGCTCAATAACTGTTGTTGCGCCTCGTCCTATATTCTCCTACCTTCCCAGTACTGTTTGGATCCCCTCCGGACTACGATCACGTGAGGATCTGGAGATTCCGCTCGGCACCTTTTTTGCCCGCTTCAACGTGCGCTACTTTCAGGGCAGTGTCACTGGCTTGGACCCACAGAACAGTCAGGTCAGCACCGACCAGGGACCACTCTCATATGATCGCCTGCTAATTGCCAGTGGAGCCCGCTTTATCCGCAAGCTCCCCGGCGTTAAGGAGCATGTCATTATCCCTTGTGATGGAATTCATGCAGGGGAACAGCTTCGTGACCGACTTGCAGAGATGGACGGTGGAACCATCGCTATGGGGTTTAGTGGCAACCCCAAAGAGCCGGCAGCAATGCGTGGCGGCCCAGTCTTCGAGTTTCTCTATGGAATCGATACCCTGCTGTGTAAGCAGGGGCGCCGTGACCACTTCAACCTAGTCTTTTTCAGCCCTGCACCAGAACCAGGCAAGCGGCTTGGTCCCAAGGCAGTTCAGGGGTTGTTAAGGGAGATGAAGAAGCGAGGAATTGAGACCCACCTCGGCCACAAGATGAAGGGATTTACCGACAGCAGCATCATTACCAAAGGAGGGGAGTTCGAGAGCAATCTCACCCTCTTCATGCCTGGATTAACCGGCCCCAAGTGGCTGGCCGAGAGTGGATTGCCGCTCTCACCCGGGGGGTTTGTGGTCGCTGACAAGGCTGGCCGGGTTCCGGGGTTTGCAAAGATCTATGTGGCTGGCGACTGTGGCAGTTTCCCTGGGCCGGGGTGGATGCCTAAACAGGCCCATATGGCCGATCTGCAGGCCGAGTCTGCAGTAAAAAACATGCTTTCGGATATCTCTGGTAGCCCGGAGAATCACCAGTTCAAGGTGGAGCTGGTCTGTATCGTTGACTCAGTCAACTCCGGAATACTGGTCTATCGTGACATGAAGAGGGCAATCATCCTCAAGACCTGCCTCTTCCATTGGGCAAAACTGCTATTTGAGTGGCTCTACCTGCGCGGAATCCGCTAACCCGTAAAATCAGGCCAAATTGCGCTCGATAAAGGCCCGCACAAACGACTCTGGTTGTGCGCTCTGAAAGCGCTCCACCTCTCCTCCATCGACAAAGGCGATCACGGTGGGAAAGCCACGCGCTCCAAAGCGACCGGCAATCTTCATGTTCTCATCCTCTGCCTCCAGTTTGGCGAGCAGGAACTTGCCTGCATACTCCTCGGCCAGTCGTTCAAGGATGGGCTCCAGCGCCCGGCAAGGGCTGCACCACTCTGCACTGATATCCAGTACCACCAACCGTCGTGAGGACTCCTCGACCACTACTTGGTCGAAGCTCCCTACATCAACCTGAATCAGAACGTCTCCTCCAGGGAGTCTCGCCGCCCACTCTGCTCTTTCTGCTCTTCTCCCTCAGGGGTAATCAGGGGACAGTACTCCTTGTCAAAATCCTCACCATCCAGTCGACGGTAGATGTACTTAATCGCCATATCCTCATCTGGATGTATGTTCTCTGCGCCAATATGGCCAAACAGCCCCGTACGACTAATAACCTCATGGATCTGTGCCTTCAACCCACTGAATACCAAGGTAATATTGTTATCTTTCAGGCGATTGACCAGCTGGTGCAGCATCTCCTCACCGGACGCATCCAACTGATTGATCGCATCACCTACCACCAATACATACTGCACATCCGGGCGGACACAGAGCGCCTCAAGAACCGCTTCCTCGAAATATGAGGTATTGGCAAAGTAGAGTGAACCGTCAAAACGGAGCACTACGATGCGCCTATCCTGTGGTAGCGCATGAACCCGAATGTCCCGCAGAGTCCCATCAGCATAACGTCCGAGGATGGCAACACGCGGTTTCATTGTGGTGAAGAGGTAGAGACCCAGAGCCAGCAGCGCACCGATCATGATCCCCTGATCCAGGTGAGGGGCAAAACCGAGGGTAGCAACAAAGGTCACTATCGATGCAATACCGTCATGCTTGTTGGCAACCCAAGCATGCTTGAACGCCTTGAAGTTAATAAGCCCGACTACCGCCATCATGATGACTGCTGCCAGTACCGCCTTGGGCAGATGGTAGAGCAGTGGGGTCAGGAAGAGCAGGGTGATCAGCACCAGTGCCGCAGTATAGACCGATGACATGCCAGTTCTTGCCCCGGCGTTGAGGTTTACAGCTGAGCGCGAGAAGGAGCCACTGGCTGGATAGGCCTGAGAAAAGCTACCCACAATATTAGCCAGCCCCTGTCCAATCAACTCCTGGTTGGGGTCGACTCTGTCCTTGGTCTTGGCAGCCATCGCCTTGGCGATGGAGATCGCCTCCATGAAGCCCACTACGGAGATGACGATTGCACTGGTAAAGAGGATGCCCAGCACCTCAAGATTGATGGTTGGAACCTTCATGGTTGGTAGCCCCTGTGGAATCTCACCAACTACTGCACCTCCCATGGCCTGGAACCCCATCACAATACTCAACACCGTGGTGACCACTACCGCAAGCAGTACCCCAGGAAGCTTGGGCATGAACTTCTTGGCCCCCATCATGATGACAAATGCCAGCACCCCCATAAACAGGGTCCAGTAATGGGTGTCGCCCAGCTGCTGTAGCACCCCCCAGATATCCCCGAGGAAGAAGTCACTACGATCCTTGGTGACACCAAAAATCTTGTTGAGCTGGGAGAGTCCAATCACCATTGCTGCCGCATTGGTAAAGCCAACAATCACCGGGTGAGAGAGAAAGTTGACTACCACGCCCAGTTTCAGCGCCCCCAGTGTCAGCTGGAATATGCCGACCAGCAGGGCCAGCAATACTGCCAGGGGAACATAGAATTGCACCAACTGCTCCTGGTTCATGGCATCAATACTACTGATACCCTCTGGCAGGTTAGACTGCAGTGCGGTGCCGACTGCAACCGCAGTAAGCAGCGATACCACCGCAACCGGTCCGGTACCAAGCTGCTTGGAGGATCCCCAGAGGGCCGCAACCATCACCGGAAGGAATGATGCATAGAGCCCGAAGTAGGCCGGCAACCCCGCCAGCTGGGCATATGCCATGGATTGAGGGATCAGAACCAGGGCGACAGTGAGGCCGGCAATAAGGTCGGCTCGAATAGTCTCTCCATCCATTGGGAACCATTTAAGAAAGGGGAGAAAGCGCTGGATCATTTCCATAAAACTATTACCATTCAAGAGGTTATATAATGCTGACGCAACATCGCCAACGCACATCTGGTAGAGTAGATATGGGTCGGACTGGGCTCGTCGGATTGGGTGCGAATAATAGCAATCAATCACTTCTTATTCAAGAGGATAATGGGGCCTGATGGGCACCCCTATAGCTGGATCAGCATAAATGCAGCAGCAAAGTATCCATGAATGCACATAACTCAGGACAACTATAGACAAAAGAGAGTGAACAGGGCCATCATACGGGGATGAAATTTCTCAGTCTGGGCAATAAGCAGCTCCTGCTGCTAATTATCAGTGGCGCGCTGAGTGGCTGTGCTGGTGACTCCTCCAGGCTGCCCACAGAAACGCTGAAGCTTGAGGTGGCCCTGCCAACCTCATGGAAAGCGGCTCAGCTCAGTGGCACAGAGAGCGGGGAGGTTTCTGATGGGTGGCTGAAAGAGCTCCAGTCACCACAATTGGAGAAGCTGGTAACAGAGGCATTTGGCCATAATCATGATCTGCAGATTGTTGCGCTCAAATGGAAAAATGCTCGTGAAACTGCCGTCATCACCTCCACCGACCTTCATCCAACTGTAGATGGCGGTATCAGCTCAAAACGGACTCGCTCCATCTCCTCCACTGACACCGCATCTACCATCAACCGGCATCAACTGGAGCTCTCTGCTGTTTGGGAGGTTGACCTCTGGAAGCGCCTCTCTGATCAACAGCGTGCGGCAGTTACCCGGGAAGAGGCTGCCGCCATCGATCTCAAGGCTGCCAAGCTCTCTCTTGCGGCAGAGGTGGCACGGAGCTGGTATGCCGCCATTGAATCAAAGCAGCAGGTTCGTCTTGCAAGACGGCGACTGACTGCCGACATAGAGGCTCTGGGGGTGATTGAAGAGCGTTACCATAACGGTCTGGTTGATGCCCTCGACCTCCACCTAGCTCGTAGTGAGGTGGCAACCACAGAAGAGCGGCTGACCAGCAAAGAGATGGAGCAGACTCGCCTGCTTCGACAACTGGAGACTCTACTGGGTCGCTACCCAGCAACCGAGTTGATGGTTGCTGAACAGCTACCAGAGATCAACAATCCAATCCCTGCAGGACTTCCCTCTGCGCTACTGGAACGACGCCCTGATATTGCTGCCAGCAACAAGCGAATGGTTGCAGCTGAGCTTGATGCAGAGGTGGCTGCAAGAAACCGTCTCCCCTCTTTCTCTCTGACTGCCAGGGGCGGGACATCGAGCCTGGAGCTACACAGTCTACTCGACTGGGACTACCTAATCTGGTCCCTGCTCGGCAACCTGACTCAACCCCTGTTTCAGCAGGAAAAGCTCAAGGCCGAAGAGATGCTGGAGAAGATTGGCCATCAAGAGGCGTGGATCGCTCACGCGCAGACCATACTGATTGCATTTCGTGAGGTTGAGGATGCGCTGGCAGCTGACCACTATCACCAGCTACGGGTAGCATCGCTTGCGCGTGCAACCAATGAATCACATCAAGCCGCTATCCTGGCACTTGGCCGTTACCAGAACGGGCTGATAGATATTCTTGCATTGCTAGATGCAAAACAGCGCGCCTACGACCACGAGAGTAACCGCCTGCAAGCGGTTGCGGATCGCATTGATAACAGAATTGTGCTCCATCTTGCGCTTGGCGGCTCCTTTTAGGGGCTCAATTACCCGCAACTTGCTGCGGGGTTGTTAATTATTTCTATCCGTATACAAAGATATCTAGCAACAGGTAAGCAACGAGAATAATCGAAATCCATAACACCATGCTGCCCGTCGGCCAACTTTCAGAGAGGTGATATTTGGCAATAGTGGATTGAGAAAATGAGTAACGAATACTGTACATGGGGGCAATCGCCGCCGTCATTGTCGATTCTTTTGCATTACGAAAAAATATCAATCCCCGATGAATACCTGCAGGTAGAAATTTTCGATAGATCCACTCCACATCCAGATTAGTTGAACGCAATTCCGGTGGATATATTCCTCGTTTATTCAGCCAGACAAATGCCAACGCGGAGAAGAAGAGTAACTGCAGCTGAGTAAGCACATGGGTTACATCGTATGGCCAGTAATCTGCTTCCCATGGTAGCAGTGAATATAGGTATTGTGGTTGAGTTCCAATAAATATGCAGAGTGTTGCGGCCAGCCCCATGGCAATCAACATATTGATGGGCGCCTCCTTGGGGCGGAGACCGGAGTCATGCGCAAAGAACGCAAAGTAAGGAATCTTGATGCCCGCATGGTGGAATACACCAGCTGAGGCAAACAACATAAATAGCCATAAATAACTATAGTCCTCCTGCACCAATGCAGCCATGACCATAGACTTACTGACGAAGCCACTGAACAGTGGGAACGCGGAGATCGATAAGGCGCCGATAATACAGAACGCAGTGGTTTTTGGCATGGACTTATAGAGCCCACCCAGGCTGGAACCATTAATATGACCTACGCGATGTAACACGACACCCATCGTCATAAACAGCAATCCCTTAAAAATCACATCGCTAAATGCGTGCGCAACCGCGCCATTCAGTGCCAGTGCTGTTCCAATACCGATGCCGGTCACCATAAATCCGACCTGATTGATCAAACTATAGGCCAGAACTTTTCGCAGATCATTTTCGATGACAGCATAGAAAATCGGAAAGCATGCCATGGTGATCCCGATGTATACCAATATTTCTTCACCTGCAAAACCTCGTGCCAAGGCATAGACCGCGACCTTGGTTGTGAATGCCGACAAAAATACCGTGCCAGTTGCCGTTGCCTCAGGATAGCCATCGGTAAGCCAGTTGTGCAGAAAAGGGAATGCGCTTTTGATTCCAAATGCGATAAAGATTAACCAACTCGCTATCCCTTCCAGACCAATATGATCAAAGGCCAAAGAACCGGTAGCCTGATACTGCACCAATGCGCCGGCCAGTAAAAACACTCCTGACAACACTTGGAATATCAGGTATCGCATACCCGTATCTATTGCCCGCTCTGTGCCACGCGCCCAGATAAAGACTACCGAGCTTATCGCCAGCAACTCCCAAAAAATAAACAGGGTGATCAGATCCCCGGCAAACACCGCACCCAGCGCACTGCCCACATACACCAGTCCGGCGGTCTCCTGCTTGGTGTCATTTACCTGTAACGCGAAAATGGTTGCGATAAAACTGGCGAGGCAAAACAGATAAGCAAAGATCAAACTAAGTTTATCCGTTCGCATAAAAGTCAATTCAATATTGAGAACTGAGTAAGTTGAGAGAACTCCTGTGTCAATATTCAACCATATATGCAAAGCCGCAACGATGGGGGTTACCAATAGAATAATTTTACGTACCCTACCCCGACTTGCCGGCACTAAAAAGGCGGCAATAAAATATAATAAGAACGGTGGTAACTCACTCATCGTAATAATTTTCCTTGCGCATAACCACCTTGCGCATAATTTTTGCGACTACAACTAGCACAACACAGGCTATAAAACCGTAAAAAGCATAGAATGCTGGTATCTTTTCCCATCCCATCGTAGTGTGGCGATGGATGATAAAATCGGCGATGATCAAGATGATGCAGATCACATAAAACCCTTTTAACAGGCGCTCCACATTCCTGGGATTATCGAATAGATGCTTTTTTTGAGTCGTCTCGGTCATCTCAAGGCCCTCCGGCAGCCAAGGTTGCCAGTTGATAAAATGGATCCGGATAGAAAAATAGTATTACACAGGCGGTTGATGTGATCATCATCGCCAATAAAATCGTTTTTGGCGCCTCTTTAATCTCAGTGTAGTGTTCGCCACCGGCGGGCTTGCTGAAAAATGCGCGTATCGGAATAGGCAGCAGATAGGCAATATTCAATAATGAGCTAAACATCAGCACGCCGAGCAATATCAATTGACCCGACTCGACGGTTCCCAAACCGAGATACCATTTACTCCACATTCCGCCAAAGGGCGGTAGACCGATAATGCTTAGGGCGCCTATGAGAAACGCACCAAATGTGATCGGCATGGCCCTGCCCAGTCCGTTCAACTCGCTTACCAATTTTTTATGGGTTACCACAAGAATTGAGCCAGCGGCAAAGAAGAGAGTTATCTTCGCGAAGGCATGCATGGCGATATGCATGGAAGCGCCAATCAGGCCGGCCTTGCTTGCCAACATGGCGCCCAGTGCAATGTAACTTAATTGGCTTATGGTGGAATAGGCCAGACGTGCCTTGAGATTATCTTTACCCATGGCGATCAGTGATGCGAACAAGATGGTTGCCGCCGCCACCCAGATCAAACCACCGGTTATATCATTGCTTAGAATGAAATCTGAGCCAAATATATAGATAGTCACCTTGAGCAGGGTAAATACCCCAGCTTTAACAACGGCCACGGCATGCAGCAAAGCGCTTACGGGAGTCGGTGCAACCATTGCTGCAGGCAACCAGCGATGAAACGGCATCAATGCTGCTTTGCCAATACCAAAGAGAAACAACGCATAGAGTAGACCAGCCCATGCAGGGTCAAGTTTGCCCGCTAAAATGCCGCCCTCCTGAAAGGTGACGCTACCCGATACAAACCAGGTGATGAGTATAGCCAGCAGGAACAGTCCAATGGAGGTGCCCAAGAGTATGCCG
This sequence comes from uncultured Methylophaga sp., assembly GCA_937877715.1. Taxonomy (GTDB): domain Bacteria; phylum Pseudomonadota; class Gammaproteobacteria; genus Thiopontia. Next base: position 19,139 of record CALEHW010000013.1, on the reverse strand, counting down.
AGATATGTTCGCCCTGCCCTTTTTGCTTCGGCGGTGCCGGTATGGGTTACCAGCGGATAGGTCGAAAGCGTTAACAGCTCATAAAAAAGAAACAGGGTGAAGAGGTTGTCGGAAAATGCAATGCCCATGGTGCAGGAGATGGCAACCGCAAATGCGGCAAAAAATCGGGTTTGATTCTTTTCGTTATGGCTACGCATGTATCCAATCGCGTAGATTGATGTCACGATCCATAATAGACCGGCAACCAGCGCAAACAACATTCCCAAGGCTTCAATCTTGAATGCGATAGCAATTCCAGGCATTGGTTCAGCAACGATTAGCGCGAATTCCTCTCCATCCAGGAACCGATCTGCGATGATCACGACTAAAATCGCAACCAGCGAGGCGGTAATCAGCGTTACCCCTTCCCGTATATCTGGATTGCGTCGCGCGGCAATAATCCCGGCAGCTCCCAGCAGCGGTAACAGCAAAGTTGCCAAAATCAGTGTTGTCGCGCTCATTTGGCCGCTACTCCCAATGCCTGTGTGGCGCGTTCCGCAACCCCTACTGTCAATTCGGTGTCCAGACCAAAATAGATATTTGCTAGAACCAGAGCTCCGGTAGGGATCAGCAGTAGCATTGGCGCCTCTTTCACCGCAAGGTTGGTTTCCGTTGCCGGTTTAAAATATAGCGCTTCAATTAACTTTCCCATGTAGACCACGGCGAGCAGTGATCCAATAAGAATAATGGCAACCGCTATCCATGCCTCCTGTTCCAGTGCTGCCAATACCAGGTACCATTTGCTGACAAATCCGGCCGTGCCCGGTACGCCAATCAGACTCAAACCACTAATGACAATGGCGCCAAAGGTCCAGGGCATCTGTCTCCCCAAACCCTGGATGTTATCCAAGCGACAGACACCGATACGATAAATAATCGCACCAACCGCCATAAACAGGGCACCTTTCATCAGGGCATGATTAAAAAGATGAATGATGGTCGCAGTCACGCCCATCGCCGAAGCAAAGCCGATCCCCATCGCCATATAGCCGATTTGCGCCACACTAGAATAGGCCAACAATCGTTTTATATCCATCTGGTAAATGGCATAAATCGAAGCGCTGAGAATCCCGGCCATACCGGACAAAATAAACAGATCACCCGTAGGTGTCGCCGATACAAAACCGTCTGGAAAAATAGTGAATAAGATGCGCAGCATCACATAAAGCGCCACTTTGGTCGCAGTAGCAGCGAGAAATATGGTAATCACCGTTGGCGCGTAAGTGTAGGCGTTGGGTAGCCAGAGATGGAGAGGAAACAACGCCAACTTCAGCGCGACACCGATCATGATAAAGGCGAAACCGGTGTGTACTGTTTTGAGTCCGGAGACCTCGGGCAGTCGCTCCGCCAGATCCATCATGTTCAAAGTTCCGGTTTGTGAATAGATCAGGCCCACACCGATCAAAAAGAAGGTTGCGCCAAGCGTCCCCATAATCAGGTATTGGTAGGCTGAAGTCAGCGCCTGACGCTTTCGCCCAAGGCTGATCAGTGCATAGGATGAGAGTGAAGAGATCTCCAGAAAAACGAATACGTTAAAGATATCACCGGTTTGGGTAATGCCCAGTAAACCAGTAAAACAGAGTAAAAAAGCGCTATAGAAAAGCGGGATCTGCCGTTCAGGAATCTCTTTTTCAACGCTTAACAGGGCATAGGGCAGGGTGAGCGCAGCGATGCCGGCAACAATCAATGCCACCATGGCGTTTACTGCATCGATACGATACTCAATTCCCCATGGCGGTGCCCATCCACCTAGTTCGTAACTGATGGTTCCATCGTGAACAACCGTCCATAACTGCATGCCGGCGAGTATGGCGCAGATGAAAGTCACCATGAGCGTTACCATCCAAGGCATTCGACCTCGCGGCAACATGGCTGCGATCGGAGCTGCAACAAGGGGAATAACAACCAGCAGTATACTCAGATGTTCCTGCATCACAATGAATGATCCTGCTCATGTATTTCGCCTTCCTCAATGGTGCCATAGGCCTCCTTGATGCGCACAACTAGCGCCAGCCCAAGTGCAGTGGTGGCGACGCCAACAACAATCGCGGTAAGGATCAACACATGGGGCAGGGGGTTGGAGTAGAGCTCAACACCCTCAGTAATAATAGGCGCCGCTCCCCCAGCCACAGTACCTATGCTGATATAGAGTAAAAAGACCGAAACCTGAAAGATATTCAGGCCGATAATTTTTTTGACCAAATTGCCGCGGCTAATGACGGTATAAAAGCCGGCCATCATCAAGAAGATAGCGATCCAGTAATTATAGTGGCCAATAATAAAATCCACTAGGGTCTACCCCTACCGGCAAAGGCGAAAAAGATGATCAACATAACGCTAAAAACGGTAATCCCCACTCCGAGTTCCACTAACAGGATTCCAAGGTGCTGCCCTGCGATTTGGCTGCCAACCAGCCCCGAGTAGTCAAGATAATTTCCCCCTGAAAAGAGTGTGACAATCCCGGTACCCGCATAGATGAGCACCCCAAGACCTGCAAGAATGCGTAAGATTCCCGACGGAATGATCTGTTCCGCGGCATCAAGCCCAAACACCAGAGCATAGAGTATGATAGCGGCGCTCAGAATAACACCCGCCTGAAAACCGCCGCCAGGACCAAAATCACCATGGAACTGCACATAGAGTGCAAACACAATAATCAGCGGAATCAGCGATTTTGAGACGACCCGAAGGATAAGGTTATGCGTCATTTTCCTCTCTTTCGTCTCTCACGGCTGTTGATTTTCGGCGTCTGCCGCCAATCAACAGCAATACCGCGATTCCCGCAGTAAAAATAACCACGACTTCCCCCAGAGTATCGAATCCACGATAACTTGCCAACACCGCTGTCACGATATTTGGCACCCCGGTTTCCGGAGCGGATCTTTCAATATAATAGGGGGCAACATGTGTTTGAGTCGGCGCATCAGGATCGCCGAATGTGGGTATATCCAGAGTGCCGTAAACCAATGCGGCGCCGGTTGCAATTACTACCACCAACGGCAACCAGGGGCGATAGCTTACAGATTGTTTTTCATCGTGATCTTTGGTCAACGCAATCGTTGCCAGCATGAGCGCGGTCGATATTCCTGCGCCGACAGCCGCCTCGGTAAAAGCCACGTCAACGGCATCCATAACAATAAACATGGCGGCAGATAGAAAGCTGAATATTCCAAACAGCATGATAATGGCAAAAAGATTTGTCATGCGCACAATGGCCACCGCAGTAATCGCGAGAAATGCTAACAAGATTACATTGATAAAGACGTCAATCAAGATCTTTCCTCTGTGGCAACGCTATCCAGTTTCGGTTTAAGGCCGCCGTGCATCGCCGCATTTGCTAATACATGTGAAGCGGTTGGGCTGGTGAAGAAGAGAAAGATAAAAATAAGGGCAAGCTTGAAAGCGGCAAGACTCAGCCCGGCCTGCAGACCTAAACCGAGCAAAATAAGCATGGCACACAAGGTATCGGCAATACCCGTAGCATGCTGACGGCTGTAAAAATCGGGGAATCGATGAATGCCGATAGCGCCGATTATACCTATCAGTCCTCCACCGATAAGAGAGAGCCAACTTAGAACATCGATAATCATCTCTGGTGGCCCACTAGCCTGCCTTCACCGGTTTGATATTCTCATCCTCAGATGAGTGAAAATCGCCATAAACAACCAATTTCAAAACTGCCACCACACTAATAAAATTTATCAATGCGTAGACCAAAGCAATATCCAGTATATCCATTCGCCCTGACAAAAAAGCCAAAACGGCGATGAGTAATACGATTTTGGTGCCAAACATATTAATCGCCGCAATGCGATCGTAAACAGTGGGCCCCATGAGTGCCCGTGCAAGCACCAGCCCCAGAGTGACGAGAATCGCCAGAGATGTAACGATAAACATTAGGTTATTTTCCAATAACATTTTAGCAACCTTACTTATTGATAGCCTGATCAGGGATGGCTTTGGCCATATTGCCAGTGGATAGATCGTCAGCCGCTTCCTTGGTCAGCGCATGGACAATAATTTTGTCTTTGGCTAGTTCCACACTCACCGTGCCCGGCGTTAAAGTAATGGCATTTGCATAAATAGCACGCCCAAGGTCAGTTTTTTGAGGTAGCGTAATTTCAACCAGTTGTGGGCTGATAAATTTACCCCTGTATGTCACTATTCGCTTGATTACATCGATGTTTGCCTTCCCAATTTCTCGAAAAATGTAAACAAGAAAGGCGGGGAATCGTGAGGAAAGATGGAGAGGATAGCTTTCATGATCGATAACATTCATACGTTTCATCAGAAAAATCGTTAGCATGACGGACGCCAGCCCCAGCAACAGCAACAGGGGTTCAAAATGCCCCGACAATAAAAACCAGAACACAAAGAGAAGTACACCATACTTAAAAGCCATCATCAAAATAGGTGCTCCTTATTCCGCTAGCGAACCGCCCCGAGTTTACCGGAGACTGTTTAGTTTTGAGTCAAACCGCCATGGCTGGCTCTTCCAGTTGCTGATAATACTCCTCTTCCAGTTCGGTGGTAGGGAGATTGCCCATTGGTTCCAATAGACGACGATTGCTAAACCAGCCTACCCATTCCAGAGTGGCATACTCGACATCATCGACCCCTTTCAACAGCCCTTGTTTCTGATCAGCTCCTGCTACCGGGGCTCTTGAATAACCACCTCTGCCAACTCCTCCGCCTGCTGAACAGCCTCGCCTAGATCAATCTGATCCTGATTGTCCGTAGACTGTTGACTAAGCAACTCCCATAGCTCCTCCTGCTCATAAGTCATATGAGAGCCATCACTCTCCTGAAAGTAGGCGGCCCACGGAACAAATTTGGTCAGCGGGAAGATCTGCCCCATCTCTGGTGAGACATCAATATTGATCCCGGAGATAAAGAACAGGCGCTTGCCTTGATAGGCAGGATCCTGAGTGATAGCCCTGAAGGCACGATCAAATTCAACCTGTGAATTGATCTGTGCAGCGAGCAGTGCTGGGAAGCTTGTGGTTACAATCTGTGGCATGTAGGGGAGCAGATTTCTCTCCAGATGGTCATGCCCCTCCTCTACATCCTGAATCTTTCTCTCAAAAGAGAAGAGCTCTGCGCTCAATGCCGAACCAACTACTTGTGCCTCTCCCTCCTCCAGTTGTGAGAAGCGCTCTGCAAAAGCGGCTGTTGCAAGAAATATCTTTGAGGTGCTCAGTGTGCGCAGGATGAGATACTCCCCCTGCTCATCCTGTTGCACCATACTCTCCAGACGTAGAACCAACCCCTCCTGGCGACAGCCATCGAGCAGCTGGCTGTCTATAGTTACCAGAATCTCGCCATTACGCCGCTCCACCAAGATATTTTCACAGGCAAAATGGTATTCACTAATATACCAACTGGAGATCCCGGCAATTTTTCCACAGTCGGAGGTGGACTCGCAGTGGCTGGTCTGCAGTCGGCGATAACTACCAAACTGCTCTGTATCCGGGTCATAACCAACGTGGCTGGCCTGAATAATCACCATATCCTGTCCATGGTGGGCGTGAGGCCCGTGACGATCGGTTGCCACAATGCCCCCAACCCGCCCATGGTTGAATGGAAAGGCTCCAAAGTGTTTGGCGATGAGAATAATGGGGAAACCCTGATTCTCATCCGAACAGAAGGCGCGAGAGGGCATGATCCTGCCCGGCTCAAACCCCAGCGAGATGCAGAAGTTGTAGAGCCTAGGAATGAATTGACTATAGCGCATCATGCGCTGGTCCAGCTGAAAATCTCCCACCGATCTCATTCTCTATTCTCCATTTCGTTTTATATCCATAAATAGTGCCAGCAGGTCGTTGAGAAATTGTCTTCCACGGTCAGTTGCAACAACCTGCTCTCCAGTGCGTAACAGTAACCCCTCTCTGCACCCCTCTTCAACCGCTGACTCTACCTTATTCCATCCACAGCCAGTACGCTCCTCAAATTGCCCTACTGTAAACGGCTCATTTAGCCGTAGTCTGTTCATCATAAACTCCAAGGGAATGTCCTGTTCAACAACAGCATAACGGCCGGATAATACACGCTCCGACCCCGCACCATCCATATAGTGATGTGGGCTCTTATGTCGTGACGAACGGATAACAGCTCCATCTGCAGCCATGGTTATCTTGGTGTGGGCACCAGCCCCGATCCCGAGATAGTCCCCAAAACGCCAGTAATTAAGGTTGTGGCGGCATTCGCTCTTCTTCCTCGCATAGGCCGAGACCTCATACTGTTCAAGCCCCTCCCCCTGTAACAGCTCCTGCCCCTTCAGCTGCATCTCCCAGAGCTCATCATCATCGGGAAGCGATGGTGGCTGGTGGCCAAATTGGGTGTTGGGTTCCATGGTGAGCTGATACCAAGAGAGATGATCCACTCCCAACGCAACAGCCCGCTGCAGATCCTCTATCACCTCTGATCGATCCTGATGCGGCAATCCGAACATAAGGTCCAGATTGATCTGCTCAAATCCTGCCTCTCTGGCCATCTCCACCGCAGTAGCTGCCTCTACCCCATCATGAATCCGTCCCAGTTTCTGCAGATGATTATTGTTGAAACTCTGTACCCCTATGGAGAGACGGTTTACACCCGCGCTCCTATACCCCATGAATCTGCCCTGCTCTGCCGTTCCTGGGTTGGCCTCCAGTGTCACCTCAAGATCCGGCCCGAATGGAACCCTGGCACGAATCCCCGAGAGCAAGTGCTCAATCTGCTCCGCAGGAAAGATACTGGGGGTGCCTCCGCCGATAAAGATGGAGTGCACCGGACGCCCCCAGATTCCCGGCAACTCCCACTCCAGATCACGCAGCAGTGCGTCTATATAAGCAGAATACAGAGGCGGCTCCGGGGCGGCATGGGAGTTAAAATCACAATAGGGACACTTCTGCACACACCACGGAAGGTGGATGTAGAGTGAGAGGGGGGTTGCCGTGGTTAGATTGAGCGCTGTCAGCTCACCATCTCCACCAATTTTTTCAGTGCCTGCCCCCGATGGCTCAACCGGTTTTTAACCTCTGCTGGCAGCTCTGCCGAGCTGCATCCCTGCTCCGGAACAAAAAAGATCGGGTCATAGCCAAACCCATTCTCTCCCTGTGGGGCAGTGAGGATACGCCCCTCCCAGCTCCCCTGGGCAATTAGTGGAGTTGGATCCTCTGCATGCTCCATGTAGACCATCAGACACTGAAAACGTGCGGTGCGCTGCCCCTCCGGCACCCCATCCAGCGCCCTCAACAGTTTCTGGTTGTTGGCGGGATCATTGCCATCGGTTCCGGCATAACGGGCGGAGTAGATGCCCGGGGCGCCGTTGAGAAAATCCACCTCCAGCCCCGAATCATCGGCAATCGCTGGCAATCCAGTATGGGCTGATGCATTGCGCGCCTTGAGAATGGCGTTCTCGACAAAGGTGAGGCCGGTCTCCTCTGCCTCTACTACATTGAACTCTGTCTGCGGCATTACCTCCATTTCAACATTGGCGAGCAGCTCACCCAGCTCTCTCACCTTTCCCCTGTTGCCGGTTGCCAGTATGATTTTCTTCACGCCAGAGACTCTTGTTGATGAGCAATCAATTCACCAATCCCCTGCTGTGCCAGTGCCAACATCTGCCGCATCTCCTCCATACTGAAGGGGGCCTCCTCTGCAGTACCCTGCACCTCAATAAACTGCCCCTCACTATTCATAACTACGTTCATATCTGTTTCAGCATTGGAGTCCTCATCATAATCCAGATCAAGAACAGGTGCCCCCTGGTAAACCCCGACAGAGACGGATGCAATTGGTGTTGTAATTGGGTTCTGTTTGATAGCACCACTCTCCATCAAATGTTGAATCGCATCAGAGAGCGCCACAAAACCACCTGTGATGGATGCAGTGCGGGTTCCACCGTCAGCCTGGATTACATCACAGTCAACCGTGATCATCTGTTCACCCAGCACCTTAAGGTCAACCGCTGCCCGCAAGGAGCGGCCAATCAGGCGTTGAATCTCCATGGTGCGGCCACCCTGTTTACCCCGCGCCGCCTCACGCCCCATTCGGCTACCTGTTGAGCGCGGCAGCATGCCGTACTCTGCGGTTACCCACCCCCTGCCGTTGCCTTTTAGCCAGCGCGGAACTCTATCCTCAACCGAGGCGGTACAGATCACCTTAGTCTCGCCAAACTCCACTAATACAGAGCCCTCTGCATGTTTGGTGTAGTTTCGGGTGATCTTGATCTCCCGCATCTGGTTGGGCTCTCTTTTGCTGGGTCGCATGGGGAAACTCCTTGTATACTTTCCATCTATTGAAACGGCACATTATCCGGTAATCGGGAGAAGGGTTCAAAAATGATTCAGAGCATGACCGCCTTTGCGCGAAAAGATCTACAGGCTGAGTGGGGCAGCCTTGCCTGGGAGATCCGTGCCGTCAACCACCGTTACCTTGAGCTGTTTATGCGACTCCCCGAGGATCTGCGTCAGATCGAGAACATGGCCAGAGAGATGGGGCGCAAGAGGCTGGGGCGTGGCAAGGTGGAGTGCGGACTGCGCTACACCCCAGCTGCCCATACCGATAACAAGGTTCAGATTGATGAGGAGCTTGCACAGCAGGTTGCCGATGCGGCCAAGGTTGTAGGCCACCATATGGATAATGCCGCCCGCATTGATCCGATGGAGATCCTCTCTTGGCCCGGGGTGATCCGATCCGAGGCAACAGACACATCACTGATCCAACAGAGCGCTCTGGAGCTACTGTCAGATACCCTCAATGAGCTGGTGGAGACCCGCCGGCGTGAGGGTGAGCGATTGCGAGAGATGATCCAGCAGCGCTGTGATGCGATGCGCCCTCTAGTTGAACAGGCAAAAACAGAGATGCCAAAAGTCATGGAGAGCGTCAGACAAAAACTTCGTGAGCGCCTGGAGGAGTTCCTGGATCAGGCTGACGAGAGTCGTCTGGAGCAGGAGATGGCACTACAGGCCCAGAAGCTGGATATCGATGAGGAGATGGATCGACTCACCACCCACCTGGATGAGGTAGAGCGTGTTCTGAAAAAGGGCGGGTCTGTCGGCCGTCGTCTCGACTTCCTGATGCAGGAGCTCCACCGTGAGGCCAACACCCTGGGGTCAAAATCGGCATATATAGAGACCACCCGCATCTCCGTTGAGATGAAGGTGTTGATTGAACAAATGAGAGAGCAGGTGCAAAATATTCTATAAAACGCTTGAATATCATCGAATTACCTCAACACCCAGCAAGTCTTTTTCACTCAAAATCTGGTATTTCATCAAGCGATACCCTTTCTGTCTACGCTCCCACATCTTCATCAGTTGAGGCAAATTAATATCCAGATAATCATGAATCACAATGTCATGCTTCGTCATATGATCACGATGCAGACGTCCCGCATATTGCTGAAGAGTACCTTTCCAGGATACCGGCATCGCCAAAACCAGCGTATCCAGTGGCGGATGGTCAAACCCTTCACCAATCAATCTTCCCGTTGCCAACAAGAGTCTCGGCTCGTTCTCTGAAAGAGCATGAAGCTCCTCTTTAACAGTCTTTCGCTTCTTCTTACTCAATCGCCCATGCAACAAGAACAGGTTTTCAATCTTTCCATCCAGCAACTTCCATAGCGTCTCCAAGTGTCCTGTTCTTTCCGTTAACAGCAATACCTTTCGTCCCTGCTTGTATGCCTCTATCGCATCTTTGACAATACAACGATTGCGTTGCTGGTCTTCAATAAGGTGCTGGAAGATCTCCTGTATCTTCCCGGATTCAATCAAACCTTCTGAAGCCATCGTATGAGGAACTACTTGCAAGATACGCGGTGCAGTTTCTGCAGCCTTTGCACGGTGTCGAATCGGACCACACTGCATGAAAATCACTGGATGGTGCCCGTCTCTACGCTCCGGTGTAGCCGTCAGCCCCAATACGTAACGTGCTTTCACCTGCTTCATCAACCGTTCAAAGCTAACCGATGAGATATGGTGGCACTCATCCACAATAACTTGCCCATACCGCTCTACAATCTCGTTGACCTCACCCTTTCTAACCAGTGATTGCATCACTGCTACATCAACTCTCAATGAAGGGCTCCGTTTTCCTCCACCTAATCGTCCCAGAGCATTACTTTCACAATCCAGAAAGAGCTGAAGCTGTTCAAGCCACTGCAGTAGCAGATCCGTTCGATTGACGATAATCAGTGTATTCACTCTTCGTGTAGCGATAATGGAGGCTGCCGTTACTGTCTTGCCAAAAGCAGTCGGTGCACACAACACACCTGCATCATGTCGTATCATAGCTGTAACCGCTTCCTTCTGTTCCTTTCTCAAGCGACCATTAAATTCACAGGCTATCGGGACACCTTGATAGCGCTCATCCGCAATCTGAAGGCCCATGCCATTATCCTGTAACAGCTGTTTTACATCATCCAGGCAGCCACGAGGCAGAGCGATATGGTTCGGGTAATTTTCAGCACACCCTATGATGCGTGGCTTATCCCACACCGAAAAACGCATCTGTTGTGCCTTGTAATATTCTGGGTTCTGAAAGGCAGCCAAACGGATCAGCCGATTGGTCAACGGCTGTGTCAGCCCCCCTTTTTCAAAGTAAATCTGATTTTCCAGCGTGACCACCACTTGCTGTGGCAATGTGCCTTCAATCTTGTTGCTGAGCATTTTCTTTCTGCCCTTCCACGGCGTTTCACTCAGTACCTCTTCTTCAATATAGGCCACATCCAGCACATGATGTCCCTCACTGAGCTGTTGTATGGATGTGGAAATGTCCACCTCATCCATCCGCCCAATGCCATTCAAATGGCCCCATTGATCCGAATACGGGTGCAATTGATCATCGACAAAAATTGATCTTCCCAGGTCTCTTGGCCCTTTCTGCAGCGGTAGTGCAATCAAGTTTCCAAAACCTCCTTTAGGCATACGCTCCTGATTTGGGAACATACGATCATAAGAGGTAAGCTCAAGCTGCCTAGAGTGTGAACAGGTATAGCTGATCAGCGCTGCGCCAAGTTGTCTAGCCTCAGCAGATGGCACCGCTTGACTGAAAAAGATCCACAGATGGGCACCATTGCCAGAACGAGAAATCTCAATCGTAGCCGGTATTTGAAAATATCTGCAGGTTGCTACTATCGATTGTACATCCTCACGCCAGCTCTCTTTATCAAAATCTATCGCAAGAAAGTGACACTGTTCAGTCTGCAATAATGGGTAGACACCCACTGTGATCTCTCCGCTCAGATGTCTGTAGATCACTCGATCCGTTAGCGGCAGCAATGCTCTGTTGTCACATGCACCACATTTGATTTTGGGCTTTCCACATAGACCAGGCTTCCATTCATTAGCACATGCCGGAGAATAGCCTGATCGGCCATTATTGCTCTCCCAACGAACCGGATAGAGATCTTCCCTGCCATGAAACAACCCTCGGAACAGTGTAATCTTCTGCTTTGTTGTTAACGCAACATTGGAGACATCCCCGTTATCATCCTGGACAGGTGATTGCTCCACCGCCATTGGGTCAACAATTCCATGCTGCTTCAGTAAAGCTCGCAAGCGCCTGTTTTCTTTTCGTAGCCGTTCAATTTCAGACATACCACCAATCCAAATATGGCGTGCATTGCACTTAATAAGTTCACATTCTGTAATCGTTCGATTACAATAATAGCATGTACGCCATCAAGAAAACGCCGGAGTTTGAAAATTGGATCGACAACCTAAAGGATCATCCAACAAGATTCCGGTTGCTTCGTCGCCTTGAAAAAGCTCAACGAGGCTTACTTGGGGACACAAGCCCTGTTGGTGAAGGGGTATTTGAGATGCGAGAGTTTTTTGGCCCTGGCTGGCGTATGTATTACATCCAAACCGAGACAACTATCATCGTTATGCTTGGCGGAGGTGATAAAAGCTCTCAAAAAGAGGATATTAAAGCGGCCAAACAGCTAGCATTGTCACTACTGGAGCAACAATCATGAACCAGACAAAAACTATTAGTAATTTATCTGAATTTGATATGGCTGAATACCTCACTTCCGAGGAAGAGATCGCCGAGTACATTCGGCAGGTGCTTGAAGATGGCGATGCTGGAGAGTTAGCAGCTGCTCTAGGGCATATTGCAAAGGCCAGAGGCATGTCTGAGATAGCAAAGGCAAGTGGTATTAAACGAGAGGCGCTATACAAAGCACTTCGACCATCTGCTCAACCCCGATTTGAAACAATCCAGCGTGTTTGTAATGCATTAGGCGTCAAAATTACCGCTACAACAGCCCATTAACAGCTACCTTTGTTACCACTTAGAACGGGAAAAACATGTATTTTTTATGGTGACAGGAAACAACCGACAGCCACAAAACAACAAATAACACACTGATAATATAGTTTATTTTTTACGTATTAAGAAAGCAGGTGCAGAACATTGAGTAAGGGAACCCTATACATTATCTCGGCCCCATCCGGGGCCGGCAAGTCGAGTCTGCTGCAGGCGCTGCTCAGGGAGATGGATGGTGCTCTGCTCTCTGTCTCTCACACCACCCGCCCGCCACGCCCCGGCGAGGAGGATGGCGTCCATTACAATTTCATATCGATGGAGGAGTTCCGTAGCGGCATCAAGGCTGGCCAGTTTCTGGAACACGCCCAGGTCTTTGACAACTACTACGGCACCTCTGAGATATGGGTTCGTGACACCCTGCAGCAGGGAGAGGATGTAATCCTGGAGATTGACTGGCAGGGTGCGCGCCAGGTTCGAGAGCGGATCCCGGAGGCAGTCGGCATCTTTATCCTCCCCCCATCACGCGAGGCACTGCGTGAACGTCTCCACGGACGAGGGCAGGATAGCGATGAGACCATTGTTCGCCGCATGAGAGATGCGATCAGCGAGATGTCCCACTACGGTGAATATGACTTTCTGGTAATCAATGACGATTTTGAGCAGGCAAAAGATGAGCTCAAAACCATTTTCCTTGCACAACGGCTGCAAATCGATGCACAATCAGGGAGGAATGGGCTGTTACTGCAAAGTCTGCTGGAAGAATCCAGTTGATTTATATAGAATTACCGCCCTTTTCGGACCGATAATTGATTGGAGTTACCACTGATGGCTCGCATTACTGTAGAAGATTGCCTCGATAAAATTGATAACCGTTTTGACATGACCCTGATTGCTGCCGAGCGCGCAAGACAGATCTCCATGGGTGGAACCCCGATGGTGCCGCTGGATGACGATAAGCCAACTGTGATTGCGCTGCGGGAGATTGCGGAGGGGCTGATGAGTCGTGAGGTTCTGGATCAACTCAATGCTGCCGCAAAAGCTGCCGATGAAGAGTTGCTGAAGGCTGACAGTGATGAGGGAGAAAATGGGGGCGAGGGCGAAGAGAACACAGAGATTACGAAGTCCGCTGCTGCCGAGACAATCGTCACCACTGCCGATAACGCTACTGAAGAGAAGGTGGCGTAACACCACGATTGTACCCACGCCATGTTTCTGATCAGCGACCTTGTCTCTCTACTGGAGGGTTATCTTGATCAGAAACAGGTCAGCCAGATCTATGAGGCCTACCTTTTCTCCGCAGAGGCCCATGATGGCCAACACCGCCTGACCGGCGAACCATACATCTACCACCCCATCGAGGTTGCCCGCATTCTCGCCGAGATGCGGATTGACCACACCACCATCATGGCGGCCCTGCTACATGATGTGCTGGAGGACACTAACCACACCGAACAGGAGCTGGCCGACCGTTTCGGGCAGGATGTCACCGAGCTGGTTGATGGCGTCAGCAAACTGACCCGTATGCATATGGAGAGCCCACAGCATGCACAAGCAGAGAATTTCCGCAAAATGATGCTGGCAATGACTCGGGATATTCGGGTCATTCTGATCAAGCTGGCGGATCGTCTCCACAATATGCGGACACTCGACGGCATGAGGCCGGAAAAGCGTCGGCGGATTGCCCGCGAGACCCTCGAGATCCATGTCCCGATCGCCCATCGGCTGGGAATGAACAAAATTACAATGGAGCTCAGGGAGCTCGGGTTCTCCAACCTCTATCCTATGCGCTCGCGAGTTCTCGCCGAGGCGGTGAGCCAGGCACACGGCAACCGCAAGGAGATCCTGGAGACTATTGAGGTCTCCATCCGCAGGCACCTGCTGGAGACCAACATTGAGGCTAAGATCAGTGGGCGCAAGAAACATCTATACAGTCTCTACAAGAAGATGAGGGATCAACACCTCCCCTTCAGAGAGATCTACGATGTCTATGCGTTTCGTATTATTGTCCCCACGATAGAGGACTGTTATCAGGCGCTGGGTATTGTCCACAGCATCTACAAACCGGTGCCAGGGAAATTCAAGGACTACATCGCTATCCCCAAGGCCAATGGCTACCAGTCACTCCATACCGTGTTGTTTGGCCCCCATGGGGTGCCGGTAGAGATTCAGATTCGCACCCAGGAGATGCATACAATTTCGGAGGAGGGGATTGCAGCCCACTGGGACTACAAGAACGACAATCCCGACAGTAACCACTCCGCTACGGTTAGCGGTACCGAAAAACGGGCCCGCCAATGGCTACAGGATCTGCTTGATCTACAGAAAAATGCCGGCAACTCAATGGAGTTTCTGGAGAGCGTAAAGATCGACCTGTTTCCGGATGAGGTATATATATTTACCCCAAAGGGAAAGATCATGGAGTTTCCCCGCGGAGCAACAGCCCTGGATTTCGCCTACCGTATCCATACAGAGGTGGGAACCCATGCAGTCGCCGCCAGAATCAACCGCAAGCCTGCCAGCCTCAGTGCCCCCCTATTCAATGGACAGACTGTTGAGATTACCACCTCACCCGACAGCCTCCCGCAACCTGGATGGCTCAAGTTTGTAACCACAGGAAAGGCGCGCAGCAATATTCGTCACTACCTGAAGAACTTGCAGCAGAGTGAGGCGGTACGTCTGGGTGAGAAACTGCTGCTCAAGGCGCTCTCCAACCACAACATATCGAGAAAGCGCTTCAAGAAGATGGGGCTCACCCCGGTGCTGGAGAAACTCCAGCTGAATAATCTGGAAGCGCTCTATAACGAGATCGGCATGGGGCAGCGAATGGCCGAACTGGTTGCTGGCAACATTATTCAGTGCTGCACCAAGAGCTCCGATTCTGCTGGCAACCAGCCAAAACTGAAAGGCAAGGGGCTTCTCTGGAATCCTCTATCGGTACTCTCACCCATTCTCAGGCGCAGAGGAAAAAACCATGATCAGCGCCCTCTGATGATTCGGGGGACCGAGGGTATGGTGGTCCACTTTGCGAAGTGTTGCCACCCCATCCCCGGAGATCCAATTATTGGCCACATCAGCTCGGGCAAGGGGTTGGTTATTCATAGACACAATTGCAAAAATGTGGCCAACCTGCGGAACCAGCCGGAGCAGTGGATCTCTGTGGAGTGGTCTGACAAAAGTCAGCGCAATCTGCCCGCCGAGATCCGGGTTACCGTTGCAAACAAGCGTGGGGTGCTGGCCACCATCGCCGCAACCATCTCCGAGATGGACTCCAATATTGATAACGTAATTGTGGATGACCAGGATGGGCACACCAACGCCATCACCTTTACCCTCCGCGTGACAGACAGAAAACATCTAGCTACCATTATCCGTAATATCAAGAAGCTCAGGCCAGTGAGAAACATCCAGAGGATCAACGGCTAGTCTGCCCCCTGCAGCACAACCATAGCGAGCAGACATTTACCGGGCCTGGAATAACCACCTTAAGGAGCCGAGAACATACCATGACAAGAGAGATCATCCAGACTAACCGCGCTCCACAGGCCATCGGGACCTACTCACAGGCAGTCCGTACAGGAGAGACCATCTACCTCTCGGGCCAGATTCCACTCGACCCGGAGAGCATGGAGATGGTCGATGGAGATATGGAGCGACAGATTGTGCGGGTCTTCAACAACCTCAGTGCCGTAGCCGAGGCTGCCGGGGGATCACTGGCAGATATCGTCAAACTGAATATTTTTCTTACCGACCTAAGCCACTTTCCCCTGGTCAATGAGGTGATGGCACGATATTTTGAACAGCCCTATCCGGCACGCGCTGCTGTTGGCGTTGCCGCACTGCCAAAAGATGCTGGCGTCGAGATGGATGGGGTGATGGAGCTGGGGCAGTAAGCGGCCTGTTGACCATAGCTAAACCCTGTAACGGGCCATGACCGATCTCTCCACTCTAAGAGGGGTTGGTCCCCGACTCGCCGCCCGACTCGCAAAACTGGAGATCCGCAAAATAGAGGATCTGCTATTTCACCTGCCGCTCCGCTATCAGGACCGGACAACCATCTCGCCCATCGCCTCTCTCCGCCCCGGAGACGAGTGCCTGATCGAGGGCGAGGTCCAGAGCTGTGCCATCCGTTTCGGTAGACGACGCGCTCTGCTCTGCGCCGTAGAGGATCAGACCGGTTCAATCACCATCCGCCTCTTCCATTTTAATAAGTCTCAACAATCCTCACTGCAGAGCGGAAAGGGTATTCGCTGTTTCGGGGAGATTCGCAGGGGGCCCTCCGGGCTGGAGATGGTCCACCCCGAATATCGTCTCCTCCAACCTGGAAAACAGCAACCGGGATTGGAGACAACCCTAACCCCCATCTATCCGTCCACTGAGGGGCTACGCCAGCGCACCCTTTTCTTACTGACCAGCCAAGCGTTGGAGCTTGCTCTGCACTCTGTTGAGGAGCTACTCCCGGAGGCCCAACTCCCACAACAGCTACGAGCGGTAACCCTGCAAAATGCACTGCAGGCCCTGCACAGACCAACCACCCCACTCTCTGCAGAGCAGTTGGCCATCTGCCGGGGACGAGTTGCCTTTGAGGAGCTGTTGGCCCACCATTTAAGCCTGCAACAGCTCCGCAACCACTATAGAAAAGAGCAGGCAACCCCCCTCTCCCAAGACCGGGGCCGTGTTGACCACCTTCTGCAACTGCTACCATTTTCCCTGACAACTGCGCAGCAACGTGTCATCAAAGAGATTTTTCAGGATCTACAGCAATCCCACCCCATGCGACGCTTGCTGCAGGGGGATGTAGGGTCAGGCAAAACCATTGTTGCGCTCTCTGCTGCACTACATGCAGCCGAGTCGGGTCTGCAGAGCGCCCTCATGGCACCAACGGAGCTATTGGCCAGACAACTCTTCAAAAACATCAACACACTGCTGGAACCACTGGGCATTAATGTTGGTTTTCTATCCGGAGGGATGAACATAAAAGAGCGCAGACAGATGGTGCAACAGATTGCTGATGGCGGCTGCTCTATTGCGGTAGGAACACACGCCCTGTTTCAGAAAGATATCAGCTTTCATAATCTTGCCCTAGTCATCATCGATGAGCAGCATCGCTTTGGGGTAGAGCAGCGCGCTGCACTAAAGCAGAAAGGAGAGAGGGGCAGCTACCTGCCACACCAACTCATCATGACGGCAACCCCAATCCCCCGCACCCTGGCGATGACCTTCTATGCCGATCTCGACAGCAGTGTAATTGATGAGCTCCCCCCGGGCCGCACCCCGATCAAAACGGTTACTGTTCCCGAGTCACGCCGCAGTGAGGTTCTGCAGCGAGTCCACGCCAACTGCCTGCAGGGGCGGCAAGTCTACTGGGTCTGCCCGCTTATTGAGGAGTCCGAGGCACTGCAGTGTCAGGCCGCAACAGATAGTGCTGAGGAGATCCAGAAGCAGTTACCAGATCTCTCTGTTGGTCTGCTCCACGGGCGGATGTCAGCCCGTGAGAAGGATGAGGTGATGACCCGGTTTTACCAGGGCAAGATTCAGATTCTGGTGGCAACTACTGTTGTCGAGGTTGGGGTCGATGTCCCCGATGCCAGCCTGATGATCATCGAGAACGCGGAGAGGCTGGGTCTAGCCCAACTTCATCAGCTCCGGGGAAGAGTTGGGCGTGGTGCACTCTCCAGTAGCTGCGTCCTGATGTATCGACCGCCACTATCCAGAGACGCGACCGAGAGACTACAGACCATACGCGACACCACCGATGGCTTTGAGATTGCACGCAAGGATCTGGAGATGAGGGGGGCTGGTGAGCTTCTGGGGAAACGGCAGACCGGCACACTCCAGCTAAAGATTGCCGACCTCTCACAAGACCAGCTGCTGATACCTCTGGTGGAGAAAAGTGCGCAACAAATAATGGCACATGATCCGCTATCCGCATCCTCCATGATCAAAAAGCTGATCCGACGCTGGATTCCTCAGGGAGAGCATTATCACTCCACTGGATAGATAATTATTGAGGTTATTGCCACACTAAATCCCTATAATTGTTTTTATTCATTTTCATATATCATCTATACAGCACTTGCCCTCTGCACAACATTTAATGCCATATTCTTTCTCAATATATTCAGTGAGGGTTTTTTGTTTGCCAGCTTCCAGCTGGGAGCATTGAAGAATTAATTTGGTAAGATTCTTGTCTTCTGTATAAAAAAAGGCGGTAGGCACCCCAAGTGCCAGCGCCAATTGAACAATTACTTGGTCACTGGGCCTATGACGATTTCTCTCATATTGATTAATTCTAGGGCTAGCAGATGATGGGGCAATGCCTATCTTTATTCCAAGATTCTCCTGCGATAATCCAGCCTTGTTTCTTGCCTGCTTTAATCGTTCTCCAAAGATCATCTATCGTCCACCTGAGAACTCACTTTTGAACGTTAAAATATCAAGGGTATTTCTACAGTATTTGCTGTTAGACAAAGTCTTTTCCAACATCACGAAAGATCCTCCAAGCTTCAATGATATATAAACAGACGAATTCTATTTTAATCTTTAATACTAATCCATACGTATAAATACGTATTCTACATAGCTATAATCAATAACCACCCTAAGTAACTCTTAGCATTTCAGATGGTCTCTTATGAGGCATCACAAAGCCCTAAGTAACTCTTAGTATTTTTAATTGATCCGATGACTATCAGTTATTCTAAGTAACTCTTAGTAGTTTATTTATATTGCACTCTATATAGTAAGTCTTGCGCAACAACACATAACACAACAAAAGAATACTGTTTATCTCTTGAGTTATGCTCGAATCTGGTGTTTGAGGGGTTGAAATCAGGCGGCGTATCTGG
>CALEHW010000012.1 GCA_937877715.1 uncultured Methylophaga sp. | reverse complement strand
TGAGCGACCAGCGGACAATATCACCCCACTCATTATCCCCCTCCCGAACCACCGGCCCCAGTGGCTCCTTGGAGATGGTCTCTGGCAGAATCATATGGGCATCCGGGCTACTAAGCTTGACCCGCTGGGCAGCCAGTGCCGAACGGTCAGTAGTGAAAACATCACAGCGCCCCGCATCATAGGCGGCTATCACCTCATCCATCTTCTCGAAGGCAACCACCTTATACTCCATCCCATTGGATCGAAAATAGTCAGCGATATTGAGTTCAGTTGTGGTCCCCATGTTGGTACAGACCGCTGCGCCAGAGAGCTCCATGGTACTCTTCACCCCTAGGTCTCTCGGTACCATAAAACCCTGACCGTCATAGTAGTTGATACCGACAAAATCGACCCCCAGCACATTGTCCCGGGTAAAGGTCTCGGTGGTATTCCGTACCAGCAGATCAATCTCCCCGGATTGCAGTGCGGTAAAGCGCTCCTTGGCGGAGAGCGGCGTGTACTTTACCTTGTCGGCATTCCCCAGTGTGGCTGCAGCCACCGCACGACAGACATCGACATCAATCCCCTGCCAGTTGCCATCAGCATCAGGGCTGGAGAAACCGGGCAGCCCCTGACTGACCCCGCACTGAACAAATCCCTTGCTGGTTACATCCGACAGGGTCGTTGCCCCAACACCCCCGACAGACAATGCCAGCCACATGCCTACAGCCACAAGCCCTCTTCTCATCATCCTCTGCTCCATAGTTCTCAATAATTGTCAGTAGCTCCAAAAGTTCTGGCAGCTCTCTCCATGAGGCACGCTCAAGCATATCCATGTGTCACTCAATTGCGGACCTCCTGTCCGCAAATGGCCTCATGGAGAGATCTGCCAGAACTTTCACAATGATTAAACCCCTCAAATAAGGGAGAAATATAACACAGTGGAATTTATAAGAGCCAAAGATAGAGGGGTGGCTCCGTCTGGAACCACCCCTCGCAAGATCAGGGATACGAAAGAACCCCCCGTTGATAGAATCAGAAGCTCTTCGCTATGGTAAAGGTGACCTCATCCTGGTCACTGGCACTGCCAGCATCTGCATCATAATCACTCCAGGCAACCGAGAAGTCCAGTCCACCCATCTCTTTTGAGAGAGAGACCAGACTATATTCACCGGCACCATCATAATCACCAAGAGCCAAGGAGAGTGCAATCCCATCCAGATCAGTACTGGCAGAAAGCTCCACATTATCAGTCGCCTCATCTACCCCTTGTGAAAAGGCTGCACCCAGCTCTACTGGCCCAACCGTGGTACTCAGCCCCAAGTACCACTCCTCGAAATCTCCCGATCCACCTGGATATTTATAGGCAATATATCCTAGGTCATAACCCACAGGGCCGGACTCTCCTGAAAATCCGCCATAGTAGTCCAGTTCCATGTTGTCATCCGCTCCAAAATCGACATTGGAGCCCCAAACCCCAAGATAAAATCCAGAATCGTGGGCCAGATCAAAACCACCCGAGAGGGCTGGTTCATTATTGGTCTGGGTCTGGCCTCGCCAGATATAGTTGCTGGCCAGGGCCACATTACCACTGATGGATATCCCCTCCTCATCTGCATAGGTTACGGGTGTAGTGGATAGCGCTACTACGGCAGCCATAATTGAAAACTGTTTTTTCATACTATTCTCCAGAATTGTCTGTTATCAGGTTAAGGCAATACCTGAGCCGAACACTATCTTGCTGCCAGCCCAGGCACTCTGATAACAATAGCAGCAACAACCGTGCCAACACGCAAGGCCGCAGCAAAAACAAGTAGTTATATGGGTATGGAACAAAAAGACACCATCTGCCATAAAATGGTGCACCAGAATGGAAAGAGCGTCACCCAACCATGCACAAAAAAAGGGCAACCCCCGAAAGGGCTGCCCTTTTTAACACAAAGTTAAAGTTGTTTGGTCAGACTAACGTTAGACCAAAAAAGTCAACTTAGAATTTGTGCTTAAAACCAATAACTGTTGAATTGTTACCACCCTGTTTAGGATGATTAAACATCAGGTATGCACGTGTACGTGCACTGAATGCATGGTTAAGAGCAATTGTATTCTTCTCATTCACATCCAGGGATTGTGACTGGCTTGTTACGGCAATGGAGTTACCATTACCCACATTGTAGGAGGCACCAATAACAGTTGCATCGGCTGCATCCTCAACATCCTCATAGGCAGCTACAAGTTTTAGATCATCCATGGTGTACTTGAGGCCGAGTGCAGTTGCATCGGCAGTGCCATCATTCCCTTTAAGAGTAGCGTAGGCAACAGATAGGGGGCCACTATCGTAGTAAATAGCAACATTGGAAACGTTGCCATCAAGCTCGTAGTCTGTACCACTGCCAGCATCAACATCTCCACTTACTACAGAAACCTTTACCGTAACACCACCTATTGATGGGGTTGCATACTGAATCTGTTGATTGGGCTCCAGGGTATTAGCAAAAACCACCTCTTTACCAGCAGTGTCTCCATGAAGTTCTGCCATCTTCAGCACCTCTTTTGATGGCAGATGGAATTGACCAAACTGGATTTTACCCATACTGCCAGACAGATTCAGATAGGTATTACCTGAGCCTATCGTGCTGTTACCACCAATACCTGTAATCTTGGTATAGAAACCGGCTTTCAGACCATCGCCCAGATCCTCACTACCGTCTACAGTCAAAATGGATCCATTGTTATCAAATTCAGTACCAGAATCATCATCCGTTATCTCATAACGCATCTCACCGCCAACAGTAACACCAGCGACTACAGCAGGTGCAAAAATGGCATTAACAATCGCCATAACTATTAATAGCTTTTTCATCTTTTCTCTATTTCCTTGTTTATCAAAGGTAGAAATTCGTCAATATATTAGAGCAATACGACACAAATATAACAAGC
>CALEHW010000011.1 GCA_937877715.1 uncultured Methylophaga sp. | reverse complement strand
TGCGCTGGTACGATATAACACTGATGGAACACTGGACACCGCTTTCAGTAGCAACGGAATAGTTACCACCGATATTGGATCGGCAACTATGGATAGTGGACATAGTATTGCTCTAGAAACCAACAACAAAATTTTGGTGGGGGGGGTTTCTAACGATGATTTTGTGCTAACGCGCTATTCTATTGATGGCACACTGGATGGTGTAATCACCACTGACATTAAGCTGGGATCCTCTGACTATGGTCATAGCGTTACTCTCCAGACCGATGGCAAAATTCTTGTGGCAGGATCTTCCTATAGCGACAGCACCAGTGATTTTGCGCTGGTACGATATAATACTAATGGCGTACTGGATACTACTTTCAGTAGCGATGGAATAGTTACCACCGATATTGGATCAGTAACCTTTGACAATGGCCGTAGTGTTACTCTCCAGACCGATGGTAAGATTTTGGTTGCAGGATCTTCCTACGGTAACAGCAACAGTGATTTTACACTCGTACGATACAACACTGATGGAACACTGGACACCGCTTTCAGTGAAGATGGGATAGTAACCACTGACATTAAACCAGGATCCTCTGACTATGGTCATAGTGTTACTCTCCAGACCGATGGTAAGATTTTGGTTGCAGGATCTTCCTATAGCGACAGCACCCGTGATTTTGCGCTGGTACGATATAACACTGATGGAACACTGGACACCGCTTTCAGTGAAGATGGGATAGTAACCACTGACATTAAACCAGGATCCTCTGACTATGGTCATAGTGTTACTCTCCAGACCGATGGTAAGATTTTGGTTGCAGGATCTTCCTATAGCGACAGCACCCGTGATTTTGCGCTGGTACGATATAACACTGATGGAACACTGGATAGCACATTCGGGCTGCATAGAAGAGAAGGTGACGGGAGCATTTCCTACACAGAGGATGCGCCTGCATTCATTATAGACAATACAATAGCAAGCAGAGACGATGATCTAGTTGCAGCTGATAACTATGAAGGTGCATCGATATCACTCTCCCGTCATGGTGGAGCCAATGCAGAAGACCTGTTTTCTAGTACGGGGGGCTTTTCTAGCCTGATCGAGGGGAATGATCTGGTTTATGCAGATACTGCCGCCATCGGAACAGTGACTGAAAACAGTAGTGGCATACTGACAATTACCTTTAACAGCAATGCTACACAGGATCTGGTAAACCAGCTTCTGCAGTCACTAGCCTACAGTAATAGCAGTGATAACCCACCAGCATCTCTCCAGATTGATTGGCTCTTCAGTGATGGCAATACAGGAACACAGGGTGTTGGCGGCGCACTGGCAGCAACAGCCAGCACAGTACTGGAACTCCCCCCATCTGTAACTGTAACCGGAACAGTTAATGACGATGCACTTTTGGGTACGGCAGGTGCTGACAACATCTATACCCTTGAGGGAGCTGATACTGTATCTGCTTTGGCAGGTAATGACACCATTACCCTGACAGCTGACAGTGTGTGGGGCAGTGGTTACGTTGCCATAAACGTTGATAATGCCTCATCTGTTGGCACAGGTGAGCGCATCTTTCTTGAGAGTCTCAATCGCTTTAGCGATGTAATCGATGGCGGTGCTGATGCAGACAGCCTCATCCTTACAGATGGTTCCGATGCCTTCTTTATCGATGATGTCTACTCCGACCATCACGAATCATTAACCCTGTCCACCACTTCCCGAGGTATAGACTCCACAGCAAGAATAGTTGATCTGGAGACCATTAACGCAGGTGAAGGTAATGACATCATCGACCTAACCAGTGCAGACTTCATTCTATTCAGTGCCGTAACCATAAACGGAGAGGCTGGAGATGACACACTATGGGGTTCCAATGGTGATGACGCCATTAATGGTGGAGATGGTAATGACACCCTCTTTGGTGGCACAGGGAGCGATACTCTGGCGGGTGGTGTAGGGAGCGATATCTTCCAGTTCACCTCAACCGCAGGTAGTGATGTCATCACTGACTTTGACGTCAATGAGGACGTGATTCACCTATATCACCAATCTGGTGAGAACCATTCCGATACAGATCTCAGTCTAGTGAATGGTGTGCTTGAGTGGGATGCCGGTGTAAATAATGTGGTGGTTGATCTGTCCGCTACAGTTGTCTCCAGTAATTTAGCTGACGTGGATTCACTGATTACGTTTGTTGAGATTGTTTAGATTGGAACTGGACAGACACTCATCAAGATACCGTGATAATCCGTTACTTGGCTGAAGCCGGAACTCCCCCACACCTCAACGTCCACTTTCCCCACGCACTGCCACACTCAATCGTAGTAATTGCTCCGTGGCATGTAATGGGAGGTACCCGGCTTGATGTTTTGCAGGAGTTAGGAGGTTGGTCGAGCATGGATATGGTCAAAAAATATGCTCATTTTGCTACCGACCACATCGCTAAGTTTGCTGGCAATGCTATTTCTGGTGCCACAGCTAGTGACAATATCCTGCAAAACAGGGCGCGAAACAACTAACTCGCGCCTGTAAGGTTTTTGTGGCACAAAATCGGATCGCTGTAAGTATCTGACTCTTCGTTCCAAATGTGTCACCAATGTGGCACCGCCCGGAAGGTAAAATGTGACACCAAAGAAAAAGGAGTCAAAAAAGACTCCTTTTATCAGTAAGTTACAGCATTATTCGGTAACTTTTAATTGGCGCGCCCGGAAGGATTCGAACCTCCGACACCTTAGTTCGTAGCCAAGTACTCTATCCAGCTGAGCTACGGGCGCATGAGCGGCGTATTATATAGTGGGAATGGTTCGAGTCAAGTGCTTTGGCCAGGTCCGAGTTAACGCAAGTTCGTGACCAATGGGCCATATGGGTTGCTGTGCGGGTAGAGTGTGAAAATTGGTGCCCCTCTCCACCAGAATATGTCTATTCAGGTTATCCTGTCCTCCTCCAGCGGCGGGGCATGTGCATTGTAACAAATATCAATTAACCAGAGAAATTTTCTTCTCGATTTTTGCCTCACGCTGGATATCTCTCATCGCCATATAGATATTACGACCCAGCCAGATAAGCGAAATCACCCCAATCGATGCGATGATTATTGCATCCAGATTGTGCTGAATATGTTGAATATAGTTCATGATGCGGCCCTTGATAGATCTTGTGATTACGCTATATATACTATCTGGACAGTAGTTGATAAAAAATACGTAGTTCTACGTATTTTGCCTCTTTAGATTACTATGCCTTTTGTCTTTAGAGTAATCTGAATTGCCTTGAAGGTAGCTGCCTGGGCAACTGCCGCAGTAACCGCAACACTTGAGCCATACCCAAATGCGCAGTCCAGAGAGAGCCCCGGCACCCCAGGTTTACAATATGTGACCTCACCATCAGTGGAGGGGTAACGCTGTTGCTCCGTGGAGTAGACGCAGGGAACCCCAAAATTACGTTTTGGATTACGGGAGAAGTTGTAGTTTCTCCTCAGTTCCGAGCGTACCTTTGCGGCTAGTGGATCATTGGTTGTTCTGGATAGATCACGAACGGTTACCTGTGTCGGGTCTAGTAGCCCGCCTGCCCCACCTGTGGTCACAACCCTGATCTTGTTTCGTCTACAGTGGTAGATCATCTGCGCCTTTACACTGATACCATCGATGGCATCTATTACGCAATCATAATCTCTTTCCAGGACTTCTCTCATGTTGTCACTATCGAGATCCACCCCCACCGTACTGCAGATACAGTCCGGGTTGATCTGCATAATACGTTCCCGCATTACCTCAACCTTGGGCTGTCCCAGCGTCACCTCCATGGTGTGAATCTGTCGATTGCTGTTGCTTCTAGAGATGACATCACCATCAACCAAGGTGATCCTGCCAACTGCAGACCTGGCAAGACTCTCGGCAACCCAGGAGCCAACCCCGCCTATTCCAACTACACAGATGTGTGCCTGCGAAAGCTGTTCCAGCCCCTGTTGACCATATACTCGTGATAGTGCGCCAAAGCGTTCAGAAAAATGTGTCATTCAAAACATTCTCAAATTCAGGAATTGGGGTATATAATCACACCTGTGATGAGAATCAAATTTAACCGTAATGAGAATGGTGAGCTTGCCGATGGCGACATCCTGCAGGATCGGTCGATCAAGGTGCGGGTGACTGATCTGGACATATCATTCCTCTCTCTGATCTGGCTGATAATAAAGTTCATGGCGGCATCTGTGGTTGCCACAATCATCATAGCAGTGATTCTGATGGCCATAAGCAGCATCCTGAATCCTGACTTCAACTTCCACTTCCTACAATCAATCTCGCAGAGATCATAGGGCCCTATTTTAACCGCCGTATCCTGTTTGGAATCATACCGATGGATATAGGAAAAAAGATAGTTGTTCCCTTGCTGGTTCTTTCTATCAGCATGATCGGTGGTGGACTCTACTATATTGCCTCACTAATTGGAGAGATAACTCATCTCAAGGGATACAAGAATAGTGCCGTGCAACTTCTTGAAAAGAATAAAAAACTTAAATCAACACTACAGAAAAATCGGGCTGATCTGGAGCAGCGCACGAAAAGGCTTGAGGCCACAAAGAAAAAACTTCGCTCCACCGAGGAGAAACTCAATAGCGCCAACCGCAAGCTGACAAAGATAGAGGCAGACAAGCCCAAAGGGGTACGCAAGGTTGCCAAAGGGGCATCCAAGATACCGATTATCGGAACTATTGCCTCGGTGGGATTAATTGCTGCTGATGCGGCCCAGGCAGCTGAGGATTGCTACCGGGAACAGGAGCAGTGCAAGGAAGATGCGACCAATTTTTATGAGGAGGCAAAAGAGAGCGCAGGTAAAGGCGCCGAAAGCGCCAATACCTGGATCTCAGAGAAGGTGGATGAGACTAAAGCCTACTTTTCCGCTTCTGAGCCATTGTCAGAATCTACTTCAGGTGCCAGATAACACTGCCCAGAATAGCTTGTCTTTTTCTCCTTGTGCCCACGAATCCTCAGAAACGGAGGTGGATCGTAGTGTGTGCGGCCAACCACTTTGCCGGTTGATGCCTCAATCGAACTACTCTCGTATTTGATGATATCCCCGTCAATTATCTTACGATAACGATAGCTGGAGTGAGCTGGAGTAATCTCCCACTCCTCAACAGCTCTATCACTATTGTAGTAGGAGAGAGCGCGAACAGTATGTGAGCTCTTGTCGGGAACACTTACCTTGACGTTATCGGTATGTGTCAGCTCATCGGTAACCTCATTGATCTCATCCATACTACAGATCAAATCTGTTGTTTCAGCCTGCGCTCCGTACGAGGCCATCAACAGCAACAAGATAGTTGTTTTCTTCATTTCTCTCTCCTTGTCATTAAACAGTTAAATGCATTGGTTGAGGATAACACCACACCTCAACTTGTCCAGCAAGTCGTCACTCCATTACCTGCTACTGATAGATCCGCCCAGAGAGCGCAGCTCCCATCAGGCTCCCCTCCCCAGCATTGGCCATATAGTAGAAACCAACATCCATTTCCGTTTTGGTGGAGTATACTCTGTAAATTATCTTACCTAAATCCTGCAACATGGAGCTAACAGGAATGACCTATACCCAGGAACTACTCGATGAACTCAATATTCTAATGCAGTTTGATCTTCACTCCACACAGGAGGGGATCAAGATCCACAGCAGTGCAGCCCCCAGCCTGATTGAGGCTGCAGAGCGCCTGCACCAGAAAGGTGTGATCACTCAGGCTGACGGTGGCTATTTGACCGACTTCGGAATTGAGTGTGCCGAGAGGGTACAGGCACTGCATGGCATGCTCTCCTAGGAGCACAATCCACAAGAGCTACTAGCTTCCTGCCATCCACTGGGCTGGCAGCAGCGCAAGATCCTCCTCGATATCGATATCGGCCAGTGGAGAGAGCTCCACCCACTCCAGACCCAACCCATCGAGTGCCGTACGAGTCACCTCCATCACCCGGTCACTGCCCCACTCTACCCCCATGAAAAGGATCGGCAGATGGTCCAGAAAAGCTTGCCGAAGTGCGATCAATACATAACCACCATCCAGCGCAGGAATCACTACTGCCTCTGAATTCTGTAGTGCACCGTGAACCGCCTGAAACAGCTCAGAATCCAGCTGTGGGCAATCTGTCCCAACCAGGATGGCCATCTCACTATTTCCCAGCGCCTGCTCAAATCCATGCATCATCCGCTCACCAATATCTGCCCCCTGTTGTCTCTGTATTTCCAGATCATGCTCCTGCTGCAGCTGCTGGAAGAGTGGATGGCCAGGGTCGGGAGCACAATAGAGGGTAACCGGCCCCACTCCCGAGCGCAGTGCCTCTTTAGTCACATGGCTGGTCATCCGCTGCTGCAGCGCGGCAGCCCCCTGCTCACCCAGTGCCGGGATCAGGCGGGTTTTTGCGTAGCCGGGAATGGGGGCCTTGGCGAAGATCAGCAGTGGAGAGTTCATCTATACATTCTGGCTAGTCGCTGAGGGGAGATTCCAGCCCAGTAACCAAAACGGAGCCACCACATCAGCAGAATTGTTCTGATTATTCCGCTCTCCTCCCAGCGCCGACTGGAGGTTACCAGTCTCTGTCTGATGCAGAGTGGGCGTCCTCTCTTTCTAAGCTCTCTGCTGATAGCAATATCTTCCATTAACGGGATTTCTGGGAACCCACCAATCTCCACAAACAGTGAACGTGAAAGAAAGATCCCCTGATCCCCGGTGGCAATCCCGCTCCAGCATGAGCGCAGGTTCATCATTCTCTCCACCATTCTTAGCAGTGGCTCATCTCCGCTCAGGCATACATTGAAACGCCCCCATAACCGTTGTTGAAGTGCCTGCAGTATGGTCTGGTCACTCTCCTCCGGCACCTGCGTATCTGCGTGGAGAAACCAGAGTACTTCTGCTTTGGCTACTTCAGCACCTCTATTCATCTGGAGTGCACGCCCTGTAGAATCCGATTCAATCCAGTGGTTGATGTAGGGCAGTGAGAGCTCTCTGGTCCGGTCGCTGCTGCCACCATCCACGACAATAATCTCAACACCACGCTCCCGCATAGGTTGTAGCGGCCTGAGCGTCTTCTCAATTAATGCCGCCTCATTCACTACTGGAATGATGATTGATATTGAAGGCGAACCCAATCTCCTATCCCTGGCTCAGCGCCCCGCCACAGCTTGACCCCTGGCCGGCAGTACAGCCATAGCAGTGGCCCGCAACCTGTATGGAGAGCTCTGATAGATCATTATCCAGCAGATCCTCAAGGCATATAACTCTCTCATCTCCATTGCGCAGCGGCAGTTTCAGCATCTGGTTGAAGTCACAGTCATAGATCATCCCCTGCCAGTCAACACTGACAAGTGAGCGACACATCACTGTGGAGAGATTCTCCTCTCGATGTGCGCTCTGCAACAGCTCCATATAGCCATCAAACTCCCCCTTGGAGAGGAGTTGGCTGCCAAAACGGTGGATGGGAAGGTTGGTAATGGTAAGCAACTGGTTGAAGACAATTCCGTAATTGTCATGCAGGTGTTTTTTGTAGTCCGGTTCCAGTGCGCTCTGTGAAGGTGGAAGATGTGCCCCCTGCGGGTTGTATACAAGATTCAGGATCTTGCCACTGGTAGCATCACCATAACCCAGGCTATTCAGACGCCGGAGCCCTCTGATATTCAGACCAAAGGTTCCCTTGCCTCTCTGTGCGTCCACATTTTCCTCGAGGTAACAAGGCATTGATGCAACTATCTCAACCTGATTGTCTGATAAAAAGTGAGCCAAATCATGCTGCTCAGGCTCCTCCAGAATGGTTAGATTGCAGCGATCAATCACTCGGATACCGAGTCTGGTTGCCGCCACAACAAGCTTGCGGAACCATGGGTTCATCTCCGGGGCACCGCCTGTGAGGTCGAGAACCCTAACCCCACCACTCTCCAGTACCTGAATGACCCTGTATACCGTATCCTCATCCATCATCTCGGTACGGTTGGGACCGGCATTGACGTGGCAGTGGGTACAGCTGAGATTGCAGCGGTACCCCAGATTGACCTGCAAGGTCTCCAGGGGGCTGCGCTGAATTGGGGGGAAGGAGATATCTTTCAGATGGGGGTAACTGTCTAACATCGATTTGGTCCTGCTAACCTCTACGCCAGGCATGAAGTCTGGTCGCCCATTTTAACAGCCCTTTGGGTGCATGTGCCCGCTTCCAGGCCCCAGCCACACGTTGATTGATCTCGACAAAAGGGGGGTATGGGTGGATAGTGCCCAGAATCTTGTTGAGCCCCAGACCGTAACGCATGGCCACAACATACTCCTGCAGCAGGTCTCCTGCACGCTCACCAACAATGGTAACACCCAGAATTTTGTCTCTGCCGGGGACCGTCAACACCTTGATCCACCCCTGCTGTTCATCCTCGGTAATTGCGCGGTCCAGTTCGGAGAAGGGGAATTGAGTAACCTCATAAGCAACCCCTGCCGCCTGGGCCCTGACCTCGTTGAGTCCAACCTGCGCAATCTCAGGGGAGGTAAAGGTGACCCACGGCATCACCGTCTCATTGAGCTTGAACCTCTTGACAAAACCAAACAGAGTGTTGATGGTTGCAGTCCAGGCCTGATTTGAGGCGGCATGGGTAAGCTGATATGAGCCTGCCACATCCCCACAGAGATAGATTGAGGGGCAGTGGCTCTGTAGATAGTGGTTGGACTCAATAAAGCCCCGCTGGTTTAACTCAACCCCTAATGATTCCAGCCCCAACCCCTCGGTGTTGGCGGCGCGCCCGGCGGCCAGTAACACCTGATCAAATACGACCTCAATCTCTTCCTGTTGCGGGTTCTGCAGATCAGTCAACTGCAGCAGTTTCTCCCCATCCCTGACCACAAAGGTGTGTGGCTTCTTCTGCAGCAGCAACTCAATCCCCTCCCGCCGGAATTGCTCCAACAGTAGCTCAGAGACCTCTGGATCCTCAGAGGAGAGCAGCGCATCACCCCGACCCACCAAGGTAACCCTCGACCCCAGCTGGGCAAATGCCTGTGCCAATTCGCAACCGATGGCTCCACTACCTACCACCAGCAGACGGCGGGGCAGGCTCTTGAGTTCCCATAGGTTGTCAGAGGTGAGGCAGGAGATCTTCTCAATCCCGGCAATCTCCGGGGTTCGCGGCCGTGCCCCAGTTGCGATAATGATATTTCTTTCAGTCAACTCACTGCCGTTGACCGTGACACTCCAGGGGGAGCTTATGGTAGCCTCTCCCTGAACCACATCTACCCCCAAGGCTACGATATCGCTCAACCGAGTCATGCGGCTCAATGGTGCCAATCACCCGATGCAGACGTTCCATGACAGCACCAAAACCAACCTCAGCTGCTGCATCAATAAAACCAATATCATTCGCCTTGCGTAGCTCAGTTACCACTCTGGCAGAACGGATCAGTGTCTTGGATGGTATACAGCCTCGATTGAGGCAGTCGCCCCCCATTTCGCCTTTCTCAATGAGCGTTACTTTGGCACCTACTGTAGCGGCAATGTAGGCGGAGACCAGCCCTCCCGATCCCGCACCGATAACAATCAGGTTTCTATCAAATGAGCGGGGCTTCCTAAACTGCATCAGCAGCAGCTTCCTCCATACTCCGGCTCACTGCTGCTGCTCTCGTCAAACGGCATAGAGGTACCGCATCCATTAAAGATTCCATAATGGGTATCCCAACTACCGAAAAAATCAAAGTGGTCAGCAAAGCGGCTATCGTGCAGCATTCTCCAGCTGTTGCCGCAAACCGGCTCCACCTTCCCTGTTTCAAAACGGTGCCCCTTATCGAGCTCAAACAGATCAGGATGATTCTCTACTGTCCCCTTGTAAACAACAGCCTGACCATAATCCTCACAGCTGCCCTCCAGCTCCGGAATCTTGAAGAGTCGATAGGTTGCGGAGTAGAAACGGTGCGACCCCAGCATCTCCTCAATTGCAGGGTTATCAATGGTCAGGGGACGATCCTCCACCAAGCGCGGATCTGCGAAGCCGTTATTTTTGGCCAAGGTCAGAAAATCATTCCAGTAGAGGGCGCCACTGAGACACTCCCCATAGAGCAGAGGATCCTTTACCAACTCCTCCGGCACCCTACGTTCCGAGTAGACATCAGAGAAGTAGAGCTCACCACCGGGCTTCAATACTCGCCACGCCTCACGCAGCACCGCATCCTTGTCAGGAGAGAGATTGATGACACAGTTAGAGACGATAATGTCAAAACTCTCATCCTCAAGATCTAGCTCATCCAGCTTCTCGATATAACCCTTGCGAAACTCCACATTTGGAGCGGAGTAACAGTAGCGATCGGCATGCCACTGGATGTGGCGATTGGCTACCTCCAGCTGCTCATCAGTCATGTCCACACCGACTACAGATCCGCTCTCGCCAGTAAGACGTGCCAGTAGATAACAGTCTCGTCCCGAACCACTGCCGAGATCAAGAATTCTTGCTCCCTCAAGCTGCTGGGGTGCCACCAGCCCACAGCCATAATACTTGGCTGAAACCTCATCATGAATATCGGCCATTGCCGTCTTAAGCCATGGCGGCATGGATGCATCTGTACAACAGGCATCAGTCTGCAGATCGTTGCTGGTAACCAGAATCTGGCCGTAATATTTCTTTACCTCATCATGCATGAAAAATTGATTCCTCTGCTCATAGTGCCGCGAATCAGACAGCTCAGTGGGGGGGGCAATTACCCCTGAAAAGTAGCCAATGATAAAATAAACAGCGTCTCAATACATATATAAAATCACCAAATAAGCTTGTGCTTTTATGCCAGTTAGGAAGTAAAATCATAGGTTCAAACTGAATGACTGAAAGAGAAAAAGCAAGCAAGGAGAAATAGAGAGATGGGGAACTACTTTGCAGAAATTTTTGCGCGATCACCAATCAATCCACTACAACAACATATGGCCAAGGTGCAGGCCTGCATCTCTGAACTGGAAGCTCTGTTTGAGGCTGTTGTAGAGAAAGATTTTGAGAGTGTTGCGGCTACCCAGCAAAGAATATCCGACCTTGAGCACGACGCTGATGATATGAAAAAAGATCTCCGGATCCATCTTCCAAAAGGAATGTTTCTGCCGGTCTCTCGAAGTGATGTGCTGAACGTTCTGGCAATGCAGGATCGAATTGCAAATCGATCCAAGGATATTGCTGGAATAATTACTGGAAGAAAAATGGAGCTTCCAGATGCTATAGCCCCCCTATTTATAAAACTGATCCGTCGTAGCGTAGATGCCTCAGCACAGGCACAGGTTGCAATCAATGAACTGGACGAATTGGTTGAGACTGGATTTCGTGGCGGCGAGATCAAACTTGTTGAAAAGATGCTGACCGAACTGGATGCCATTGAATCAGACACAGACACGCTACAACGTGAAATCCGTGAGGCACTATTTGGAATAGAGTCCAATTTGCCGCCCATTGACGTCATATTCCTTTACCAACTAATTGACTGGACGGGAGATCTTGGCGACCTTGCACAGCGAGTAGGTAGCCGCCTACAACTCATGTTGGCACGATAGGAATTATTGATATGGATCATGCAACTACGTACATTATTCTGGTCGCTGCCTTTGGACTCTTTATGGCATGGGGTGTTGGTGCCAATGATGTTGCCAATGCAATGGGGACATCTGTTGGCTCTGGGGCATTAACAATAAAACAAGCAATAATGGTTGCTGCTATTTTTGAATTTGCCGGCGCCTATCTAGCTGGCGGTCAAGTAACAAAGACTATCCGTAAGGGGATTATTGACCCCTCTGTACTTTCGGGCACCCCGGAACTGTTGGTATTTGGAATGCTCGCTGCTCTATTGGCAGCAGCCATCTGGCTGTTAATCGCCTCTCATTTTGGCTGGCCGGTCTCCACCACCCACTCTATTGTTGGTGCAATTGTTGGATTTGCCGCAGTAGGTATCGGGGTTGATGTCGTCAACTGGGGGAAAGTCGGCGCAATTGTTATGAGTTGGGTAGTCTCACCAGTAACCTCAGGTGTTATAGCATTTGCACTATTTAGAAGTGTACAACGTCTAATTCTTGATACCGATAAACCGTTCGAGAATGCCAAAAGATATGTGCCGGTCTACATGTTTATGGTTGGTTTTATTGTCTCTCTGGTAACGCTACTCAAGGGACTCAAGCATGTGGGGATCAACTTCACAATGGGTGAGTCATATCTGTTAGCCATAGCAGTCGGAATCATTATTGCGCTTATTGGGGCGGTAAAAATTAAAAACATCAAGTGGGATCCTGATGCAGATAAAGATTTTCACTTTGCCAACGTTGAGAGAGTCTTTGTTGTATTGATGTTGATCACCGCCTGTGCAATGGCCTTTGCTCATGGATCAAACGATGTTGCCAATGCTGTAGGTCCTGTTGCTGCTGTAGCAGGTATTGTTGGAAGTGGTGGTGAGATCGCCTCAGAAACGGCAATGCCTCCATGGATTCTGCTACTGGGAGGTATTGGAATTGTTGCTGGACTACTTACCTATGGTCACCGGGTAATGGCGACAATCGGTACTGGTATTACCGAACTTACGCCTAGCCGTGGGTTTGCAGCAACCCTGGCAGCGGCCACAACTGTCGTAATCGCTTCTGGAACAGGGCTTCCCATCTCGACAACACATACCCTGGTAGGGGCTGTATTGGGTGTCGGTCTTGCACGAGGCATTGGTGCAGTAAATATGAAGATGGTTCAGTCGATCTTTATGTCATGGATAGTGACACTACCTGCCGGGGCCCTCCTCTCAATCCTCTTCTTCTTCTTCCTGAAGGGGATATTCATGTAACTATTAACGTTACTGGATAAAACAGGAAAAACCGCTCTCGGCACAAGCAAAGAGCGGTTTTTTTATTATGGCAGAGAGGATATTTAGTCTGCTGCCTCTACCCGTCCACTCCAGATCCGTACCAAACGGATAATCAACAGGGTAATTGGGGTGCCATGAAGCAAGAGATCGAAGATGTCCAGCGGTTTCACAAGCGTTCCTCCAGCAAGCATCCGCAATTTCTCAACCAGATGTGGCTCCGGAAACGGGGGCAGGATAGCTGGCATAACTGCCAGCATCAACGCAATCAGAACCAGATGCCTTAGTGGTATTTTGTCAATCCATTTCATATTATTTACTTAAATATCAGTTAGATGTCCATCTATGCTCAGCTATTTTCGAGCGTATGCGGATGAGGTCACCATCTAGTGCGGGCTGTCCGTGCCACCACTGAAAATCCGGGGAGTGGTGGACAACACCAAGATGGAGATTGTGCCTGTGTCTCTTCACCGAATCCAGTAACTCTTTCTGCTCCTGTTGCGTAAGATCCCCTCCCTTCC
Source organism: uncultured Methylophaga sp. (assembly GCA_937877715.1). Classification (GTDB taxonomy): domain Bacteria; phylum Pseudomonadota; class Gammaproteobacteria; genus Thiopontia. The sequence continues at coordinate 16,872 of CALEHW010000011.1, read as the reverse complement.
ACTTGAGAAGCCATTTCGCCTCCAGCACCTTCATCTCACCGACCTCCTCCATCGCCTCTCCACTGGAGGTCAAGATCTTCAGGTAACGGGTAGAGTGGCATTTGCCACATATCTTGGGATCACCATCAGCCTTTGGCTCCATAGCATGGTCTCCGTCAGATAGATGGCAGTAGGCGCATCCAGGAGTACGGACTGAGACAGTGGCAAGCGGTTTAGTGAGATCCCAGCCAGACTCCTCCAGGGTGAGGATGACACCATGCTTCGAAGTCTCGTAACTTCTCTGCTCTACATCAGTGTGGCACTGGGTACAGCTCCGGTTAGCTCTGGAACGGGCCAGAGAGCCGTTGTGACTGCTCCCATGACAATCACTACACCCTATGCTGCCTGAGCCATGCCTTCCCTGGCGGTGATTGCCCATTATCTCTGCCGAAACCTTCTGGTGACACTCGACGCACTCCTGTTCACCATATACCTTATCCGGCAGGAACTCCTCCCCCATGGATGAGAGGGAGACCAACAGCATGGATGGGAGGAGCCAGAGTTGTCGCATCAGTTCGTCTCCCGGTTGTATTCGGTATATCTGCCATCAAACCAGAGACCATCATCCTGCGGATGCGTATCCGCAGAAGGCGGCACACCCATTTCAGCGCTATCTGTAGTAGATGAGCGCAACTGTTCCGCTCTCTTCTCGATGCTATCCAGATCACGCTCCATGGCCTTGTGTGCCTCCTCCACACCCGCTGGATCACCATGAGCAGCAGCCTTGTAGCCATGCAGGTTATCGAAATACCACATCTCAAAATAGTCACGCTCGATGCCCGAGACATTGTAGAAGGCGGAGGCCTGCCCCTCAAAGAAACCTATATGTGCCCGTGGCCAGAGCTGGTCCATCTTGTCGAGCGGGTATGGCGGACGATCACCTGGAGCAGGGGTGATCTTGTCATCAGAACGGAGATCTTTCAGCACCCCTTCCGCCTTGTAAAGCATATTCCACGCATCCTTGCGCTCCTCATCCATCCCTCTCAGCCACTGCCGCGACTCTTCCTCCTGATGACAATCCATACAGAGTGTCACCCAACGCTCCCGCAGTACCTTGTTGCCAGAGGTGTTGGGGTTAATCTCACGGATACCAAATTTCCAGATCGATTTGTGAGCAACCGAATGAATGCCCTCCTCCATATGGCAGTAGGCACAGGTTGGGGCCTTGTAGTTTCCCTTTTTAAGTGGCTGACTCCAGTCCCAGTCAGCCCCCTCCTCTCTGTAGATTTTGCCATGGGCAGAGGCAAAGTAGGTCTTGTCATCTGGATGGGGAGTGCCTGAGTGACAGGTTATACATGATTCGCTGCGCCGCGCCTCTGCTGCACTGAAACGGTGACGGGTGTGACAGGAGTCACATTTGGTGGCGACCGAGTGACACTGCAGACAGGAGAGCACCTCCGGTTTCGGCTTGTCTACAAAGTGTTTGGCATCAACCGCCCGCTCCATTGCCAGGGCATGGCTGGGAAAGCCATATTTCTTCTCATCCTCAACCTGGGCCAGCTGCGTGGTGTGGCAGCCACCACAGATTGTTGGATTGGGGAGATGGAGATTAGTATGATCATCACCATGGCAAGCTGGACAGCGCACCACCTCCTCACCATTGGTTGGAGCAGAGTGTCTACTCTCTCTCCAGTCACGCACAATCCCTGGGGTAATTCCCTGGTGACACTGGATACACTGCTCTCCACTGAACACACTCTTAATGTTGCTGTTTGGATTGTAGAAGTTCTCCGGATCCCAATACTGTTGCATTGGATCAGGCTCCCAATCATTTGAGTAGAGGCCAACCCCAGATCCACTACGGCTAATATCCAGCAAGGTAAACCCGGAGGGTATGGCAATTGCTACTAGCACTACAGTGGTGATCACATAGCGCGGCACCCCCCTCCAGCGCAGCAACCCAACCAGAATCAGTGCCGCAACAAAGGAGATGGCAAACCACGCCCAGGGACCATCAACACCGCCTGATTGGGCACCTACTCGAACCGCCTCATCCACCCCTCCAATCAGAACCTTGTGGTCATCAGTATGGTGAGCTAGCAGAGCTGTTGGAGAAATTAACAGCAGCAATGTTTTAAGTATGTGACAACTATTTACCAGTCGTGCCACAAGTTTTGGTACTCTCTTAATTACAGGTCGCTCAAGCACATCCATGTACCGCTCAACCGAGGAACGAGTTCGTGCAATTGTGGTCATCCGTGACCACAGTTGCCTGTAATTAAGAGAACACCAAGACTTGCTCAAATCTGCGGGGCGCATACTCATAACTGCTCCATAATCTCTTCGGCTGCCCTGCGCCCATCTGCAATGGCTGTTACCACCAGATCTGGGCCACGACTAAAATCTCCCCCGGTAAATACCTTGCTGTTCTCTCTCCGCAGATCCTCCAGCCATGGAGCCTCCTCCTTGACCTGACCAAAGGCGAGAATAACGATGTCACACTCCAGTAGCTCCTCAAGTCCGGCAATACCGACACCAGGATCACCGCAAAGACCATCATCCTTTGTAGAGAGATTCATCAGCTTCACCCCGCTGACCATGCCATCCTCCCCAATAATCTCGGTTTGTGTCCTAAGGTAGAGAAAGTTTACCCCCTCCTGACTGGCCGCCAAGGCCTCTTTGGGGGTAGCACGAATTTCTCCCTCTGCCTTACGACAGACCACTGTTACCTCGGCTGCCCGCTGACGCACGGCACTACGAGCACAATCCATCGCGGTGTCGCCCCCGCCAAGTACCACAACTCGCACCCCCTCTATCTGCCGATTATTGGAATGATTGGAATTTGGGTTGGCGTGGCGCAGATAGCTCAGTGAGTCAAATACCCCCTCCAGCTCCTCCCCGGAGAGCGATACTGATCGTGGTTTCTGTGCCCCGGTTCCGATGAAGATGGCATCTGCACTCCCTGCCAGGGACTCGATCTGCTCAGCAGAACAGTGCTCACCGAGATGGAGGACAACCCCCATCTTTTCCAACATCTCTCGACGGCGAGTCAGGATTGATTTCTCCAGTTTAAATGAGGGGACACCTGTCAATAGCAGTCCACCGATTTCCGACTCTCTGTCATAGAGCGATACCCCACAACCGGATGCCGCCAGATGCTCCGCACAGGCAAGACCAGCCGGTCCTGCGCCCACCACTACAACACTCTTGTTACCGAGTTTGGTGGCACTACCTACAGATGGGCTGATGGATGTGGAGCGCTCCAGCGACATATCAGACACTGTCCTCTCCAGTGCACCTATAGCCACAGCCCCCTCAGGCTCCGTTGCCAGGGTACAACCTCCCTCACAGAGGCGATCCTGCGGACAGAGACGGCCACATACCTCAGGAAATGGATTGGTCTGGTGAATCACTGCAGCTGCCTCTGAAATTTTTCCATCAGCAGCCAGACCTAGCCACTCGGGAATTTTATTAGAGAGCGGACAGCCGTTCCGGCACCCCGGAACACCACAATTTAGACAGCGTCCCGCCTGTTCCCTGATCCATGAGACATTCTCCTCTCTCTCTTGATTAACCCCAATCTCATTCCAGTGTCCAATGCGTTCTGCCGCCGGCAGCAACTCCGGAAGTTTACGTGACAGAGATGGCTGCGCTGTACGCTTGAGCAGATAATCTGCATCCTGCCTCAGATCACTACGCAGCAGATTTCTGACATCCCTGAACTCCAATGCATTGGTTGGACATGAGACCACGCAGCGTCCACACCCCATACAATCTTCAAGATCAGTAACTCTCCCCTCCGCCTTACCCTCCTCCCAGACCCGAACACCCATGTCACAGACCTGCTCACAGCGTCGGCAGTCGTTGCACTGCTCCTGTTCCATCTCTATACCGTAGAAACCGGCATGATTGAGTAGCCCAAAGGTTGCACCGTAGGGGCAGAGATAGCGACAGTAGAACCTATTGCCCACTGCCGGCATCAGAAAAAAGGTTCCAAAATAGGTGAGCCCAACCATCGCATAGAACATCCCAACAAAGGTTACGGTCCATGCAGATGGGGGGAACAGGGTAGCAACCAAAACCCCCATATAGATTACAAAGAAGAACCATTTGCTATGACGCAGGCGGTGCGCCCACTTGCCACGAATAGTTCGATCCCTAAAGGCATAACCAACTGTCTCACGGACACCTACACAGGGGCAGCCCCAGCCACAGACCACACGACGACCAAAGAGAAATACCAACCCCAGAATCAGGAAGAAGGTTATGGTCCCGGGTACGTGGATACTGGGAAAGATGGGCTGACTCCAGAGATAACCTACATAGGGCTCAAACCTGGGAATTAACCACGGGATCAACCACCAAAATATAGTGACTACAGCCACCAGTACGATTAACCGTTTTCTGGTGTAGCTATTCTTCTCAGCCCAGATGCGCCACACCCCAAAGCCGAGAATGATGGCGTACTCAGTATAACGATTTAACCAGATTGGGCTCTCAAACCAGTAGAACCATGATTCATTTAGCCACCCCATGAAGGCCAGGGTGAAGGCTGCCATTGAGAGCCATTGAACAATTTTGGGATAACGGCCAGGTAGTGAGTCCTGTTCAGATACAGGACGCTCTACTGACTGGTATGTAATGAGTGGTTTGTTACTTTTCATCACCATCTTTCTGCTGCAGCCGTGCCACTACACGTGGGATGAATGCAACCGCCGCAATAAGTGCCAGCGCAATGACCCCATTCTGGATCATGGACTCACTCCCTTTCAGCGCCTCTCCTCCCGCATACCCCAGATAGGTGTAGGCAAAACATGCAGGAAGCATAAAGATCCAGGTAGCGACCACATAGTGGAGAAATGGGATTTTAGTCAGACCAAGCACATAGTTGAGCAGATTGAATGGAAAAAGTGGCACCAGCCTGGTGAAGGCGACAAAACGCCACCCCTCATCTTCCACTCCATCAAGTATTTTCTTCATCTTTCCTGCCGCCCTCTGCTCCACCCAGTCGGATGCGACATAACGGGATACCAGAAAAGCAAGGGTGGCACCAATAGTAGCGCCAGTAAGGTTGATCAGTGCACCAAAGATGGGGCCAAAGAGTGCGCCACCAGCCAGTGTCAGGACTGTTCCCGGCACAAAGAGGACGGTGGCGGCCGCATAGAGCACTATAAAAAAGATTGGTGCCCAGAGCCCTGCCTGCTCAATCCAGAGCTCGATCTGCTGCTGGTTGATATAACCACGCCACTGCCATGCCACGATCAGCAATAACACCAGAATCACCAATAGCAAAATTCGTTTCATTATTCGCCTCCTACCTCAGCCGCCCCACCCATAAAAATTACTGTGCAGGTAAAATACCTCAACCATTCTGATTTCCTTGACAGCTTGAGTAAAGTAATGGAATATCCATATAAACGTGCTCACATATGAGCGATAACGCATATACTGATTTAACCACAGATTATGGAACAGGTCAAAAAGCTATCATCTCTTTTCAAGGTACTCTCTGAACCCAATCGCTTGCGGATTCTCACCTCGCTGGGGCTAGAGTGCCGCCCTGTTTCAGCGGTAATTGCTGATACCGGATTAAGCCAGACCAATGTCTCGTTTCACCTCAGAAAACTGCGGGAGATGAAGCTGGTGCGTGGCGAGAAAAATGGCAGCTTTGTCTTCTACTGTATCTCTGATCCTGAGCTGCTGGAGCTGCTAAACCGCTTCAGGGAGTGGGGCGCCAAGAGTTAGAAGTCACGTCTAACCTCGACAAAGAGGCGGTCATTGTCGCCCCAGTTTGGCGGGTATTTTGCTGCGTCATACCAAATACCTCCTCCAGTGGCTGACCATTCATCGTCAAGATCATATTGCGCAGAGAGCCTCAGATAGCCCCCCTCATCCAGAGAACTGCCGTTACGCAGCAACACCCCCTTGAAATGGAGAGTCTCACTGTACAGATCACGATTATAGGCAAATACGCTCTGCCAGCTATTCTCATCCACATAGTCGGTCCCGCTGGCCAAGGAGCTGTCATAACTATTGATGTGTCTGCGCAGCACCTCAAAGGAGATGGTGGTATCAGTAATGCCGCGATACTCCCCACCCAGCAACAGATCCAGTCGTGACTTCTCGGCCGTCCCGGTATTGAAGTAGCGGAGGTCATCGAACAGTGCCACCTCCCCCTTCCAGAGCCAGCTCCCTTCGGCAATGTTCACCGCGCCACCAAGATGGTTTACCCGGGCATTTTTTATTATATTTGATGATCCAGTACGATCTATGTATGGCATACCATGGTTAAGTCGCCCCCCATAAAAAGAGAGATCCCAACCACTGAAACGTCCCATTGCCGAGAATGCATACTCCGCATCATCCAGTCCATCTTCAAGGGTATCTACAGGGATAGCATCACACTGTATTGCCACTCCTGCAAGAGAGTATTCACTGCCACATGGTGCCGATAGGTTGGAGCGATTTTCTGGAATAAACATGGCCGTCAGCCGCCATGGACCACTATAGTAATCACCCTTTACCATTCCAACTGGACGACGCAGGGTCTCGATATCAACCAGCCCCGGCTCGCGCAGATCGATCGGATTGATGACATCATTGACTCGTAAATAGTCGGACTGCCCCCAGACCACAATCTGCCGCCCCACCTTGAGATCAAGCTCAGGAGTCAGGGAGCCACGCACCCAGAATTCACCAATCTCCTCGTCACTTTCATATGTGTCGAGCACCCCGTCGGTGTACTGGTCACGCCCATTGATCTCGTAGGCAAAATCGTAGCGGAGAAAACCCTCTCCATGAAATTTCCATCCATCACCAATCTCATTCTCTACCTCAAGCCAAAGCTTGGTGGAGAGCCTGGTCAGGCGATCACTGGTTGGGCTATCACCAGCAACATTCCAGGAGCTGCCAGTAATCCAGTGGCCACGGAGATCCATACCATGCTTCTCATGGACACTTCCATCGAAATCAGCTACAGTGTTTTCAGCCTTATCATCAAAGCCACCCAGAACATCATTGATAAAGAGATCAGTTCCTGGGGCAAGCTCGTCATCAAACCCTCCCAGAGCCCCCTCAACTGCAAGCTCTTCCTCTTCGATGGCATCAAATCCACCCAAGGTATCTTCCAGAGAGAGCTCATCCTCAACTGCGATAACTGCTGTTGAAATCAACAGCATCAGAAGAGGCCAACGAACCATCAGTCAGCGCCCTTCTCCAAGCGTCGCACACTAAACATGCCCTGATCAAGGCCTTGATCGTATTGAACACTGGAGTAACGGATAACTGTCTTGTGCTGGGTTCTCTTTCCCTGCTTGGTAGTCATGGCTGTCTCCATTGGGGTCCAGATACCGTCAATTTTCTCCAGTTTCTTGACATCCAGGTAACGCAATTTCCCCTTCTTCTCCAGCCAGCGCACTGCACGCACCACCACATAGTTATCCTTACGCACAAAGACGACAGATTGCCTGTACCCAGTCTCTTTGATGGTTTCTTTCGACTTCGGCACAGACTTGATCTGCCATACAGGATGTCCCTTAACCTCAGTCTCCTTCATCAGTGTAAAGTTGTAGTCATCCAGATCTGGATCAGTCATGTCGGAGTAGTTGAAATCCGACCCCATAAAGCTACCACTTTTGTCATCATTAGCTATTCGTTTGGTCTTACGCAGTGCCGGTAGATAAAGCCACTGATCATCATCTCTGCCCGACTCATCATAGTCATAGGTAAGAAAACCAGTATTCTTTACATCAGATGGAGAGAGGAAAAAGAGCAGACTATAGCTATCCTCCCCCTTGTCTTGTGACATCTTCTTCAGTTGCCTGACGCGCTCCTTTCCTCTCTTGTCGATCAGACGCATCTCCATCTGCATCAGCGCATTGTCTCCATCATTGCGATTATTGACGGCCTCCATAATATCCCGTGCCGTGGGAGCCGCAACTGTTGCCCCGGCAACCATGAAGAGCATAACCAGCACCCCTGATTGAGATATCTTTTTCATGACTGTGCTCCTTGTTGTGGATTGTTGCTCTTACCGAATATCAGCGTCATCAGTGCGGGGGCCAGCAGCATGTCAGCCGCCAGTGCTAGGATAATTGCCAGACCGGTAAGCCCACCAAAGTTGAATAGGTTGCTCATCTCTGAACGCATAAAGATAAAGAAGCCTAGACTGAGCACAATTGTTGTCACCACCATTGCGCGCCCCGAAGTGTGAAGGGTATGAGTTATTGCCTCTACAGTGTCACCACTTTTGCGGTAGTAGCGTTGAAAATTGTGCATGAAGTGGACTGTGTCATCCACTGCTAACCCCAGGGCAATACTTCCTATCAGCATGGTAAATGCATCCAGCGGAAGTCCAGTCAGCCCCATAATCCCAAGTACAATGATGATCGGCAACAGGTTGGGGATCATGCTAATCAACCCCAACCTAAAGTGGCCCACCAACAAAATCATCATCAAGGTGATCACGACCACCGCGATTGAGTAACTCTTCACCATGCTGGTCATCATCGCATCGAGGGTACGGGCAAAGATCATCATCAGTCCAGTTACACTGCTCTCTACCTGCCCCCCAAATGCATTGTCTACACGCTGCTCTATATCATTCACCAGCACCGTATAGGCACCGGCATCACGCCACGGAAGCCTCAATGTCAGTCTGGCGGTGCGCAGCTCACTATCCACCATCTTCTCCAGATCATCAGAACCACTATTTTCAAACAGTAGCAGCTCCTGTGCCAGCAGTCCGCGTTCCGTCGGAACAGCATAGTAACTACTCTGATTCTCATTTAGTGCCTGGTTAGTCTCTCGCAGGATATCAACCACCGAGATACGTTTACCACTTCTTAGCTGACTCTCCCCCTCGCCAAGGGTATCAAGTCCATCCTGTAGCTCCGCCAGACTGGCCATCAACTCAGGATCGTAGAGCCCCTCCTGCTCTCCACTATCTACCAACACCTCAACCGAGATAGTTCCACCCATATCCCGATCAATATGCTCTGTGGCCTGACGAATTGGTTGACTCTCGGGGAACCACTTCAGCACATCATGCTTGAACTCCAACTGAGTAATTCCAGCAATGGCAACAACAAAAAGCAGGGCTGATATCAGGACCACTTTTGCCGAGTGGTTTGTGGCTACTGCAACCGCACTATCCAGCAGATGATCCATCCGGCTATTAGTTGTGTTTCCCTCCTCATCACTCTCACCATTCTTGAGTGATACTGCACGCTGCCTAACCGGCAAAATCGCAAGCAAGAGTGGCAATACAATAAGTGAGTAGAGCATGGCAAAGAGCACACCGATACCACCAAACACTCCCAACTCAGCTACAGCACCAAGCTCAGCCGTGGAGAAAGAGAATAGCCCTGCAGCAGTGGTCAGACTGGTCATCATCACCGCTAGCCCAGAGTGGCCCAAAGCAAATTTAATCGCCTCACTCTTATCACCATTATGGTCATAGCGACGAAAGAATATTGAGAGGATGTGGATAGAGTCACCAATACCAACGGCAAGAATAAAGGATGGCAGAATCTGGGTTGTAAGCTTAAGTGGTACCCCGGTTGCAGCCATCATTGCAATAGTCGCTGTAAGAGAGAGGATAACTACAACCAGTGGTGCTATTACCCCACTTACCCGGCGAAACAACAGGAAGAGGAAGATAAAGATGATCGCAACCATGGTGAGAGTGAATTGACGCATATCACTCTGCATCGACTTTTTCAGAATCTCCATCACCACCGGTGAACCAGCTACCTCCATAGGGAAATCCTCCCCCCGGTATTGTTCCACTAACTTCATTACTGCCTGGACAAAGGCACTGTTCTCCTCATCAGTAAGGAAGGTACGTTCAGTGGGCTCAATAATCCCATCTACCTCATCAAACCCCGCACTCAACTCATCATCAACCTCCTCTTCTGAGAAAGCCTGAGTCTCAATCACAATGGTAGTTACAGTTCCATCTTCGGAGATCAGCAGATTCTTATAAAAGGGATGGGCCATGGCTGCATCTTTGAGTTGCTGCTGCCCTTCCGGTGTATCTGAAAATGCCTCCATCAGATCTTCCACTAGTAGTTCATCCTCACTACCGGTGGTGTAGCGCACATTGACCAGACTGGTCACCTCATCAAGGTGTGGAACCTGCTCCTCCAGATCAGCATGAAATCGTTTCAGTTTCTGTAGAAATTCAGGGGCAAAGAGGTCTGCAGGACGCAGTGATACAAGCACCACCTCATCACGGCCAAACTGTTCACGGAAGCGGTTGTAGTCAAGAAGAATGGGATCATCGGCACGGAGAAAACCCTCGTTGGATGTGTCGATAGTGATCTTTGGTAGATTGGACAATAGTAGTGCCGTCAACACTAGCACAGCCACCAGAGCAGTCCATTTCCAGCGGATCAGCTGGCCAGCAAATGATACGAAGCCCCGTTCGATAGCCACTTTATTCATTATGATATTTCCAAAGATTTATTTCTAAGACGCAACGCATTGGTCACCACTGTAACTGAACTCATGCTCATGGCTGCGGCTGCCACAACGGGGCTTAGCATCACCCCAAAAAGTGGGAACAGTACCCCGGCCGCAACCGGAATCCCCAGGGTGTTATAGACGAAGGCTCCAAAAAGATTCTGCTTTATATTTCGCATCGTTGCCCTGGAGAGGGCGATCGACTCAACCACCCCCTGTAGTGTTCCCTGCATCAGCGCAATATCTGCCGACTCAATTGCAATATCGGTACCGGTTCCAATGGCAATTCCCACGTCGGCCTGAGCCAGTGCAGGGGCATCATTGATTCCATCCCCCACCATCGCTACCCGCCCCCCCTGCTGCTGCAGAAGCTTGATCTGATCAATCTTTGCAGATGGGAGAAGCTCTGCAGCAACCTCGTTAGACCCAAGCCCCAGCTGACTGGCAACTGCCTCTGCTGTAGAGCTGTGGTCACCGGTAAGCATCATCACCTGAACCCCAATCTGACGCAGCTGTTCAATTGACTCCTTCGCACCCTCTTTTATGGGGTCTGCAATTGCCAACATTCCGGCAATCTCTCTTCCCTGCGCCAGATAGATTGGGGTCATCCCCTCTGCACCCCACTCCAGACTCTTCTCAATCCACTCATGCAGATTAACATCGTGTTCCTCCATCATTGCACGATTCCCCAGCAGCAGCTTCCTGCCACCGATCTCTCCGCTGACACCCTGCCCAGTCTCGCTATGAAAATTAGCTGCACTCTCCAGTGAGATACCACGCTCCTTCGCAGCATCCAGGATTGCTGTGGCCAGCGGATGTTCCGAGCCCATTTCCAACGAGGCCGCCATCCCAAGCAGATCATCCTCACTACTGTTCATTGTAGGAAGCATGGACACGAGACGAGGATTACCCTCGGTTATGGTGCCGGTTTTGTCCAGCACTACCGTTGTCACCTCTCCAGACTGCTGCAGGGCCTCTCCGTTCCGGATCAGAATTCCCATCCCTGCAGCACGGCCCACACCCACCATAATGGAGATTGGGGTAGCCAGACCAAGGGCACAAGGGCAGGCAATAACCAGTACCGTTATCGCTGCAACCATCGCGTAGCTGAGCTGTGGCTCCGGCCCAAACCAGAACCAGACTGTAAAACTGAGCACCGCAACCACAATCACAATCGGGACAAAAACAGCTGCAATACGATCCACCAGACGACCAATCTCCGGTTTACTGGCCTGTGCCTTGCGTACCATATCGACAATCTGCGCCAGCACGGTCTCTCTGCCAATATGGGTTGTGCGCATCAGAAATGTACCGGATCCATTGATGGTGCCACCAACCACCTCACTCTCGGCCTCCTTACCAACTGGCATCGGCTCTCCGGTCAACATCGACTCATCAACATGTGAGGAGCCCTCAAGCACCACCCCATCCAGAGGAATTTTCTCACCGGGTCGTACCCGCAGGGTCTCATCCAGCCCTACCTGCTCCAGAGGGAGATCAATCTCCTCCCCATTGCGAATTACCCGTGCAGTTTTTGGCTGCAGACCAATCAGCTGTCGAATGGCAGCCGAGGTCTTGCCTCGGGCACGGGTTTCCAGTGCCGATCCGAGCGACACCAGGGCAATAATTATGACTGCCGCCTCGAAATAGGCGTGCCTGGCAAGTGATGGAACCACATCCGGATAGAGCACGATAACTGTTGAGTAGAGCCAGGCTGTACCTGTCCCCATCGCAACCAGGGTGTCCATGTTTCCACGACGGTTCTTTAGTGTGACCCAGGCCCCACTGAAGAAGTGACCACCCACAAATATCAACACCAACAGGGTGATCAGGCTAATACCAAGCCAGACCAGCTGCCCCTCTTCAACTGACGGCAGGAACCCACCCATTCCCAAAACAAAGAGAATCAACCCGATAGCACCTGCAGAGATTGCCCGCCACCAGAGCCGTCTATACTCTTGCAGCTCGCGATTCTCCTTCTCCTCCTCATCTGCCAGGCTGACCAGCTCTGCCGCATTGAAACCTGCCCCCTTGATCGCCGCAATCAGCTCCTCAACCTCAACCTCCCCCTCAATAATTGCACTGCGCTCACCAAGGTTGACGGAGGCCGCCTTAACCCCCTCAACCTTCTGCAGTGCCTCCTCAACTGCAGAGACACAGCCTGCACAGACCATTCCAGAGATAGAGAGACGTATTTCGGTACTCATTTCAGCAGCGGCCTGACAAACCACTCAAAGTGGCGTTCGGAGAAGGTGCCATTCTGGCTCATGGAGACAGTGCCATCCTGGTCTACTACAAACAGATATGGGATCACCCCGGTTTCATTCCCCCAGCGTTCCATCAGTGTTGGGTACTGTTCAGGATCGGCAATCAGTACCGGATAGGTGATCTCCAGGGAGCGGGCGTAATTCTTTACCTTTTTTCCATCATCAAATCCAACCCCGATAATCTGCAACCCCTGGGGCCCATACTCTTCCTGCAGCTTAATAAGGTGCGGAACCTCATAACGGCATGGTGCACACCAGGTGGCGAAAAAGTTTACCATCAGCACTCTGCCTCTCCATTCGTTCAGCTTTCTCTCATTTCCGGTATTGTCCAGCAGCACAAATGGCGGGAGCTCACTCCATACATTCTTTCCATCAATATTCTCTGCCACTGCCACCAAAGAGGCTGTTGATAACAATAGTGCGATCCACAACCTCTTCATCTACCCGTTTCTCTCCTGCCAGATCTGATAGATCTTATCATTCCAGTGAGTCTGCACCCATGCCAGGATTGAATCAATCTCATCCGCTGCCAAAACATCCTTAAATGGTGGCATCTGTCCGCCCAATGGAACTCCTCCATCCCGTACTGTCTTCTGCAATAGAATCAGCGAGTGGTGCCAGGCATGTGCACTTCCATCCAGAGGTGGTGGTGGATAGTTTCCATTCTCATCCGTCTCTCTCCACTTCGGCGTGGATGCTGCCTCCGGACCATGACAACTTGCACAGTGAGTCTGGTAGAGCGGGCCACCCTCTGCAACCTGCTGTTCAGTGTACCAACGCCCATTACCATCCGCTGCAGCAGCGGTTGGCTCTGTAGTCGAGGTAGTTGATTGCACGACAATGAACCCCAAGAAGAGAAGCAACACCAGGATTGCCGCTAAAATTTTTCCATTCATTTATCTCCGCCCTCAGTAAAGATTGTTTGCCTGCTGTAACCAGCGCACAAACGATATTATTCTTGTTACATCCCTCTTTTTTATCCCCTCCACAGGCGGCATATCACCAAACCGCCAGTGGTGCGCCTTGACCCCACTCATGGCTGCACGATAAAAGGCATCATCACCATGGTGAGATGGTTTGTAATAGTTATGTATTAGTGGTGGCCCCTGTTCGGTTCCTCTTGCCCACTCTCCATGGCATTGTGCACAGTTCTGTTTGAACTTGCCCATCCCAACTGCCTGCTTGAATGGGACTCTTACCCCACTGTCCGTGGTTGCTGCACTGGAGAGAGAAACCCCCATCAACAACGTTACACAAAAAAACAGTAATCTCTTCACCATTAAATACCTCATCTTCTCCATTTTACCGAACACCAACCTGTTGTTGTTCCCTTCTGACAAAAGCCACAATATCCCCCACCTGCTCTGGTGTTATCCCTGTCAACATCGGCATATCCCCATACTTCCAGTGATGCTGCCTTACCCCATTTTTTACTGCATGGTAGAACGCAAGATCTGCATGGTGAGAAGGTGCATAGGTACGGTCAAGTAGTGGTGGCCCCTCCGTGCCGCCACCCAACCCAGACCCGTGACAGCGCGCACAGAGTGCCTGATAACGAGCCTCGCCATCCACCGCACTAGCCTGGTAACCGATAGTGGGAAGAAAGTTTCGTGCACGCACCTTTTCCGGATCCAGCTGATCACAGGCTGAGAGGAGAGTGGCGGACAACAGCAGAATAACAAGCTTGACCATTATCTGAAGCCCTAATGGTTATCCTTTCACGTAAACCGTAATCTTTTCAGAGACCAGGTTCTAAAAATGGGTATGTTCCTCATCAGCCACAATCAACTGCAACGTGTGCTCTCAACTTGCAGGATTCAGGTTATTGGACAATTATCGATTACGCTGCAATTCAACCAACTCTCGGAGTGATGCCTCAATTCCAGCCAGGTGACTCTCCATAGCCTTCATATGGCTCTGCTTTGACGCCATCATCTGTTGCATAAGCTGAGGGTTCATCATTGAGCTATGTCGGTTACCCATCATTCCATATGGATACTGTTGCTGGTAACCCATAGGATTTCCCCACTGCTGTCCGGCCATCATAGGCATTCGCTGCCGATTACCCATCATCCCCTGCATCATCTGCGGGTTCATTCCTTGCATCATCTGCGGGTTCATTGGCACCTGACTCTGCTCACTATCCGCCATAACAGGAATTGAAAACACCATGGAGGCTAGAGTTGCTATAACCATTTTTGGGCTCCATCCTGAATTGTGTGGGTAGACCCTGAAATCTGATGATAACCTTACCACAACATATAGTGGTTGTTGCTGAGCCTGTGGGCCCTGTGGAAAAGGGTAGAAAAGCGGTGGGTAACAGGGAGCGAAGCGCTCCTGTTATCCATGGCTTTTCCCTCGGTCTCCCGAAGGGAGATTTCCATAAGTCCACAGGCGATTCCTCAGAATAAGGAGTTATACGTTATGGATCAGACATCTCTCTTCACCGCAGCCCTCGGCCTTCAGTCACCTTGGGAGGTGGTGGATGTCCGCTTTTTGGAGAAGGAGCACAGCATCGATTTTGATGTCGCATTTGAGGCGGGTTCTCGTTTTACCTGTCCGAAGTGCGGTGCAGAGGCACAGTCTGTCCATGACACCCGTAGTCGTGAGTGGCGTCACCTCAATTTCTTTCAGTTTGATGCCTATATTCACGCGAAGATCCCACGTGTCGCCTGCTCTCAGTGTGGCAAAACCTCACAGATCGAGGTGCCGTGGGCACGCCCACAGAGCGGCTTTACCCAGTTGATGGAGGCACTGATCATCACCCTCTGTCAGGCGATGCCAGTTGCACGTGTACAGGATCTACTCAACATTCGGGGCAACGACCGGATCTGGGGAATCCTCGACCACTACATCCCCAAAGCGCGGGATGAGGAGGACTTTTCCAGCGTCAAAAACCTTGGTGTCGATGAGACTGCTGCACGGCGAGGACATGACTACATCACCCTCTTTCATGATCTTGATCAGCACAGAGTACTGTTTGCCACAGAGGGGAGAAAAGCTGAGGTGTTTGAGCGGTTTGTGGATGATCTGGAGGAGCACAACGGTTGCGGTGAAAACATTAAGAATGTCTGTATGGATATGTCCAGAAGCTTTCAGGCAGGGGCTGCCAACACTCTTCCCTGGACTGAGATCAGCTTTGATGAGTTCCACGTCATCCAGATGATCAATGATGTGGTGAACGAGGTGCGCAGAGAGGAGGTTAAGACTGAGCCTGACTTGATTGGCAGTCGCTGGGGCTACCTCAAGGATGCTTCTAACTGGACAGAGAAACAGATCAACCAGATGTACACCCTGAGCCGGATGCGCCTCAAGACCACCAAGGCGTGGCAGTTGAAGGAGTCACTGAGGGAGATCTTCCAGACAGCCCATGGTCGTCAACAAGCCGAGGTACTGCTCAACAAGTGGTATAGCTGGGCACGCCGTTGTCGGGTACCTCAGATGAAGAAGTTTGCAGAGAGTATTAAACGGCACTGGAGTGGCATCCTCAATAGCTTTGACTCTGGATTAACCAACGGCAGTGTAGAGGGCATCAACTCTATGATTCAGGCTGCCAAGGCAAGAGCGCGAGGGTACAGCACCAAACATAATTTGATCTTGATGGCCTATCTGATTGCCGGGAAGCTGGCCCACCTGCCCAGATCGCCGTTCACGTTCAAGCCAAACACTATATCTTGTGGTCAGGAGGCGGCTGTATGATGGTTGATTACCCACACAATTCAGGACGGAGCCCATTTTTGAACTTTTCATAATACTTCTCCTTGTTTCATGATTAACAATATAGTGACTCGTAACGTGAGTCATACGGAACGCTTTACCCCTAGGGAGGAATATGAAAAGGGTTGGCGGGTCAAACCATTTGATCTTGTGACCCAGAATACTCTCTGAATGTAACAGCAGTTTGTCTCAAAACATCTTTTTTGTAAGCGAATGTAACAACTCCTCGCAGAGTTACAGAGGGTTACAAAATAGCAGAGATTTTTTTCATGTCTGCGCTATGATGAAGGCATGAAGAGCAATCAAAACGCATGGCTGGTGAAGAGGATATTCTATGTTTCCTCTGCATCCAGAAAGCTGGAACAGCTCCCAGATGTGCTGGATATTGTCTGAGTTATGCTCGAATCTGGTGTTTGAGGGGTTGAAATCAGGCGGCGTATCTGGT
>CALEHW010000010.1 GCA_937877715.1 uncultured Methylophaga sp. | reverse complement strand
CCATCGCTTTTCGGCACACTGTCCGAGCTTAAACATCATGTGCAGCATTCCATCACGTGAGAGGCAGCCTTTGGAACGTTTGGTGCGGTGACGAATGGTACCAAATGTGGATTCAATCGGGTTGCTGGTCCGGATACTCTGCCAGTGCAGAGCCGGGAAGTCATAGAAAGCCAGCATCTCTTCACGGTCTTTCTGCAGGCAGATAGTAGCCTTGGGATATTTTGCCTCATAGCTTTCAATGAACAGGTCAAAGGCCTTCTCTGCATCGGCTTTGGTTTCTGCCTGCCAGATTTCATGCAGCGCCTGTTTGGCCCTCGGCTGCGCTGATTTCGGCAGATAGTTGAGTACATTGCCGCATTTATGAACCCAGCAGCGCTGGCTGCGGGTCTTGGGATAAACCTCTTCGAGTGCGGCCCAGAATCCCATGGCGCCATCTCCGATGGCCAGCTTTGGCGGATTCATACCGCGTTGCTTGAGTTTAAGCAGGATTTCTCTCCAGCTCTGGGTGGATTCCCGGATACCGTCCTCAATGGCCAGAAACTGTTTCTGACCACGTTCGTTGACTCCTATGATGACCAAGGCACACAGTTTGTTCTCTTCTGATCTAAGACCCGAATAGATCCCGTCTGCCCAGATGTAGACCCAGCGGTCTTTGTCCAGCTTTGTGTTGCGCCATTGCTGATACTGCTCAGACCATTCTGCCTTGAGACGGGAAATGGTGCTTGCCGATAGTCCCTGAGCTTGGGGACCCACCAGCACTTTCAAAGCCTCCTGCATCTCACCTGTGGAAATGCCTTTGAGATAAAGCCACGGCAGCGCTGCTTCCAGGGATCTCGACTTTCTCACATACGGAGGAACCAAAGCAGATCGAAAAGTGACCGGCTTACCTTCCCTTGTACGTACCTTGGGGATCCTTACGGTAACAGGTCCTATACCGGTCAGGATCTCTCGCGCAGGCAGATACCCATTGCGGACCACCGCAGCCTTGCCGTCTCGGGTCACTTGGTTGGCGTGCTGCAACAAAAGTCCTTCAAGCTCCGCCTGTACGGCTTGATGGATCAAGTGTTGTGCGCCTGTTCTCAGCATCTCACTCAAGGCATCTGCAGGTGTCTCTCGATCTTTGAACTCAACAACGTTATGGTTTTTCATGGTGGCGTGTCCTTTCTTGGTTGGTTGGATGTTAGGGAACATTAAATCAACCAGATACGCCGCCTCTTTTCAAGACCTCATACACCAGATTCCGTTATAACTCA
>CALEHW010000009.1 GCA_937877715.1 uncultured Methylophaga sp. | reverse complement strand
TGATGATTCGTGGGTTGGAGTGTTCCTGTATGACGCAGGAGAACACTATACATTTAAGAAGGCGCAGGAGATTGTTAAGGGAGTGTTTGTGCCGTAATTATGAGACCTCAAACCTAACTGTGTAACTGCTCTAATCTCTCAATAAGGAGAAGAGCGGTGGAGCAATCCAGGCCAGAAGTCTCAGCCACCAAGGTGGTCTATCTGGCAATCCGTGAGGCATCCAAGAAATGGACCATGCCAATCCATAATTGGAAGGCCCCCATGAACCGATTCATGATAGAGTTTGAAGATCGACTGCAGAAACATGTTTAACCAACCACGGCAGTTACACAGCTTTATTTACAGCCTCTTTTATTTACAGCCTCTTTTATTTACAGCCTCGATGAATCAATAATACTAAATACCTCAGATAAGTATTTTCCTTCATTTGAGTCGGTTCCATCCCTTAAGAATCCCGGTATCATCTCAAGGAACTCTTCCCGATCATATGGCTGGAAACTTACTAGAGCCTCAATCATCGATGGCCTAAGTAGCCGTTTGTATTGATCGGTATTAGGAAATTCTTTCATAATTACTTCGTTATTGAATTTCTTGAGCTTCTGATAAAGAGTCATCCCTGGCTGTGTAAGACTGGAAATAAGCTTTTCTTCTTCGTCAGCCTGTTCGATGATCTCATCAATTATCTCTGTTTCAGACAGCTCAATCTGCTCCTGTTTGCTTGCCGTCTTCAGTCTATTTAATTCTTCAAGGATTGGTCTCAGTTCTGCTTGTGGATTCATGAACCAATCCGTGGACCAGATTCTACGAATTCTCCACCCAAGTCTTTCCAGGATCTCCTGTCGTAGCCTGTCACGATCCCGTGCGGACTTGGCAGAGTGATAGGTTGCACCATCACACTCTACCCCCATCAGGAACCGTGTTGGTTTATGTGGGTCAACTACTGCAAGGTCAATAAAGAACCCAGAGACGCCGATTTGAGCTTTGCACTCATAACCATGCTTCTCCAGCTCTCTCATGACAGCTATCTCAAAATCACTATCTGGAGGTCTTCCAGTTGCTCCCTCTGTATGGCTAATGAGTCCTGTTTCACAGAATGAGAGAAAATTACGTAGTTCCTTTACTCCACGCATGGAATTGGCAGAAACACGGATATCATCAACTCCCATAGAGCTGAAAATATGCATTCTCTTGCGAGAACGGGTAAAGAGTACATTTAGACGCCGCCACCCAAGCTCACTATTGATTGGTCCAAAACGCTGGTATGTGTTCCCTCCCGGCTCTTGTGGGCCATAAGTCATGGATATGTAGATGATATCTCGTTCATCACCCTGTACAGTCTCCAAGTTTTTAACAAAGATTGGTTCTGATTTTTCGTCAGTCGCAATCTTCTGAAGACTCAGTGCAAATTGAGGGTCTTCTTTCGATGCTGTCTCCAACGCACTTTCAATTGCATCACGCTGGGTCACATTCATGGCGACAATGCCTAAGCTCTCTTCTGGCGAATGGAGCACATGAGCTTTTACAGCAGCAACAATCACCTTAACCTCTTCCAGATTACGCTGATTTACGAATGCTCCTCGTTTTACCCGCTCAAACTGTATGCCGTACTCATCTGACTGCTCATGAGGGGAGGGGAAGATTACGAGGTCGTCATTGTAGAATCTAGCATTGGAGAAGGAGACCAAGCTTTCATGCTGAGAACGATAGTGCCAACGTAATCTGCGCGAAGTGAATCGGGTAGATGACATTTCGAGGATACTTTCTGGCCCATCCACAACGAGCTCTTCCTCCGCTCCTTCATCGTCATCAGCAACGTTTGCATTAAAGAAATTAGTAGGCGGAAGCTGCTTCTGATCTCCCACCACCACAACCTGTCCAACTTTCGAGATAACACCAAATGCATCCTCAGGCCTGATTTGTGATGCCTCATCCATAATTAGCAAATCAAATTTATTTTCCCCATGCTTGATGTAGTGGGCTGCTGACATAGGCGACATCATCAAGCATGGCATTAGTGCTGTTAGTGCATCACCTGCATTGTGTATTAATTTGCGGATTGGAGCATGCCTTCTACTCAGACTACATTGATGCTCAATCATTGCCAGGTCAGTCAGATCCTTTTTCCTGATGGTAGTTTTTCCCCTGGGCACAGGTATTTGACTTGCTCTCCATGCAATCTTTTCCCGCTGAAGATCCATGATCTTTTTATCGTACTCAATAAAGCGGTTTTGTACGGTACTCTGTTTTTGGCCTGAGAATCGAGCCAGATCCCTTGATTCATGAAGGATCTCTTCGGAGAGCACAGTAAAGACACAATACATACAACCAGCATCAAACTGTTCCGCATCGATATCATTGCTCTCAAGTAATTCAACTATTTTCCCAAACCCTTCTTCCAGTAGATCTCCCCGCGCCTGAATATAAGAGATCCATGCGGGTAAATCATCTACGTGCTCCAAAGCTGTCCGATTTTTTTGAATTAGTTCAAAGAATCCGGAAGATTTGGGTAGCCACTGAGCCAGGTTGAGTTCTGTCTTCTCATTGAATCTGGAGAACTGTTCTCTTTCTTGACTAGAATCTCTATGCACAAGATCTGTCTGCTCTCTGAGTGAATCAATCCATTCTTTTGAGAGATTCTGTTCAGCAGCATCTTTGACAAATGAGGTCTGAACATTGTTGTAAATATGATTGGCAAAGTGAAGTGTCAGTTCGATAGCGATCCGTTGGGAATCATCTTCATCCATTCCCAGTGCCAACTGAGTATCACCAAATAGAGCATGTTGCGCAGAAGAGGCTCGCCACTCTTTGGCTTGATCCCAGAATAAGGAGAGCTTACTGATTTGCTCAGTACCTTCTACAAGAGTAATGGTTGTGTCGCCAAAAACATCAGATGCATAATCTTCTAACTTTTGAGCATCATGAATTAGTGAAAGTAGGGCTGCGCCATTGTCTGTAAAAGGTGCATTCAGCTTTCCCAACAGATCATGAGTCAGGAGTTGTGAGATTTCACTCCATTGTTCTTCTATTATATTCAATTGGTCACCAAGCCCTGTTGCATGTTGTTCAGCAACCGCTCTCATCACCGACTTGTTGAGTGTGAAGATGGAGGAACCGATTTGAACAGTAGGCCCAAAACCAGATCCAAACTGCTTGCGAACCTGCTTGTACCATTGGCGTACCGAATCAATAAGTACAAGGTCTGTAGCTAATCCTTGCAACTCTGAGCCTAGGCTGTTTTGGTAGCGCTCGTTGCTGTTTATAGAACGAACTTCAGAGTTGAGTTTGATGGCTTCATCAAGTTTACTCCGTAATGTCTTTAGCTTGATTTTGGGCTTACTAGAAATGGAGAGTAGTTGACGTTTTGACTCTCTCCAATTGGATTTGAACCAGCGAAACAACCCTCCAGAATCAAGTGTAGTGCGTAGCTCTTCCAGCTGCTCTGAGGTTATGAGCTTATCTATATTGAACAGACCTTCTATATCATGGGACACCTCTTGCAGTGCGTAGAGCTTGTTCTTGAGTTCAGGGATGATGTCGTCTAGATCATCATTGTCATAACGCTCGTCGCGTTTATCCCAACATTTTCTATCCAGTGATGAGACAGCTTGGATAATCTGGTTTGCTAGGCTCAGGTCCTCATGTGTGCCTGTATACTCCTTATTGAATACCCGAAGAATCTCAGCAACCATCTCGCCTGGTGTCTGTAAATTATCGACAAGATCTGTAATCTTTTTTGGGAAACTGATGAGATCGTCAAGTGGTAGCTCGTTCTTAAATACACCGGATAGGGCAAAGAAGTCATCAAATAACTGCTGTGCCGCCTGTTCATCCTCTACCAGTTGACTATCACCGAAGTCATTGCTCAACTTGGTGTAGAGGTTTTGTAGTTGATGAAATTTTTCCAGATACTGATTGGCATCCAACAGTTCTTCTTTAGTCAGGGCATCTACAACAGGAAGAATTTCAACTCCTGTAAGCCGTGGGATTGCTTGCAATTCCTGAACTAGAGTAGAAACTGACTCTGGCGTGACATTATCTGAATCTTCTGCACCTAGCAGCTGCAGTAAATTATCAAGTGAGTTTTGTGATTTTATTAAGGCCTTAATCCAATCTTCTAGTATCTCAGCCACCCGATATGCCTCATAAGGAAGTAGATCCTGATTAGAGACACCAAACCATGGATGGTCAATCAGGCCTGTTCCTGTGCTTAGTTTTTCAATTACATCATTTTCGATCTCTTTTATTGCAGAGATCTTCTCTCTCAAGATCCTTCTATTGAGTGGAGTGAAGGTCTCTCCACGAATACGTGTTCTGATTTCGGCAGGTGGTGGTAATTGATCACCAAAAAGTAGCCGGTATCGTGTTGCCTTATTGAGGATATCCCCAGTGGATAATTCAGTGTTTTTCCATTGCTTGCTAATTGCAGAAACATGCTCGGATAGTTTCTGTTTCTGGTCTTCATAACCGGCAATTTCGAGATCTATGGATCTTGGATTCTGATATCTCCCTCGGTTATCAAGTCTGTCTTTAATTGCTCCATATACATCCGCCTTTTTGGCTTTATGACTATGTAGCTCAAGACAGAAATCACCAAGATTGGCCTGATCTAGACGTCGCTTTACTACATCTAGAGCTGCTAGTTTTTCAGCGACAAATAGAACACGTTTACCATGTGCAATAGCACCTGCAATCAGATTAGTGATTGTTTGTGATTTACCAGTCCCTGGTGGCCCTTCGACAACGAGATTCTTTCCAGATAATGCATCAATGATAACGCTGTGCTGTGAGCTATCGGCATCATAAATGAGAGGGTATTCTTGATGGACATCTGTTTCTAAGTCTATATCGTACTCATCTGTAAAACTTCCATCATGCCCGTTGTTACCGTCTCCAGACAAAAGCTCATCGATAATTGCGCTTCTACATACATCATCTACTAGATCACCTTCAAGAACTTGCTTGCGGAAGCTGAGTAGGCCAAGTGTGACAAACCTACGTACTTTCCAGCCACTTTTCTCTTTTATAGCATCTTCAACCTGCCTAAAGAACTCCTCTGGTAGTATCTCATCATTCTGAGCAGGCAGAGCAACTCCAAAGTCATTTTTCATCTTCATCATCAGTGAACGGTTGGGGATAATGTCATCGCCGTTGTAACTGATAGTGTATTTGTAGGTTTTACTTTCCTTGTCTAGTCTGCCTTTTTCCAGGGTTACTGGAATCAGATAGATCGGGGCCTTCCTTCTATTTTCTGAATCATGTGACTCACGCCATTCTAAAAACCCAAATACCAGGTAAAGGATGTTGAGGCCTGTTTCATCAATGGATCTCCTGGCTTTCTGATAAAGATTACGAAGCCTTATCTCCATCTGATTAGGGTAGAAGAGAGTCTGGATGTTTGTATCCTGATGCTTATCATCGGTACCATTTACAGTAGATGGGAAGGGCATCTCGTAGGATGTATCAAGATTAAATTTCTCTTTGGCCCATATTTCTGCAGTAGGTGGGTCCTTAAGCTTTGTTACTTCACCAGTCTGCTGATTTAGAGATAGATAGCCTTTCTCAATCAGATCCCCCTCTGTGGGTTCTGGGATTGCACGGAAAGACATCTCACCTTTCTGCTCTGAAAGCAGGGATTCTGCCAGTTGGTTAGGGAGCTCATCAATTACACGCAGGCTTGAGACCTTTGTGTGCTTATAGCTAATAAGTCGATTGCGGTTAGTCAGATCTAGGAGACGCTTACGGAGCTTTTTCAAGACGGCCATACAATCCTGTATTTCTATAAAACTACCCTCTGTGTCTGTTTTAGTCATATCAATGTAAATGTCATTTACTTCTACAAGCATTCCAAACAATCCACCTAACTTTCCAGTGATACATCTGGAAAACTACCGCCATCGCAGGCAAACAACAAAGAACCTGTTTTGTTCTCTCATGAAGTTCACCAATAATTTTTTCCATACCGTTAAATGTTCCAGAATTGTCTTGTGGAAAATGCATTATCCTATCCAACCACCTGAGACCAAGAGTGATCCGCAACCATCAGATCACAACTCCTTGAACTCCACAAATGCGCTCCTGCATGTTCTGCCTGCTCATATGCCCAACTCACAATTGCATTAGAAGATGGCAGATCGTGTACAAGACCGTTATCATCAAAAAAATCTACTAATGCGTCACCATATTGCTCATTTCTTTCTTGCCAATGTTCCAAATGCGGAATATCCGCCAATACGCTCCCCTTTGATCCATTGCAGCTTTTGTGAGCCAACACAAAATTGTGGCCGAGATCCACGGGGTATCTTGACCACGGTATAAAGTGATCCACCTCTCCTGAGCCCTTGATCTCCTGCTTACAATAGAAGCAGTGGTTGCTCTGTGTGTCCTGCAGAACCGGAAGATAACTGGATAGTGCATTGCGTTCTGATCCAAACAGGAAATCAGCCAAATCTGTACTCTGACCCAGCAGCTTCTGATTTTTTCTTATCTTCCTTATCCATTGCACCCAGACCCCTTGCACCATAGAAATAATCTGTCCATGAAACTGCCTCATACAGTAGGCGACACCAGAACGAAGAGTTATTTCCCCGCCCCTTCCTATATTTTCGTAGAGAAAGTCATCTATCTGATTACCAATTCTCTGTAGCCTCCACAACGGCATATCCCGGACGGTTCCTGCAACATCGGTTACTAGCTTTCTGTATTCAGCCCTGTTACCCATCCAACTCATAAGACCACATGTTGTTTGAGAGTAGTCCGTGGTGATTCTGTTGATGATGGCAGCCTGATGATCTGTGTTCTGAAAAAGGATACCACCTTCACCTTTTAACACAGGAAACGGTATCACCTGCCTCCAATAGAGCTGAATGAATTTCTCTGCAATCTCTCTGCTATTCAAAACCATCTCTGCACCAGATCCATCACTCTTTTCAACAGAGAGGTCCGCCAACGCAATCAGCAGTGCAAACTTGTAGGTTGATGTGAACTGCCCCTCATCCAGCAGCCTCTGGATTTTATGCAGGAACTGTAGCTGCTCTTCAGCCGATGGGGTCTGGATACTCAATTTGTACCCCAATATACTGCCTTCTCTGGCAAAACCCAGCGCACACCACCTCTTGGATCTTCACAGTCTCCCTTGTATCTCGGTATCAGATGAACATGAAGATGGAACACAGTCTGCCCTGCCGCATCACCGTTGTTGATTCCGATATTGTAGCCGTCAGGAGTGAGCTCCTGATCAAGTTCCGTCTTGGCCTTCTGTAGAGCTCGACTGATCGCCATCTGTTCCTCTTCTGTCGTATCGAAAAAGGTGGCAACATGGCGCTTGGGGATAACGAGGGTATGTCCAGGAGATACAGGGAAACCGTCACGCACAGTCAGTGTGTGATCACATTGATCGATAATCCTCTCGTCAGGAAGATTACAGAACAGGCACTCTCCCATACCACTCCCCATCTGCTGAAATTTCTTCTCTTAGAAACCAGTATACACACTGATCATAAAAAAACGATTTGTTACAGAATGTTACAAAATTCATCCCAAACAATCTGACTCACAACAACTCAACACTTCTCTCATACCCAAACTCCTCCACCTCATCCTCCATTGAGTTAATCAGTTCTTGGTAGTTCAGCCCAACATTGATGCACTGGCTGTATTTCTTCTCATCCCCCATCAACTTATGGATACGTGAGACTCTTCGTAATGAATAGAGTGAGGCACTCATCATCCACAACTCATCCTTGAGCTGGCCATTGATCTGCATCTTCACCCTCTTCTCTGCCTCATTAACCACCATCAGTTTGCACATATCCCCATCAGTGGTGGCCTCTTTACGCTCATTTTCCAAGGTCTTGAGTATGACAAGCTTGCGGAATGTCTCTTCGCTGATCTGGCTACGATCCTCCTCTTTTCCCTGGGCGCTCATGATGTTTTCAGTCGGTTAAGTGCTGTGCTGTAGCGCTTATAGATCTTCTCCGACACTACCCCACTGTAAAGCTCATCCAACCCTTCAAACTTGGCAATTTGCTTCTCTTTGCCTACACTAAGGAAGCTGTCCAGCTCATAGCCCCTGTCGATCAGGCGCAGCATGTCTCTGAGGTTTGATGTCTTGTCGGCACAGGAGAGTCCAGTACCTCACTATCCATACCGGCGTCCTGCAACATCCAGGCAACTTCTGCCAGATGGAGGAAGTAGGCAGGTCTATCCTGCCCCTCGGGGGCTTTTCTGCGTTGTGGTCTGTGCGCCCTTTCGGCAAGGCGCATCGATTCTAGTACGAGATCCTCTGGTGCCCAGACAGCACCGAGCGACCCCGAATCTTCATTCTTGGTCATATTTTCTCCTCAATTTCTGTGACTATCTACTTTATAACACATAGATGCGACAAATCACGTCGTTATGGTTACGAATGGTTACAGTTTGGTGTACTAACTGTGAAAGGGGCAAGACTCTGCCACAGCTTGGGCTAACTGGTTGATATTTCCCTGACCTCAGGCGTATGATGAAAGCACGACTTGTTGTGTCGTCTATTTGGGGAGATAGAAAATGCCTGATTCAGCACTAC
>CALEHW010000008.1 GCA_937877715.1 uncultured Methylophaga sp. | reverse complement strand
TCCAGCGGTAGACCGAACATTAGGCAGCTGTCCGCCAGGCCTTCAGTGCTGCGCGGAGCCTGGTCAGTAGGCGATTAAACCAGTTGTTTGTGACGAATTCGCCATTTCTACCATGTAATTTATTCATATCAACACTTCTCTGCTAATGGAAAACATATATAGATGCTTCTGACCTCAACCATCCCATCTCTCAATACTGGATCAGGAAACTTCCCTTTCTTAGTTGTAGTAGGCTGTGAGTAGTCTTCCACTATTACCTTATGATCGCCTGCGTACATAGTGCATCCGGAGATTAAAAGAGTCAGCAGGATCACCGATGGGAGGAGTGGTGTCTTTGCCGTTGGCATAGATAAACCCTGCTGACTCATGTTTCGTCCCAACATCTCTGATGTAGGCATAGGATCACCATTGCTAGTACCACCACGATAGGGGCAGCTAACAACAGAGAGCCGATTACAGTTACTAACTGAGTCATGCCACTACTTTCAATGCAGCAAGTATCCCAATCTCGGCAAACACGTACCAAACGATAGCACCTGTACCCATCCACCTGATCTGATTCAAAGTATTCTGAATCTTGGTTAGATGAATATTCACATCATCCACCTTGCTGAACAGTGCTGCGATCTGATCTTCATGCCGCTGTACTGCACGCTCAAGGTTATCTACTCTCTGTTCCATAGTTATCCTTATTAAGCCCCCGAAGGGGCATTGCCTCTAAGCGGCTTCTTCTACTTCTTCTGGTTCAGCAAGGGAATCAGTTAGCATCCCCATTACAGCATTGAAACCAATTTGTAACTGATCTAGGTTGAATTTGGCAGAAGATAATTTTCTCTGAAGATCATTTGCATGGTTCACCAGTGCTACTTGCTCC
The DNA here is from genome assembly GCA_937877715.1 of uncultured Methylophaga sp. Lineage (GTDB taxonomy): Bacteria > Pseudomonadota > Gammaproteobacteria > Thiopontia. The sequence continues at coordinate 2,191 of CALEHW010000008.1, read as the reverse complement.
TCAGTTAGATCCTCTACGTTATAGTCAACATCGTTAATGCTAATAGTCTGGTCTTTTTGTGTTTTAGACATAGTTACTTCTCCTTCATTGTTATGCTGCAATTGCAGCATTTAGTGGTGCGAGGTCTTCACCTTGCATAAAATCTTTTGCAACCATAATTTTCAGATGTTCAACATTACGAGCTTTACAATCTGCCCACTCTGTATCATCCATATCTGCCGGTTGCCCCGTGTTAATTAGGTTGACACTATCTATTGCTGCTGAATAGTGTTGTGCAATCTCTTCCGCTGTTATCTCTTCCATCGTCTCTCCTTAGTTACTTAAAATAGTGTGGTAACTTGTTAATCCTAGCCCAGCCTGAATAATAATCTGACTGCGCAATATGATCCTCAAACCATATGGCAAAAGTAGTTATGGCAATTACCCAGATTATTAAACTTGTTAAAATGAGCCACATATTGCCTACTCCTTAGCAGCACCATCAGTAACCTCAATTACCTCTAGGGTAATCTCTACGCCCTCCTCATCCACTTCGGCTGGGTGTAAGTCCATTATTCGCCGCATATCTTTCTCAGAAAACTGAGGCATTTCCATCCTTCTGTGATCCGATGATTCAGTCATTACGCCGCCTCCAAAGTTTCAATCCTAGCCACTGCTTCCTGTAGCGCAGCAACAAGTAGTGGTACCAGTTTTCCTTGATCTATTCCCTGCATCTCAGGAACTTCTCTAGTTCCCATGACCGCCGGAGTAGTCTCACGCCATATGCCCTCTTCTGGTTTCTCCACACCTGATTTAATAATGACTTCTGCGGCTGCCTCAGTAGTTACAACCGTTTCCATCACTGGATCTTGTGTTATCTTCTGTACCTCAACCTCTGTCATCACACCATCAATCTCTTGACGCTCAATGACTGTATTAACCACCTCGGTTGTTACAGGTTGCTCAGCAGTCTCGGTGATAGTCTCACCAGCAAGATTAACGTAAGTTCCAGTCTCTACAGTCTCGGTAACTTGGCGCTCTTCCGTAACCTCCTCAACCGCTGGAATATAAACATCACCAAGTGCAGGAGTAATCTCATACTCCTCAGTACGCATAGCGTCTTTAGTGCCTGTGGCGCACTCTGGTACCACCTCTGCGGCCTCATGTGCTAAGAAGCCATCAACTGTTGTATCGGCATCTGCTATAAAGTTAAAGCGAGAGGGCTTGAGAGACTTCAATCGAGTGATTGAGTCAGTCATAGGCACTACGTTTTCTTTGAGACGGTAGTCTGAGGATGTGTTGTAAGCTGTTGCTGTAGTGCTTGTTGAAATAGTGCCAACCACAGAAGCACCATTGTAAAAAGTAGCCATAGTCCTACTACCACCAGTAGCTCTACGTATAGTAATAGTTGAGCTTAACTCACACTGGTCATCTGCGCCTGTAGCTGTACCACTTGTAATCACATTGCCTGTGAAACTATGATCCCCGGCAGAATAATAATCCAAGCGTGTCCCGGTCTTTTGGATATAGTAATCACCACTTACACCATAATCGAAATGATGCTTATAATCAGATGTTTGATATATATGCCCTGTTGCAGCGGTTAAAGACCCTGAAGCCGTAACACTCCCAGCGACATCTAGCTTTCCACTAGGACTACTCGTACCAATACCTACGTTGCCAGAGGAGTCTATGCGTAGGCGTTCTGTGTTCTCGGTCGAAAGTGTCAACCAACCATTTGTTTCAGTATTATTAATATCAAGAAACTTGTTGTAATGGTTATACCTAATATGCCCCTCAGAGCTCAAACCATCTTTTAGGTATAGATAATTATTTCGAACGCCACTTGTGTTTGTGACTTTGAGTGTTAGATTTGAGCTATCATTGTCCTCAATACTAATACCATCACAAGTAACACTACCAGCTACATCTAACTTAGAACTAGGACTACTCGTACCAATACCTATGTTACCAGAGCTACCATAAATCCAGTCACCAATATTCAACTGATTACTACCAGTGGCAGATGGGGCATCTACGTTAGCACCAATGATGATATTAGATGAGCCTGTGGTGATGTTGTCACCTGCTGCGTAGCCTATTACTGTATTTGAAGCACCTGTGGTGTTTAAAACTAAAGAAGCATAACCAAGAGCAGTGTTGTTAGCACCTGTGGTGTTAAACTTTAAGGAGTACATGCCACTGGCTGTAT
>CALEHW010000007.1 GCA_937877715.1 uncultured Methylophaga sp. | reverse complement strand
TGTATATCTCATTAGCCTGATTCCCCACCTCGGTAGCCTGATCGTACAACCCTGCCTGCCAAAGTGCTGACTGAACTTGCCTGAGTTGTTCTGGATCTCCAGGATCAAGATCAGGGAATTGTGCAGCTACTCCTTGGAGTGCCTGTTGTTTAGCCTCCAAAGGAGTTACACCACCAAAGGCTTTACCAATAGCTCTACCTAACATACCACCACCCATACCAGCAGCAGCTATAATAGGATCCTTTACATTACCCCAATTCATTCCTTGGGTTTCCAAGTTCTGTTGTTCCAGAGCTTGAGTATCCCAAATGCTACCGAAAAGTCCTGATTGATTTGCCATATTTAATAACTCCAAGTAGAGGGCATTGGAGAAGAAGTGAACATCCCTAAATCATCATCCCAAAAACCAGCAGAGGGAGAAGCTACTGATGTGGGATCAGCGGTAAAACCTCCACCTCCAAAATCCATATCACTAATTTTTTTACCCATATCTGCCCAGAAAGCAGCCTGAGTACCTCTCTTCACCCTAGCAGCTTCAGCTAACAGTTTAGCATTGGCTCTAGCTGTTGCAGCAGACTGCTGTTGTGCGCCAACTCCTAACTGCCCATACTTGAGAGGTAGTTCTCCAAGACCAATAGCTTGAGTAATATCTCCAGCCTCTCTCTTTCTATAGGCGTTGATTAGATTCTGCACTTGATCCATAGAACCTACCTGTCTAGCTAAGTCCTGCATTTGCTGTCTCTCAAGCAGAGTTCCCATCCTCTCCTGTCCACCAGTTCCAGTTAACATTCCTTGCGCCCTTAACCTATTCTCCAAAGCAAGCTGTTCTCTCTGCTGCTGAGGGGCAAAGAGCCCTTTCTGTTGCTCATAGAGTCTACGTTGAGATTCAAAAGGATCTGCCTCAAACTGAGAGATAAAACCTGCTGTATCTCCAGCTCTTCCAAGGGATCTCTCATAATGCTCCTGTAGTTCTGGAGAGAGTTCCATTGTTCCCTGCATTGTATCTGGATCCCAAGTGGATTCTCCAAAGATTCCTGAGACATTCCAAGGAGCTGATCTCTGCCAAGCCTGTTTTGCTGCTGCTTTTAAGTCTTTACTATAACCCTTACCAGCAGACATGCCGCCTAGACTACCCATTAAACTACCTAATCCAAAACCCATGACTATTCTCCTGTTACCACTCTATAATTACTAGGCCATTGAGACCATCATCTCCAGCATCATTACCATCTCCCCCCTCACCACCAGTATTTGGAGATCCAAAGTATTTAATATTTAACGAGCCTCCCGTACCAGCAGTACCATCAACTCCGTTTATTGGGGGAAGCAGCACTGGAGGCACTGTCGGTCCGGTAGTATGGTTTCCCCCAGTGCCTCCAGTGCCTCCAGTAGCGGTTAAAGTACCAAAAGAGGTATCTGCACCATCCCCTCCACTATCTGCTTGGCCAAGATTATATTGCTTCTGTGTGCCTCCAGTGCCTCCAGCACCAATAGTTACTGTAACACCCGCTGAGACCAATACCTCTTCCCTATGGTAATATCCCCCAGTGCCTCCATCGCCGCCAGTAGCGGTACTTCCTCCAGTAGCCCAATGGCCACCACCACCTCCTCCTCCGGCACCAATAATGGTTACATATACTCTCTCAGGCTCTCCAGCGGCTGCCCAGTCCCAAGTACCATCTGCTGTGAAATGCTGCACTCTAATAGTCTTGGAGTCTACATAAGCCTTGATTGACTGCTGAGAAGCAATGGCTGTAGCACTATCACTAACCAGATCATCCTCATCCTTGAAGGTATCTATAGTAGTACCATCGAAGGTTAGGGTTGATGAGAGTGTGGCGGCTCCAGTAACCGTTTGATCACCCGCTACTGTAGAGTTATTACTACTAAAATCCTCAGCAAGATTACCATTTAGGTCAGCCTTTGAATTAACTGCTGTTCTCGCTGCCTGAAATTCTTTATCAAAATCACTGCCAGAAACTACTTTATCTACATCTGTATCTGATAGGGCATCTTTACCAGCCCAATTGACTTGAAGTGTATATTGAGTCATCGTATTTTTCCTTGCTTAGCTGTTATTGCCATATTCTGTAGAGAGGCTTTATGCCCTTTAATGTTTCCTATCATCTCTATTTGGAGAGCCTTGGCTGTGCCACTGAGAGGGATTGTATATTCTTCACTACCATAGATTGGGGAGTAAGTTGCTGGATTGGAACTACAAGCTGTGGGTTGGGTCCCTGCTACAGTATTCCAAGTCTCTCCAGCAGCCTCACAGGTTGCTTGAGTGTTATATATGCCGTCACTACAGTAACCTACTCCAGTGTAGTTGTAGTTTGTATTACAACCAAAGAGACTATTTGCTGCACCAAAGAGGAAAGCATTACCAGCAGTCTTAGGGGTTAGGTTAATAGCGGCTGACTGACTACTTACACCATAGTCCTTGAACCAACTTAAGGAGGCGTCCATATCCTTGCCGCCCTTCACTGTAGCGTAGAATCTCTTGAGGATCTTATCTATACCACCAACCCCAAAGTCTAGCCAAACACTTCTAAATGCCCCTTGGTAGCTATTGTCGCTCTCAGTCCAACATTTAGACGTGGTTAAATTCCAAACACCTCCAGCAGCATTACATGCAGCCTCAGTACCATATGTAGAAGTAGAGTTTATCTTCTCTCTGTCCCAATATTCCTCATAGAGACTTAGCTTTGCAGGATAGGTTGTATCACCCTGTCCAATGTAGAGCTTACCTCCAAGTGTACTTAGGAGGCTTTTAGGTTGTTTGGTTTGAGGAAAAGTCCATCTAGTAACTCTAGGGGTATTGTCTACATTCCTAGCTTTGAAATCTAGGACATATATTATATTTAGATCAGTAAAACTGAGGACATAAAAACCACCACAGAGACAATACTGCGCCTTAATTTGTTCTCTATCTGCATTAACAATTAGAGCTGATAACTCATCCTTAATATTTTTACTATAATCTTGTAGTGGTAGTTTATCCAGCTCTGTAGTCTTATTGACAGACCTAACTCCAGACTCAGATAGAAAGATAACATCATCACCTTGGTTCTGAATAGAGTCTCTAGCTATACAGCCTATACCTTCAATATGCTCATTCAATGACATATTAGTAGGATCGTCCGGATTGTCGTAAATGACAATATTTCTCTTGCCAAATATTACTAGCTTACCTACGAAACCAGAGATAGCTACAATCTCATCACCACCCCAAACAGTCTTTAGATCAATTGATCCAGCTAAACCACCATTGAAGTCATGTCCTATTAGGGTATCACTGTAGTAAACTACATCCTTCTCTTCAGCCACTCCTCCTACCCACAGGCGACCATACTCACCGAGCATACAGCTTGGGTTGAAAGTAGTTAATCCGGTTGGAGACACATAACCCTCATTAGATAAGGCTACAGTTGGAGCTGATGTGTACCCACTACCTCCAGCGTCTACCGCAATACTGGTTACAACGCCTGTTGAACTAATAGTTGCTGTAGCAGTAGCTCCAGTTCCACCACCACCTGAGAGTGTAACTGTAGGGGTGGCTGTATATCCATACCCTCCAGTGTCTACAGCGATGCTAGTTACAGCGTCACCAGTTATGGTAGACGTAGCAGTAGCTGTTGTTCCCACATCAATCACATCTACCCAGCTTGTACCATCATACTGAATTGGTGTATGACTAGACTGTACTCCATAAAACTTATTATTGAAGTTAGTGAACTGCCAGTTACTATTTGTAATAGTCTGAGGTGTGCCAGAGAATGTTTGCTCTACAAAGTTGTGAGGAGTTTCAGCCTCATTTACTTTGTGAATCTTGGCTCCACTACCTATAAATAAAGTAGTATTTCCTACCCCATCTCTATATTCACCAATGGATTTTATTGGTACATCTAACGCTAACTCTTCACTAACTTGTTTGAAACCCTGTCTGGTAGTAATTCTACCCTCGGAGTCAAGCATGATATTCTCTGCCTTAGTCAACCATTGAGGCTCCATTGAGGCAGCATTGGACTGAGTATTTAACCCATAAACGCCAATGTTATTTAGAACTAGAGGCGTTAGTTGCTTGCCCATGTCAGCTCGTCCGAATAGTTACTTGCGTTGATAGCAATATGATCTGAGAGAGATTTGGTGTACATACCATATACATCTCCTGACTGACTGCCTCCATCCTCACCACGCTCACTGATAGCTCTAGCCCAAGCACCTAGAATTACTGGCTCAGTTGGGACGCTGAGAGTGTCTGTAGCAAGGCTGAGGTCATCCTGTGGATCTACTAGATTAAAATCTATACTATAAACACTATCTGGTTTTGGGTATAGCTGTACTACCAGTACACCATTAGAAGTGCTAGAGAGAGAATAATAATAAGGCTTACTGGAAGTCTCACTAGAGGCTGGATACTGTGTACTTTTAATCCAGTTATTACCTACGCTTTTTAGGAAATATCCCTCAGACTGCTCCAATACGCTTAGAAGACGAGTCCTCTGTGTGGTGGAAGTAATGGTATAGGTTTTAGTCCCACTGACTGTAGTAATCGCTTGAGTCCTTCTGAGAGATGTCCAGTCCCATGCATCTTCAACCTCTCTCTTGACTTCATTAACAAAATCACCAATTAGCTTCTGATAGTCTGTAATGCCAGTGGCATCTACTAAATCACCTGACCAATCACTGGAGATAGTGTCTTCTCTCAGTCTGCGTAATACGCTATTTATTGCCCCACGAAACGTCATAATTACTCCTAATCATAATTCTCAGAGTAACTTTATCCCTATTGGGAGCTACAGTTAAACCTGAGTTTACCTATATTTGCTTAATTGTCAACCAGTTACCCACGCCTTGCTAGACTAGCTCCGAAGTACATCTCAATTATCACTGTCATCCAAGTGAACAGCTCTTTGAACGAGGGGATTCCTTCAATCTTCACCCACTCCATACGCTCCTTGCCTCCGATCAAACCGAAGAAAAAAGAAGGGTCTTTCACCATCTGCTCAACAAAGATAGGTGCGCCAAAGATTACATAGCCCAGCATTGACAACCCTATTGCCAGCATTAGGAACCATATTAGCAATCGGCGACTAGCATTAGCCGCTGGAGTGTCATACTTTCTCGCCAGTTCTAACGATTGATTCTGAGCAGCTAAGGCTCTAATCATCATCTCCTGTCTCTGCTTATTGTCCTCTGCTTTCAGAGCAAGTAGTTTGCCAATGAAGCCGAGGGCAATCGGTATGATATGGGTGAGCAGAGCTATCATGTCATCTCGTAAATCATCAGCACTACAACGAC
>CALEHW010000006.1 GCA_937877715.1 uncultured Methylophaga sp. | reverse complement strand
TGGCTGCTAAGCAGAGTGGGACAAAGTTTACGATGGTGCGTTTTGGTAATGTGCTGGGTTCTAGTGGTTCGGTAATCCCTTTGTTTAAACAACAGATTAAAGCCGGCGGGCCAGTAACAGTCACAGACGCTAATATGATTCGTTATTTTATGACCATTCCTGAGTCAGTGGAGTTGGTGATTCAAGCAGGCGCTATGGGCTTGGGTGGTGATGGGGCAACCGGGGTCAGGCTTGCAAGTTTAGCAAGATGAGAAAAGATGGGGTGTCACATTAAATGAGATTATTGCAACCAAAACTGGTTGCCCAGCCACGCTGGATGAAGCGTATCATGCTGTTATCAGCGGATGCTATTCTGTTGATTGTTGCGCTATGGGCCTCTTTCTCGTTGCGTCTGGGTGTCTGGTATTGGCCTAATGAAGGCTTGGAAAACAGTATCTTCTGGTTGGTGCTGTTGGCCCCTGTAATCGCAATACCCATCTTTGTCCGCTTCGGCCTCTACCGCGCAATCATCCGCTATCTGGGGATGCGTGCTGCCTGGTCTGTGGTGCAGGCAGTCTCCCTTTATGCAGTGCTTTGGGGTCTGTTGGTGCTGTTTAGTGGTGCTGAAGGGGTTCCACGCTCTGTAGTGCTGATCAATGCAATGGTTGCCCTGCTGTTGGTGGGTGGTTCTCGTATGTTTATGCGCTGGTTGTTGAGTCATGCACATGATAAAGATGAGAATGAGCAAGAGGTAGAAGTTGTTAGGGTTGTGATCTTTGGGGCCGGGGATGCAGGGCGACAGTTGGCGGTTGGGTTGTCTCAGAGTAGAGAGTATAAGCTCTATGGTTTTGTGGATGACTCTATTGAGATGCAGGGGCGAGATCTGATGGGGGTACCGATTCTTTCAGCGGATCAGCTAGGGCCACTTGTTGAGAAGAGGCAGATAACCGATCTGTTGATGGCTATTCCCTCTATCTCTCGGAAAGAGCGCAACAAAATTCTGGAGCGCTTGCGTTTACTACCAATACGGATTCGTACTCTGCCAGGGCTAGTGGATATGGCGCAGGGGCGGGCTGATCTGGCTGATCTTAAAGAGCTGGATATTGATGATCTATTGGCTCGGGAACCAGCAGAACCCGATGAGTCCTTGCTACAGGAACAGGTGAGTGACCAGGTGGTGATGGTGACTGGGGCAGGGGGAAGTATCGGCAGTGAGATTTG
>CALEHW010000005.1 GCA_937877715.1 uncultured Methylophaga sp. | reverse complement strand
AGCGACTGGTGTGGACGTTCAGTGTTTTACTGTCTAATGGCGTTCTTGGCATCACTGTTAAGCGGAATCAAATCATCCACTGACAGCTCTGACAGTTTTCTCAACCCCATAACGTGAAGTTGAGTCTGGATGATACCTCTCATCCCCAGAAAGAAGTTTGCCACCCGCTTTGATCCTGTCTAGATATCCATGCGGGCCCGCAGGGTCTCATCTTGTGTGGCAATTCCCACCGGGCATTTTCCTGTATTACAGGCTCGGTAGTATTCACAACCCAACGCAAACAGTACCCCAGATGGTTGGCCGCAAGCTTGATGCCAATCGGCCTATCCCCCCCCCGTCCAGCGAGCGGATCCAGCTGATTCGCTCCCGTAACTGCTCTATCGAGTCGAGATCGGGAAAGCGTGCAGGTGAATGCGCGGCTGTGCCCGGAGATATCCCCCGTACCGCCGCAATCTCTGCTGTCACCTTTGCCCCCAGCAACTCACCACCCAGCCCCGGCTTGGCCGATTGCCCCAGCTTGATTTCAATCGCATCGGCCCGGCTTATGGCCTCCTCATTCCAGCCAAAATAACCACTGGCCATCTCCAGAATATAGGTGGCGGCGGCCTCACGCTCTCTGGGGTGCCCGCGTACTACAGTCTTGACTTTCTGTTTATCTTTTACTGCTTGAATATCAGCAAGATATACAGGAGTATTCATTTTGTTTCTCTTATCCTGTCGAGATCTGCTACGGTATCAATACCATGACCCGGATCCTCCTCCGCTTCAGTCAGATGAATTTTCTCACCCTTCCATAACACCCGTAGTTGCTCCAGTGACTCAAGCTGCTCGATTGGGCTGGGTGGCCAGCTGGTATAGCGCTGCAGAAAGCCGGCACGGTAGGCGTAGAGGCCAATATGACGATGGTGCATGGTGGGCTTTGCAGTGGATGGATTCTGGAAAGTATCACGATTCCACGGAATCGGGGCGCGACTGAAGTAGAGTGCGTATCCCTGCTCATCGACCACCACCTTGACCGCATTGGGGTTGAATATATCGGATGGGTCGGTTATTGGCTGGTAGAGAGTTGTTACTGCTGCATCCGGGTGTGCGTCCATATCGGCAGCCACCTGACGGACAAGCGCTGCCGGCATCTGCGGCTCATCCCCCTGCAGGTTAACCACAATCTCCTCGTCACCAAGTTGCAGCTGGGTGGCAACCTCTGCCAGCCGATCTGTTCCTGATGCATGGTCTGGTCGCGTCATGCAGACCTCTCCACCCAGCTCATGAACTGCCTGCTCTATGCGTTGGTCATCAGTTGCAATTACTACCCGTTCCGCCCCACTCTGCTGCGCCCTCTCCCAGACATGGGCGACCATGGGACGGCCATTGATCTCCAGCAGGGGCTTGCCAGGCAGACGACTGGAGCTGTAGCGGGCAGGAATGATGACTGTAAATCTCACTGCTATTTCTCAAGCTCCTCAAGGGTTACAGTACGGGCCTCATCCTCCAGCATGACCGGGATGTCGTCCCGAACCGGATAGGCGAGCCGATCGGCACGGCAGATCAACTCCTGTTTCGGTTTGTCGTAAACCAGCGGCCCCTTGCATAGCGGACAGACCAGAATATCCAGCAACTTCTTATCCAACATTATCTTTTACTCCCTCTATTTTTTCTGCCAATAGTGTCTTGAGCGCATCGCCCAGAACAGCCGTCACCGGTACTACCCATATATCCTGTGCAATTTTTCCAACCAGGCGCTCACACTTTACCGCATCCTTTTCAGTCATCAGTATGGGGAGGGGGTTCGCCTCACCATTCAGAGATACGAAATCACCATCATTATACTGATGATGGTCGGGAAACGGATGGGGAATCACCACCACCCCAGCCTCCGACAGCATGGTAAAGAAACGCTCCGGATTACCTATTCCGGCAACTGCATGGACTGACTCTCCAGCCAGTGAATCCAGCCCTCGCCGCTCTCCACTCCCAAGCTTGTACAGCTGTTGTGGTTGTAGCTGCATACTCTCCCCATTCACCACAACCAGATCCACCTCCTCCAGACGGGATGGCTGCTCACGCAGGGGGCCAGCGGGGAGACAGAGGCGGTTGCCAAGTTGTCGTTCGCCATCAATGACAGCTATCTCGATATTACGCTGCAGCTGGTAGTGCTGCAGGCCATCATCAGAGATCAGGATATCGCACTCCCTATCAAGTATCGCCTGTTCGGCAGCAGCTATGCGATCAGCCGCCACGTAGACCGGCACACTACTCTCTCTGGCAATCAACAGTGGTTCATCTCCACTCTCGGCGGGACTGCCATCAATATCAACACGCAGAGTCTTCTGCTCATCTTCCCGTCCATAGCCCCGACTTAGTACTGCAGGACGAAACCCCTGCTGCTGTAGCAACCGGATCAGGGCAATAACCAGCGGGGTCTTGCCAGTGCCACCAACGGTAATGTTGCCAACCACGATAACCGGCAGTGATACTCTTCTGCTGTAGAGCAATCCACTACGATATCCCAGACGACGCACGGCAACCAACAGACAGTAGAGCAGAGACAGGGGGGCGAGCAGAGCACGCAACAGGTAGGAGATTGGCCGCCTCCCGTACCAGACCTCTTCAGCCAGCTGCTCTATCAATGAGTGCTCTCGGTGGCAATAGATAGATTGATGATGCCGAACTGCTGTGCCGCATCCATCACCTGGACCACCGCCCCATGAGGTGAATTACTGTCAGCACGGATCACCAGCTGATGCTCACTACCGCCCTCTGCAAACTGTTGCAGTTGAGCGCGCCAATCACCGCTACCCTGCAGCATGATCTCCCCCTCCGATGAGATGGTAATCTCGATAGGCTCCTGCAGCGTGTTCTGTTCTGCAGCAGATGATGAAGGGAGGTCAACCTTCAGGCGTGCCTCCTTCTGGAAAGTTGTGGTAAGCACGAAGAATATGAGCAGCAGAAAGACCACGTCAATCAGCGGAGTCATGTTGACATCCAACTCCTCGCTCTTTCTCTCCTGGAGTTTCACCGCTAGCCTGCCAGATCCTGTTGCTCATCCACATATTCAGTAGGTTCACGGTCGCCGTGGATGATCTCGACCACACGAATTGCTGCCTGCTCCATCTCAACCACCAACTCATCCACCTTGCGCTTGAGTAGGCGGTAGAAGATAAGGCTGGGGATTGCAACCGACAGGCCGGCAGCAGTGGTAATCAGTGCCTCGGAGATTCCGGTAGAGAGCACCGCAGGATCTCCTACCCCCCCCAGGGTGATGGCATCGAAGACCTTGATCATCCCAATCACCGTCCCCAATAGACCGATCAGTGGGGTCCCGGCCGCAATACTGCCGAGGGCACTCAGATAGCGCTCCAGCTCATGTACCTCATGACGCCCAGACTCCTCTAGGCTCTCCTTCATCACCTCTCGCGAGTGGTTGCGGTTGACCAGCCCCGCAGCCAACATTTTGCCCAGCGGCGAGGAGTGGTAGAGCATGGCGATATTGTCATTATTCAGCCGGTTATCCCGATGCCAACCCAGAATCTGCTCTACTAGACGAGATGGGGCCACTGCACTTCTGCGCAGTGCCCAGTAACGTTCAGAAATAATTGCAAGAGCCAGGACAGATGCCATCAACAGCGGCACCATCAACCACCCCCCCTTCATCAACAATTCAGCCATTCAGGTAACAACCCCCCAACTTTTATAAGTTCCGCCGCAACAGTAACAACAGTGTCGCCCCCCAGTCTAATGGCAAGCTGCAGACAATAAAACCATTTTTCTCATGAACCACAATGCCCTACACCAACTCAATCACTCCAAATCCTCCGGTTGAGCTGGCGCCACGATTGTGGCAACTCTCCTGCCCCCAGATGAAACCTCAGGGCCCCAGTGTGGGAACTCTCCCAAAATTTAATGCCACGCTCACGATAGCGCGCAACCACATCCTCTTTGGGGAAACGGTAACGGTTGCGATAACCTACTGGAAAAACAGCCCAGCGGGGATCAACCGCATCCAGCCACTCGGGGGTGGAAGATGTCTTGCTGCCGTGGTGTGGGACCACAACGCCATCCACCTTAAGCAGATCTGGCTGCTCCAAGATCAGTAGCCGCTCCGCACCCCTCTCGATATCCCCCGGCAACAGGATTGATTCTCCACCAGCCTCCACCCGGATTACACAAGAGCTGTTGTTGCCGGAAAATCTGTTATTGCGCTGTGGGTGGATCACCTCAATCGAGACCCCATCCCACCGCCATCGATCCCCAGCGAGACAGCTGCTAGCACCCTCCACAAGTTCAGGCACGGAGGAGATGGACTCTGTTACCGGAAGTGAATCCAGTAGCGATTCCAGCCCCCCTATATGGTCACGATCACTATGGCCTATCACCAGAAGGTCTACCCCCTTCCATCCCCGAGACTCGAGGAAAGGGACAACCACGGAGCTGCCCGCATCAAATGTATCACTAAATCTATCTCCGGTATCGTAGACCATCACCCTGTTCCGGCTCTCTACCACTACTGCAAGCCCCTGCCCCACATCCAGCACCGTAACCCACGCCCTGTCGACATCCGGTCTCTCTGGCATCAACAGCAGCAGAGGAAGCAGGGCAAAACCACCAAGCCACCGTTTTACCCCTGCCATAGCGTAACCTCGGCGCTCGCTTTCGCTACCAGCCTCCGGCTGTTCGGGACGACTCGCAGACTCGGTTGGTGAAATCAGCAACAGCACCCCTACCATAGCGACCAGAACCACCCAGAGATCAGGTTGGTGGAAGCGGAAATGGGAGAGCTCAAGATCCCCAAGCCACTCAAGTAGCGGCCAGACCAATCCAAACATCCGGTCGGCAACCCCCAGCAACAATTCTGCTCCTGGAATAGAGAGCAGATGAAATATTGCTGCCAACAGATCCAGCGGTACCACTACCAGACTGACCCAGGGTACAGCCAGCAGGTTGGCAAGCGGTGCAACCAGTGATCCCTGACGAAACATGAAGAGCAGCATCGGCAACATGCCAATGGACAACACCAGCTGAATACGAACCATTGTCCGAATCCTCGACTCTGACGGATCTCGACCACCAAGGCCGTAGAGAATCAACCCCACTGCCCCGAAAGAGAGCCAGAATCCGGCCGAAAGAACCGCAAATGGATCCCACAACAGCAACACCAGTAGCGCCGTAAAGTAGACGCTCCATGGGGTCACCGCCCTGCGAAACAGAATCATCGCCATCACCACCGACACCATCACTAGTGCACGCTGGGTTGGAATCGCAAAACCGGCCATTGCTGCATACCCTAAGGCCCCGACAAACCCACCCACTGCCCCCATCTGCTGGGCTGGCAGCAGAAGCGGCAGTCGGGCCGATAGTGACCAGAGCCAACGCATGAGGAAGAAGAGGAGCCCAGAGACCAGCCCCACATGGAGTCCCGATATCGCCATCAGATGGCTGGTACCGGTCTGGCGAAACAAATCCCACTCCCTCTGACTGATCCCCTGACGATCACCAACCGCAACTGCTGCCAGCACTCCTCCATGTTCCGATTGTTGCGATATCCATCTGGATAGATCCTCCCGCAGTGGGTGCAGTCCCGGTGATGCTCTCTGTAGACGACGGTTTTCCCCATCCCTGCGCACATAACCGGTGGCACGAATACCCTGCTGAAACAACCAGCGCTCCCAATCATACCCTCCTGGGTTGCGAAATCCATGTGGCTGTTTGAGTCTGACCCGTAGTGACCACCTCTCCCCGGCGTGCAGTGGCAGCGGATCCTGGTACCAGCCAAGCCGCACCCGTGCAGGAAAATCTATCTGCACCCCATCCAGTTGAGCCGACTCAATCCGGAACAAAAAACGGATGGAGCTGTTCTCCCGTAGCCTGGGGATATCCACCACCTCACCAACCAGCTGCAGATCCTCTCCCTCCCACTCATCTGCCAGAGTCAATGAAAGACGGAGATCAGCCATAAAGGCTGCCCAGACAAATCCGGCAACCAACCAGAATAGCGGGCGCAGCCGGCGAATCCTCCAGGAGACCACCGCAAGCGGCAGCAGGACTGCTGCCAGCAGTGGCGGGGGAAGCTCTGGTTGATGAAACAGCAGCACCACCCCACAGAGCAGCGGAACCACAACCAGTACGATTGGTGAGAACGTTTTGAAAAGCTTGATTTGTATCATGCAATATCTATCTGTACTGATATACTCTCGGAGAATGCCGAAACATATCATAAAGAGGTATATGCCAGATCACCAGAGGGTGAAGGAGCATAAGCACCTGCAGATCTTCGGCTCTCTGTTGCGCTCCTCTGATCTCTGGCATCTTAACCGCCACTCCATCTCCGGGGCATTCAGTGTCGGCCTGTTCATAGCTTGGGTGCCAAT
Organism: uncultured Methylophaga sp.; assembly: GCA_937877715.1. GTDB lineage: Bacteria > Pseudomonadota > Gammaproteobacteria > Thiopontia. Next base: position 3,948 of record CALEHW010000005.1, on the reverse strand, counting down.
CCCATTCCAGATGGTACTGGCTGCAGCTGCTGCCATCTATTTTAGAGTCAATCTGCCAATCTCTGTAGGGTTGGTCTGGATCACCAACCCCATAACCATGCCGATTCTATTCTGGTTAGCCTACTGGGTTGGTGCCGGGATATTGGGTACGCCACCGATCAATATCGAATTTGCGCAGTCCTACCAGTGGCTGAAGGATATCCTGCCACTGATCTGGAAACCATTTCTGTTAGGGTGTCTGATCAATGGGACTGTGAGCGCCGTAGCCGGGTATTACGGCATACGTACCTTCTGGATCTGGCATGTGGGACGGCAGTGGAAGAGAAGACAGTTGCAGCGTCGTCGCTAGGCGACGCTAGAGACTGACCAGCGCCCCATCCACCAGCTGCATTACCCGATCCATGCGGCTGGCCAGCTCCTGGTCGTGGGTAACCAGAACCAGACTGGTCCCCGCCTCCTGGTTGAGCTCCAGCATCAGATCATAGACCTGCTCCGCACTCTCCCGATCCAGATTGCCCGTAGGCTCATCGGCCAACACGGCCTGTGGACGGGTCACCAGGGCACGTGCCACAGCTGCCCGCTGGCGCTCACCACCAGAGAGGGTTGGTGGTCTGTGGTCGAGACGATGGCCCAATCCAACCCGCTGCAGGATCTCGGCTGCACGCTGCTCTGCCTCTGCTCTTGGGATACGCCTGATCAGTAGCGGCATGGATACATTCTCCAGAGCAGTAAACTCCGGTAACAGATGGTGAAACTGGTAGATAAAGCCGAGGGTCCTGTTACGCATACGGCTTCTTCGGTTCTCTGACAGTGAGGCCAAATCAACCCCCTCCACCTCTACTGAACCTGTGGTTGGTTGGTCCAGCCCACCCATCAGATGAAGTAGTGTAGATTTTCCTGATCCAGAGGCACCAACAATAGCCACCTTCTCTCCTCGATCCAGAGAGATATCAACTCCACGCAGAACATCAACCCTGCTGCTACCATCATCAAAACTGCGGGATATCTGACGACACTGCAAAACCAGTGAAACAACAGAAGATATTGAATCACTCATAACGTAGTGACTCCGCAGGCTGCACCCTTGATCCCTTCCAGGCCGGATAGATAGTTGCCAGCAGACTCAATATCAACGAAACCGTAGCAATCATGGTCACATCTGACCAGCGCATATCCGAGGGAACAGCATTTATATAGTAGATATCAGCTGCAAGGAACTGCACCCCGAACCACTGCTCAATTGCCGGGATAATGGTCTCCACATTGAGCGCCAGAGAGACTCCACCCAAGACGCCAAGCAGGGTTCCCACAACTCCTATCACCGTCCCCTGAACAATAAAGATGGTGAGAATGTCGCGGGGACGCTCTCCCAGAGTACGAAGAATCGCTATATCAGACTCTTTGTCGGTAACCACCATCACCATGGTAGAGACGATATTGAAGGCAGCAACCGCCACAATCAGCATCAGAATAATGAACATCACCCGTTTCTCCATCTGGATTGCCTGGAAAAAGTTGGCATGCTGTCGGGTCCAGTCAGTGACCCGAAATGCGCGATTTGCATCATCTGCTATCTCCCTGCTCACCTGAGGCGCACGAAACATATCAGTCAGACGCAGGCGTACACCAGTTACATCCTCCCCCATTCGCAGCAGCTTGGCACTATCCCTGATGGAGAGCAGAGCAAGACCACTATCAAACTCATACATCCCCACCTCAAACAGCCCAACCACCGTAAAACGCTTCATTCGTGGCACCAGACCAGCCGGGGTCACACTACCCTTCGGAACCATCAGGGTGACCTTCTCCCCCATCGTAACCCCCAGTTTTGTTGCCAATTCAGTCCCCAAAACTATGCCAAAACGAGTCTTATTGAGAGCCTCCAGCTCACCAGCCACCATCTGACCCCCAACCTCAGATACCCTGCGCTCCTCAACCGGATCAATGCCACGCACCATAACTCCAAGCGCACGCTCACCACGACTCAGCATCCCCTGCCCCTCAATATAGGGGGCGGCACCCAATACCTGATCATGCTCCATTGCGGACTCAGCCACCTCCCTCCAACGTGGCAGCGTCTCATCCAGCCCCAACAGACTGGCATGCGCCGCCATCCCCAGAATACGCTCACGCAGCTCCTTTTCGAAGCCATTCATTACAGAGAGCACGGTAATGAGGGCAGTCACGCCCAGCGCAATCCCCAACATAGAGGTCAGAGAGATAAAGGAGATAAAGTTGTTCTTTCGTCGTGCCCGCGTATAGCGCAAGCCAATACGGAATTCCAGTCTTCGAATCATCGCTGCAGTATACATGAAGGGTCCTATTTTTCGCGTTTCTAATCGTGGATCCAGTTAAAATGCGCAGATGGCTACCCCCTCCACTACCTCCATTCTCTACCCCCCACTCCCCAAGGGTGATGGTGACCGAATTCACTGGGCTCAACTCTATGGAAGTGCCAGCGGTCTGCTCATCACCCGTGCAGCAGCAGTGGCAGATGGCCCGCTTCTGGTGCTGGTCAAGGATACCCTAACTCTCAACCGTCTTGAGGAGGAGGTACGATTTTATGGGGGCGGGGGCTCGCTGCCGATACTGACCTTCCCGGACCAAGAGACTCTCCCCTACGACCGCTTTTCACCCCATCCGGATATCACCTCACGCCGCCTAGAGGTGATGACCAGACTCCCTGCTATGCAACAGGGGATAATACTGGCGGCGGTTCCGACAGTGATGCAGCGCATACCACCACAACAGTATGTTGATCTCCACTCCTTCAACCTCTCCACCGGTGAGCGGCTGAATCGAGATGAATTCAGACTGCGCCTAGAGCACAGCGGCTACCACTCAGTCTCTCAGGTGATCGAGCATGGAGAGTACGCATTCCGGGGCTCCATTATCGATCTCTTTCCAATGGGGGCAGATGCCCCCTACCGTATCGACCTGTTTGGTGATGAAGTCGAGAGTTTGAGAATGTTTGATCCTGAGACCCAGCGCACGATAGAGGAGGTCAACGCAATCCATCTGTTACCAGCTCGGGAGTTCCCGCTGGGTGAGGATGGGATTCGCCACTTTCGTCAATCCTGGCGCAGCATGTTTGAGGGCGATCCCCAGAACAGCTCCATCTATCGTGACATCAGCCAGGGGCTTGCCCCGTCCGGTATCGAGTACTACCTGCCACTATTTTTTGATGAGACCGTAACCCTCTTCGACTACCTTCCGGAGAACCACCTGCTGGTCTGCGGCGAGGGGATCGAAAGCAGCGCCAACCAGTTCCGAGAGGAGATTCGTGAACGTCACCAGGATCAGTCATTTGATCAACACCGCTCAGTGCTGAAGCCGGAAAAACTTTTCTTGAAGAGCGACGAGCTGTTTGCTGCAATCAAATGCTCTCCGGTTGCACAGCTTGAACATTTCGAGACAGAGCCGCGTCAGGGACACTTCAACCTATCAAGTCGCAAGCCGATGCAGCTGGGGATGGACCCCCGTAGTGATAATCCACTGCAGCGTCTAACCAGATTCATGGATCAATTTAGTGGCCGCATCGTTATCGCTGCCGAATCAGCAGGGCGACGTGAGGCACTGCTGGAGATGTTTCGGGCTCGTGCCATCCATCCCCATCTGGCAACCAACTGGGATCAGTTCCTGCAGGGGCAGGAGCCCCTCTCTGTTCTGGTCGCCACACTTGATGAGGGGCTCCTGCTGGAGACCCAATCAATTGCCGTCATCACCGAGCCACAGCTGTTTGGAGAGCAGGTTCTGCAGCGTCGACGCCGCTCCAGAAAAGGTGGGGGCAGTGCAGATGCGGTTATCCACCACCTCTCTGAGCTCAAGGTTGGTGACCCCGTGGTTCATCTGGACCACGGAGTTGGACGCTACCGCGGACTGGTATTCCTGGACCCCCCCCCCCCCCCCCCTCCCCCCCCCCCCCCCCCCCCCCCCCCCCCCCCCCCC
>CALEHW010000004.1 GCA_937877715.1 uncultured Methylophaga sp. | reverse complement strand
ATATTCTTCTCGAGCGAACGATGCCCCCCGGGGCAACTGGTTGAACATAGGGGACTGGTTGAACATAGGGGACTGGTTGAACATAGGGGACCTCAGGTGGTACAAGGTCAACATTAGAGGGATCATCTCGATATGGTTGTGCTATAGGGACGATGCCTGCGGTAGACGAAGGGTTAACTAAAACAGGCTCTCCGGGAGAACCTGGCCCTGTTGTGCCTATTCCAGCGAAAAATTCACCCTTCGACAAATTCTCGTAGGGTTTATCCCCATATTGAGAACCTTCCGCCCACCTTGGGGGCGCTTCCACCGGTACTTCTTCAAGCGCACTCGCCACGCCCAGTAGTCCTAAACCTGCCTTAACCTTGTTTTGACCTGCCCACTTTAAAGGGTTGTCAAAAAAACTAACTGGCGCAACCGGTGTTCCCGGTGCAACCGGTACAACCGGTGCAACTGGTGGGGGTGTTACGAGTGCTGGTAAACCTACATCTTGAGCCGCATTCAGGCTTAGGCTACCACCCACTGTTATAGGGGGTGTTGCCTTTGGGGCTGCCATAAATCCTTCTCCAATTGCGGCGCTTCCGGGGTCTGCAGAGATAAAAGAACTAGGGACCTCTGCAACAGGTCCCACTTCTACAGAGGCCGAAGGTGGGGTTGGTGTACTAGCGGCAGCAGGGGTACCTCCCAAGAATTTACTCAGACCATACGAAGTCGCCCCTGCTTTAAGTGCATCCTCCCAACTTCCTCCAGCAATTTTAGTCCCTAACCCCGAACCTATCGCAGACCAAGCCATATTTGACCATCCCGCAGCAGCTGTTCCAGCAAAGAGAGTCGGACCAAGGTAAGGTGCCGCTATTGAAAGAACGATGGGTGCTAGTTTCTTGAGAAAACTTCCCAATCCAAATTCTTGCGCACCAGTGCGAGGATTATATGACCCAATACCACCGACTACAAACCGTTCAGGATCTACACCCTGAGCTTGAATCGCCTGAGTTATCCCTTGCCGCAGGGCAGGGTTCTGTTGAAGAACCCGAACAGGAACAACCATCTCTCCTGTTTGAGCATGGACTATCTGATTATCTTTGAACCTACCTGCAGAAGCAATCCCCCCTGCGGCAAAACTTTGGGGCTTACCCATAACAGTTTGAGTTTGTGCAAATTCAGGTATCTGCTGAGATAAACCTGCCAACAATTCCTCGGGTAATCCTTCCTGTGAAACTCGTTGCAGGGTGGTCTCAGCTTGAGCAAACAGTTCAATAATCTCACCAGGAGATGCTTCACAAAGCATTTGACAAGTTTGCTGATTCTCGGGGAAAGAACAAAAAGACATAAGGGCATGTTTATGTCTTTCATCAATTTGAAGTTGTAATAGTTTGTCTTGGCAAGTCATAATTATATCCTAAAAAATACTCAACGCTGTGCGTTTCCATGTGTCTGTATCTGTACAAATATATATGTAATCACTATCATACACTATATCACCAAAACGCCCTGTTTCACTAGTACTTGAGGGAGTTCGTTGTGTTCCTAACCGAAATGAATCTGTGTCAATTTGACGCAAGACCAATTCCAATGCTGTAACCAATTTGTTAAATTGGTCGGGGTTATACTCAACATCTACCCGAGGTAGCCGACCTACTGGTAATTGTGCCATTCATCGCTCCCCGTCAGGTTGTAAATTTATCCGAGGAACGCCGTATCGCCAATCATCCCCAAGGGCATTGCTTTCAATACGGACTGCCAATTGCCTACCTCGGAATCGGGTAGATATTTTTTCAGTAGTTGGGGTTATGGTGTGTGCCAACCCACTAATTTGTGCACTTTGTGAGTACCTGCGACTCTTGAAGGTGATATCCACAGTCCCTGTTAATTGACTAAAATCAGGAATCACTTTAGACACCAGCATCAATTGGTCTCCTTCCCCTATATCAAAGTCCGAAGATTCAATATAAGAGGTCATGGCGCTTGTATCATCGTCCACTCCGTTTTCATGCTCATAGACTTGCCCTGCGTTGTTTGTAGCCAACGGGTGATTATACACTCCCCGGTCAATCCAGGCTGTTCGATCCATGGTTCCTGGGTACCACACTTTTTCAGTTGTATTGTAAGTAACATAACTATCCACGGTTACAGATGACTCAGAACAATAAAACCATGTAATTTCATTAAACTCAGAATTTAGGCCACAAAACACTTTATTTCTTTGTAATAGATTAATATCTTCGAATACATGACTTAACAATGTACAAGGGAGTACACTCACTCCACCTTGATAAATAAAGAAATTACCATTCCCCATCCAGAAGGTTGTGTTGTTAAACACCACACGAGCATTGGGCCCGACCAATCCGCAATTTGTCCCTGCCTGTTGAAAACCAAAGGTATAAGGTGGACCAATAAACAACATGGAGTGCATATCCACATCCGTCCAGATTAGATTTTGACCATCTGAGGTTATACCACCTATGATTTCACTACCGTTTGATAAAACTTGAGAACCCGCTGTGTTCGTAGCTAAAGGTGCCCATGTTTCGAAATCTTCTTGGGAACACCATGTCACCTCCATCTTGTTCTGAGACCCTGTTAAACTTGCACCCAGCGTTACTAGATGTCTATCAGGGCTTGTCACAAACAAATGGTCCACAGGACTTGGCGCTTGAGTAATAAGAGTAGCTGCTGTCCCCGCCCCCAAACTTGCGTCCCAAGTATAGACCGAACCCCCCCTGTAACAAAATATCAAATCTTCTCCCCATAGTGCTAAAGACCATGTACGAGGATGAAGTGCGATGTTTGAAGAGTCACGCGGTGTACCCCAGGTAGAGTCTCCCCAAGCTCCGGCCCCCCAACCTAAACCATAGGTACCGACAGATTCTCCAGCGGCATAATCCGTAGTAGGAGTTATATCGTAGTAGGTTCCCCCCTGCTCGATATATATCGAAGTGTTTGTGGCAATAGCGGTATTAAAAATACCATTATTTTGTCGCCAACGAAGTATAGCTGTAGGCACACCATCAATGTCCCCGGTGCTATCAATATTACTATACTTGACCCACCCGCCTATTTTCTCAGGTAGCCCCTGACGAAAACGTACTTTATCAGACTCACGATACCCTCCCTCTCCTGCATAAGAGCTGACATCTTTGTTAATACCTGGGCGAAATGTTAGGCGTTGATAGGGCATGCGAATTTACGCTGTCCTCTTCCACATATATACTGTGATGTATGGTTGTACGTTGTTGTGTGCACTGGTGGTGCCTGCTGTTGTATCCCCTTCACTGGAGTCGCCACCTACATATGTTGAGTATTTATTAGCATGAGTAACAGATTCGCCTTGCCCTGATTTGATGGTGGTAGTACCTATGGCGCTTACCCAGTTGATGACCGTTTCAGAATATTGCGATGTCGCTCCATATGTATGAGGGACAATGTGATTGTGACTCGGCATCTCTGCCTCAGTCAAGGTATGTGTCTTAGTGCCGCCTGTACCTGCTGAACCTGTACTTGATTCAACAACATCAAAATCAGTGTCTTCACTGTCTACACCAATGAGAACCTTACCTGCACCAAATGCTTCCCAAGTAGTACCACCAATTGCAGCCACTACTGCTGCTGAGTCTGCGTAGGCTATTACTGTAGTGAAAATAGATCCTACTGGGTATGCGGGAGGGATAGCATCCAATTGATCTTGAATAGCAGAAGTTACACCAACACAATAGTTTAATTCTGCTGCTGACGCTGTTACCAAAGTCCCTGCAAGTTTAAGCCCTCCATCCACAAGGTCATGAGAGGCAATATCTATTGTTTGATCCCCATCAGTGGCACCAAGTACAATTGCTCCAGAGTCATCTTGTGTAACTACTTTACTATTTTCACTCGTACCTAGCGTTGTAATATCGAGATAATTTAGCTCTGTAGTTGTAGTCGTTACACCGTCAAGAATATTTAGCTCCGCAATAGTCGCGGTTAACCCTCCCAATGTATCTATCGCACTTACTACGTTATTTCCGTCGCAATAGATAAGTTCTTTGAGCCCGTTAGGTATAGTAACCCCAGTGCCTGCAGATGTTTTAACAGTTACGGCAAAACCCCCAGCTGTACCATTCTTGACTACATACAGTTTAGTTTGTGTTGGAACAATGACATTTCGATCAGCTGTTAAACTGCTTCCGATCTCTAACACCATAGACCGAGCTTCATCTTCATCACCATTTACTGTTGTCAGAGTATAATCCGGAGTATCACCGTGAATTATTGTTTTAACGTCAGCAATTGAATCTTCCAACAGCTTTAAATTATCGTTGGTCTTACTCCCCCATGTTGTGGAATTTTCCCCATCCGTCTGTAATTCTATGCGAAGATTATCTGAATATGTAGATGCCATAATATATTATCTCTCTATTAATTATTCTCTAGTATACACTATTACCTCACGCCCGACTTCTAGGTCCTAGCAAAAACCCTGCGAATAGGGCAAAAGCCTCTGCGTATTCCGCAAGGATGATAAATCCACTTATCTCTTTGAATTTCATCTTCTCATAGTCATCAAGCCAGAGGAAGCCGGGGACGATCTCTTTGTACGCCATGGTGATATTCACATCCGGAAGTTGGGAGATGATGAACGGGGCATAAGCAGTTGCAAACAGCAGCCCCGCCAAGAACAGCAGCCGGAATATATTAGCCCATACTGAGTTGTGCTGTCTGGCTTCTTTTACTGATCCGCGATCAAACGCATCCATCTTGCGGTTGTTGGCTGCACGGGCCATCCTGCGCTCCTGCTTATCCTTCTGGGAGTTAAGCAGCACGGTAGTGGCAGTACGTAACAGTACCCCACCTACCCCTCCTAAAATACCTGTAGGAATCATGTCATCTCGTAAATCATCAGCACTACAACAGTTACAACGATGAACACCTTAACCTTCTCATTGCTGCTGGCAGCTTTGAATCTGTTTACCCAGTTGTCCGTCATCCATCTGCCGCTTGAGTCT
>CALEHW010000003.1 GCA_937877715.1 uncultured Methylophaga sp. | reverse complement strand
CCAGATACGCCGCCTGATTTCAACCCCTCAAACACCAGATTCGAGCATAACTCATTGACCGACGTATCAAGTTAACTGATAAAGTGTTTTATTACGTATTATTACGAAAGGGCGAAGTAAGCTGGTATTGTTGTGAGTATACGTTGGTTGGATTGTATGTAGACTGCCGCTTTGGACCGTTCTTGGTGGTTCCCGCTAACAGCAAGAAAACCACCCCCATTTCTGAGGGTGGTTAGGTATAATAGGCATAAGCCGGCCGTCCGGAACGGTGCCACATTGGTGCCACACGGTTTTGTAACCTATTGAAGTTTATTGTCTGATATTGTCGTTAGTGTTCAGGCTTGCATGCTAAAAAAGACAATAATATCAATTGGTTAGATGCGATCTGATAAAGTTCGAATCCTTCCGGGCGCGCCAATTAAAAGTTACCGAATAATGCTGTAACTTACTGATAAAAGGAGTCTTTTTTGACTCCTTTTTCTTTGGTGTCACATTTTACCTTCCGGGCGCGAGTTAGTTACTTTATGTGCAGACGGAGATTGCTGATCTGAGGGATCAGTATGTCCTGATGGTGCCAAGATGTAGGAAAAACGGGAAAAACAGTACAAATACGGGGGATTGCAGCCCAAATTTGGTGGTTTTGGAGTAACCCTGAAAATTTTACTAATGGAGGGGGCAGACCATCCTTAGTCTTCCCAAGCACCAAAGCCAGGAATCAGGATCTCTCTTTCACTGAAAGAACCGGTTTCAGCCTTTTTATGACAAGCTTTACATCGACTTATTGATACCACATCCGGGTTGTTCTGTACCATCTTGGGTGATAGCTGACGATGCTTCTTCATCAAATAAGGGGTTTCACTGGTGCGTAGCGGGGTGTCATCGGGATAAAGGGTTCTCATGATCTTTTTTGAACGCTTGAAGTTAGCATCATCGGCTGCGTTTTTCAGCAGATAATCGGTGAGGGTTTTGGCGTCCTCTGACGGAAGCTCCGCATTCTCTCCGAAGTGCTCTTCAAGTTGAGCCATAACCTTTTTCCAGGAACGTGCCGGTAGCAGACCCGGCTGGTAGGGGAAGTGACAACTGCCGCACTCCTCCATATATACGGGATTGTTAACGGGTGCCACCCCCGGCGGCTTGCCCCCACCAAACATCTGTCTGAAGAAGTTGAATTTATGGTCGTCACCCAGTGCAGCACCACTTGTTCCAAACATGGCGGCTGACACTATTAACATAGAAGAAATCATTGCTTTGCATTGCATAATACACCTCTGATTGATTAGTTATAGGCTTTTGAGGAAGGCGAGCACGTCGCCCTTTTCCTGAGCGCTACACTTCCGGCCCAGGGTCCATTTGCAGTTACGAATAAACCACTTCTTGATCTTTTTTGCTTGGGTAAGACGCTTTGGGTTCACTGAAGGGGCCATGGGTTTAATCACCTTGCCAGTACGTGCATGTTTTCCCGACTTTGTCTGATCCGTGGTGTGGCAGGTGGTGCAATTACGCCCTTTACCGGTCTTGGCATCGATAAAGGTTTTGTTCCACAATGCCTCTCCTGCGGCAGCACTGAACGGTCCGCCCCCCTGGCTCTGGTATTTGGCCTCCAGTTCTGACACTGCATCGGCCTGAGCATAGAGCGGTATCACAACCAATAATGCTGTAATGCCTATAAATTTTCTATTCATGATAACCCCTCATTTATCTGTTAGGGAACCTCTGTAGGTCGTTGACCTTAGCAATAAGATTACTGAAGAAAGCTGAATTAAAGCTGAAATAACCTGCAATTTATCTTGTAAAGGCAAAAAAATTGCTCCTATTCAGTTATTGCCGTTGCTTCAATGTCATCTGGAAGATGCATGGCGGCATCTTCAAAGGTGCCTACCTCGGCATCTATATGGCAGGCCGCACAATTAACCTTGCTATTGACTTTTGGGTGCCCCCATACTGCATCAGAGATCTTCTGGTGCTTCTTTATCCAGTATGGTGTCTCTGTGATACGCAGCAGCGTTTCTGCCTTCGGTATACTGCGGTTGATCTTCCAGGCCGCTTCGGTTGCCTCCTGTTCCGCAGCGTTTTTCACTAGAAAGGGCTCAATCTCTTTTACGATATTTTGCTCCAGAAACAGGTCCTCTCCGAAATGAGAGACCTGCCCCTCCATCATGGCTTTCCAGGATCGGGTAGGCAGGAGGCTGGGATGGAAGGCGAGATGGCAAGCACCGCACTCTTCACGCCATAGCAGATTGTCGGGCAGTGCTGACCCATAAAAAGGCTGATAGCGCTTCTCAGGTGTCTCTGTCAGATAGCCCTGAAACCAGAACAGGCTGACTGTGATAATAATAGCCAGCATGGCGGAGCCAATCTTCCAGTGGGAAGCGGAGGAAACTGCGTCAACTGCAGACGGTTTGAATCCGGTCAACATGGCAGCCACCAGATTCTCCTGGTGCAGCAGACTCTCTACCAAGACACCCATCAAATGGATAATGACCATCACCAGCATCAGCCAGGACAACCACTCATGAAACTCAAGCATTAGTTCACCCTGAGGATAATTCAGCCATCCTGCCAGCGGCCCCTGTTGCTCCTCACCACCAAATCCCAGTAGACCGCTAATTATGATCGACAGCCCTATACCCAGCAGCAAATGGATGGCCCAACTACCAGCCGGGTTATGTCCGAGGAAGCGGGGAGGGTGTCTATGTAGTACCCCTTTCAGATAATCCCACACCTCAAGCCTGCTGAATGTGAAGTTACGGAACCGGGCATAAGGGCTGCCAATGAAACCCCACAGCAGACGGAATAGAATCAGTCCGCCCATCAGATAGCCGGCAAAAACATGAATATCCAGGTAACGATTATCGAGCGTGAGCCAGGCTACAATGAAACAGCTGGCCAGGGTCCAGTGAAACAATCGTACAGGGATATCCCATACTCTTACCTTTGACTCTTGTTTGCTGAAGTTCTCTGGCGGTTGAGTCATTTGGTTTAACATTTCAAATACTCCATTCCAATATTGTGAATGCTGTGTCACCATTGTTATTGATCAGTATATGTGGCCAATCTGAAATTAAGCTGAAAACAGTCATAGCAATCTCTGAATTATGTGAGTCCCAATGATTATGAGTAGTAGACGACTACAAGCGGCGATGCTGGTGCTGGGGCTTTCCCTACTTAGCGGTAATTTACTGGCTGATGGTGATGATGGGATCTCTGCGTGGATAAGATCTTGGCTCACTCCTCCTCAATCTGGAGTTGCTCCTACCGACCTAAAACTCTACGAACAAGAGTGCGGTAGTTGTCACTTTCCCTATCAACCGGGATTATTACCGGCACTCAGCTGGAAGCAAATCATAACCAGTCTGGATGATCATTTCAGTGAAAATGTGTCCTTGGAACAAGGTGAGCGAATCAAAATACAGAATTTTCTGTTGGATAACTCAGCAGGGCAAATCAACTTCGGGCTACCCAATAAGATTATGGCCTCTCAACAAGACTATCCGCTGCCTATACGGGTAACTGAAACACAATATTTTCTCCATGAGCATAGCGAAATCCCACCCCGGATGGTAAGTGGAAATTCAAAAGTGGGCTCCATCGGTAACTGTGATCATTGCCATCAGAGAGCTCGCAGAGGACTCTATGATGAACATGATGTATTGATTCCTGGATATGTTCGTGACCGTGATTACGATGACTAATAAAAGAGTAGTACTGCGGATTTTCCGCACTTTTGCATGGCTGGTGGCCATGCTTCCTAAAGCAATTTTGGCTGACAACGACCACCATATGTCACTACAGTTAATTGAAGCGAGAGAGATCCTCCCTCTACAGCAAATTCTGCAGGTGCTGGATGAGGTTCGTGTAGGAGCAATCCTCGAGGTAGAGCTGGAGCAGGAGTATGAGGGGTACCAGTATGAGATTGAATGGCTGGATCAGGATGGGCGAGTCTGGGAGTATAAGATCGATGCAATAAGCGGCATCATCCTAGAACAAGAGCTGGAGGATTAAAGCATGCGTCTGTTGCTGGTTGAAGATGACCGATTGATGGCAGAGTCGCTACAGAAGCGGTTGAGCCAGCATGGTTATGCCGTCGACTGGGCCGATAATGGTATTGATGCCGAGTTTATGGGGCGTGAAGAGCCTTATGACCTGGTCATCCTTGATCTTGGACTACCCCAATGTTCCGGTCTGGATGTGTTAAGACACTGGCGACAGGATGATAATCGAGTGCCGGTAATTGTATTGACTGCCCGCGATGCTTGGCATGAGCGAGTTGATGGTTTCAAGGTAGGAGCGGATGATTATCTTGGGAAGCCATTCCATTTTGAGGAGCTTTTGGCACGTATTCAGGCCTTGATTCATCGTAGCCACAATCTAACTGGAGAGGTGTTGCGAAGTGGTGATCTACAGTTGGATGAAGAGAGCCAGAAGGTAACCCTGCCAAATGGTGAACAACTAGAGCTGACAGGTACTGAGTTTCGCCTGTTACGCTATTTTATGCTCTATCCAGGGAGCATACTCTCCAAGACTCGCCTGACTGAGCATATTTATGAGCAAGAGTTTGATCTCGACAGCAATCTGATCGAGGTTTATGTACGTAAACTGCGTGATAAGTTGGGTAATGAGCGTATCCTCACCCGGCGAGGACAGGGCTATATCTTTGTTAAACGGATACTGGAGCAGCACACTTGAAGTCACTGGAGAGTGGATTGCGTTTCAGTCTCTCGATCACACTTATCCTATTGATGGGAGGCGGCTTTCTGATTGGAAATCAGGCACTACAGGTTATGACCGAGAATTTTGTGGTCTCTCGTCTCAATCATGATGCTGAAAGTCTGTTGGCGGCAATGGTGATAGAGCCGCAACAGGCTGTCCCTGAGTGGCGCACCATCAATCAAATTTATAATCGGCCTCTGTCGGGTCACTACTACGTGGTTCGCTTTGAGACCGGAGATCTATTGCGCTCACGTTCACTATGGGATCAGACATTGGATATTCCAATGCTACAGCCGGGACAGCAACAACGACAACTGGTGGAAGGCCCCTCTGATCAACAACTGCTGTTACTATTCAGTGGCTATCAAAAGGGGGGGAGAAATTTAACCCTTGGGGTTGCTGAAGACATGACCCCGATCTACCGTAATCGTGATTATTTTATGGGCTGGTTTGCGATGCTGGCTCTGACTGGATTGCTGCTGCTGTTGGTGGTGCAGAGTGTGATGGTGCGACGATCATTCCGGCAGCTGGAGCGAGTACGTCACGATATCCAGAAGTTGGTTCAGGGGCATGTGGTTAAGCTGTCAGAAAATGTTCCTTCAGAGGTATTAATACTGGTGAAGGAGTTTAACTATCTATTGTGCCTCTTGGCCAAACGGCTGGAGCGCTCCCGCAATGCGTTGGGGAATCTGGCTCATACGCTCAAAGGACCTCTTAACATCCTGAATCAAACTATTGAAAATGTGGATGCAGATGATCAGCAGAAGCTATTGACACAGACAGAGCGTCTCCGTGAGCTGATTGAAACTAAACTGAAACGTGCACGGATGGCGGGGGGTGAACTCTCCAGTTCTCGTTTCAATCCTCAAAAGGAGTTGCCTGAGCTGATTGCTGTACTCAACCAGATGCACCACGATAAAGGGTTAACCATTGACTACCAGATTGATCCGGCACTCAACCCTTTTGGTGACCGTGAGGATATGCTCGAACTGCTCGGTAACCTGCTTGATAATGGTTGTAAATGGGCCACCTCAACGGTTTGCTGTGAAATCAGCCAGGAAAAACAGATTGTCATTCGAATTGAGGATGATGGGGCTGGATTATCTGAGAGTGAAATCAATCCGCTTACAGAGCGTGGGGTACGCCTCGATGAGCAGGTGGAAGGACATGGGCTGGGGTTAGCTATTGTTAATGATATCGTCATCCTCTATCAGGGGTCGATAGAGATCAAACGCTCAGAGAGATTGGGTGGATTATCTGTTGAGATACGTCTACCAAATAACAGAGAGTAATCTGTCGAAAAGGGTCGTATTGTCTCTCAAATGATCCGTTCAGGTTTGTTTCAGTTAGTGGTGTTACTGTTTTTACAATGACAGTAACTCTATTCACTTGGTGTAGGGCTTTGGGGCCGGCAAACTGATGGCAACCGGAACCTTAGTTATATATCGAGTTTGCTTGTTATATCCCGTAGTCTTATGATCAGGCTGTAATTTCGATCTATCCATTGGGAGGTGGTATGAGGAACCAACAAGGTATCAGTGTTATTGGTGTCATTATTTTGTTATTTATCTTGGTTGTGATGTATATCAACTATCAAGAAGATACAGAAGATACATCTAGATTTCCTGTAAGCAATGCTTCCTATGATGTATTGAATAGCTCTATTGGATGCAAGAGCAAATTAAGTAATAGCAAAAAGGATGATGTGTTCAATCATCGTTATCGCAATCATTGGATGACTTGGTCAGGCACTATTGATCTAGCAGATAGTGATGATGCTTCTATCAATATTGATGGGGAAGGAGCACAGGATCTAATAGTGGATTTTGAAGATAAGCAGGCTGGATATAATCTACAAAAAGGAGACAGGGTCTCTGTCAGATTTGTTATGAAGACGCCAGGAGGGTGCTTCCTTCCATTTAGTGGTGCTCATGGTGAAGTGCTTAGTGTTGCCAGATGATGCTGGTTACAGGTTGCTCAATACAGAACCAATAGTAATATGCTGGTGAATGAGGCTAGCAGAAAGATCAGGATTGATCCTGCACCAATAACATACTTTCCAGCCACTATAATTTGCTCTTTCATGTAAATCACCTTGTTGTATCATATATGAACATCAGTGCTCAATTATATTGTGCGCATGATTTCATGATTATTTCCATATAGTTCCAGTAATTGAAGATGTCGATAGTTGATTCACTGATGAAATATCAGTTAAAACTGATATTGTGATATACCAAGTTCCTGTACAATATCTATCCATTAACAGGCTGCCCATTGTGGTGGCTTTTTTTAATCGAGTCAAATAATTTCCGGGAATCTATTATGTTTCAGTTAGGTTGCGTCAGCAGGGTCTGTTTTAAAAATGAGACTCTCTCTGGATTAACTGTTGCCCTGGCCCTGGTGCCAGAGGCGGTTGCCTTCTCTTTCGTGGCTGGAGTTGACCCACTGGTGGGGCTCTATGCCGCCTTTATGGTGGGGCTACTTGCAGCCATATTTGGGGGGCGTCCGGGGATGATCTCCGGTGCAACCGGGGCAATGGCTGTGGTTATGGTCTCCCTGGTTGCTGACCATGGTGTTGAATATCTGTTTGCTGCAGTGGTGCTGACGGGTTTTATTCAGATCAGTGTCGGCATCATGCGTCTGGGAAAATATATCCGTATTGTTCCCCATCCGGTGATGCTCGGGTTTGTCAATGGGCTGGCTATTGTGATCTTTCTGGCACAGCTGCAGCACTTTCAGTTCTCCACTGCTGATGGTGTAACTACGTGGATGAGTGGCGATATGCTTATGCTATTTGCAGGATTGATTCTGCTTACCATGGGAATCATCCACTATCTCCCAAAATTGACAGGAGCATTTCCGGCCTCACTGGCAGCCATTCTTGTAGTCTCACTGCTGGTTATTGGCCTAGACCTGGATACCAAGCGGGTAGCTGATCTTGCCTCTATTGAGGGGGGGCTCCCGAGCTTTCATCTTCCACTGGTGCCGTTCAGCTGGGAGACACTCTATATCATTCTGCCATACGCCATCATTCTGGCCGCTGTCGGTCTTATTGAGTCACTGTTGACCCTGACCTTGATTGATGAGGTGACTGATACCCGTGGCCATGGAAACCGTGAGTGCATAGGGCAGGGGATTGCCAATAGTGTAACTGGGGTATTTGGCGGCATGGGCGGCTGTGCGATGATCGGGCAGAGTATGATCAACGTCAATTCTGGTGGTCGACAGCGACTCTCTGGTATCTCTGCCGCACTGTTCTTGCTGGCCTTTATCCTCTTTGCCTCGGCCCTTATCGAGATGATTCCGCTAGCTGCCCTAGTTGGGGTTATGTTCATGGTGGTGCTGGGTACCTTTGAGTGGTCCAGTCTCCGCATCATGCGAAAGATTCCAGCCAAGGATGCTTTCGTATTAATCCTGGTATCTGCGGTTACCGTGGCTAGCGATCTTGCTATTGCGGTTATTGTTGGGGTGATTGTCTCCGCATTGATATTTGCCTGGGAGCACGCCAGTCACATCAATATCGAGAAACGGGATGAAGAGGATGGTACCCGTATCTACGAACTCAACGGACCGCTTTTCTTTGGTTCAGTGAAAAACTTTCTTGATCTATTTGATCCGGCCAATGATCCTGATGAGGTGATTCTGGAGTTTCGCAACTCCCGAGTTGCCGACCACTCGGCAATTGAGGCAATCGATACCCTAGCGGAGAAGTATATTCGTGCCGGCAAGCAACTCCATCTGCGACACCTAAGCCCGGAGTGCCATATTCTGTTGCACAAGGCTGGTGATCTGGTGGAGGTGAATCTACTTGAGGATCCGGTCTACCACGTTGCAGATGACGAACTTGCGTAGTTGAATTAAACTTCTCCCAATATACAAACTTGCAACAGAGTCCCGATTCACTACTGTGGTGATATGGTCTCGGGCTCATTGATAATTACATCAGGGGAGAGAAGATATGCCTTCATTTGATACTGTGTCCGAGGTCGACCTGCATGAGGTGACCAATGCGGTCGATCAGGCCAACCGGGAGATCAGCAGCCGTTTTGATCTGAAGGGGACTGGTGCCACCATTGAACAGAGTGATGCCGATCTGCTGATCAAGGCAGATCAGGAGTTTCAGCTCCATCAGGTTGTGGATATCCTTAGATCCAAGATGGCAAAGCGAGGGGTGGATGCAGATGCCCTCAACCTTGGTGAGATCGATACCAATGTTAGTGAGGCACGTCAGACTATCGCCATTGTTCAGGGCATTGATCAGACCACGGCCAAGAAGATTGTAAAACAGATCAAGCAGTCCAAGATCAAGGTGCAGACAGCAATCCAGGGGGAGAATGTAAGGGTTACCGGAAAGAAGAGAGATGATCTGCAGTCGGTAATGGCGCTTCTGCGTGAGGAGAAGTTCTCTGTCCCCCTTCAGTTCGATAATTTCAGGGACTAGTCTTTTATTACCGTGTCGGTCCATATCTCTCTCTCCAGACAACAACTCTGCCTGGAAAGGGGGCGGCAGCACTACTGTTTTCCGGTTTCAACCGCACTCAACGGTGGTGGAGAGCAGATGGGTAGCGAGTGCACCCCCAGGGGCGCCCACCATATTCGAATCAGGATTGGGGATGGCTGCCCAGAGAACACCGTTTTTATCGGTAGGCGTCCCAGCGGTGAGATCCACGATCAGCAGTTGGCGCAACAGCATCCGGAACGTGACTGGATTCTGACCCGCATCCTCTGGTTGAGCGGGGATGAGTCTGGGGTAAATCGGGGCGGGGATGTCGATACCATGCGGCGAATGATCTATATTCACGGCACCCCGGAGAGTGAACCGCTTGGGGTTGCCGGATCTCATGGTTGTATTCGGATGCATAACCGGGATCTGATAACGATGTTTGATATGGTAGAGACAGGAACAGCAGTGCTGATTGAGGAGTAGTCAGAAGTGAGGGAGTTGCAGAGATGAGTTTGGGGCCACTGATGCTTGATCTGGAGGGGGTAGAGCTCTCCCCGGAGGATTGCGAACTGCTTGCCGACCCGCGGGTGGGTGGGGTGATTCTCTTTAGTCGCAACTACCACTCCCCTGAGCAGTTGGCTCAACTCTGTAGTGAGATTCATGCAATTCGCACCCCACCGTTACTGATTGGTGTTGATCATGAGGGTGGTCGCGTACAACGCTTTCGTGATGGGTTTACAGAGATCCCCCCGATGGCTCGCTTTGGTAAACAGTTTGACCAGAACAACAGACAGGCTCATCTTGATATAGAGTCGGTCGGATGGCTGATGGCCATTGAGCTGCTCTCCTGTGGTGTGGATTTCAGCTTTGCACCGGTACTGGATCTCTCTCACGGGGTTAGTGGAGTGATCGGTGATCGTGCCTTTCACCGCAAGCCAGAGGCGGTCTCATCACTAGCACAGAGCTGGATGCGAGGAATGCATCGTGCGGGAATGGGAGCGGTCGGAAAACATTTCCCTGGCCACGGTGGGGTCAAAGCTGACTCTCACGTAGAGGTTCCGATTGATGATCGCTCTCTGGCAGATCTTCTGGTTGATGACATCATCCCGTTTGAACGCATGATTCACTATGGAATGGAGGGGGTAATGCCTGCGCATGTATACTACAGCGCAATTGATCCCGATCATCCGGCAGGTTTTTCCCCCTTCTGGCTACAGAAGATACTGCGTGGCCGTCTTGGCTTTAATGGAGCTATTTTCAGTGATGATCTGAGTATGGAGGGGGCGGGGTTGATTGGTGGTTATGCAGAGAGGGCCGGGGTAGCTCTGGAGGCTGGTTGCGACATGGTGTTGGTATGCAACCACCGCGGGCATGCCGTAGAGGTTCTGTATTCACTCAGCCCACAAGGTAATCCGCTCGGTACTGCCAGGCTGGCACGTCTTCATGGCAGGAGCAGAATCGAGAGGAAGGAGCTTGTGGAGAGTGAACAGTGGCGACAGGCTGTTGAGAGAATTCATGGGCTGGAAGAGGTGCATACACGGGAGATGGAGCTTTGAGCGTATCACTGACGGAGGTGGAGCAGGTCAGGAGGGAGGCTGACTGTCTCTGGAGTAGTGGCGAGGTGGAGGCTGCACTTGACCAGATGGCGACTGCCCTTAGTGAGCAGATTGCAGAGAGCCACCCCCTGTTGTTGACTGTGATGAATGGTGCTGTGATTCCAATGGGATACCTGCTGACTCGTCTCGACTTTCCGCTGCAGGTTGATTATGTCCACGCCACGCGTTATGGAAAAGAGTTGGTTGGAGGAACCCTGGAGTGGATTGCTAGTCCGCGCATCGCCCTGGAGAACCGAACCGTTGTCATTGTTGACGATATTCATGACGAGGGTGGAACCCTGGAGGCACTACGCATCTGGGCGCAGGAGCAGGGGGCGGCTGAGGTCATCACCGTGACCCTAGTAACCAAACTTCATGATCGCAAAATTGCACCACCGTCAGATTTCAATGCGTTGACCGTTCCCGATCGCTATGTTTTCGGATTCGGTATGGACTACAAAGGGTATCTGCGAAATATGTCCGGAATCTACGCCTTGCGAGAGGGGTGAAGCCCAGTTATCTTGCTGGTTATCTCACCGCGGTGCAGTCGGGTCGTAATTACCTCTCCATTCTGTAGCCAGTCTGCGTTACGCACCACCTCTCCTTCTGCTGTTGTGGTAATGCTGTAACCGCGAGAGAGAGTGGAGAGTGGATTCAGTGCATTCAGAGCAAGAGCCATGGCAGAGATCTGATCACTGCGACGCTGCAGCTGGTGGTTGATGGTCTGTCCAAGCTGCTGTTCCCTCTCATCCAGGCGTTGAGCAAGTTGTCTGATCCTATCTCTGGGGTGGTGTAGTTGCCGCTCCATACCGTGAAGGTGAAGTGTCAAGGCCTCCAGCTCTCTTCGGATCGATCCGGATAGGCGGTGTTCTAACTGTTGCAGACTCTGTCGCCACTGCAGACGATCAGGGGAGACGGTCTCGGCAGCAGCAGATGGGGTGGGAGCGCGAAGATCTGCCACAAAATCGGCGATGGTAAAATCAGTCTCATGTCCAATTGCGGAGATGGTGGGGATTGGAGAGTTATAGATGGCTCTGGCCACCTGCTCCTCATTAAAGACCCAGAGATCCTCGATGGAGCCACCACCCCTAGCGATGATCAGCAGATCACACTCGTTACGCTGTTGGGCTAGCTCCAGGGCAGCAATTATCTCGGCTACAGCCGACTCACCCTGAACCGATACGGGGTAGAGGATTACGGGTAGTGCAGGAAAGCGTCTCTTGAGTACCGTAATAATATCATGAACCGCGGCTCCAGTGGGCGAGCTGATGATGCCGATTTTTGTTGGGATGGGAGGGATCTGCTGTTTGTGCCGCTCATCAAACAGCCCCTCCTGCAAGAGCATCTTCTTCAGAGCCTCGAAGGCACGCTGTAGCGCCCCTTCACCCCCCTCTTCCATATGTTCGGCAATGAGCTGGTAATCACCCCGAGCCTCATAGAGGCTTACACTGCCGCGTATCTCTACATGAGCGCCGTTCTCTGGGCGGAAGCGGATATAGTTGAGTCGATTGCGGAACATGGCACAGCGAATCTGTGCCCCCTCATCCTTGAGGGTGAAGTAGATGTGTCCAGAGGCGGGGCGTGAGAGGTTGGAGATCTCTCCTTCAACCCAGATAGTAGTGAAGTTCTGTTCCAGCAGAAAACGGGCATCCCGGTTTAACTGGGATACCGTAATGATCTTGCGGTCGGGGTTCAACGGGTATGGGGGCCGTCTTAGTTTGGAGCCACCTGAATCTTGATACGGATGGTCTCACCAGGATCACGCTTCATGTTTGCCGTAAACTGGTGTCCATTGTAGTCATAGCTCACTCGGTAGTGAGAGAACTCACTCTTCTCCTCGGCTTGATAGATTGTTTCACAACGCTCAACCTCCTCGTAACGCCCACCCTCCTGTTGGCCAGCAGCACGCTGACGTTCAGCATCATTGGCAATCGAAGCCCCCAGGGCAGCGCCTGCTATGGTCATCGCATCCTTGCCGCGCCCTCTGCCAAATTGATTTCCAAGTACCCCGCCAAGCAGACCTCCAACCAGTTCGTTGGTGTAGTTGCCATCTGATGACCCTGGTTGCGTCACCCTGACAGTCTCGGTCCAGCACTTTTCAACCGGTCTGCGAATTGTGTAACTGCGCTCAACCGGTTCGACACTGGTCACTGTGGCCCAATCCGAATAGGAGCCTCCCCCAAAGCTGGTAGGGGAGAGTAGAAGTGGTGGTAGTGTAGCCAGAACCATGGTGGCAATCTTCCGCATCTGCATTTTTGAATCCTCATCTGCTATTTTTATGTATATGGAGTTCGTGCCCGGATTATAGCCCAAGTTATTGGTAGTGGAAGGGAACACCACTATTTCCGCATAATTTTGGGAGATGTCAGGTTTTGGCTCTCTCCATTCGATATTCCACAACGAGTTGAGTATAATTCCCGCCTTTCATCACCCTGTTTTTGGAGTATGCCATGCGTCTTGTTGAACAAGCCCTTACTTTTGATGATGTCCTGCTTCTCCCTGCCCACTCCCTGGTGATTCCCCGGGAGGTCTCACTACGCACTAAATTGACCCGTGAGATTGAGCTCAATATACCCATGATCTCTGCGGCAATGGATACGGTTACCGAGGGGAGGTTGGCAATCGCACTTGCCCAAGAGGGTGGAATTGGAATTGTCCACAAGAATATGACTCCGGCAGAGCAGGCGCGGGAGGTACTTAAGGTGAAACGTTTTGAGAGTGGGGTGGTTACCGATCCGGTCACCATCTCCCCGACTGCGACAGTGCGTGAGGTTATGGAGCTGACCCGTCGTTATGGAATCTCCGGGCTACCGGTTGTGGATGGCAGTGATCTGGTAGGGATTGTCACCAGTCGTGACCTCCGTTTTGAGACCCGTTTGGATGAGAAGGTCGCTACGGTAATGACACCAAAGGATCGTCTGGTTACAGTGCAGGAGGGGGCTAAAAAATCCGAAGTGGTTGAGCTGCTCCATGCGCACCGTATCGAGAAAGTATTGGTGGTAAATGACAATTTTGAGCTGCGCGGAATGATTACCGTCAAGGATATTCAGAAAGCAACTGACAAACCCAATGCCTGCAAGGATGAGCAGGAGAGACTCAGGGTTGGGGCCGCTGTCGGTACTGGGGGTGAGACCGAGGAGCGGGTTGCCGCACTGGCCGAGGCTGGGGTTGATGTGGTTGTAGTGGACACTGCCCACGGTCACTCTCAGGGGGTCCTGGACAGAGTGCGTTGGGTCAAGGATAACTTCCCACAGATCCAGGTTATTGGAGGAAATATTGCAACCGGTGCGGCGGCCAGGGATCTGGTCGCAGCGGGTGCGGATGCGGTCAAGGTGGGGATCGGGCCAGGCTCTATCTGTACCACCCGTATTGTGGCTGGTGTAGGTGTGCCTCAGGTGACTGCGGTTTCCAATGTGGTCAAGGCGCTGGCTGGGACTGGGGTGCCGGCTATTGCAGATGGTGGTATTCGTTACTCTGGGGATATGGCCAAGGCTATCGTGGCTGGTGCTCACTCAATTATGGTTGGTGGTCTGTTTGCAGGGACCGAGGAGGCACCCGGCGAGGTTGAGCTCTACCAGGGGCGCTCTTACAAATCATATCGTGGCATGGGGTCACTGGGTGCAATGCAGCAGGGTTCCAGCGATCGTTACTTCCAGGAAAATAGTGGTAATGTAGAGAAATTGGTTCCCGAGGGTATCGAGGGACGTGTCCCATACAAGGGGCCGATGGGGGCAATCATCCACCAGATGATGGGCGGACTGCGTTCTAGCATGGGGTACACCGGTTGCGTTAATATCGATGAGATGAGAAGCAAGCCTGAGTTCGTTCAGGTAACTGGTGCGGGGATGAAAGAGAGTCATGTTCACGACGTCAGTATTACCAAGGAAGCCCCCAATTACAGAGTATAGAAGCAGCCTAATGACAGATATCCATAACGACAGAATTCTGATTCTCGATTTTGGCTCTCAGTACACTCAGCTGATTGCTCGCCGCATTCGTGAGGCCGGGGTCTACTGTGAGCTCTATCCATATGATATGGAAGAGGAGGCTATTCGTGAATTCAACCCCAGTGGGGTCGTGCTCTCCGGTGGTCCAGAGACAGTAACCACGGATGATACTCCTCGTGCCCCACAGCTTGTCTTTGATCTGGGTGTGCCGGTATTGGGGATCTGTTACGGCATGCAGACTATGGCCGCCCAGCTTGGTGGCAAGGTGGAGTCTGCCGAACACCATGAGTATGGTTATGCACAGGTTCGTGCCCGCGGCCACACAGCACTGCTGAGTGATATCGAGGATCACGCAACGCCCGAAGGGTACGGGATGCTTGATGTATGGATGAGTCACGGTGATCGTGTGGTCGAACTGCCTACCGGATTCTCGGTTATGGCATCCACGGATAACGCCCCCATGGCCGGCATGGCTGATGAGAGCCGCCACTTCTATGGGGTACAGTTTCACCCCGAGGTTACCCACACCCGCCAGGGTGAGCGCATCATCAACCGCTTTGTGCTCGATATCTGTGGCTGTGAGGCGCTGTGGAATCCCGCCAACATTATTGACGAGAGCATTGAACAGATTCGTCAGCAGGTTGGTAGCGATGAGGTACTGTTAGGGTTGTCAGGGGGGGTTGACTCCTCGGTAGTGGCGGCCCTGTTGCACAAGGCCATTGGGGATCAGTTAACCTGTGTCTTTGTCGATAACGGCCTGTTGCGTCTGGATGAGGGCGATCAGGTGATGGCGATGTTTGCCGAGCATATGGGGATTCGCGTCATTCGGGTAGATGCCGAATCCCGCTTTCTCAACGCTCTGAGCGGAGAGAGTGACCCCGAGAAGAAACGCAAAATTATTGGCCACACCTTTATCGAGGTATTTGATGAGGAGTCCAGCAAACTCAGTAATGTAAAGTGGTTGGCACAGGGGACCATCTATCCGGACGTAATCGAATCGGCCGGGGCAAAATCAGGCAAGGCAAAAGTAATTAAGTCACACCACAATGTTGGTGGCCTCCCTGAGAATATGAAACTGGAGCTGCTGGAACCATTGCGGGAGCTGTTCAAAGACGAGGTCCGCAAGATCGGGGTGGAGTTGGGGTTGCCATCGGAGATGGTCTTCCGTCACCCATTCCCTGGCCCCGGTCTGGGGGTAAGAATTCTGGGAGAGGTGAGGAAGGAGTATGCCGAGCTGCTGCGCAAGGCTGATGATATCTTTATCTCAGAGCTGAGAACACACGATCTCTATGACAGTGTAAGTCAGGCCTTTGTAGTATTTATTCCGGTTCGTTCTGTTGGTGTGATGGGTGATAACCGTCAATATGACTATGTGGTGGCGCTGCGTGCAGTGGAGACGGTGGATTTCATGACCGCTCGCTGGGCCCATCTCCCATATGATTTTCTTGGTAATGTATCAACAAGAATAATCAATGAGATCAATGGGATATCAAGAGTAGCTTATGATATTTCTGGGAAGCCGCCAGCAACCATTGAATGGGAATAGCTGAGGATAGAAGATGGATGGGGCGCGCACTTGGGCTGGCGCACCGAGCTGAGGATGAAGGGGAGGTTCCCGTAGGTGCTGTAGTTGTCAGGGACGGGGAGGTTATAGGCGAGGGGTGGAACAGCCCGATCGCCCTCCATGATCCATCCGCACATGCAGAGATTCGGGCGCTGCGTGCTGCAGCAGATACCGCACAGAACTATCGCCTCCCCGGTTCCACCCTCTATGTCACCCTAGAGCCCTGTCCGATGTGTGCCGGGGCTATTATCCATGCTCGGGTGGAGAGGGTTGTTTTTGCCGCCACTGATTCACGCTCTGGGGCTGCGGGCTCGCTGTTCCAGTTGCTGCAGAACAGCAATCTCAACCACCAGTGTATTGTTGATTCTGGCCTCCTGAAGGCAGAGAGCAGTGATCTGCTGAAACGGTTTTTTCGGCAGCGGCGCAGCCAAAAGGTAACCAGGGAATCATGAACAGACTAGATGCCTACATTCAACTGACACGACTCAATAAACCGATCGGCATTCTGTTGCTACTCTGGCCCACACTGTGGGGATTGTGGATTGCTGCAGATGGTCTGCCGCCACTGCTGGTGTTGCTGGTATTTGTGGCAGGGGTGGTGCTGATGCGCTCGGCAGGGTGCATCATCAACGACTATGCAGATCGTGAGGTGGATCGGCATGTGCAACGTACTGCGGAACGCCCCATCACCACTGGGGTTGTTACCCCGCGAGAGGCACTGCTGCTCTTTGGGGTGCTGGTCGCCATTGCATTTCTGCTGGTGTTGACTCTGAACCGCTTGACCATCATGCTCTCGTTTGGTGCCGTGGCTCTGGCGATAATCTATCCATTCATGAAACGCTTTACCCATCTGCCACAGATCTTTCTAGGGGCAGCATTCGGCTGGTCCATCCCGATGGCTTTTGCGGCGGTGAGCGGGGCGGTACCTGCAGGCGCCTGGCTGCTCTTTACTGCCACTGTTTGCTGGTCGATTGTCTACGACACCATGTACGCCATGGTGGATCGGGAGGATGATCTGAAGGTGGGAATCCGCTCCACAGCCATTCTCTTTGGAAACTGGGATCGAGAAATTATAGGATTGTTCCAGCTGGCTATGATGCTGTTGTTGGTTTTTGCTGGGTTGGAGTTCCAGCTTGGGTGGCACTACTATCTTGGGCTTGTGATTGCCTCAGTAGTTGGCGTTTACCACCAGTGGTTGATCAGGGGGCGTGAGCCCACAGCCTGTTTTCAGGCCTTCCTGCACAACCACTGGCTGGGGATGACGATTTTTCTGGGAATTGCCCTGGACCGACTTGTTATCGCTTAGGATATTTTTTCTGGCAGGCGCGGGTAATCAGTTTGGCTGCCACATCACTACCAAGCCCCTGTAGATTGTTAAGCAAGCAGTTCCAGTATTCCTCGGGATATTCAGCCACCACTTTCTCTTGCGGGGGTAATTCATAGGGTATGGGTTGCACGGGGTAGCGAATATTCTGCTGCGGCTGCGGCTGTGGTTGTGAAGGTGGAGCAAATGTTGACATAGGGGGTTGCGCTACTACTTCGTTACTAACCTCATGCCTAGGCTGCATGGGGGCTGGCATCTGCCTCTGAGGCATAAAATTCTGTCCGCTGCTGATGGGGTCAAACGGGGATGCAATTGTACTCCAGATATCGGTGGGAATTTCCTCCACCATAGGGGCACGACGCTCCATCATCTGTTGATATTGTGGTGTAGCCGCAGTGGTGGAATGGGAGGTGTCAGGCATTGGAGCGACAACCTGGGCGGGTTCCATTCCATCAGATTGCGCAGTTGCCTGCATGGAGAATGAGACCGCAAGAAGAGTGGCCCAACGATTGTTTTTTGTCATTTTTCTTTCCTGATGAACATTCACTAAGTGTTTGGATCATACCATTTTTCCCCTAATTGAGGTTCCCGGTTTTTATGGAGAATAGCGTAGAAAAAAAACAGATCCTACAGTACCATTGTAAGAATTCTGGGACTCATGTTTTGAGTGCCCCGATGGGATTCTTATAAATGTATCCATTGTGAAAGCAACGAGCAGTAACAGAAAGGAAATCTTCAATGAAAAAGACGGACCACAGAGCTCTATCTACAATAATTTTTGTATTATCAGCACTTCTTCCATTCAGCAATCCCCAGGCGGGTAGCTTCGAGGGCTATCTGGTAGATGGTTTTGGTGGAGTTGTTCGCACCCCTTTTGGTGAGTGTATCCATACTGGTTTTTGGGATAAAAATTATGCCCAACCAGAGTGTGATGAGATTCTGGAAATTAGATCTAAATATGCTGTAGCTGTCGATACTGCCGAGAAGGCAGGGGAGCCAATTCCAGAGAAGCCGGCAGAGATTGTTGAGATTGAGGCTGCACGAGTTGAGGAGGTTAGTCCAACAGCCTCGGTTGAGGTTGGGCTGCCAGAGTCTGCCGATATAGCTAATAAAGAGAAAGCTGCGGAGGAAGAGATTGATAGAGCGACAAAGATTGAGGTTGTTGACGGTGATAGCCTGTGGACTATCTCATCCTCTGAGGAGGTTTATGGGGATGCCGCACTTTGGCCCCTGTTGTTGTGCGCCAATAGAGAGCAAATTATTGATGCAGATCTGATATATGCTGGTCAGATATTATCTATTGTACAGGATGCCTCTGAAGAGGCTCGACAGGCAGCTATGAATCATGCCAATATGCGTGGAGATTGGGAGCTGGGTGAGGTGGAGGATAGTGACCTTGAGTACCTGGCGCTACACTGCAATTAACTTGCAGATTTAACAAACTGAAAATTAACAATTTCAATTTAGTGAGAGAAATTATGCCAAGCAAAACTAAGATAATTGGATTCCTGACTACTATCCTGTTTTCCGCCTCAATTACTGCTGCGGAAGGTGATGTTGAGACTGTGGTTGCAGAGACGGATACCGCAACAGAAACTGTATCAGCACAAGATCAGGAGCGCGCTACTGCACCAGTCAGCAAACTCTATATGGAGATCAACAAGCTGGAGCAAAGGGATGATCTTTGTGTCGCCTATGTCAGGTTTTCCAACCAGACTAATACAGAGTTTTCCGAGTTGAAATCTGAGCTCTTTGCCTTTAACAAGGATGAGATCATCACAGCTCACTTCCTTGCGGATTTTCAGAAGGTTATGGCTAATAAGACGGTAGTCAAATTAGTCCCCATGAAAGATACAAAATGTAGCGAGGTGGGGAGCATTCTTCTCAATCGCATGACATCATGTACCAGTGCTGGAGATGAGGTTGCCAACTGTATGAGCATGATCAGGACTGGCACCAAATCTTCTGTCAGACTCTTCAAGTAAGGAGTATTTTTTATGATAGGACTGGAATTACTGGTGAGCAAAGGTGGCCCAGTAGCCATTATTCTGCTGGCACTCTCTGTCTATGGGTTTGCAATTTTTCTGCTAAAGCTCTACCACTTTCAGTCCAAACAAATTCTGTTTGGCTCCAATGATTATGTGGAGAAGGTGTTACAAAGTATTGAGCGAGGCCAGAAAAGTATTGCTGTTACCGAGCTTTCCATAAAAAAGAGTCCAGTCTCTCGGGTTATGGAGAAAGCAATTAAGCTTTCTGATAGTACATCATCTATAGAAGATAACAGTATGGCTAAAGAGGAGCTTGAGAGTGAGGGAAGAACACAGCTTGAGCAGCTTACGTCATATATACGTGGCCTTGATGCAGTTGCTCATCTCAGTCCGCTGCTTGGGCTGTTAGGTACTGTGCTGGGGATGATTCAGGCTTTCATGCAGCTTGAAAATGCCGGAGTTCAGGTAGATGTCACCATGCTGGCTGGGGGTATCTGGGAGGCACTAATCACTACTGCTTTTGGTCTTGCTATCGCCATTCCGGCACTGGCTGCCGTAAACTGGCTTGAGGGGATTGTAGAACGTGTACGACAGGATATGGGAGATGCTGTAACACGTACGCTTAGCTCTATCCGTCATTCTGTCTGATTGTATAGTAAGTGACATCCACAAATCCTGCTTAGCAGTAGTTAAATAGAAGAGGTGACTCTGATGCAATTCGGTGCAGCTGGTTATCAATCAAAAAGACGGTGGCTCAGTCTGACCTCATTGATTGATGTGGTATTTCTGCTGCTTATATTCTTTATGCTAACCACCAACTTCTCTCAGCAACGAAAATTCTCTCTCGATATTCCTGCTGAAAAGGGGGAGGGGAAGAGTGCCTGGCACGATGCAACACTAGTCCGTATTCATGAGGATGGTATTGTCGATTTTAATGGGCGGCATGTTATCGCCTCCAATATATCATCCAAAGTTACTCAACTTCTGCAGGATAGGCCAACCATCCGTTTTATTGTCCGCCCAGACTCCAATATTCCACTACAGCAGGTAGTGCAAGTGATGGATCAACTTCGTGCTGGCGGAGCCTCCCTGGTAAGTCTGATTAGATAGTTATGCAGTTTCACTACCATAGAAAAAAACACTCCGAACTGGATATGACTCCATTGGTTAGTGTGATTTTCCTCTTAATTATCTTTTTTTTGGTTGCAGGCACAGTTAAATCTCCCTCTTTCTGGGACATTGAGCACCCACGCTCCAGTAGTGATGCGCGGATGGAGACAATGGATATTTCTATCTTTGTTGATATGAATGGAAATATGGCTGTTAGTGAGAGAGAGATCAGGAATAGTTACCAACTGCAGTATCTAATTGATGAGGCCTATCGCAATGGCATTCCTCCGTCTGTGGAAATCCACGCTGACAATCGAGTGGACTCCCATGATGTTGTTAAGCTTCTTGAGGGGGTTCGTAATAGTGGGGTACGAAGGGTTGAGCTAATTACTGAGGTAGCTCCTTAGTTATGATTATTCGTTCGCGGCAATGGTTTTTTGCGCTAATAAGTTCAATGTTGGTACACATTGTGCTGATTCAATATGCCCCAATTTACCAGTCAGCCTTGCCTGTTAAGAGTATTGTTGAGACATCTTTTACCGTAATGCTCGCTGATCAGGAGATTCTTGAGCAGCTAATTTTGGAGCAACCAGAGACCATCAAAAGTGAAGCCCTTATTGATGAAGATGTGATACCCATGGTATCTCTGGACGAGTCACAGCAACAACTTGTAGAACTCTTACCTGCCTCTTCTGGCGTTGCCCTTGAGGTTATCCCTAGTAAGGAATTGGAAAGTGAAAGTGTGGAAATGGAGGAGCAGACAGAGATGTCTGTGGGTGCAACGTTAGAGCTGAAGATGAATACATCACCAGAGATTACAGTAGATACAGCCCCGGAAATAACACCATCTACACCATCAATACCTGTGGAAATATCGGCCAGGATGCCAGAACTAAAGGGCATTGATACTCCAACAGATAGGACACCTGAGTTAGCACCAGTTGCTGCAATGGAACTTCCAACAGATAACCATGTATTAGATCTGAAGAAGCCTGATTCTCGTCTGGTCCAAATATTTGTGCCAGATTTGCCATCAACGCCAATGAAGGCACCAGCTGGATTGCCTGAGCCAAAGAATATTGAGATGCCGACAGGTGATGCCTTGATGGTGGCGCAATCAGAGATGGAAGAAGAGTTGATACCAACAGATCTGGAATCTCTAATATCTACCAACCTACTTTCAGACGCAGCTGAAGAGATGGGAGTTTCCCTTGCAGAAATTCAGATCGAACAGATTGAGTTTGACACACTGGAGATGGAGATGTTGCCTCAGGTTACTGCCAAAGATTGGAAGCCTGTGTTACCAGAAGAGACTCAATTAGGTCAGAGGCTATCGACAGTTAAATCAGATAATGTAAAGAGCAGTAGATCTAAAAGCTGGAGAAGTCGTTATTCTGGTGCGAAAGGGATTGGCTTTGCGTATCGTGCACGGATGCGTGTCAAGCTGACTGGATTCACCCTCTATCCAAAGTACGTTGCCGAGGAGCAGGGAATTCAGGGCAAGGTCTTGGTTGGTTTCGTATTGAACCGTAGTGGCGAATTGCTTGAAACTGAGATTATTCAAAGCTCAGGACATGAGATACTGGATCGAGCTGTTGAGCAGATGGTCGAGATGGCACAGCCTTTTGAAGTGTTTCCTGATGAAGTCAACAATGACAAAATTGGATTCGCCTTCCCTGTAACCATTAAGCTCAAACGATAGGGAGTTCTTCCATCTACGCTGCTCTCTGCTGAGAGTATAATGGGGCAGATGAAACCACTTTTCTCCAGACGTAAGTATTGGGCGCACCGTTTTGGGGTGGCGCCTGTTCTACCAATCTCCCGTAAAGAGATGGACGACCTAGGATGGGACTCATGTGACATCATTCTGGTGACGGGAGATGGTTATGTAGACCATCCAAGTTTTGGTATGGCTCTGATTGGGCGGCTGCTTGAATCTCAAGGATTTCGGGTTGGCATAATTTCCCAGCCGGACTGGAAAAGTGCAGAGCCGTTCCGTGCTCTCGGAAAACCAAATCTCTTCTTTGGGGTAACAGCCGGCAACATGGACTCCATGGTTAACCGTTACACCTCAGACCAACGGATTCGTAAGGATGATGCATATACTCCTGGTGGAGAGGGGGGTAAACGGCCTGATCGTTCCACTATTGTCTATAGCCAGCGCTGTCGTGAGGCCTTTGGTGATGTTCCTATTATTATTGGTGGAATCGAGGCTAGTCTGCGCCGAATGGCTCATTATGATTACTGGTCTGACAAGGTGCGTAGATCAATTCTGTTTGATTCCAAAGCTGATCTACTGCTCTACGGCAATGCGGAGCGAGCAATTGTAGAGGTAGCTCACAGAATTGCTGGGGGGGAGTCCATCGATGCAATCAGGGGGATACGCGGCACTGCTTCTATATTAGGCTCACAAGAGCTCTCCGAGATCACCCCTCTGTGGCAGGTTATGGATTTCTCTAAGCTGCCACAACAGGATGTACGTATCCCAACCACAACCGGTCGCGAACGTGGGATGACAGCCATCCGGCTCCCCTCTTTTGAGCAGGCAAAAAGAGATCGTAGACTCTATGCCCATACCTCCAGATTTTTTCATCTTGAAACCAACCCCGGCAATGCACGTGCACTACTCCAGTCACATGGAGATCAGACCCTATGGATCAATCCACCGCCTCTACCCCTAACCACTGAGGAGCTTGACCAAATCTACGAACTACCATATACCAGGCGTCCGCACCCATCATATGGAGATGCATCCCTTCCCGCCTATGAAATGATCCGTTTCTCCATAAATATCATGCGCGGCTGTTTCGGTGGCTGTACCTTCTGCTCTATTACGGAGCATGAGGGGAGAATTATCCAGAGTCGCTCCGAGGAGTCGATTCTGCGAGAGATTGAGGAGGTTAAAGCGATTCCCGGCTTTACCGGAAATATCTCTGACCTTGGCGGACCAACAGCTAATATGTACAGAATGCGCTGTAAAAGTAGGGAAATTGAGTCATCCTGTCGTCGCCTCTCATGTGTCTACCCTTCAATCTGCAAACATATGGACACTAACCACAAGCCGCTGATCAGCCTCTACCGCAAGGCACGTGAACTACCTGGAATAAAGCGCATATTTATTGCCTCCGGCCTGCGCTACGATCTTGCAGTACGTTCCCCAGAGTATGTCGAGGAGCTGGTGACTCACCATGTGGGTGGTTATCTCAAGATTGCCCCGGAGCACACCGAAGAGGGTCCACTGAGCAAAATGATGAAACCGGGAATAGATACCTTCTACCGTTTTCGTGAGATGTTTGACCGTTTCTCCAAAAAGGCTGGTAAGGAGCAATATCTGATCCCCTATTTTATTGCCGCACATCCTGGAACAACAGACGAGGATATGGCAAATCTTGCACTCTGGTTAAAGCAGAACAGGTTCCGTCCGGATCAGGTGCAGAATTTTCTTCCTACCCCAATGTCTCTGGCGACCACGATGTACCATACCGCCCAGAATCCACTGCGCAAGGTAAAGCCTGATACCGATGAGATGCCAGTTCCAAAGGGGGGGAGAAAACGGAGAGTTCACAAGGCATTCCTCCGCTACCACGACCCCAATAACTGGCCCCTGTTGCGGCAGGTTCTGGTGGCGATGGGGAGGGGTGAGTTGATCGGTTCAGGCAAGGATAAGCTGGTTCCGGCAGAACAGGGTGGGAGTAGGAGCAGAAATAGAGAGAAGCCTGTAAGTGGAAAAAGAGGAGGTAATGTACGAAGAGGTCGATCAAGGTGAGTCATGATCAGGGGCAACTGCAGTTACTTAAGCTGGCAACCAGCTGGATGGATGATCATTCTCATCGACAGTTATCAGAAGATATTCGTGAGCAGGTGATTGAGGCAGCATCCACTGTATCATTGATGGTTCAGGAGATTGCTCCACAGGACAGTGAGATGGCTGCTGCTGCAATGCTCTACACTTACCACCAGCGCGCAGCTCTTGTCGTCGATCCCCTGCTCGAAGAGGTGGTTGATAGTGCAGTAATCAGGTTGATCCATGGAACTGTGGAGATGACGACTCTCCACTCGCATATACATCAACCTCATTCCCGGCTGGATATAAAGAGTGAATCTCACCATGAAAACCTGCGCAAGATGCTGCTTGCTATGGCCAAGGATGTTCGTGTGGTGGTGATAAAGTTGGCTGACCATCTTGATCTTATGCGCAACCCCGTGGGTATTACTGAACAGCAGCAGATCGAAAATGCAACGCTTACCAGAGATATACTGGCGCCACTGGCCAACCGTCTGGGGATGGGGGCACTAAAGTGGCAGCTGGAGGACCTTGCATTTCGCAAGCTGGAGCCTGAGGCTTACCAAAATCTGTCTAGACAGATTGATCAGAAACGGGCCGAGCGTGACAGTTATATCAGATTTTCTATAGAGACTATTGAGCAGACACTGAAAAAGGAGTCACTGAGTGGAAAAGTCAGTGGACGTACCAAACATCTCTATAGCATCTGGAAAAAGATGCAGAGAAAACAGGTTGAGGTTGATTCGCTCTATGATCTACATGCGGTCAGAATTCTGGTAGATGACATATCTGACTGTTATGCGGCACTTGGGGTTGTTCACGGGCTCTGGTCACATATACCCAAGGAGTTTGATGATTACATAGCAAACCCAAAGGGAAATAACTATCGATCCATCCATACGGCGGTACACGGCCCTAAGGGGCGTGTCCTGGAGATACAGATCCGCACCCATGAGATGCACAATGCGGCTGAACTGGGAGTGGCTGCACACTGGAGATACAAGGAGGGAAGTCGTTATGATCCAGGATTTGAGAAAAAAATTCACTGGTTGCGGCAGCTGCTCGAGTGGAAGGATGATATCTCTGAACAGGATGGGATGGTTGAACAGTTCAGAGAGGAAATGGTGGATGAACATATCTATGTGCTGACACCGGAGGGGGAGGTTATCGAGCTTCCAGAGGGAGGAACTGCTCTTGATTTTGCCTATACCATCCACAGTGGACTAGGGCACCGGACGCGTGGCGCCAAGGCTGATGGAAAAATAATACCGCTAAACCAATCATTGCAGTCGGGACAACGGGTCGAAATTCTTACAGTAAAGGAGGGTGGTCCTACTAGGGACTGGATGAACCCGAACCTCGGTTATCTTCATACCTCACGTGGCCGCTACCGGGTTCGTCAGTGGTTCAGAAAACAGGATTTTGAGGAGAATGTGATTGCAGGCAGGGGGATCCTGGAGCGTGAGATGATGCGTGCCGGATCACCAGATTTGCCTATGAAAAAACTGGTAGAGCGTTATGAACAGAAGGGAGTGGAATCACTATATGCTGCGATTGGTCAGGGAGACATTACCTCCGGACAGATTGCCGGGGCGATTATGGTGTTCACTTCGCTGCCAGGGAAAAAGATAAAAAGGAACAAACACCCCCACAAAGGTGATGACAGAGACGAATCCAGTAGTAGTGAGATCTCTATTCGCGGAGTTGGAAAATTGATGACCACAATATCCAACTGCTGCCACCCAAAAAGCCCAGATCCGATAATCGGTTTTATTACCCGCGGACGTGGTGTCACCATTCACAAACATGAGTGTCCAAATGCGCTCCATCTTATCGAGACTGAGCCCGACCGAGTTATCGAGGTGTCATGGGGAGGGGGTGAGGCAGAGTGGCGTGAGTACAGAGTTGAAATCGAGGCCTATGATCGTTCAGGATTATTAAGTGATATTACAACACTATTTAGAAATGAATTAGCAAATATCGACTCAATTAATACCTCCACAAATAAGAACAGCCATATTGCACATATTGAGATGACAGTTGAGCTGAAGACTGGAAATGATCTAGGCAAAATACTGGATCATCTTCTGCGAATGAAAAATATTATCTCTGCGGTTAGAGATAATAGATAGTTTCCAACTCATCTAATATAAAATAGTTTGTAATCCAGTATCTTTTATATTATAGTTTTCGACACATTTTCAATAATGCTCAGGGAATCATCTGAAAAAGTCATTCTCATCATGGTTGAAATATGCTTTACAGATACTGTTTTTTTGAAAAAAGGACACTTATGAATCTAAAAAAAACGACTAATGCCAAGCTCGCCTCGGCAATAAAGAAGATGACTGCCGATCTTAAAAAGCTTAATGCCGAATTTGATCGCAGAAAAAAAGAGGATGGTACACAAGCTAAGGCTCAGAAAGAGCTTGCAGCACTAGCCAAGAAATATGGTGCAGCAACTATTAAAAAACTTGCTTCCACCACTAAGGGCAAGGGAAGAGGTAGACCTGCAGTAGCAAAACGGGCCAAGGTCAAGCCTGTCTACCGTAATCCAGATAACTCCAAGGAGACCTGGACCGGTCGTGGACGTTCACCCAAATGGGTAATTGCGGCAGAGGAAAAGCACGGTGGACGTGATAAGCTGAAGATTGCCAATCAGTAACTCAGATCACTAGTAGATTAAAAAAGCCCGTTATTAAACGGGCTTTTTTAATGCTCACTCCACACTCTCTGGCACCCCATTCAATGGTAAACTCTGGAGCAGGCTGCTGAGGTAGCCAGATTATTTCAAGCTCGAAGAGTATAAATCCAAACAGATAAAATGAAAAATATTCTCCATTTTCTGACCCCGATAGTAATATTGGCAATTGCTGTTTCGGGATTTATGGCACTCAAGATGGGTCGGGAGGAGAGCCCTCTGATTCACTCTGATGAGGTGGTATGGCGAGTTGATGCAATGGTGGCAACTCCTGCAGAGAATCGCCCGCAGTTGACGCTCTATGGAATTACAGAGGCGGAAACTTTCAGCGAGATTAAATCGACACTTGCTGCAGAGGTGATAAACATACTCTCCCACGAGGGGGACCAGGTTGAGAAGGGGACTCCCCTAGTTGAACTGGATTCAAGGGAGAGTGCCCTTCTGGTCCTGCAGCGTCAGGCAGAAATTAACGAAATCAACTCCCAGATTGAGCTGGAAGAGATCAAGTACCACGCAAATGTGGATACACTGCAGCGTGAGCAGCAGCTACTGCAACTTAGTAGGGGCGAGTTACAGCGGATCAGAAAGCTCAAGAAAGGCAGCATGGTCTCTGACTCTGCTGCAGATCAGGCACTGCAGGAGGTAGAGAGGCAGTTGATCAAGGTGGCCGGGCGACAACAGCAGATTGATGAGTATAAGCCCCGCAAGCGTCGTCTGCAGGCTCAGAGGGAGCGTCTGCAAGCGCTACTCTCACAGACCAGACTGGACCTTGAAAGGGCCACCCTGTTTGCCCCATATTCTGCCGTGGTACACAAGATACCGGTCGCCCCTGGTGGACTGGTACGGCCTGGGGATCTTGTGGTTTCATTATATGATCCTGGTTCCATACAGATCAGGGCACAGATCCCCAGAACCTCGATTCAGCAGGTACGACACGGTCTTGAGGATGGGAAGGATATCTCTATGGAGGGGGTTGTCGACGGTATACCACTACAGGCAAAACTGGTACGTCTGGTCTCTAACCAGATAGATGAGGTGGGTGGCATTGAGGGGATCTTTACTGTTACCAGAGCTGCAATGCCACCTCTTCCTGGTCGGGCACTGCAGCTCTCCGTCACTCTGCCGGCAATTGCAGGCACCATAGTTATCCCATATGAGGCACTATATGAGAACAGCCGGGTCTACCTTATCGATGAGGATGGGCGGCTGGATCCAGTAACTGTCTCAACCCTCGGGTGGGGTAGTGCTGCAGATAAATCTCTGATTGTGGTCCGCAGCCCTGAATTGAAAGCAGGGGATAGAGTGGTAACAACCCACCTGCCTGAGGCGATGAAGGGTCTTAAGGTCAACCATCAACAGTCTGGGATCAGAGACGAGAAGAATGAATGATTACCCATAAAAGTGATCTGATCGGTCGTTTTGCCAACCATCGAGTTGCTGCAAACCTGCTGATGCTTATCATGATTATGGCCGGCATCTGGGGGGTCAGCCATATGAACCGCCAGTTCTTTCCCAGTTTCTCGGTTGAGGTGGTCACGGTTCGTGTCGAGTGGCCGGGAGCCTCGGCAGAGGATGTCTCCTCCTCAATTACGACCCCACTGGAGCAGGAGCTCAGGCAGGTGGATGGGGTTGACCTGATGACCTCAACCAGTGCCGAGGGGATTGCCTCAATCTCCCTGGAGTTTGATGATACCAGTGACATGCAGTGGGCCACGGAGCGGATCAAGGAGCAGGTCAACAGTGTACGTTCTCTCCCGGTGGATGCGGAGAGCCCAAAAATCTCCCGCAGGGTTCGTCACGACCCTATAGCCCGGGTTGTGATCTCCTCACAGGATGGGGTGGAGGAGATACGCTCGCTGGTGCGTGAATATGAAAGAGAATTGTTGCGGCGGGGGATTGCGAAAATCTACATCAATGGTCTGCCCGAGACAGAGATTGCCATTCAGATTCCGATGGAGGCGGTGGTTGATCTAGGTCTCTCCCATGAACAGATTGGCAGACAGATCCAGAAGATGAGCAGAAATGATCCTGCAGGCCAGGTTGGGGAGGCGGATAGTGGCCGACAGCTCAGAACTCCGGGGCAACTTAGAGGTGAGCAGCAGTTCTCTGCCCTTACATTTCAGGGAGGAGAAGATGGAGAGCATATTCCACTAGGATCAATCGCAGAAATAGAACGTCGACAGCAGAGAAATGAGACCGATCTCTATTTTCATGGTGTACCAGCCGTAGAGATGCGGTTGATGCGGGCAGAGCAGACCGACTCGCTGGAATCTGCAGAGGTGATGATAGAGTGGATGGATGAGCTGGCTGCCACCACCCTTCCTGCAGGCATCGAGATCCACCGTTTTGATGAGAGCTGGTCCCTGATCCGGGAGCGTCTGACCCTGCTGATCCACAATGGTGCCGGGGGGTTGTTGCTGGTGGTTGGCATCCTCTTTCTGTTTCTCAATGGACGGGTTGCGTTCTGGGTTGCTGTTGGTATCCCCACCTCATTCCTGGCCACCCTGGCGATCCTCTACGCCATTGGCGGCTCCATCAATATGGTCAGCCTGTTTGCCCTGATCATGGCGCTTGGCATTATCGTAGATGATGCGATTGTGGTGGGGGAGGATGCGTTAACCCGTTACCAGAGTGGTGAGGGTGCACTGCACGCTGCAGAAGGTGGAGCCAGAAGGATGTTCTACCCGGTACTATCCTCCTCACTGACCACAATTGCAGCATTCCTGCCGCTGATGTTTATCGGCGGTCAGATGGGGAAGATCCTGATCGACATTCCCACCATCATCATCTGTGTGTTGATCGCCTCACTGATCGAATGTTTCCTAGTGTTGCCGGGCCATCTACAGCATGCATTCAGTCGCTCTCACCACAAGCAGCCTGGGGCGGTGCGTCGAGCCATTGATGAGCGCTTTAACCACTTCAGGGAGGCCCGCTTCCAGCCCGTGGTGCGTTGGGCACTCTACCATCGTGGGATTGTCATCAGCTCCACCATAGGGGCGTTGGTCCTGACCCTTGGACTAATTGCCGGTGGACAGCTCTCCTTCAGCTTCTTTCCCGCTCCAGAGGGGAACCTCTTCTATGCCAATGTCGATTTTGTCTCCGGAACCCCGAGGGAGGAGGTTGATCGCTACATGAGGAGACTGGAGGATACTCTCTACCAGACCGAGACTGAGCTGGGAGGTGGCCTGATTGCTGCAGTGGAATCACGCAGAGGGGTATCCGGCTCCAGAGGGGCAGGCACCAGAAGGACAGGTGATCAGTTTGGCTCCATGATTGTGGAGTTGATTCCGGCAGAAAATCGTGAGCTGAGGGTGCAGCAGTTCATCAACAGCTGGAAGAGGGTTGCCCCGGAGGCCGCCGGACTTGAGACCCTGGCGATCGAGAAACGCA
Organism: uncultured Methylophaga sp.; assembly: GCA_937877715.1. Taxonomy (GTDB): domain Bacteria; phylum Pseudomonadota; class Gammaproteobacteria; genus Thiopontia. Next base: position 35,420 of record CALEHW010000003.1, on the reverse strand, counting down.
AACATGGCCCTGCAGGCAAGGATATCGAGATTCGTCTAATTGGGGCCGGGGAGCAGATGGAGCAGATCAAAGCCGCCTCCAATGAGATCATGGATACGCTACGCTCGATGGATGGAGTAGTTGCGGTGGAGGATGATATGCCATACGGCAAGGAGCAGATAATCTTCTCGCTCAGTGCGGAGGGGCGCCAACGTGGACTCTCGCTGCAGGAGATTGGGGCTCAGCTCCATGCGGCATTTGATGGAAAACGGATCCAGATCTATAACGAGGGGGACGAGGAGCTGGAGGTGAGAGTGCTGTTACCCGATCTGGAGCGCAGAAAGATGTCCTCTCTCCACCGCTTCATGTTCGTCAGCAGTAGTGGTGAGGCCATCCCGCTGGTCAACCTGGTTGAATTCAGGCCAAAACGTGGATTTGAGGTAATTCGTCACAGTGATGGTGAGCTTGCGGTCAACATCATGGCCGATGTCGATACCGAGAGTCAGAATGTCTCCACCCTGCTGGAGCAGCTGGAGCAGACCCTGCTACCAGAGATAATCAACAAATATCCGGTACAGTACGCCTTTGAGGGAAAGAATGCCGATGAGCGCGAAACCATGAGCGACATGAGAGAGGGCGGTATTCTCGCCCTGCTGCTAATCTACATTGTGCTGGCTTGGGTCTTCTCCTCATACGGCTGGCCACTGGTGGTGATGGCCACTATTCCATTCGGTGTGATCGGCGCCTTTCTTGGTCACTGGATCATGGGGATGGATATAACCCTGCTCTCCCTGTTTGGACTCTTTGCTCTCGCAGGCATTGTGGTCAACGACTCAATTATTCTGGTCTCGTTCTTCAACAAGCTGCGCGAACAGGGGATAGAGACGCGCGAAGCTATTGTCCAGGCGGCAGGACTGCGCCTCAGGGCCGTGCTGCTTACATCACTCACCACTATTGCTGGCCTGCTTCCGCTGCTGTTTGAGCGCTCTCTGCAGGCCCAGTATCTTATTCCGATGGCGATCTCGATCTCCTTCGGTCTTGCCGTCTCTACATTTCTGGTTCTGCTCTTTGTGCCAGCTCTGCTCTCGCTACATGAGTCGATTGCACGACAAGAGTAGGTGCAACAAGAGATAATTGGAGGGATTAAGCAGCTCCGAAGTATCAACAGGAGAGGAGCTCACTCTCCGGTTATGGTAGAATATAGCTCCTTTTTTGGCACTGGATGGATCAAATGGAACAGATTCTAGAAATACGTGAAGGATGTAACACCCCGGAGCAGCTGATCAAAAGCCTCCCTTTCTCACGCTTCCTGAAAAATTATAAAAACGAGTTTATCGATAATCTCGACCATCGAGATCAGCGACACCATAATGAGGCGATCCACAAGGTGAGTTTTATCAAGGAGGTATGCGCACGTGACATCCTCTGGGTTCTGGGTCAGGATGAGGTGGCAGATGCCGATATGGAGCGGGCCCGTAACCTTGTACGCTTTATCGATGGTGCATTTCACCACTTCCGCTCCAGTAGCTACTCCCGTCTGGTTCGTCTACAAAATGATGTTGTTGCAACCGGTCTTGAGACCCCTGATTCAGTAAAAGACAAGGTTACGGAGAAGGCAACATCACTCTCTGACCTGATTCTGCAGACACGAAGAAGGTTGCTGCGCAAGGTTGGAATGGAGCATGGTGTACGCAGAAGTCATGGACTGGATGCATCTCCCAACGTTACTGCGGGTGAGATCTCTGGCCACTACTTCAACCTGCCTGCCGATTATGTACCGCTCTCCCATGTACCACTAACCATTGCGGCGGATATCCGTACCGGAGTTGACTACTCGACACCATCTAATAAGCGCGCAGAACCATTCTATGAATTAGATCATAACCCATTGAATTTAATAAAGTTTGATGCGGATGAGTGGGTCTCGGTTCCGCTTCAGGTAGGAGCATGGATGATTGTTGCCTATCTGCACAAGTCACGTGGCAGTGTAGAGATGGAGCCCGGACTTCTAAATCTGTTTCCCTTTGCCGAGATTGCTGACATCCAGCAGAACCGTCGTCCAGACGGAGTTTTTATCTTTGGTGACCCCAATGCAGATCCCGATGATCTCGGATATTTCTGGGACGAGAAGAATCAACTGCTGGTTGGTCTGGTACCCAACCGGGATGAGCTAAAATATTTTGGTTACTGCAAGAAGCCGATTCTTACCCTGCACAATGTGCTGGCCATTCGTAAAGGGGAGATTCCCCTGCACTGCGGCTGCACTCGCTACATGGTCCGTTTTGATGAGGTTGAGGGGCCCTATATCGCCGAGATGTTGATTAAGGCAGATGACATGGGGCGCATCTCCATGCAGAAGGGTGAAGACAACCAGGTCAGACCAATATTTTACGGTACCGAAACCGGGGCCTTTGCCTGTCTTGACGGTTTCAGTGAGCAGGCAAAACTGTTAATGGTTGGCCGCGAGGTGGGATACAACAAGGACACAGGCTCCAACGCCAGACAGATCGTTCCGGTTGCTGATGATATCGAGGTGATGCATGGAGATCCGCTTGATGCACTACTCTACATGAATAACTTTGAGCTGGTCGAGCAGGGGGCATCTACCATTGATGCCAGCATGGGGGTTGATGAGGCGATTGAACATTTCCGTCTTGGTGAGCGGGTAGCTGCCGGAAGCACCCACACCCATCGTGGTGCAAAGGAGAGTAGTTATTGGGCCAATCCGTTCCCGCTATTGCGTGACGAGGCCGACACGCCACTCCACCCTGATCTATATAAACAGTTCCTGGACAATGAGGCCATCTTCATGTCTGTAGCCAAAGAGCTGGTCGAAGGTGGTGAGCTTCGTCTCGGAGTTGCCTTCAGTCAGTTGATGGCCGGGGTTTACGGGGAGAACAGTGATGATGATCTAACCCGCTGTGGATATCATGATCGTGATGAGGTAGAGCAGCTGGCTCCCACACGTCTAGCAGAAGATCTGATCGATCTGATCAAGGATCTTGCTCTGGAGAAGCGGGAACTGGCCAATGGCAGCCGTGACGAGGTCAGCATTACCGTTGCCCTGGTAGGTGACAGCAGAACTGGAAAATCGGAAACCGCCGAAAAGATGGAAGGTATTCTCGGATTACAGCTTATCTGATCAGACTGTCCGCTATTCTGCTGCCGCCTTCTCCATGCAGAAGGCAGCTCTCTGGCGAAGCCTGAGTCACCACTGACTGAGATGGGGTAGTGGCTCTGCGGCCACGGCGGGGGAGCCGCTACCACACCGGTTATGATTATGCGGCAGTTACTGGCTGACTCTGCTCGATAGTACGCACCACCTCAACCACCGCCGTTGTCAACCTCTCCAACTCGTCAACGGTGATGATGAAAGGGGGCATTAGGTAGATGAGTCTACCGAACGGTCGAATCCATACTCCGTGCTCCACAAACAGTGGTTGAACTCTCCCCATATTGACCGCCTCTCTCATCTCCACAACCCCAATAGCCCCCAGAACCCGTACCTCCTCTACTGCGGAGAGCTTGCTGCATGGGGCTAGCCCCCTGCGTAGCCCACTCTCTATCTTCTGAACACGACTCCTCCAGGGCGAGGAGAGTAGCAGATCTATGCTGGCATTGGCGGCACTGCAGGCGAGCGGATTCCCCATAAAGGTAGGGCCGTGCATCAGGGTGCCATCATCATGCGAGGAGATTGTCTCGGCAATCAGTGATGTGGTGATAGTTGCGGCCAGAGTCATGGCTCCGCCGGTAAGCGCCTTTCCAAGACAGAGAATATCCGGGGTGATGGAGGCGTGATCACAACCAAAGAGTTTGCCGGTTCTGCCAAATCCAGTTGCGATCTCGTCGGCAATCAGCAGGACATCAAAGCGATCGCAGAGGATACGGGCCTGAGAGAGAAACTCCGGATGGTAGAAATAGACCCCCCCCGCCCCCTGAACTACCGGCTCCAGAATAAGGGCTGCAATACTCTCACCGCTCTCTTCAAAGAGCTGCTGTAGAGGTTCCATTGTCGCTGGATCCCAACTCTCCCCAAAGCGGCAGCCCGGCCTGGGGATAAACAGGGGTTCAGTGAGAAGTTGCCGGAACATGGTATGCATCCCATTATCGGGATCTGCCAGCGCCATGGTGGCAAATGTATCCCCGTGATAGCCGCCACGAATAGTGGCAATCCTATTCTTGTTACCCTCCCCCCTGGCGATCCAGTACTGAAGCGCCATCTTCAGCGCCACCTCGACTGCGATGGAGCCAGAGTCTGCCAGGAAGATATGCTGGAGTGAGACGGGGGTCAGATCAAGCAGACGCCTTCCAAGCTCAACCGCCGGGCGGTGGGTCAACCCCCCAAACATCACATGAGAGAACTGCTCCAACTGCTTCTGCAGGGCAATATTGATCTCTGGTACATTGTAGCCGTGAATTGCAGACCACCAGGAGGACATGCCATCGACCAGCTGGCGCCCATCCTCCAGGGTAAGAGTTGCACCACTGGCAGAACGCACTGGATAGACTGTTAGAGGCTCGCTTATCGAGCTGTAGGGGTGCCACAGATGGTCCCGGTCAAGTTGAAGAAGAGTCTCTGCAGAGATAGCCATCGGAGTATGATACCGCACCTGCTGGCGCAGGCTTGTGATTCAACACGGAGAGGGATACTCTAACCCCTGTAACAACAAGAACAACAAAAGGATCACCATGTCTCAATCTCTACTGGACCACCTTGCCGAACAGACTCGGGAGCTGCATGGCAGTGGACTCTATAAAAGTGAACGTGTTGTCACCTCTCCACAACAGGCGGTAATCACCGTCAAGGGCGGCCAGGAGGTGATCAACCTCTGTGCCAACAACTATCTGGGGTTGGCCAACCACCCTGAGCTGATCAAGAGTGCTCAGCATGCACTGGAGAGCCGGGGTTACGGGATGGCCTCGGTCCGTTTTATTGTTGGTACCCAGCAGGTACACAAAGAGCTGGAGCAGCGTATCAGCGAATTTCTGGAGACCGATGATACCATCCTCTACTCATCCTGTTTTGATGCCAATACCGGCCTCTTCGAGACCATCCTCAGCGCTGAGGATGCTGTAATCAGCGACCAACTAAACCACGCCAGCATCATTGACGGGATTCGCCTCTGCAAGGCCACCCGTTATCGTTACCTCAACAGTGATATGAATGATCTGGAGGAGAAGCTGAAGGAGGCGCAATCCTCCCGCTATCGACTGATTGCAACCGATGGCGTCTTCTCCATGGATGGATCCATCGCCAAACTGCAGGCTATCTGTAATCTTGCCGAGCGATACGATGCCCTGGTGATGGTGGATGACTCCCATGCAGTAGGGTTTGTCGGTGAAGGAGGGAGGGGAACCCCCGAGCTCTGCAATGTTATAGGTAGAGTAGACATAATTACCGGAACCCTGGGCAAGGCACTGGGTGGGGCCTCTGGAGGCTACACCTCCGGGCGCAGAGAGATCATTGAGTGGTTGCGCCAGCGCTCCCGCCCCTATCTCTTCTCCAATACCTTGGCGCCGGTAATTGCGGCCACCTCGCTCAAGGTTTTGGAGCTAGTTAAATCAAGCGGGGAGCTACGACAGCAGCTACGCAGCAATAGCCAACATTTCCGTACCGGGATGGAGGCTGCAGGATTTACCCTAGTAGCTGGTGAACATCCGATCATCCCGGTGATGATCGGTGATGCACAGATTGCCGGAGATATGGCGGAACGCCTCCTGGAGGAGGGAGTCTATGTGGTTAGCTTCTCATTCCCTGTGGTTCCACATGGCCAAGCCCGAATCCGAACCCAGATGACAGCTGCACATACAACAGAACAGTTGGATCGCGCCATAGATGCCTTTACCAGAGTTGGACGTAAACTAGGGATTATCAAGTGAAGGCACTGATCAAAAGCAGGGCGGAGCCCGGGATCTGGATGGGAGAGGCATCCATTCCAGAGATAGGACCCAATGATGTGCTGGTACGAATTCGCAAAACTGCTATCTGTGGAACCGACATACACATCTACAATTGGGATGAGTGGGCGGAGAAGACAATTCCAGTCCCAATGACCGTTGGCCACGAATTTGCCGGGATAATCGAGATAGTTGGTAGTGAAGTTAGAGGATTTAAACAGGGGGATAGAGTATCCGGTGAGGGACATATTACCTGTGGCAAATGCCGCCAATGCCTGACGGGGAACCGTCACCTCTGCCCCAACACAAAGGGGGTTGGGGTAAATCGTGAGGGGGCATTTGCTGAACTGCTTGCCATACCGGCTGAGAATCTCTTTCCACTCTCCGATGCAATTTCTGATGAGATTGCCTCCATTCTCGATCCCCTAGGGAATGCTGTTCATACTGCACTCTCCTTTCCCGTAGTTGGTGAGGATGTGTTGATTACCGGTGCCGGTCCCATCGGCATCATGGGAGCAGCAGTCTGTCGTCATGCAGGGGCACGAAATGTTGTGGTGACTGATATCAATGAGTACCGCCTCAGTCTGGCCCATAAGGTTGATACCTCCATCCGTACAGTCAACATTAATGAGGAGCCGATAGAAGATGTGATGAAGGAGCTGAATATTCGCAATGGTTTCGGGGTTGGCCTCGAGATGTCGGGGAGCCCCAATGCCTTCTCCTCCATGCTGGAGACCCTGGGTCATGGGGGCAAGATGGCGCTGCTCGGTATCCCACCATCCAATACCTGTATTGACTGGAATCTGGTAATTTTCAAGATGATCACCATCAAAGGGATATATGGACGTGAGATCTTTGACACCTGGTATCAGATGAGTTCAATGCTGGAGAGTGGTCTCAACGTTGAACCTCTGATCACCCACCGCTTCCCCATTGACGAGTTCCAACATGGGTTTGATGTTATGCGCTCAGGCAAATCTGGCAAGGTGATCCTGGAGTGGTAACAAAACCAAGGCATCGGAGGTAATTAATGAAAATATTCAGTGAAAATAGAGTCAATGCCACCATCTCGCCAGACAAGGTGTTGGGGATCCTCTCTCAGCATGAGGTGGAGAAGATTCTCGGTAGCGGTGATGAACAAGGAGAGCTCCATGAGCTGTTCCGTCGTAGTGCCCTGGCAATACTAAATACGGGTGCCGACATTGATGATTCCAAGAAGGTTTTGGAGCACTACAGTGACTTTAACATCATCCCTCGCCAACAGGATTGGGGTATCCAGTTTGATCTGCTCAACGCCCCGGCTGATGCCTTTGTTGACGGCAAGCTGATCAACGGAATACGAGAGCACATGTTCTCGGCTATCCGTGACTTTCTCTCAGCCTATGAGATTCGTGAAAGCAGCCATTCTGATCAGGGGGTTGATGAGAGCTCATGGATCACCAACACAGTCTTCCATATCCTGCGCCGAGCGAAGATCTTTGATCGCAGTGACTATACGGGCCTGGCGGTCTGCTGGGGTGGCCACTCTATCAACGAAGAGGAGTATGGCTACACCAAGGAGGTTGGATACCAGATGGGTCTGCGCGGCCTCAATATCTGTACAGGATGTGGCCCCGGGGCGATGAAAGGGCCGATGAAGGGGGCAACCTTTGGACACGCCAAACAGAGAAATCGCTCCGGCCACTATATCGGGATGACGGAACCGGAGATTATTGTGGCTGAACCCCCCAACCCGATTGTCAGCAATCTGGTTGTGCTACCGGATATTGAGAAGCGGCTTGAGGCCTTTGTCCGGAGTGGCCACGCCTTTGTCCTCTTTCCAGGTGGTCCGGGTTCCGCCGAGGAGCTGCTCTATCTGCTTGGCATTCTGCTCCATCCAGAAAATAGACACATTCCATTTCCCCTGATCATGACTGGTCCCGAATCGAGTCACCAATATTTTATAGAGCTCAATGACTTTATCGGCAAGAGCCTGGGGTATGAGGCCCAGCAGCGCTACAAGATCATCCTGGATGATCCAGTTGCAGTTGCTCAGGAGATCAACCGGGCCACCGAGAAGGTTATCCAGTATCGCAAGGGGAGTGGGGATGCACTCTTCTTTAACTGGCAGCTGCACATCGAATTGATGTTCCAGCAGCCGTTCCACCCTACACATAAGTCGATGGCGGCTCTCAACCTGCACCGGGATCAGGATGCACACCACTTGGCAGCTAATCTGCGTCGTGCCTTCTCCGGCATTGTTGCCGGCAATGTACGGGAGGAGGGGATCCGGGCGGTTGAGGAGAATGGACCATATCAGCTTAGTGGGGATCCCGAGATCATTAAACCACTGGAGGTGGTGCTGCGTAATTTTGTGGATCAGCACCGTATGCGACTCCCAACCACCACCTATACCCCATGTTTTGAGATCGTCCAGTAATCCATCTCGATGTTGTGGCAGTAACATGTTGTAGTAAAGAGTCTCTTGAAGCACCGTCTCTTCACTGCTACAGTCTTAAGTAGTAACTACAATGAGGGGGAGCATGAAATCTTTTCTGGCTAAAACCATCTCTGGACACCGCGAACGTCTGGTCGGTTTCCTGTCGCCAGTGATGGGGAGGGTGGCAAAACAGTGCCTGCCGATCTGGAATAACCATGACAAGGTTAGCAAGTTTCTGGGGAAACAGATCCAGCCTTGGGCTGATCTCTCATTCTGTACCCGTCTCTATGCGATATTCCCGAGTGGAAAACTGCACAGCGATGTTCTGGTCACTGAAGATGTGGCAGAAAACCAGGTTATTCGTTATGAGCTAATCCTCTCATATCTCTCCGAGGGGCAGCTGGATGAGCTGGTACTTACCGAGGTCTATATCAGCTCAACCATGCATCGTACCTGTATAACCGCAATTCAGCCAATAACTGACGGCAGTGAGGTTATCGGTTATCTGGTGGGGGATTTCGACCTCAGAAAACTCCCTCAGGAGGAGCGTGCAATCTTCCCAGAATGCACCTGGAGACAGCTTAAGGGAGACCCCGCAATTCGTAGCCAGCTCTTCAAGCAGACATTTGTCCCCGGGGCAATGGATGAACATGTGAATGATGTGCTGAACATCATGGATGAGCTGGTAGTGGAGCGTGGCATCTTCAGGGCGGCCATCCGCTTTCCCAGCTCCCGGGCAACCCTCTGGGTGCTGGAGGATCCATATGACGAGCATACTCATATACTGGAGGAGATCCTTGATCCATCTATCTGTCTCGCCTACCCACGGCGCCCATACCCGGACAATGCAAAGATCATGACCGATATGGTGCGTCCGATCCTGGATCGTTTTCGTCAATTGCGTTACGGTGATGACACCATCTATCTGCGAACAGGAATCCTCAATATCATCAGTGGAATGGTTGAGGTGATCTTCTCCTGTGACGGCACCCATCTGATGCCCGCAGAGATGTTTCTCGAGAAAGATGACTCATTCTGGTTTGGGGTTTCCGGAAAGTAATAATCATAACCAGCAACACCTGATGCTCTGTTGAAGATTCCCTGTAACTACATGTTTTTCACCAATTATCCTGTATTGCGTATCTGCAACAATCAATAAGGATATCCAAGCATTATCATATTGAAATATTGTGAAATATTTCAGAAATCATCTGGACACATCCGGACCGTATAAGTGACCTGAAGACGGCTATTTAACAGGTGGTTCAGTTAGCCGTCACCAACTGGCAAACAGCAAGGTAGAGGGCACTGAGCATGGAGAGAAAAAACTACAAATATGTCGTATTGGCGGTTCTGGCTGGCATGGTTATATTTACTCCGGTAGGTGGAGTGTTGCTGGACAAAATTATTGCTCCGATAACCTATTCAGCCTTCTTCAAGGTTACCGAAAGCCCCTATGCCTTGGAAGAGACCACAGCCAGAATTCAGGCCAATATTCAGGAGCTGTCCCACAAGGGGTGGAAACTCTCCGGTCTGCGCTCACCATCAAAAGCAGTGGAGGCGGCAGGTGGTAATACACTCCCGGTCTTTCTGGTAGAGGCCTGCAGTACAGATTACTCCGGACCGCTGCTGAAACTGGATAAGACCCGAATTTTCTCGATCATGATGCCCTGTACCATCACGGTCTATAAAAATGATGACGGCAAGATCTATATCGGCCAGCTCAATGCCGAGGTTATGAAGCTATTCTTTGGTGCCGAGGCAGCGCCTATTCTCCAGGCAGTTGCTGATGATCAGGCAGAGATGATCAATTGGAAAGAGCGTGCGGTTCCGCCTCCTCTTATTCGTACCCGTCCTGGTGGCGGTGGTGGATCCGGTGGTGCAGATACCGGTGGTTGTTGATCCCTGTTGACAGCAAAATAAGGACCTAAGTTATGAACCAGTTAATTGTTCGAACACTTCCACTGCTACTGTCAGGGATGTTGCTTCTCAGTTATGCCACATCCGAAGGAGCAAGCGCCACGGCAACCTCTCTGGCAACAGCTGAGAAGACGACAGCGACAACTGCGGGGCAGGTGGTGGTAAATCGTCAGATGGAGGATATGGCGGTCAAGGAGTATCGTGACTCTACTGCAGACCACTCTAAATTCACTCAGCTGCAGAAGGAGTTCGATAACGGGCCCGAGGTAACAAAGGCCTGTCTGGAGTGTCATACAGAGGCAGCCAAACAGGTTCACAAAACCCTGCACTGGACCTGGGAGTATACGAACCCGAAGACCGGTCAGAAGCTGGGGAAGAAGAATGTGGTAAATAACTTCTGTACCTCAACAAGGTCCAATGAGACATTTTGTAGTGCCTGTCATATTGGTTACGGCTGGAAGGATGACAGTTTCGATTTCAGCTCTGAAGAGAATGTGGATTGTCTGGTGTGTCACGACACCACCAGGAAGTACAAGAAAATACCTGGGCTCAGTGGCCATCCAAACTACGAACGGATAGAGACTCCACCACACTCAGGCAAATTTCGTGAGGCTACCGATCTGACCCTTATAGCCCAGAATGTAGGGAAAACCAGCCGCGCAACCTGTGGGGCCTGTCACTTTAGAGGGGGAGGTGGTGATGCAGTCAAGCATGGCGATCTCGACAGCTCATTGACAAACCCAAGACGTTATCTGGATGTCCATATGGATGCCAACGGCCTCGATTTCAGCTGTGCAGTCTGCCATCTGACAGATAGTCATGAGGTCTCAGGGAGTCGTTATGCACCTACAGCTGCGGATAGTGGAGCCATGATTGTGCGCGGCAACAAGGGTGGTGACCGCAACCCCACAACCTGTCAAGCCTGTCATGGCACAAAACCACACGGAGAGGAGGCAGCAGCCAAGCTCAATGATCATACCGATCGCATAGCTTGTCAGAGCTGCCACATCCCGACCTTTGCCAGAGGCAACAAGCCAACCAAGATGAGCTGGAACTGGGAGACCGCGGGAAGGCTGGATGAGAACAGCAAGAGAATACGTATCCGCAACAGTGGCGGGCAGATTGGCTACGACAGCAAGAAAGGTGACTTCACCTACGAGAGCCATGTGATCCCCAAATACAGATGGTTTGACGGCAACATCAAATACACTCTGTTTGGTGACGAGATTGACCCCACTAAGATGGTAGAGATCAACAAATTCATGGGTAGTGCCGATGATCCGGACTCTCGAATCTGGCCGGTAAAAGAGTTTACTGGCAGACAGCCCATCGATGTTGAGAAGAAGACTCTGGCGATATTCCATACCGCTGGCGATGATGACTCCGCCTTCTGGGGCAACTATGACTGGGACAAAGCGCTGACAGTGGGAATGAAGGCTGCTGGAGCCGAGTATAGCGGCGAGATGGCCTTTGTTGATACCAAGATGAGCTGGCCCATAACCCATATGGTAGCCCCCAAGGAGGATGCACTGAGCTGCAAGCAGTGTCACCAGAAGGGTGGGCGGATGGATGAGATCGACGGTATCTATATGCCCGGTCGTGATGCCATCGAGTGGATGGATACGATGGGATTCGGGGTTGCGTTCCTGGCACTGCTCGGGGTACTGGGGCATGGCGGCGGCCGCATCTATATGCACTATCGACTACATGGACGTAAGGAGGATGAGCAAGATTCATCCACCGATTCCAGTGAGAAACAGGAGTAAGCTGATGGAAAGAATCTACATATTTAAACCATTCGAGCGTTTCTGGCACTGGTCGCAGGCGCTACTGGTGATATTCATGATGCTCACCGGGTTCGAGGTCCACGGCTCATACACGCTGTTTGGTTACGGGCTGGCTGTTGAGTACCACGCTCAGGCGGCCTGGCTCCTGATTGGGCTCTGGCTACTTGCCATCTTCTGGCACTTCACCACCGGCGAATGGAAGCAGTATATCCCCACCATGGATAAGGCTGAGGCGATGTTCTTCTACTATATCTCCGGAATTTTCCAGGAGGCACCACACCCATTCCGTCAATCCACCCTGAGAAAACACAACCCTCTGCAGAGGATTGCGTATCTTTTCGTGAAGTTGATGATCAATCCACTGCTGTGGGGTACAGGACTACTCTATATGTACTACAACAGCTGGGGAGAGTGGGGGCTGTCATGGCTGCCCCTGCAGTGGATTGCACTTCTCCACACCATTGGCGCATTCCTGATGCTGCTCTTCTTTGTCCTCCATATATATCTGGCAACAGCTGGCCATACTGCACTATCACATATCAAGGCGATGGTTACCGGGTGGGAGGAGTTGGACTGATGTCTGTAGCCAGCCACAGAGAACATGTCAGGCTGGTTATCAGTCTCTCTCTGTTGCTGGCCTCAGTTGGTCTACTCTCAACCCCCTCTATCGTCTCCGCCCAACCGGATATAGGAGATGCGGAGGCGGTTCCACATCTTGAGACTCGGGGGGAGCACGCCTACAGTGCGTATCTCGACAGCTATAACCACAAGTCATTTGCCATCTCTCCCGGCGGGCGATGGGGCTGGAGTGCCGACGAGATCTCTGATGAGGCCGCTAAGCAGATTGCAATAGAGCGCTGCCAGAAGCACTCACCATATCGCTGTGTCACCTATGCACTCGGCAACTCCGTGGTGCTGGATGAGAGTGAATGGGCAAAACTGTGGCGCCCTGTGGCATCCAGCAACGGTAAAGAGGAGATCATCACGGGAACCAGTCTGGGAAATCGCTTCCCCAACCTGGTACTTAAAGATATGGATGGTAATCAGTTTGAGATCTCCAGCTTACAGGGGAGGGTGGTGGTACTCCACCTGTGGGGTTCATGGTGCCCATCCTGCATCTCCGAACTGCCCCAGCTGCAGAAACTTAACCAGGCAGTTGAAGCGGAACTGGATGGCAAGGTCGAGATTGTGATGATGCAGGTTCGTGAATCCTTCTCCAAGTGCTGCAGATGGGCAGAGCGTAATAACTTTGATGACCTCCCGGTATACGATTCCGGTATCTCCTCAGCTGAGGACCAGTCTCTTACTCTCTCATCAGGAGAGACCATTAATGATCGTCAGATCGCCAGGGTATTTCCATCCACCTACGTACTTGGCAAGCAAGGTACAGTTCTCTTTGCCCACAATGGCCCGATTGACCGGTGGTTACAGTATCTTCCTTTTCTTAGGGACGTTGCCTCTTTATCTTGATCGTAGTGGATAGGGGAGAATTATTGTTTATCCTTATCCTTATCCTTCTCCCTGCATGGAGAGATCATATGCTATTTAACATAATATACATTATACGCTATTAGCTATACGCCACAACAACCTCTGTAGATGGGCTATTTGGTATAAGATCACTCGTTATGAGTTATTACAGAGATGAATTCAGACTCAAACCGGATCTAATCTACCTCAACCATGCAGCAGTCTCCCCCTGGCCACAACGTACAGTTGACGCAGTATCTAGGTTTGCTGTTGAAAATGGCACCCTGGGCTCCAGCAACTATCCGGACTGGGTCGAGACCGAGACCAGACTGCGTGAGCGGCTTAGTCGTCTTATAGGTGTTGGCACCACCGATGATATTGCCCTACTGAAAAACACCTCCGAGGGGCTCTCTCTAATCGCTCACGGTCTTGCCTGGAAGTCTGGTGAGAATGTGGTGACCTCTGACCAGGAGTTTCCATCCAACTCAATCGTCTGGGAATCACTGTCACGCTACGGCGTTCTGACAAAAAAAGCAGCGCTGAACTCTGCTAAATCTCCAGAGGATGCGCTGTTTGAGGCTGTTGATCGCAACACACGGCTAATCTCAATCAGCTCGGTAGAGTTTGGGACTGGGCTGAGAATGGATCTGGAACGGATAGGCGCATTCTGCAAAAAACGTGGGATTCTCTTCTGCGTCGATGCAATCCAGAGTCTGGGGGCTATTCGGATGGATGGGTCTGCCATTCAGGCCGACTTTATAGTAGCCGATGGCCATAAGTGGATGATGGCACCGGAAGGCTGCGCCCTTTTCTATAGCTCACCAGAGGCTCGTGACCGTCTGCAGCTTCAGCAATATGGGTGGCACATGCGTGAGGTGCTATATGATTTTAATACAGACTCAGATGCACTCTCAAACTGTGAGAAACCAGGTTGTTGCAGTGAGATACCGGACTGGACCACTGCCAAGAGTGCGCGCCGTTTTGAGCCGGGAAGCCCCAATATGTTGGGGATTCATGGATTGGAGGCCTCCCTCTCTCTGATTGAGGAGATTGGCATGGAGCAGATCGAAAAACTGGTGCTGGAGCATTCCCGGTTTCTTGTCGATGCTGTTCAGGCTCATCCAAAACTGGAGCTGATCACCCCGGTCGACCCTGCGCGACATGGTGGAATTATCACCTTTTCAATTAAAGGAAACAGCTTAGAAGATATGCATAACAAACTGACTAACAAAGGAATTCAGTGTGCGGTACGCTCTGGCGGAATTCGCTTTTCACCCCACTTTTATACTACTGCTGAACAACTGGAAGTAGCTATAAAGGTACTGCAAAAAACAATCTCTTAAAGGCACCTCAACCTCTTTTAGGGATCATCCTACCTCCCCTACTCCCCACCAATAATCCTGGAAAGTAGGGCAGGTAGTGCAGCCCTCTATTTAGACAATTTCTTGCGCAACCACATAGTCATTCTCAAAGCCACCAGAGAGATTGACATCACCGTTAGCAACAATTGTCCACTCTGGTGGAGTTCCGGACGAACCAGCATCCAACTGAGTAACACGATCTCCCTGATCATCGATCAGATCAAAGGTATCAATTGTCTCCAAATTAACAATATCTCTCAAGATTGCAATTGCATCTGTGATATTGATATTGCCGTCATTATTGACATCTGCTGCATGGTAATTGGCAGACCCATTTGTAATAGCCTCAAGGTTAACGATATGTCTCAATACATCAATTGCATCAGAGATGTTAATGCTGGAGTCGTATGCGTCAACCACTGAGAGCTTGACCTCATCGAATACTGTTGTATTTTCAATCGATATCTCACCAGAGACGACCGCCAGAGATTCTCCTGTATCATCACCGTTATACCAGGGGTTAACCGAGAGATTATCAAGCAACTTGCCACCATTAGTGGTTAGCAGTGCTGGTGTCTCAATGGTCGCATCATAGGTACTTACCTGAACCTCGAGTGAATGACTCAGCTGACTAAAGGTATCCTCACCCTGATTTACAGAGATTGCACCATCGAATGTGATCTCTACATCACGATAAGAATCGACAGGATTTAAGTAGATCGTTACAAAATCATCACTAGTTGGCTGATCGGTATATCCTCTACCTGTTGTCTCGACACTATCTACCAGCGTCAGCACCGGTTTTTTTGATGTATTCAGGGAAGAGAGCACCACCTTGCTAAACTCATTATTATCATTGGTCACCGCACCCATGAATAGCGACCCGGTGTACTCCTTGTTGATCTCAAAGGTCGCGTCGCTATATCCACTGGCAACGGTGTAGTCAATCGCCTCAAACTGATTCCAATCTATAGTGAAATCAATTTCAGCGCCTGCAATAGAGGTGTAGGAAGCGGCATTAGCTGTATCAAACCGAGTGATATCACCATTCAGCGTTAGTTTAAGGATGGTTTCTGCTGAATCCTCAGAGTAGTCTGCACCATAGAGTGCGGTAGACGCCTCGGCAGCAGTCACCAGTTCCGATGTAAACATGAATGGCTTGTTCTCAGTTGACTGGGTAACAGTGTGCCCTCCACTTGAAACCGTCTCTGCAGTGCTACTACCATCCGTATAGCTGGCTTTGACAGTGAGTGATTTGTTTATATCTGCTGTTACTATCGTATAGGTCTCATCGGCAGCACCGCTAATGGCATCTCCATCTCGATACCACTGATAGGAGACCACACCCATTCCATCTGCATCAGTAATAGTATGGCTTGCAGTCAGCACCTCATCAACAGCAACCGTACCAGAGACCGTCACTGCTCCTGTAGGTGAGCTGTTGGTTGCTACACCAGTGATATTGTTGGTGGTTGCATCGTACTGGGCAAACTCAACCTGCCCCTGATTCGCAACCACTGTACCACTTAGGGTGATAGCTATCTTCTCGGATGGATCCATTGGCTTCAACTGCAACGTTATGAGATCTGCTGTTGTACCAATTGAGCTAGACGCATCGTTGGTTGCATCAGAATCAACCATCGTCAACAGTGGATCACTAGTACGAATTGATGCCAGGGTAATCTCATCGAAGGTATTACTATCAGATGTAGAAGAAGATGTGAGTACAATCAAATTACTACCAATGGTAGATGTTGAGAACTTCGCATCACTGGATCCATCAAGCGCTGCAAAGTCATCCCAGTCGATATTGAGCGCCAGATCAGCCGCAGTGATACTAGTGATATCACTTCTGCTACTGATCGCATCAATATCTACCTTCAGGGTCAGCGTCAGGATACCATCCACATCTACCGATCCTGCAACAAATGAGAATGGCGTATCCAGAACAGTCACTGTATTAGTTGCATCACTAGAGACAGACTCTGCCGCACCGTTGTCGTCCGTATAACTTACCGCAACACTGAATACAGAGCCGACATCCTCAAGCGTAACCTGATAGGTCGTGCCTGTCTCACCCTGCATTGCTGTGCCATCCTTGTACCACTGATAGCTAAAGTCACCCAGCCCATCATCGTCCGCCAGAGTATTGGAGACAGTAAGGGTCTGATAGGGCTGTGCCCCACCAGAAATCTTCACGCTACCTGTTGGGGCACTGTTAGACTCAGTAATATCAACACGGACATAACCGGTGGTTTCATTATCATTGCTATCCTTCAGAGTGTAACTGAAAGAGTCACTCACACCGGCTGTTGAGCCGGGCTGATAGTAGACCTGCCCATTGACAAAGCTAGTTGTTCCATACTTGGCACTACTAACATCGGTGATGGAAATATCATCACCATCTGGATCACTGTCATTGGAGATCAGATCCACCTTAATCTTAGCCGTACCCGCTTCCATTGAATCAAGCTCATCGTTTACAGCTGTTGGGGCATCCTCGACAGCTGTGACCGAAATTGTAACCTTGCCAGAGGTAACCCCACCATTCCCGTCTTTCACGGTATAGCTAAAGTTGTCGCTCCCTGTATAGTTATCATCCGGTGTATAGAAGACCTTACCACTAGTCAGTTGGACAGAACCATGCTCACCCTGGGTGACCGAAACCACACTCAGATCATCACCATCTGCGTCACTGTCATTGGTAAGGACATCAATCTGATTGCTACTGGAATCCTCAATAACTGTATCTGTATCATTGGTCGATGTTGGAACTGTATTTCCAGCTGTCACCGTTACATTGACTGTTGCGACTGATGTAATTGTTCCATCCGAGACCTTGTAGGTAAAGCTGTCTGCACCCGTATAACCAGCTTCCGGTACATAGGTAACACCACTACTATCCTCCAGAACTTCAGCGGTTCCATGAAGCGGATCAGTTACACTGGAAATCTCCAGGCTATCCCCATCAATATCACTATCATTTCCAAGAACAGAGATTGTAGTAGCAGAGGAGTCGACCTCAACCGAGGCTGTATCATTGATTGCTGTCGGTGCATCATTGACTGCAGTGACTGTTAACGTCACGGTTGCCTCATCGCGGCCTCCATTCCCATCCTTAACAATATATGTGAAGGTGTCGGAACCATTGTAATTGGCATCTGGTTGATAGAATAGCTTGCCATTAGTGACGGTAGTAGTTCCGTGATTTGGATCGGTACCTACCTTCAGCACCTGCACCTTATCAGAGTCTGCATCCGTATCATTATCGAGAACATCGATTTCGGCAGTATCCGCATCTTCCAACACTGTTACCTTGTCATTGGTTGCAATTGGATTAGTATTAGTCGAAAGTGTAAAGCTTGCAGTGGCTGTAGACTGCTCCCCACTCTCATCCTCAATCGTATAATCAAAACTGTCCGTCTTGCCTGAGGAACCACGATCTGCCACATAACGTACCGACCCGCCACTAAGCGTAACGTTGCCGTTAGTAGCTGTTCCAACAGAGACGACAGATATAGAGTCACCACTATCCACGTCATAATCATTGGATAGCAGATCCAGCTTGACAGGCTTGGCAGAGGATACTGTACCCAGAATATCATCAACCGCAGTTGGCGCATCATTTGAGCCGTTAACTGTAACAGTAGCGGTTCCAGTTGATGTGCCGCCATTGCCATCGCTCACCTTATAGGTAAAGGTATCGGTGCCACTATAGTTAGCCTCAGGCGTATAGAGAACACTATTACCAGACATCTCAACTGTACCGTGATCTGGGGCACCTACAGAATCTAGCTCCAGCGTATCATTTTCAGGGTCGGAGTCATTATCAAGCACTGCAATCCTATTGTTACTGGAATCCTCAGCAATACTCTTGGTATCTGCCTTGGCAACTGGCGCATCATTCAGCTCACTTACAGTGATCGAAACGGTTCCCGTAGATTGCAGCCCTTCACTGTCTGTTGTCACATAGGTGAATGAATCCGCTCCAGTATAGTTGGAGCCACTCTCAGTTCCAGGTGTATAGGTAACCATTCCGCCAGAACCCATCACCACAGTGCCATGAGAGGCATCACTTACAGATGTCAGGGTAAAGGAGTGATCTTCCCTGTCATAATCATTGGCAAGCACATTTACAGTTACACCCTCAGAGCCTTCCTCTACATTCAGGATATCGGTAATGGTAACCGGCCCATCATTGACTTCACTCACAGTTAAGGTCACTGTCTCGGTCGCACTTGCACCTGATGGATCTACAACTGTGTATGTAAAAGTATCAGCCCCCACATAGTCAGAATCCGGTGTATAGAAGAGATGCCCACCAAGTAGCCTGACCGTACCATGATCAGGGTTGGTAAAGGAGTCAATGGAGAGGGTATCACTATCCGCATCAGTATCGTTCGTGAGAACACGAATCTGTACTGCCTCCTCGTCCTCATCCAGGGTGACAGCATCAGCAACTGCAACTGGAGCATTATTCAATGACTCTACAGTGATGGTAACCTCTGCATTTGGCTTATCAACTGGGGCATAAGTGCCTCCATCCGTAATGTAGTAGGTAAAACTATCCTCCCCAACAAACGTATCTGAAGGAAGTTCGTATGTGACGATATCACCAAAAATATTAACCCAGCCACCAGCCGTTGTTGGTATTGGGGTAATCGCAGTAATTGACAGATCATCACCCTCCTCATCACTATCATTAGCAAGAAGATCCAATGCAACTGAAGCACTACCCTGTAGGACTGTATACGCATCATCCACAGCGACCGGCGCAGCATTCACACCTGTCACATCAATTGTTGCCTCACCCGTATCAATACCACCACGACCATCGGTTATTGTGTAGCTAAAGCTATCGCTACCAGAGTAACCATAGTCCGGTGTATAGACTACCTCACCATTTGCGAGGAATACCTCACCGTTAGAGGCCTCACCTACAGACTTGATGGAAAGGACATCTTCATCACCTTCATCAGGATCTGAATCATTAACTAGCACATCAATAATTACAGACTGGTTCTCACTAGTAGAGGCGGCATCATTCACTGCTGTTGGATCAGAATTGTCCGCATCCTTGTTATCAATCACCGTACGGTCATCAGTAATCTGTTCATAATCACCGTCACCCACAACACCGTGGGTCAGAACCAATTTTGGCTCACCCCACGGATGGGTACCATCCATGGATACAGCGAATTCCTTACTATCACTTACTCTGGTCACGGTACCTGACACCGAGGTGGTGACCCAGTTAGTATCCTGTTGGGATGTCACACTGCCCCCACCCGTTGAATAGAGGCCTCCCATGAAGTCAATGGTACCTGCAACCACATAAGTGGATGAGTAATCCGCATTAAAGGTGATAGTCTCAGTATAGTTCTCAACCTCCGCACCAGCGCGGGTAGTAACAACAGCCATTACCTCACTATAGGTGCTTGTGCCAGTGTCATAGTTAGGGGTTGAAGAGCGTGTCTCGGTAAAGACATCCTCCCCCACAAGCGCCTCAGTCATAACAGAGCTAAAGCTACCGTCACTATTCCAGGTATCTTCAAAGGTGCGCTGATCACCAGCCGTATTGGTCTCAGTACGGCTACCAATATTGCCATCAAACTTCTCGATAACGGTCCATTCAACCCCCCCATGATCGGTAAACGACCACTGGAAGATCTCATTAACAGGAAGATCGATCTCACCACCTTCTTCCTCTTCTGTCAGTTTACGAATATTGCCATCACGATCCAAACTGACGATCTCAAGCTTGCTATCACCATGCCCCTTGAAGAATTCGACCTCGGTTCCATCCAGTTTCCTGGCACTACCCTCGACTCGGACATCCCCATTTGGGGTAATCTCCTTAATGACATCAACATCATTGTAGAGATCTCCACGGAAGTACTTGCTACCCTCGAAGTGAATCTCAACGTCATATCTATCGTTCAGCGTAAAGGTTGCGGTGTAGTCCATACCTCCGGTATTGGTGACATGTTGGACAATGCTCTCTATCTCACCATCAGTATTTCCATCCAGATAGGCACGTGTCTCTACTACTGTGATGGCTGCATTTGGCTTATTATCACGCCCACCCTCAAAAGTGGTGGTTGTCGCATTATTATTGGTATAACTGGTCTCTTCCCAGACCCACCCACTTCTAGAGGTAACATATCCCTCACCTTCAACCAGCACATGGTGATCCAGTGGGTTGCCTGAGTCAGCAAAGTGAGCCTGTTTAGCATCAGAAGCATCATAACCAAGAACATCCGTAAATGTGCCATCACCATTATCGACAGTCAGATGTATCAGAGGATCTCCCCAAGGGCCTGTTCCATCAGAGGTAATAACAACATCCTTTCCATTGTATTCACCGCTATCGATGGTTCCCTTACCCTGGAAGTCAACAAACTTCCAGCCATCATCCATCTGTGATGAGACATTGACATTGGTAACCAGCATATCAACCTGTTCAAGATAGGCCGTTCCAGTGGCATTCATGGTGACGGCGCCATCGGGGTGAGTGGTTATAACAACCCGCAGATCCTCACCGGTGGAACTTGTATTCTGTTCCACCATATTGAAGCCATACTCACTATCCTCAAAGGAGCGCTCGCCCTGATACCACCAGGATGCATTTCCTGAATCATAGTTGGACTGGTTGTCATATCTCTCTTCCCTCTCAATCTCCTTATCGAGCTGTTCTGTACGAGAGCGAACAAAGATCTCATCTGTCACTGTATTGGTCTCAGTTGTAGACCAGGTATCTGCGATATCAAAACCAACCTGAAGATTAGTTATCGCCACACTGTTAGTAATTAGGTACTCTGTGACCTTAGTTGTCACAAAGGTAATCTCCTCTTCAGTGCTCATATCTCCCTGCTGATCCATTGGATCTACAACGGCTAAGGAGTACCAACTCTCTAATTCGCCCTCTGTCAGGGCTGTGACACCTGATGGCAACCCGGTTGCCGATATCAGGAAATTCTGGTCAACATCGAACACCAATGAGATATCCAGTTCATCTGTCTGAATAGTTACGATATCGGTTGCAATACCCTCTTCCACCACATTAATGAGTTGGCCTTGCTCGTTGGTGTAGTCAAACGTCCATGAACCGCTCTCAATATCATCAAAGTGGTCGGTATTCATTCCCTGGAAGAAGTCATCACCGAGATGGTTAATATCAACACCATCCACAAGAATCTGGCCAGGACCACCCTTGGTAATATTGATGGTATTACCATCTGGGTCTGTCGCAGTTGCAACAATAAAACCTTCATCTCCAGGTAGAATACCTGGAGGTGTATCCACTCCACTGACTCTTAAAATGTTCCAGTTAGCATCACGAACAATCTTTACATCTATTTCGGTATAAACATCTCCAAGATAATCCCAAGCGAGATGGTCACTATCACCCATGTATTTGATAACAGTCTTACCATCGGCCTTGTGAACCTCGACCATCTTGTACTTGATCTCTCCATCAGCACTCTTGTATTTGGTGACATTCTTTGACTCCTGATCTCCCTCATTCCAGAATGATTTATTGAGACGGAATTCTCCATCCTCACTTCTCTCCTCAGAGACCCATGCATCGCCATGCTGAGACTCGGTAACAGTCCACTCAACGCCATTGTCGTCATAGTAGGTCCACTCATTTTCAAAGTTATCAGCTGATTTGGAGAAATCTCCCTGGCCAGTTGTTGTTAGGGAATCACCATCAACAATAAGCTCACCATCCTCCCAACCAATGGTAACCACCTCGCCGGAAGCGTTAGTCGCCACACCAGTAACAGAGCCTGTATTCCAGCTTGAATCACGTGTCTCAGTAACATTGATATCAGTGTAGACCTCACCCATGTACATCCAGCCAATATGGTCAGAAGTACCAGTAGTGGTCATAGTTGAGGTCTGAGTAGACTCATCATAGACCTCCGTTCTGGTGAAGTTAATATCTCCACCTGCGCTAGTGAAATGCTCTGACCAGGTATTGGTCTGCGTAGACGAATCCCATGTGGACTCAAAGATACGAGTCGCACCATTGCTACCAGCCTCGGTTGAGATCCAGGTGTCCCCCTTCTGCTCGTCGGTTACGGTCCAGGTTACACCTTCGTGGTCATCCCATGTCCAGGTATTGCTCCAACTCTGGCCTATATCATCAGCAACCAGAGAGAGTGAAGCGTCATCATCACCAATCATCAACTGATTGTCAGCACCACTGAACCCGAAGTTCTTGATATCTCCACTCTCATTATTTCCTGTGCCGAAAACATTCTTGATATTCCAGTTCTCGTCTCGCTCAACGGTAACATTCAGATTAGTGTAAGTTTCACCAAGATTCATCCACTCGATATGATTGGTAGAACCGGTGATTGTGGTACTAGAGCCTTCACCCGGCTGATGCGTTTCGACCTTGGTTACATTAATCACGACAGAACTGGCATTATCGGTCACCACCTCGGTCATGGTATTGGTCTGAGTATTGTTATCCCAGGTATGGGTCTCGACACGGCTTGCACCTGTTTCAGTTGCTAATGTGTCGTCAGTGTATGCCGTCTCGGTTCTAGTATGTGTCTCCCCATCCTGAGACTCGTTAACCGCCCAAACGGTGCCGTCCCAATCGGTCCACGTCATGACAAACGGGTTGCCATCAACAAGGATCTGTCCATTCACATTGTCATAGGTGACGGTATGGGTAGTGCCATTTGGAGTCCAGGTTCCTGCAGCCCAAGCGCCTTCTGACGTGGTACCGGAGATATCCGTGATATTGTGATAATCATCATAGGTGATGGTCATATTGACCTCTTGCACCTCACCCAGAGCGACCCAGTGGATGTGGTCCGTTCTACCTGTGACTGTCTCTGACCAATCATTGGACTGGCTCACCTCGTTCCAGGTGCCGGTCTCGGTTATTGTGAAGTCAATGCCACGATCGGGGTCGGTCTCTGTTCGACTCCAGGTCGAGGTGCCGGTCTCATGATTCCAGCTATTGCTCTCTGTGCGAATCTCTCCTGTAGTCGTCGTCAGGGTTTCATCAGTGTAGGCCGTCTCTGTTCTCGTCCAGGTTTCCCCATCCTGAACCTCTTCGACCTCCCATGTAATACCTCGACCTTCATCAGTCCAGGTATAGCTGTTCTCCCAATACTGGTTGGTATCCATATGGTGGGCACTAGGGTCTTCAATAGCATCCCCATTGAATGTCAGCTGCTCATCATCTAATGACCATCCGAAGCTGGCAGTCTCGCCATCCACGGTACCAGTTCCATTAACACTATAAACATTCCAGTTGGCATCACGCTCAATTACCACCTCTACATCTGTGTATATCTGATGCAGTGGCCACCAGGCAACATGATCAATTGTACCGGTAATGGTTTCAGAAGAGGTGCCGTTAGGATTGAAGACCTCAACTCGCTTGAAGTCGACATCGGTCGAACCGCTATCAAAAGTCTCAGTCCAGATGGAAATTTGTTTGATTGGATCCCACTTAGATTCACTAGCACGGGTGTCTCCATTATCTCCTACCTCGGTAGTGCTCCAGGTATCTCCCTCCTGTTTATCGGTGACTGTCCAGGTTACTCCCTCCCAGTCAACCCACTCCCAGGTAGTCTCCCAAATCTGATCCGCTGCTACTGCTCCACCCCCGCCAGCACCAGAATCAACAGCAACACCATTGAAGGTCAATTGACCCTCTACAGACCAATCAAAATCAGCAGGTGTTCCTCCCTCATCTGTTCCTGTACCAGTAACACTAATGGTGTTCCAGTTTGCATCACGCACAATAGTGAGATCAACATCAGAGTAGGTCTCTCCAAGATTGAACCAGCTAATCTGATCAGTCGCACCCTTAATAGTCTCTGATGAACTACCGTCATCGTTCCAGACCTCTTTAATGGAGTAGTCAATATTTGAAGACCCACTCTTAAAGGAGGTGATATTGACATAGTTATTCAGCGCTTCATCCCAAGTAGATGTATTGATGCGCACATCACCATTAGAGCCCTCTTCCATTGAGGTCCAGGTATCTCCATCCTGTTTATCTGTTACCGTCCAGGTGACCCCCTCTCCATCAGTCCACTCCCAGGTATTGACCCAATCCTCCTGTACCATATGGGAGCGATCATCAAATGCCCCACCATTAAACTCCTGACCATCAATAGTCAGATGTCCATCACTGAACCCAAATGAGGTAACACCATCTGCACTACCCGTCAGTGAAGTAATCTCCCAGTTGACATCACGCTCAATGGTGATATCCAGATTGGTATAAGAAGTTTCAAAGTCCCACCAGCCAAAGCCATCATCCTTGCCGGTAATGGTCTCGCTGGAGGTTCCATCGCTACTCCTAACCTCTACACGAGTCACATCAATATTGCCGTCGGCACTGGTAAAGCTCTCACTCCATGTCTCTGTTGTACCACTCCACGCATTTTTGTGGACACGAACATCACCATTGGAACCAACCTCGGTTGATGTCCAGGTGTCACCCTCCTGCTTGTCAGTTACTGTCCAGGTAATACCCTCCCAGTCAGTCCAAGTCCAGGTGCTCTCCCAGCTATCCTGGTTGCCATGGGCGCCACTTGCATCATAGCTACCGACCGCGACACCACCAACAGTAATGCTGGTTCCATCAAACCCAACAATCAGTGGGTCATCACCTTCATGAACTATTGCCTCACCAGAAACAGCTGTAATATTCCAGCTGGAGTCACGCTCAATGGTGACATCCACATCATCATAGCCACCAAATTTGTCCACCTTACCGCTAATCTTCTCAGTGGATGAACCATCTGCACGCATCGTCTCCACACGGGTAAAGTCACGGTTGCCATCGGCACTCTTCTCAGAGTCTGTCCAGATACTGGTCTGAGTACGCTCATTCCATACCGAGGAGTGACTTCTTTCGTCACCTGTTTCAGTTCTGTTGCCAAACCCATCTTCCGTATAGGCGATCTCAGTTGATTTCCATGTCTCTCCCTTCTGGCTATCAGTGACCACCCAGATCACCTCTCCGCCTCCAGTAACCTCGGTCCACTCCCAGCTGGACTCCCAACTCTCCTGCTCATTAAAGTTGATATCTTCACGGCTACTGAAATCAACAACAGCAGCACCACTACCATCATCAATGGTCAACTGATCGGTGGCTGGATCAAGACCAATAGTGACAGGCTGCCCGCCCGAATTGGTTGCACTACCTGTAATAGAGAAAGAGTCCCAGCCTCTGTCAATAGTTACATCCACATTGGTGTAGACATCATCCAGCCACATCCACCCAATCTGATCAGTGGTGCCTGTTACGGTCTCTGTAGATGTACCATCATCATTCCAGGCCTCTGTTCTAGTGTAATCTACATCGCTATCTCCACTGACGAAGTGCTCAGTCATTGTGGATGTATTGGTGGTTGGATCCCAGGTATTAGTGTGTGTGCGAGCATCCCCATTAGAACCTATTTCAGTTGAGGTCCAGGTGTCGCCATTTTGTGTATCAGTAACTGTCCAGGTTACGCCCTCCCAGTCGGTCCAGGTCCACTCACTGCTGCCGCCGTCCTGGAATTGAGTCATTCCATCATCTAGATCATCAATGGAGTTTCCATCAATCATGATCTGTCCATCACTGTAGGTCACATTAACAGTGGCACTATCTTTCGTTACCGTACCGCTGATGCTGGCTGTATTCCAGTTGGCGTCACGTGTAACAGTCACACTGATATCGGTGTAGACGTCACCCAGGTAGTACCAGGCGATATGATCATTTGAGCCAGTTATGGTCTCGCTGGAGGTGCCGTCGTTATTGTAGGTCTCCGTTCTAGTAAAACTGATATCATCGCCATCTGTATAGGTTTCAGACCAGGTATTGGTGCTGGTTGCATCATCCCAGGTTGAGTAGTTGGTGCGCATTTCACCTGTGGCTGTCTCAGCAGTTCCATCACCATCATCATCACGGTAGGCGGTCTCGGTAAATGCCCAGTTACCACTTCCATCATCCCCCTCGACAACTCGCCAGGTGATGCCACTCCAGTCATCCGTCCACTCCCACTCATTTGTTCCAGAGAAGTGGTCATCAAATCCTCCTGCTACATAGAGTGATTCTCCACCGACAAGAATCTCGCCATCACTGCTGTAGGTTACAGCTAATACTTCACTATTCGGATTAGTAACGGTTCCAGTGACATTGATGGTGTTCCAGAAGGCATCACGCGTCTCGGTAACATCCACACTGCTGTATATACCATCCAACGGCATCCACAACAGGTGGTCAATGCTGCCAGTCAAACGAGCACTGGATGTACCATCAGGATTTTGAGTTTCAGTCCTTGTGTAGCTAATGCTGCTATCGGAATTATGGAATGTCTCAGACCAAGTGCTTATTTGAGTGGTATCATCCCAGCTAGAGCTATGGACACGAACATCGCCATTACCGCTGGTTTCGGTAGAGCTCCAGACACCGTTCTCCTCCTTATCCACAACCGTCCAGAGAATTTCTACCTCTCCACCATCAACCCATTGAAATTCAGTCCATGTCCAGACATTGGTATAGGTTTCAGTATGGCCTGCATCACCCTCATAATAACCAGAATCTTGCTGATCCTCCTGACGCTGTTGTTCTGGCCCAGAATACTCATACCATGTATTCAGATAGGCATCATTGAAGATATTAGTTAATTCAGCAGGGATACCCACCTTGCTTGTAACAGAATTGTTTTCAAACTCAAGAACAATATTGATGGCTATCACCGAATCACCATTCAGCCCAATAGAATCGGCTTGAATGGTAATGCGATCCCCATTTGGAATCCCCTCCATCGATGTAGTCAAATTGCTCCAGGCATGGATATCTGCCTGAGTAAAGAGGTTCTCAACGGCTGCCTGGGCATATTCGTCATTATTATCATGATCAGAGAACTCATACCACTCCTCAATAGCCGTCTGGGTAAGCTCTGAGACTTCTGCAGGCAATCCAGAATAGCTTGTAAGAGTATCTCCAGTAAATACGAGATCAATATTGATTATATTGTTGCCGGCAAAATTTTGGCTATTGTAGGTATAACCATCCGCTGTAATAACAAAGTGGTCAGAATCTGTCTCCTCAGTAAAACTAACGGTCACCGAGAGATCAACAATGGCACTCATCCCTGCCCGAGCAAAGAGTTCCTCTACAGCACCACGTGCATAATCCTGTTCAGCATCAAATTGGTTCACATTTACAGTCACAGTCGCAACATTTGAAAACTCACCGTCACTGTCAGCAACCTTATATGTCATGGTGTCGACACCAGTAAATCCTGCATTAGGTGTATAGAGACCTGATTGCACGCTACCATTGCTGAATGGGGAGACGATAGTGATATTTGATGGGTTCAGGCTGCCATCCTCTATATCGGAGTCGTTGGCCAGATTGGTCATCTGGATACTGGAACCCTCATCAATGTTATAATTGTCGTCGTTGGCAACCGGGGCATTTTGAACTGACATATTTACTGATCCTTTATTTGGGGTATTAATAACTAAACTAGTTTATTGAATTATGTAACCATCTATTTGTTTAATAATTATTTTATTGCCTCAACTTACACTCCTGACTATAGCAACGATTCATCTAAATGCAATGGGTAATTATGCGTATATTGCTCCCCATGCACAAATATTGAATATGTGCGTTCTTCACTTAAAAATCAAGGAGCTATTGACCAAGGGAAAGGTCAAATCTATCAATGCCAATTGAACTGGAACAGAACGGTGCAGAGAGAGAAGAAAAAAGTGTAGGCTATTGTTCCGTCAATGCCCTGGAGGCAGTGCGGTTAAGTGGACTCATGATGTATTCAAGGATGGTTCTCTTCTCGCCAAGAAGATCTACTTGGGCAATCATGCCGGGAAGGATATTGGGATTAATGTCCGATTTTGAGAATGTGGAGCTACCGGTTTTGACCCAGGTATCGTAGTAGATCTCTCCCTGCTGGGTCTTGGTGGTGTTGTGGGCGATCTTGGTGACCTCGGCCTCCATCACTCCGTAACGGGAGAAATCATAGGCGGTAAAGGAGACCCTACTCTTCTGCCCAATTGAAACCTTACTGATATCCTTGGGCAGAACCTTGGCCTTGATCAGGAAGTACTCCTCCTGTGGAACCACCTCTGCCAACACATCTCCTGCACGAATCACAGCTCCTGGGCCGGAGATATTGACTGCTGTCAGGACACCGGAGATTGGGGACTTGATGTCACTAAACTGGAGCTGGAGTGATGCCTGCTGCTTCTGTTCTGTTGTCTCCAGCAGTCGTTGCCTGATCTGTACCAGCCGAATCATGGGCTCGATCCCGGCATCAACCAGTGGTTGATAGATCTCTCTTTCCTGCTGCAACAAGGCAATTTTCTCATCAGCGGCATTGTAAGAATTCTGCACCTCTTGGGTGTCCAGACGGATGAGAACATCACCACGGTTTACGATATCCCCTACCGATATATCAGATATTGTAACTGAGCCCGGATATCGAGACTGCAGCTGCTGTACCTTGCCCACTGGCTCTACCACCGCTTCAGCCCGAACCACCTGATCGATCTCGGCATATTTTGCCCAGGTTATGAAGACGATAAAGAAGAGTGCGATGGTGTAGAAGAGCAGGTTGTGGAAGGATCTTTTCTGTAGAGAGCTATGAAGAAGTGAGTGGTCTGTCCTCTCATCATCTGCTGTTCCCCGCACCTTCCTGATGATCTTTATGGTCAGTACCAGGAGGATCAATACACTGATGGTGATTGCTGCAGCTGAGCCAACAACTATCTGGTCAGATCCCAGTGTCGAGATGAATTGCTGAAACTTCTCCAGATCGAAGAGGTTTTTGATGTCGGAAACAGACTCCATCTAACTCCCCTCCTGCCCCTTTGTTTGGCCCTGCTGTTTCTGATTATGTTGGGAAATCGCCTGCAGCACCTTCTCCTTGGGGCCATCCGCAAGGATTCGTCCGCTATCAAACACAACCACTCGATCCA
This sequence comes from uncultured Methylophaga sp., assembly GCA_937877715.1. Lineage (GTDB taxonomy): Bacteria > Pseudomonadota > Gammaproteobacteria > Thiopontia. Next base: position 5,610 of record CALEHW010000003.1, on the reverse strand, counting down.
CCAGACTGAGCAGGGTGCCACGATGGGTAATCAAAATCAGGGTTTTGTCCTTGAGGCGATCCTTGAGATCGAGCAACAATTTTTGCTCACTGCCGGTATCCATCGCACTGGAGGGCTCATCCATGATGATAATCCTGGGGTCACCCATAAAGGCGCGGGCGATACAGATGGCCTGTCGCTGGCCGCCGGAGAGCTGTTGCCCTCTTTCAGCCAACATTGTCTCGTAGCCATCCGGCAGATTGGATGCAATCTCGTCAACTCCGGCAATCTTCGATGCTCTCATCAGATCATCATCTGTTGCCTCCGGGTTACCCATCATCAGGTTCTCCTTGAGGGTGCCTGAGAAGAGTAATGGTGTCTGCATGACCACGCCAATATGGCGACGCAGGTCATTGGGATGCATATGGGAGACATCTGACTGATCAATCTTTATAGAGCCCTCGGTGGGGTCATATAACCCCGCAATCAACCGTAGCAATGTGGTCTTGCCAGAGCCGATCTTTCCCACGATTGCAACCTTCTCACCAACTGCAACATTGAGGTTGATCTGCTTGATAGTTGCCTCCTTCTGCTGAGGATAAGTCAGGGATACATTGGTCAGGGTGATTGACCCATCGATACCCTCTCTACGCACCTGATGGGTACGCCCCATCTCCTTGACTGGCTGCTGCATTAACTGCCCAAAATTGTTGTAGGCAGTCAGCACCTGATTGAAGCGCCCCAACAGGTTACTCACCATGCCCAGCGGTGCCAGGGTGCGGCCAGAGAGAATCACACACGCAATCAGCGAACCCATCGTTAGATCACCATCTGCAATGAGAAATACGCCGTACACAATAATTCCAACCTGCGATAGTTGCTGCCCGGACTGGGTAAAGTTGGTGGTGAGCTGAGACCAGAATTTGGACTTGATAGATGCAATTCCCTGGCGTCCCACACTATCCATCCAGCGCTCACGAAGGATTCCAATCCCCCTCAGGGTCTTCAGAGTCTCCATTCCCGAGAGCACCTCGACAATAACACTATGTTTGCTCTGCCCATCCTGGGCGGCATTATGGGTCAGTCTGCGAATAACAGGCTGGATCAACAGCCCGATGGTAATCACAACCAATACAATGATTGCCGGTACTGCTGCAATTGGCCCTCCTATCCCATATAAAACAAACAGGAATAGAATAATAAATGGAAGGTCCACAAAGGCTACAAATGAGGCGGAGGCGATAAATTCCTTGAGACTGTCGAAATCCTTGACTACCGATGCCGTTGCTCCGGTCTGCTGGTTCATCAACTGTTCATTGCGGGAGATACGCTCGAAGAGGTCCTCGGAAACCTCCATATCAATAAGCGTACTCGCCTTGTCAGTATAGAGGCCACGCAGCACCTTCATGCTAAAGTCGAACAGCACAATAAGCAGCACCCCTACCGTCAGTGCTGTCAGTGATTCAACTGCATTATTTGGAATGACACGATCATAGACCACCATGATGTAGAAGGCGCTGGCCAGAGCAAATAGGTTAATGAAGACCGAGGCCAACATCACCTCGAAATAGAGTTTTTTATTTCTTAGGAGCGGGCCAAAAAACCAGTGCTCCACATAGAGCTGTTTATGTTGAGCTGAACTCATTTTTTTATTCTTATTGGGTAAGCGGGATCACAGACATCTTACCTAACAACTGCTCATTGAGTGCAAGATAATCTATATTTATTGAGTGCATCAGATATGGGTGCATGGAGATTGAACGCTCGGCCTCAGCCAGCTCCAGCGCTGTCTGCAGTTTTGACAGCAGCCCCTCTCCAGTCATGGCAATCTTCTGAGCAACCTGCGATAACCTCTCCTGCAGATTTATTACTCTCTCCCGCGAGGAGCGGGTCTGCAGAGAGAGTTGCTGGTAACGCTTGGCCAGGTCAATTGCATCCATCCGCTTCTGATTCTTTACCATTACTACTGCATCATCCTGCAATTGTATCTGGTGTAGCAGGCTCCGTTTCTTGCTACTACTCAACCCGCTATCAAACAGCGGCATACTGAGGTTAACCCCTCCATAGAGCTCATACTCATCAACACCACGAGTAACATCATAGACCATACCAGTTAATACACCGGAGAGCTGTGGTTGCTCCGCAGCCCGCAGACTCTTGATCTGTGAGCGCAGGGCACTCTTCTCATAATTGATCCGATCCAGTGAGCGTTCAGACCCAACCTCATGACCATTCAACAGGGATGCGGCAATCTCATCTTCCTCTACAACCAGCCCCTGAACAGCACCAAAAACCAATTTTATCTCTTCAGAAGACAGATTAAATTCTTCATTTAACGCCTTGAGTTTAAGAGTATGTTCACGGTACGCAGACTTCCGATCTGTCTCCAGATCAAGCGATAGCAGTTGTGCTCTTCTGACATCAACAACTGTCCCTACCCCGCTGGAAAAACGGAGCTCAAGCTCCTCAATTGACTTTGATGTAATCTCAATAGTACGGTCCAGAGAGGTTATCTGCCTCTCTAGCCGTGCCACATCAATGGAGAGTGCGAGCAGAGATCGCATTGTCTGCTCATAAACATCGATATATTCCAGCTGCGCAGCCTTCTCTCTTCTCTTTTCAGAGCTGATATCAAACTCAGACCTGCCGAAGTCATACAGCACCTTCTGGGCCGTCACCACCCCATCAATATATGAGCGGTCTCTGTCGGTAATACGCTGCGCGTTATCACCATATTCACCAATAATTGACAACTTGCTTTTGGTAGAGAGATTTATCTGCAGCCCATCCTCCGCAACCATCTCCCGGATACGAAGCCCCTTGAGACGCGCCTGATTCTTTTTTTCGACGACATCAGGATGCTCCCCGACTTTTGTCAGCAGGAATGAACTGTCGGTAGTGTCTGCTGCCATAATAGGTGGTGCAGAGAGAATGCCCGTCAAAAAGAGCAGAAGTGCTTTTCGTATCATGATGGTTGTTATTGCAAAACAGTTAATATGTTGGCGTCATCCACAAGAACAATCAAAGCACGTCCACAACATAATTCAGAGGTATTACATCTGCATCATCTGTGGAAATGGTCATCCCCTGAATAGTAAGCTGGATATCAGTTTCCCCATCCTTGGGGTTGATATAGACTGTACCAATCTTCTGCTCCAGTAGCACCGGATTTCTGTCCGCATCATTTGACGGATCGATATCAACTATAGCGGTTGCATTACCAAGGGCTACACTTCCCTCAATATTATTTGAGGTTGCCACATCAAACACACTTGCCTCAAAATCCAGATCCATAAGCCATGCTGCAATCTCATCAGAAGCAAATGCAGAGACACTATCAAGCTGCGTTTCATCCCAGGCAATTGTAAATTCCGCCCCACGGACCTCTGTTGCATTGGCATTAAGTGAATCCAACCCCTCGGCATCAAAGTAGAGATCAAACTTGAGTACTGTATCAGTTGATGCCCCAGTAAAATCTGAACCGTTTATTTCAACTGACGCATCGGCTGCGGTAAGTGTGGCTGCATCCCTAACCTGGATCAGCTTAACAATATCCGTAACAGCTGCAGTGGCACTACTAGCTACACTCTCTGCTGCTCCATCACCATCCGTATAACTTGCTGTCACCGTAAAGGTGGAACCAATATCTGTATCATCTAGCACCAAAGTGGAGCTGGTCTCACCACTGATATTCACTCCACCCTTGGCCCACTGGTAGCTGAGTGCCCCCAACCCATCCACATCGGCAAGTGTATCGGTGACGGCAGTCAGAGTCTGACCAGTCTTGGTTGTTCCGCTGATGGTAACGGCACCGGTTGGAGGGTCATTATCAGGAGTTACCGTTATATTGACTGTGCCCAACTCACTCACCAGGGACTCGGAGTCAATTACCGTGTACTGGAAACTGTCTGATCCATTGTAGTCAGGATCCGGCTGATAGGTGATTACCCCATCTGTCAGGATTACTATTCCGTGGGAAGCGCTGATTTTGCCATTAACCGTAGGGATTGTATCCTCGGCATCAGTGTCATTACCCAGTACATCAATAATTGTTGCTGCTGCATCTTCTGATATCTCCACACTATCTGCAACTGCTACAGGCTGATCATTGGCGCCAGTAATAGTCACAGTTACTGTTTGTTCAGTGCCATCCTCTGCGGTCACCGTAATGGTGTCTATCAACTCGTCATCGGTACCAAGTGCATCTACATCTACATGGCTGTTATTCATGGTATATACCCATGCACCACCACTGGTAACCGTATAAGTACCATAACCATTAGCTGAATCAGTAGCCGTTGTTACAGCGGTAAAGGTATTGTCATTATTGTCTGCATCCACATCCGTATGCGTCAGTGTGCCAGTTGCAGTTGTTGTGGCATGATCCTCAGTCACTGCACCTGTAGAGGTACCAGCAATCACCGCAGCATCATTGGTGCCGGTGATGGTGATATCCACAGCCTCCGTGGTGCCATCCTCTGCGGTTACGGTAATGGTGTCTGTTAGCTCTACCCCAGCACCCAATGCATCAACATCCACATGACTGCTGTTCAGGGTATAGGTCCAGGCCCCTGCTGTTGTTACAGCGTATGTGCCATAGCCATTGGTTGATGCAGTACCTGCAGTAACTGCCTGAAAGGTATTGTCATCATTACCTGTATCAGCATCGGTATGGGTGGCAGTGTCCCCGACGGTTGCGACACCCTCTGCAATAGCGCCATCCGCTGCCATGATCACTGCAGCATCATTGATGTCTGTAATGGTTACTGCAATATTCTGTTCAGTACTGTTTGGAGAGGTAATTGGATCACCACTCTGTGTTGCAGATTCTGTTGCTGTTACTGTCAGAGCATAACTTGGCTGGGTTTCAAAATCTGGCGCCTGCTTGAAGGTCAGCACACCATTGGATATATTAAATGCGCCCTGGTCTGCCCCGCCTGTAATTGTGAATGCAACCTGATCATTCTCGTCATCACTGGCTGTCAGCGTAACGAGTGCTGTCTGGTTCTCATCAACGGTAACTGCCGACGCTGATGAGAATACGGGAGCACCCTCCACATTGGTTACCGTGACTGTAATTTCCTGTGTAACCTTGGCTAGTGAGGTGTCTGTTGCGGAGACGGTCAGTGTATAAGTGTTGTCTGCAGCAACTGGATCTACCAACTCATAGTCAGGTGCCGCCCTGAATGTCAGCACACCATCTGTAGTCATGGTAAAGAGATCAGCATCACCACCAGCCTCAATGGCAAAAGTTATATCTTGTGACTCTGCATCTGTTGCAGTTACCGTAGTAACGACAACATCATTTTCAGGTGCATTGACTGTGGTTGATGAGGTGATAACTGGTGTGTCATTTACACCAGTGATAACAACATCCACATCCTCTGTAGTACCGTCCTCAGCAGTAATGGTAATGGTATCTGTCAGCTGTGCACCGGCACCAAGTGCATCTACAGATATATTGTCATTATCCAGTGTATAGGTCCAGGCACCCCCGGTGGTTACCTCATAGGTACCATAACCGCCAGTTGAAGCCGTCCCTGCAGCAACTGCATTAAAGACATTGTCACTATTGTTTGAGTCTACATCTGCATGGGTGGCAGTATCAGATACCGTTGTTCCACCCTCTGT
>CALEHW010000002.1 GCA_937877715.1 uncultured Methylophaga sp. | reverse complement strand
TCATGGGATTTAGATTTAGGCTCTTTGCCTTGCTCTACTTTTGGCTCCTCTCCATCTTTTGCTACTGGATCAAGGTCATCTTCCTTTGTTAGATCGTCAATCATATCTAACAGGGAGTCTATTTCCTCTGAGGAATCTTCGGTTTCAGGAAAGTCTAGTGCATTCTCTTCCAAGAACGCCTGTAACTCTTCTGGTGATGCCGCTGGATTCTCTGACTTATAAGCCTGAGTCAAAAGAGTATTGTAGAGAGTTATGATTTTCTCTCTTATTCTTTCTAGGTCTAAGCCTAGAGTTGAATCTTCAAGTATGCTGACTACCGGCATTTTCGTGTAACCTCGCCCATTTATCGTAAGCCCCTGGAAATCCGGGATCAGTCCCATCCAAGCTGATAGATGGTGCTGATATAATGAATGATGCCATTGAGTTACACGCCTTGCAAGTTATTGGTTCTTTTCTATTAGAAATAGAAACCATTGCTTCAGTTACGTGTCCTTTTGGACATTGGTAATTATATACTGGCATAGTAACACCCCCTCCGAAGAGGGGGAATATACCACTAGGCTGCTGGCATTACGAATGCAACTGCTGCATCGTTACGCAACTCTGAAACCCCATAAATACAATCAGAGGTATACAGATCACCCAAATACTCCTGCTTGTACTGAGTCTGAGAGCGAATACCAACCTGCTCTGCAAGACACATAGCGTCCTTATGAGCCAGAAGTCCTACGCGCTCCGTACCATCAGCGGTTCCACCTGAACCACCACCAGACTTAACTGTTGGCGCATTGGTAGAGATGTATACATCAACACCGTAGATCATTCCGATCTTACCAGTACGGATAGCATCACCATTGCCAATATACTGCTGCTCAGTGAAGCGGTTAATGCCAAGAAGGTCATTAGCTGCTACAGGTGGGATAATCAGCACACGATCACTCATAGGTACATCTGCATTATCCAGTGTAAGGATCATTGCACGAATACCTGCATCAGTGATGTCAGCCTCGTTTGTGCCTGTGAAAGCAGTAGCACCGTCAGACGCAATTACAGCAACATCATAAGTCTTGTCTGTAGTAGTACCACCTTGGAAGCCCTCTGCAAGATTAACCAGATCAGTATCAATCTGTTTAGCCAGTGCATAACCAGCATCATCAGTATAGAACTTACGCATAGAAGAGAGAGCCTGAACCTCGGCAATGTCCTCGATGAGTTTTGAATACTCATAATGCTTGTTAATAGAAATATCAATTACTGAGTTAGTTGCAGCAGACAGTGTTACCTGTGTGTTTGCGGTCTTAGCTGACGCAGTTCCACGACTAGGTACAGGGACGTGAATAGTATCGCCCTTCTTACCCTTGTGGTTGATCTTTGTAATCAGGTTTGCAACAACCAGATTAGATTTATACGCCCCAATAACTTCGTTTGACCAAAGTTCGGGGATGAAATTACCAGCTACCGCTGCGGTAGTGTTATCTGTACCAAGTGCCATCTTTATATACTCCTAAATAGTTTTTACCTAACCCTTCCTTCTTGGTACGCCGACTCAATTTCTGGAGCCATTGACCAATACTTGTCAGGGTCTTGCATTTGTAAACGAATCAAATCAGCCCTACGGTAGATTTTCTTTCCTGCTGTAGATTCACCAGAAGCCTTGGAAACACCTTTTCCGGCTTTGAGACCCTGTTTACGGGTTTTCTCTTTAGCCTCTTCAACCTCCTGTGTTTTGGAGATCATCTGTCTTTCCTTCCAATTTGTCAGCAGTTCATTACCTGCATCGAAATCATAGTTCGAGTTTGCGTCCTGAAAGAGACGTACACGAACTGGACTCTGCTGAACCCACTCCTGAAAACCTGAATCTTGTACAACATTCATGTAATCAGGGTGTGCCTGAGAGAACTTCTGCTGTGCTTGCTGTTGTGTTTGCGCTGCTGTCTGTTCTCGCACCTGCTGAAGTGTTGGGTTCTTATCGATAATCCTCTGCACTGCTGCTTCAGGATCGTCAAAGAAGTCCGGGGCTTCTTCAGCTTCTACTTGCGGTTCGTTTTGTTTCTGTAGATCCCGTTTCAGAATTTCATCTGTCAGGCTACGCAGTTCTCCGATCTCCTGTCCCTTACGACCTAACTCTTTCTCTAGGTTTTCGTAAGCACTTGCAATCTCTCCTGCGCTTTTACCCTGAAACTTCTCAGGTAACACCTCTTCTGGTTGCTGAATTTCCTCTTGAGGTTCAGCAATGTCCGAAATACCTTCCTGTGAAACTTCTACAGGTTCTACAACAACACTTTCCGCATTCATAAGTCTAATTTCTCCGTCTTTCGATTATGGAGTTTATAAAGATGGACTCTCTTCAGAGTTCTCCATCGCCAGTTTCGTACCTTCTTCCATGTTCAACAACATATTGAGAATACTCAACTGCCCTCGAATATAGAATAAGTCCCTCTCATTGTCAATAGACATAACCGAATCTATACCTTCAGCAAGATTTATCAACTCGTCTACCAAGTCGATCCAACCGTCCTGCATAAATAGATTTAATCTATTATCAAAAAATTCTTTATCAGTTTGCGCCATTTACTGTCGCCCGTCTTGCCTTTGCTATGTTCAATGCGGTCTCTGAGTTCAGGTGTTCCATCTCTGGAACTGTCCGCAATGTATCCATCTTCATGCTTGCGACCTTCGCTGCCTTCTCTTGAAGTCTAATCTCCTGTTCATGCAAGTCAAGTTGCGCCTTCGCCATTTCAACCTCTGGGATTTTGATAGGTGGTAGTTCTTTAGTCTGTGCGTCCACCATATACTTAGCAGTTTGTGCCTGAGTTTTTTGAACATCTGCTGACCCCTGTTGTAGCTCAATCTGCGCTGCTTGCATCTGCATCTGCATCTGTGCTTGCTGTGCTTGCTGTTGCTCAGGTGAAGGTGTCATACCTTGCTGGATTGCTTGCATCATCTGATCCCTATTGGTCAGGGATGAGTTCTCAAATATACCCATCATCAGAATACCGAAAGCAGGTGTATCTTGCTTAACTAGCGAGAGCAACTGAATCAATTGCATCTGCTCTAGCTCTTTAGCCATTATCCCCATTGTAGATGAGGGGGTAAACTTGTAATCCATCACAGGGTAGCGTGTAGGATCAAACTGCATCTTCCTCCATACAGTTTTATTGATAAATGGAATCAGGAAGGCACCTTGGAAGTTCATCAGTGTGCGCTTCTGTCTCTTAATTGAGGCTGCTTGGAGCATAGACATACCGGAAGCAGTGGCGTTTCTTGGATTAGCTGAGTTACTTGTAGCTGTATCCATTGATCCAGTACCCATCTGAATCATGCGCTCTAGTTCTGCTGCCTCTTGGAAGGTAGTCTGACTCATCTGACCGAAGTTGATCGGATTCAGGACGGTTCTAGGATCACCGTTGGTGAGGATTGTCTTACCTGGGCGAACCTCAAACTTGGTTCCTCTAGGGAGTCTGGTGGCATCCAGAGCCATCATTGGGTGAGTAGTTAGTGCCAGACCATCAATTCTTGCTCTTAGTTCAGTATCCAGAGCCTTCTGTGGGTTGTATCCCTTCTCTGCTACACCCCTTCCCCAGAACTTACCAGGTACAGTATCATGCTGATAAGCGACAAAGGGACGATCCTTCATCATAAACGGGTTCTCTACCACTCTTAAAACAGTAGAATCATTAGCAATAGTAACTACTGCCTCCACTAACTCATCAGAATTGTAATCAAAATCAGTATCTTGCGTCTTTCCGAGGAACTTCTTAGGTACAAGCCCCCAGTATTCAGTTATCTTTACCTTATCATCAGCATTTGGAGCCGCTGACTCATCATCGAAGCCAAAGTCAACCTTGTCATAGGCTGAGATAGGTTTATCCTCATAAACCCCCTCATTAATCCCCTTTGTAATCAAGTACCTAGGTTTTGTAACTATATGTGCTACACCTAGAGCCTCATCAATAGAGGTAGCCGTTGGATCAATGACAAACTCCATTGGAGCAACAGGTTCGAGTGCTACCTGAACTACCGTTTCCTCTATAGTGCCTCTTACTGAGGTTAGAGTACCCTGCACTGGTTGCTCAGAAGGTGTTATTTCTGTTGTCTCTTCAGTGATAACCTTCCCGATACCTGTTCCATAAATAGCACCGTTGAGAAGTATCTCGTTTACTGCTTCTTTAGCTCCAGCCTTCTCAAGGTCTTCTTTGAGTATACTGCGAACGTATGCAATATCCGATGGGTCTTGGTCTGCAACATCATCTCTGAGGTCAAACCACTGATCGTTCCCGAATGTTGCCTCTGCTAACTCTGCTACTGCTGCCTCAATGGCTTGCTGTAGTGCGGGTGCTACGATCCTTGATCTCTCTGAGTCTCTTGTTTTATCCTCTGATGCCCAAATACCCCTCCACAACCTGTAATATTCATCCCATTTTTTTTCGTAGTTCTGGTTTCTATGGGACTCCCACTGGTCAACCCTATCACTTACCCACGCAGATAATGAGGATTGCGGATCGTTGTAAATTAGTTCGTCTTGCATATCAGATTCTCTCTATCAGATCAATAGCATGGATATTGTATGAAAACCACTTGCTTGTCAACATTCCACAAATAAAAGAAAAAAAGACATCTGCATAACATCAGTCCAACTCCTTCCACCGTGGGTGGATGAGATAAGTTGCTTCATGTGGAACATTTTAGTACCCCGAATGCTCATCCAAATACTCATAATCATCAAGCTCTATAGATTGAGCGAAATCAGCTACAGATACTTGGTCTATAAATGCCAAGCTGTCGATCAGATCGTCATGGGTTTGTGGTGACGGAAAGTCCATTAACTGAGAGACGAACTCATAGTTCCAGTCAGCCTCTCTGATCGTGATCTTTCCATGCTCAAGTCTTCCCTGTAATGCCCAAGTGATGCGCTCTGTCTTTTTCTTTCCTCCGTGGGTTACGGATGTGATATTTATCCATCTGCCCTTACTCCTCATCTCATCCTCAAGATAAGGCATAATTGCGTTCTTCAATGATCCTTTTTCAATCCCTACCGTAGTAGCATGAACATCCATTGCGGCCTGTAGGATTCTGCTGGCAGTCTCTTTGATGTTCCATCTGCCGTGGTAGATGTCACGGACATACCACTCGTCCCCCGTTATCTTCACAACAGCTATAGCTGTTTCATCCAGTTTCAGTTTGGAGCCAGTAGCACCCCTACCTACTGACTCGAATCCAGCAGGGTCAACTGCCACAACATAACTCCCTTGTGCTGGCTCCTCTCCAACTTTAACCCAGTCTTCTTCAAAGATTCCTCCAGAGAACGTCTGGAAACTGGCTTCAAACTCCTGTCTGAAGTTCTGCGTAGACATTGTTTGTTTTGCATGTTCGATCTCCTCCGAATCAATTAAAGGATTATCCGTTGAGTTAAACTGAAATGCCTCCCAGTCATCTGTATCATGAGCATCTTGCCAGATATTGTGGAAATGGTTTTTCCCCTCTGGAGTACCGATAAATAACGCATCACCTTTAACATCCGCTAGAGTCGGTCTTAGGATCATCTCCCAGGTAGCTGGCTTCATAGTTGCGTACTCATCAAGTACGATATATCTATACCCCACCCCTCTGAGGGAATCAGGCTTATCTGCTCCCTTCAAGTGAATCTTTATTCCGTTGACGAGTGTAATAGATAGCTCAGACTCAGATATAGCTAAGGTCACTGAATGTGCGGCATCCTTTATCGTACCCCACATAATACTCTTAGCCATGCCTAGAGTTGGAGCTACATACAGAACATCCTTATCTGTTGACTCCAGCCCCTTGAGGATAAGTGTCCACATACTCAGGAAGGTCTTACCTCCTCTCCTTCCAGCAGCAACCACCTTAAACCTAGCCTTCGATGTAAATATCTCAAGCTGCTTTGCATGGAACTTTACATTTAGCTCACTCACTTCTTGCCTTCACGTATCCTTAATGCCAATTTACTTGCTTTCTCCTTGCTCGCATAGCACTTACCTTTCTTCCCCTGTTTGTAGCCCAATTTTCCGTTGGGTAAACGACATCTCAAAATAGGCATTACATTCCCTCTCTGACAACCACTATCCACGCATGTAGGGGCATAGAAACCCTGTAATCTTCATCCTTAAGCGCAGAGACTACATCCTTACCCCTTACCTCTGCAACCCATTGCTTCCTATCTAACCTATACAATAACACAGGTTTATCCCCTATAGAATCTGCTTGGGCTACTGTCTGCTTCCACCAATCATCCGAATACCTCTTAGCTCTCTTTACCTCAATACACCAACCATCAACCCCAATTATATCAGCACCACCGTGAAATGCCTGTTCTGCCCAGTTCCTTGTTATCTCCAAGCCTAGCGCCTCTCTGAGAACCCTAGCTATCTCTTGCTCACCTGCTCTACCCTTAGTCCTGCTGTTTATCATCTAAAACCTCCGTTGGGGTAACATCAATCACATCCACCATCTCAGGTGGTAACTGCTCCAAACTGCCTACGTTGATAGAAATAGCATAATCTGTCTTTGTAGCCTTCATATCCACACTCTTATGCTGAGGTACTATCCTATCCATCAACATCTTCAAACACTGTACGTCTCCAGCTAAACCCAAAGATATGATCTTCTTTATGATCTGAGGACTCCTATCCTCAATCAAACTCCTAGCAACATTCTTTATCTTCTTCCTCGGAGCGGCTATACGGTTCTTAGCCCCCTTGGGACGACCCACCTTCTTATCCGTCATTAGACATTAACTCCATTAAACCTAACCACCGCTGCTGAGTAGCAACCAACCCCTCCCAGTCCTCCCTAGAAATCAATACCCGATCACCAGCAGCCTCTAAGAACCTCATTATATATATCGCATACTGAGGTACCTTATTCCAATTATATAAACTACTAATATTTACACCCATACCAGCAGCAAATTCAGCCTTACTGATGCCTATCTTGTCCATTTTTACCCAAAACTCACGCTTATTCATCCATTTCTCCATATATTATGAGGTTTCCAGTATACTTTCTCGGAAGGATCGTATCATAGCAGATTAGTGTATGTCAAGATATTAGGGTAAAAGTGAGAAGCATTTGGGGGGTGTATAACATTTACATTCCAACTAAACCATTACCCCTCCCCCCCCCTCTCTCTCCAGGGATTATGTTAAATGGAGAGCGGAACAGTATATAGATCAAGGGGTTATGATTGCGCATAATATATATTATGTTAAATAAGGGGGAGTTATCACGCCAACTGGTAGTTTTGT
>CALEHW010000001.1 GCA_937877715.1 uncultured Methylophaga sp. | reverse complement strand
GTGTTCCCCACACCCGTGGGGATGAACCGGGATGCTGATCTGTGGGGTGTCGATCTAAGGGGTGTTCCCCACACCCGTGGGGATGAACCGTGCTTGAGATCTGTTCTAGCAGCCAGTCTTGGGTGTTCCCCACACCCGTGGGGATGAACCGAATTTACGCCATTTAGCGTAAGAATAGCGTAGGTGTTCCCCACACCCGTGGGGATGAACCGTTAATCAATTAAAGAGGAATATATAATGATATGTGTTCCCCACACCCGTGGGGATGAACCGCCCAGATGCGCGAAAGCAATTCTTTTATAACCGTGTTCCCCACACCCGTGGGGATGAACCGTATACACCACATGTAGTGTAGTGTGCAAGTTTGTGTTCCCCACACCCGTGGGGATGAACCGATGGTGATGCGGTTACAAGTTGTATCTTGAAAGTGTTCCCCACACCCGTGGGGATGAACCGGGATGAGGGCTGATCTTCTCAGGACTGGTTTTGTGTTCCCCACACCCGTGGGGATGAACCGGATGGTCTTCTGATGCTATCGCGGCTTCTTCCGTGTTCCCCACACCCGTGGGGATGAACCGCTTGATACGCTGCGTATTCGCCCTCTGGATCAGTGTTCCCCACACCCGTGGGGATGAACCGAATACGTTGCCGGTTTTGTCTGTTGCCCATGTGTGTTCCCCACACCCGTGGGGATGAACCGAACAATAGGTATAATATGGGTGAGCAGAGCTAGTGTTCCCCACACCCGTGGGGATGAACCGTTTGCTAAGGCTGACGATCTGGAGTTTCTGGTGTGTTCCCCACACCCGTGGGGATGAACCGGGGTCAAATGCAGCATTGGGCCTGCCCGGTACGTGTTCCCCACACCCGTGGGGATGAACCGACCTGTGAACTTCTCAGGATCTGCATCGGTGTGTGTTCCCCACACCCGTGGGGATGAACCGGTGTCTCTTGGTCTGATAAGTGGCCCATTTCTGTGTTCCCCACACCCGTGGGGATGAACCGTTCAGAAGCTGCTTGAGCGTGATGCTCGTGGTGTGTTCCCCACACCCGTGGGGATGAACCGGCAACCAAGAGAGGATCAAAAGGAATTGGCTCGTGTTCCCCACACCCGTGGGGATGAACCGTCTTGACTGTGTAATACCTCTCGTCAAGCTCAGTGTTCCCCACACCCGTGGGGATGAACCGCCATTTTCTACTATTATTGCCCATCCAGCTGAGTGTTCCCCACACCCGTGGGGATGAACCGCCACATCACACCGAAAAAGAGAGCCTGATTCCGTGTTCCCCACACCCGTGGGGATGAACCGTATTAACCATGCAACAAGAGCCGATTTACCAAGTGTTCCCCACACCCGTGGGGATGAACCGGCTCGATCTGGAAGGAGTGCGCTATCTTTTCAGTGTTCCCCACACCCGTGGGGATGAACCGGCAAAAGCAGCCTTCCCATCAAGGAGCTGTTCGTGTTCCCCACACCCGTGGGGATGAACCGTCATTTACTTCTTCCGCAGAACGGATCAAATCGTGTTCCCCACACCCGTGGGGATGAACCGTTTTTTATCGCGTTTATTGTTAATTTATTTGAGTGTTCCCCACACCCGTGGGGATGAACCGACACTCAGGGAGGCATCATGGCTATAACTCTCGTGTTCCCCACACCCGTGGGGATGAACCGCGCGTAGACGCTAGAAAACCTTTGGTTGATAGGTGTTCCCCACACCCGTGGGGATGAACCGTCTATTATAATGTATCTGGTTTGGTTGGTGAAGTGTTCCCCACACCCGTGGGGATGAACCGGTTAAACGAGATAAGGGCTGTCGTGGCAGACTGTGTTCCCCACACCCGTGGGGATGAACCGATCAGGATATTGTCCCAATTAATTGCCACGGACATGCTGACCGGGGCAGTTTGCGGTAGAATCCAACTCCTTTTTTGAAAATAGTGGGACAGACTATGGAGCAATACCACGGGACAACTATTCTCTGTGTGCGTCGCGATAACCGGGTAGTAATTGGTGGTGATGGGCAGGTATCGATGGGGAATACGGTGATGAAGGGCAATGCCCGCAAGATTCGCCGTCTCTACCACGACAAGGTGATTGCCGGATTTGCCGGAGGAACTGCAGATGCCTTTACCCTGATTGAACGTTTTGAGGGGAAGCTGGAGAAATACTCGGGCCATATGGTGCGTTCTGCGGTGGAGCTGGCCAAGGATTGGCGAACCGACCGCATGTTGCGTCGGTTGGAGGCGCTACTGTTGATTGCGGATGAGAATGAGACCCTGGTCATCACTGGAAACGGGGATGTGATAGAGCCTGAACATGGCGCAGTTGCGATCGGGTCGGGGGGGCACTACGCACTCTCGGCGGCACGCGCCCTGCTGGAAAACAGCGAGATGGATGCACGAGAGATTGTCGAGAAGAGCATGGCGATTGCGGCTGAGATCTGTGTCTTCACCAACAAGAGCTTGGTCATGGAAGAGCTGGGCTAAGAGAGATTATCAATTAGATGGATAGAACAGAGATGAATGAGCTGACTCCAAAAGAGATCGTTCACGAGCTGGAGAAACATATTGTTGGCCAGGATGAGGCCAAGCGTGCAGTTGCAATTGCCCTGCGTAATCGCTGGCGTCGTATGCAGGTGGATGAGGCGTTGCGTTACGAGATCACCCCGAAGAATATTCTTATGATCGGCCCAACAGGGGTTGGCAAGACCGAAATCGCACGTCGTCTGGCACGTCTTGCCAATGCTCCGTTTATAAAGATCGAGGCAACCAAATTTACCGAAGTTGGCTATGTTGGACGGGATGTGGAGTCGATCATTCGTGATCTTGCAGATATTGCCATCAAACAGGTGCGTGAGGATGCGGTTGAGTCTGTGCGTATTCGCGCAGAAGATGCGGCTGAAGAGCGGGTGCTGGATGCCCTACTACCACCAGTGCGTGGTGCTGGAGAGGAGAGTGAATCCACACTGCAGGAGGAGTCTCCTACCCGTCAGAAATTTCGCAAGAAGCTGAGGGAGGGAGATATGGATGACCGTGAGATAGAGATTGAGGTATCTGCTCCGGCTCTGGGAGTGGAGATCATGGGGCCTCCAGGGATGGAGGATATGACATCCCAGCTCCAGGGCATGTTTCAGAATATGGGGGGCAAGCCACCCAAGGCGAAAAAGATGCGGGTGGCCGAAGCACTCAAACTGCTGGTTGAGGAAGAGTCCCACAAGATGGTTGATGAGGAGGAGATCAAGGCTCAGGCGATTGAGAGTGTGGAGCAGAACGGCATTGTCTTCCTTGACGAGATTGACAAGGTCGCACGTCGCAGTGAGGGACATAGTGGTGGCGAGGTATCCCGTGAGGGGGTACAGCGTGATCTTCTGCCTCTGGTTGAGGGGAGTACCGTCAGCACGAAGTATGGAATGATCAAGACCGACCATATTCTCTTCATCGCCTCCGGTGCATTCCACCTCTCCAAGCCATCCGATCTGATCCCCGAGCTTCAGGGTCGTCTGCCGATCCGGGTTGAGCTCTCGGCCCTGAGTGTTGATGATTTCAAGCGTATCCTCTCCGAGCCGGACGCCTCCCTTACGGAGCAGTACACGGCACTAATGGCCACTGATGGGGTAGATTTAAGCTTCGGCGAGGATGGGATCCAGCGTATTGCCGAGTTCTCCTGGCAGGTGAATGAGCGTACGGAGAATATTGGTGCCCGCCGTCTCCACACAGTGATGGAGCGATTGCTGGAGGAGATATCATTCGAGGCGACGGACTACTCTGGAGACGCTGTGGTGATTGATGCCGATTACGTAAATAGACACCTCTCCAAGCTGGCAGAGGATGAGGACCTTAGCCGTTATATACTGTAGGGTCAGAGAGAACAATCAGATAGAGATCAAACAGGGTTTGATCGATGGAGAGAGACAATGAGTGAACAGAAACATCAGGTACCAACAGAGATCCGCTATGACAAGGAGTCAAGAACACTGACTCTCAGTTATGAGGATGGCAAATCCTGGGTCTATACAGCAGAGTATCTGCGAGTCCACTCCCCGTCTGCCGAGGTGCGTGGACATGCGCCGGGAGAGGAGATTTTGCAGGTTGGAAAAGAGGATGTGGTGATTGAGAAGATTGAACCGGTGGGGCGTTATGCAGTCTCATTGAAGTTTGATGATGGTCACGATACCGGGATCTACTCCTGGGACTGGCTCTATCAGCTTGGCGAGAAGATGGATGAGTACTGGAGTGACTACCTCTCCAGGCTCGATGCAGAGGGGATCGAGCGCATGACCACAGCAGAGCGACTGGCTACCTGAGCAAGGAGATCATCATGAGCGAGAAGACCACCCATTTTGGTTATGAGGATGTTGCTGTTGGTGAAAAGGCGCAGCGGGTACGCGGGGTCTTCGATTCGGTGGTGGATAAATATGATCTGATGAATGATCTGATGTCGATGGGGGTTCACAGGCTCTGGAAGAAGTTTGCTATTGAGATGAGCGGTGCCAGCGAGGGTCAGGAGATTCTCGATCTGGCTGGTGGTACCGGTGATCTCTCTCTGCAATTTGCAAAAATTGTGGGCCCCAAAGGGCGAGTGGTGCTCTCCGACATCAATGAGAGCATGCTGCTCAATGGGCGTAACCGACTGATCAATGAGGGTGTGCTGGGTAATGTGGAGTATGTGCAGATCAATGCAGAGCAGATCCCGTTTCCGGAAAATAGTTTTGACTGCATCACCATCTCTTTTGGCCTGCGTAATGTTACCGACAAGGATAAGGCATTGCGTTCCATATATAAGGCACTGAAGCCTGGTGGCCGCCTGTTGATTCTGGAATTCTCCAAGCCGACCGACCAGAAGTTGAAGAGTGTCTATGACTTCTACTCTTTCAATATTCTCCCGTTTATTGGCAAGGTGGTTGCCAATGATGAGTCAAGTTACAAATATCTGGCGGAGTCCATCCGTATGCATCCCGACCAAGACACCCTGCGGGAGATGATGGATGAGGCTGGTTTTGATCGCACCGAGTACTTCAATATGACCGGAGGTGTGGTGGCACTTCATCGCGGTTTCAAACACGGATCCAAAAAATGATTCGCCCCCGGCAGCTGTTCAGACTGCTTGTAATTCAGCGGGTGCTGGCCCGCCATCGACTGGATGAGATCATTCTCACCATTCACCTCTTTCGTCCACTCCGTTTTCTGCTATACCTCTCTCCATTCTACTGGTTGAGGAGGGATCGGGGCCCCGCTGTAGATTCAGTCAAGGGAGAACGGATTCGTCGGGCCCTGGAGGATCTGGGCCCCGTCTTTGTCAAACTGGGGCAGATGTTCTCTACCCGGCGTGATCTGCTTCCGGACGAGATAGCTGACGAGCTGGCCAAACTGCAGGATGCGGTTCCCCCATTCCCCGGTGCAGAGGCAAAAGATATTGTTACAGCGGCACTGGGAGGGCCGCTGGAGAGTTTCTTTGAGAGCTTTGATGAGGTTCCACTAGCCTCTGCATCAATTGCCCAGGTTCATGCGGCACGCACCCACGATGGCAGAGAGGTCGTGGTCAAGGTGGTGCGCCCGGATATCGAACAGCAGATCAGGCGTGATCTTGCCCTGGCTAGACAGATGGCCTCCCTGGCTGAGCGTTACTGGGTGGAGGGGCGAAGGCTTCAGTTGAAACGTATTGTCGCCGATTATGAGCAGGTGATTCTGGATGAGCTCGACATGATGCGGGAGGCTGCCAACCTCTCGCAGGTACGACGCAACTTTGCAGAGGGTGATGGAGAATTAATTGTTCCAGAGCCGGATTGGCAGTTGACCCGAGAAAATATTCTGGTGATGGAGCGGGTTCATGGGGTTCCGGTCGGTGATCTGGAGGCTCTGCGCCAACATGGGGTAGACCTAAAGCGGCTCTCGGAGTTGGGGGTCGAGATCTTCTTTACCCAGGTGTTCCGCGATAACTTCTTCCATGCCGATATGCATCCTGGAAATATCATGGTGGATATGTCTGATCCGGAACGGCCGGGATATGTTGCAGTCGATTTCGGGATCATGGGCAGCCTGACTGAGGATGACCAGCGCTATCTTGCAGAGAATTTTCTCGCCTTCTTCAATCGTGACTACAAAAAGGTTGCGCAGCTCCACCTCGATTCCGGATGGGTGCCGTCAACCGCACGGATAGATGAGCTGGAGTCGGCCTTTCGTAGTGTATGTGAACCGATATTCGAGCGCCCATTCAGTGAGATCTCATTTGCCCTGCTGCTACTGAAACTGTTCCGTACCGGACGACGATTCGGGATGGAGGTACAGCCTCAGCTGGTTCTGTTACAGAAGACGCTGCTCTATATAGAGGGTCTTGGGAAACAACTCTATCCAGATCTTGATCTATGGGCGACAGCCATGCCATTCCTGGAAAACTGGATTCGGCAGCGCAAGGGGTTTGAGGGGTTCAGGCAGAAGGTCCAACAACATGGACCAGAGTTGGTGGAGCAGATACCGGAAATCCCCGGAATGATCTATGAGGTGTTGAAACAGGCGCAGGATGGCAAGCTGGCTCTGGAGTGGAAATCTTCTGAGCTGGAGAAGATACGTGAAGAACTCCAGACTAATCGCCGCACTCTCTACAGCGCAATTGCCGGTGGCAGCATGTTGATTACCAGTGCCCTGTTACTGAACTTCAACTACCTGACCACGGGGGCGGTATTGGCGGCAATCAGTGCCATTGTGCTGCTACGTGCATGGCCTGAAAAGTAGTGCGAGATCATTTCTGGGAACACTATCCCCTAGCCGAGTTGACCTCGGAGGAGTGGGAGGCAATCTGTGATGGCTGCGCCCGTTGTTGTTTGCAGAAGCTAGAGGATGAGGATAGTGGTGAGGTCTTCTATACCAGTATCGCCTGCAGTCTGCTTGATCTGGAGCAGTGTAGCTGTAGCGACTATCCAAACCGCAATATCAATGTCCCAAACTGTGTTCACCTGACTCTGGAGAAGACAGCAGAGTTTCACTGGCTGCCACTTACCTGCAGCTACCGTCTGCTGCATGAAGGCAAACCACTGCCAGGATGGCACCCTCTAGTGAGCGGCAACAGAGAGAGTATTCATGATGCAGGCATCTCTATCCGTAGTTTTGCAATGCTGGAGCAGGGTGGCGAGGATCTTGAGGAGTATCTGATGCTGGGGTCAGGCTTGCGCATTTGACTTGTTTTGTATCTGACCCAAGCGTCACTCTTCATGATGGCCATGGTTGGGAATATGACGCGCGATTCGTCTGGCGGCGGTATGGATCTGTTTGAGATGGTCGATGAGGTTGTTCTCCAGGGTGTAGGCTGCAACCCGATTGGGCTCACTTGCCTGTAGCCGGCGCATCATGTGGTGCACGGTGTGCTCCTGAAACTCCTTGATGTAGTTCTTCATCTCGATCACCGGCAGGGCATAGTCTGGATCATGATCATGAAATGCCTGCATCGAGCGATGCACAGCATTGAGAATGTCGATGTGGAATGAGGTAAGCAGTTGTTGGGTGGCATCGCTTACCCTGATCAACTCCTCATGGCGTAGCAGGCCACTCTGGGTGACGCCTCTCTCGATAATCTCCCCAATGGTCTCCAGCTCATTGGTAACCACCAGACACTGCATCATCTCTATGGTCTCATGTTCTGTCAGCTCCTGTTTGCTCAGGCGGCGTAGATAATCTGTAATCTCAAGCAGTGATGTTCTGATCCGTTGCTGTTCCGCTGCCAGGGTATGGAGCGAATAGCTATTTCCACTCAACGCCTCCGGCATACTGCGCCTAACCATGGAGATAACGTGATCCCCCATGACCTTGATCTCACTCTCGGCTGCAGCCAGGGCAAGTGAGGGGGTGGTTAGCAGATCATCTTCCAGGTAATCAGCAGTGGGCTGTCTCCTGTCAGGAACCAGCACCACCAACAGTCTGACAATTGGCCCGACAAAGCCGATAAAGATCAGCATATTCACCACATTGAAGAGGGTGTGGGCGTTGGCAATCTGCCTTGGAACCTCAGCACTCTGACGCTCCAGACCAGAGAGGTTGTCATAAACAGGTGAGAACTGTTGCACCCATGATGCCAAATCATCCACAAACATAAACCAGATCAGAACCCCAATAATATTAAATAGAATATGGAACAGGGCGGCCCGTACCGCCTCGTGCGGCTTACCGATTGCGGCAATTCCCGCCGTTATACAGGTGCCGATATTTGCCCCGAAGGAGAGGGCGATACCGATGGGCAGGGTTATCAGACCCTGGGTTGCGAGGATGATGATGATTCCGGTGGTTGCCGATGATGATTGAATCAGGGCGGTGAAGCCGGCCGCCACAAGAATGGCAATCAGGGGGTTTTCTGCACTAGTGATAAGCTCAAGAAACCACGGATTATCCCTCAGTGGGGCCATCGCATCGGACATGATTCCCATCCCGAAGAAGATCATGCCGAGGCCAAATATCATGGTTCCATAGTTCTTGATCCGTTCATGTTGGGCAAAAAAGAAGAGGGCAAATCCAACCCAGATCATCACCAGCGCCTGTTTGGTGATGTTGAAGGCGATAATCTGTGCAGTGATGGTGGTGCCGATATTGGCCCCCATAATCACCCCTAGGGATTGGGTCAGGTTCATCAATCCGGCAGTGATGAAACCAACAGTCAATACGGTGGTGACAGATGAGGATTGAACTATTGAGGTAACGATGGTGCCAGATAGAACACCGGTAAAACGGTTGGTGGTGAGCTGAGAGAGCAGCATTTTCATCCGCTCTCCGGCCACAACCTTGAGTGCCGTTGTCAGTTGCTCCAGCCCGAAGAGAAAAATCGCCAGCCCACCAAGAAGATGGGTAATGATCTGCCATGTCTCCATTGTCACATCTTAAAACATATCGACCGGGTCCACATCCACAGACCAACGAACTTTTCGTCCCTCTTTGGTTGATTCAATTGCCGGCATCAGTATGGTCAGCAACTGGTGCAGTGGTTTGCGATACGATGATTGCAGTAGTAGCTGGGCCCGATAGCGGCCAGCCCGTTTCTCCATTGGGGAGGCAACCGGGCCAAGAATCTCGACCTGGGAGATGGCATAGCTGCTCGCCATCTCTTTGACCTGTTGCAGAAAGTTTAAGGCGGCCCCTGGCTGGACTGATTCTGCCCGCACCAGGGTGAAGTAGTTGTACGGGGGAAGGGCGGCAACCTTGCGTTCGGCCATCGCCTCTGCGGCAAAGGTGGGGTAGCCTTCCCTCAGCAGGGTCTGTAGTAGAGGATGGTCGGGGTTGCGGGTCTGGATCGCTACCTCACCTCTGCGCTCCTCCCGTCCCGCGCGCCCAGAGACCTGGGTGATCAGCTGCCCCATCTGCTCCGTTGCCCGAAAGTCGGAACCAAATAGGCCGCCATCAGCATCAAGAATGGCAACCATGGTCACCTTGGGAAAGTGGTGTCCTTTAGTCAGCATCTGGGTACCGAGGAGAATCTGATGCTCCCCGGCATGGATCTGCTGCAGTTTCTCATCCATTGCGCCCCGCCTGCGGGTGGTGTCACGATCAATCCTGGAGATGGAGAGTTGCGGAAACTCCCTATGCAGGGCCTCCTCAATACGTTCAGTTCCGGCCCCAACAGTTCTCAGCTCACTGCCGTTACATTCAGGGCAGCTGCCAGGCCAAGGGCGCTCTCCACCGCAGTGGTGACAGATCAGCCGGTTTTTCCCTCTGTGGAAGGTGTAGTGGATCTCGCAGCGTGGACATGTCGAGCTCCATCCGCAGCTGCCGCAGAGTAGAGTTGGGGCATATCCTCTGCGGTTGAGAAAGAGCAGGATCTGTCCATTTTCTGCAAGATGGCCTCTCATCTTCTCGAGGAGTGGGGCCGAGAGCAGGTGCTCCATTTTTCTGGAGCGGACATCAATCAGAGAGATTTGTGGCGACTCTGCTCTGCCGGCCCGTCTGGAGAGAATCAATTTACGATACTTTCCAGACTCGGCATTATGCAGGCTCTCGAACGATGGGGTGGCACTGCCGAGCAAAACCGGAATCCTCTCCTGCCGCCCGCGCAGGACCGCCAGATCTCTTGCCGAGTAGCGAAAACCCTCCTGCTGCTTGAATGAACTGTCGTGCTCCTCATCCACAATTATGATCCCCGGATTCCGCAGTGGAGTAAAGATGGCAGAGCGGGTACCGATAATGATTTTTGCCTCTCCAGACCGTGCCGCCAGCCAGTCCCCAAGACGTTCACTGTTGTTGCGTCCGGAGTGGAGTAGTGCAATTGGCAGATCAAAACGCTGCCTAAATCTCTCCACCGTCTGCGGGGTAAGAGAGATCTCCGGCACCAGAACCAGTGCCTGTTTCCCCATGTCCACCACCTTCTGGATGATCTGTAGATAGACCTCTGTCTTACCACTTCCGGTTACCCCCTCCAGCAGAACTGGAGTTAACGGTGTGCCAGCCTTTTGCTCCAGCTGTTTATGTACCACATCAACGGCCTGTTGTTGTTCATCATTGAGCTGGTGTGGGGTATCGGATTCAACAGCCGGTGGTTGCCCGTAAACTGCCCTGCTCTCTCTGACTGCCAGCCCCTTCCTGATCAGCTCCCGCATAAAGGTGCTGGATCCGGAGATCTCCCTCTTCTGCTGCAACTGTTCCAGCAGTTGGCGTTGGCGTGGCGCGCGGTTAAGTGAATTCAGATCTGTCTCTGCCCCCTTCTCGGTAATACTGTAGACCACCTGTTCAGGCTGACTGGAGCCCTTTCCCTGCCGTAACAGAACGGGAAGGGCGGTCTCATAGACCTCCCCAATGGCATGGTGGTAGTAACTTGCGGATTTCAACAGAAGAGAGTGAAGTGACTGCGGCAGCAGAGGAGTGGAATCAATCACCTCTGTTATGGGCTTCAGGCGATTTTTTGGAATCTCTGACTCTGTTGTGACCTCCAGCAAAATACCGATACGTTGCTGCTTTCCAAATGGAACCCTCAGCCTAATACCTGGTTGATATATCGCACCATCACTACCTGCAATTGGCAGGTAATCAAACTCTCTTCTGAGAGGAATTGAGAGTATCGCTATGCGGAGGATCATAAATTATCAAGCGGGCTCTCTACCCCCTTGCCGCCCTGATTCAGTACATGGGTATAGATCATGGTGGTTGATACGTTGGCATGTCCCAATAGCTCCTGAATGGTTCGGATATCATAACCATTCTCCAGAAGGTGGGTTGCGAAACTGTGACGAAATGTATGACAGCTGACAGTTTTTGCAATATCAATTGCCCGCGCTGCCCTCTTTACCCCCTTTTGTAAGCTGGTCTCGTGAAGGTGGTGGCGGCGTGCAACTCCACTGCGTGGATCAACCGAGATTCGACTGCTGGGGAAGAGAAACTGCCATCCCCACTCTTTGGGGGCGTTTGGGTATTTTCTCGCAAGCGCACCAGGCAGATAGACCTCACCAAAGCCACTCTCAAGATCACTGTTGTGGAGGTTACGGACCTCTCTAAGGTGATCCTGAAGAGCTGGAATCAGCTTCTGTGGCAAGGGAACTACACGATCCTTCCCCCCTTTTCCGTCACGCACAATAATCTGATTGTAATCAAAATCAATATCCTTCACCCGGAGACGAACACACTCCATCAGTCGCAGGCCTGCGCCATAGAGCAGACTTGCCATCAGTCGATGCTTGCCCTGTAACTGATTTAAAAGAGACCCCACCTCAGATTGCGACAAGATAACCGGCAACCGTTTTGGACGTTTTGCACGGGTGAACCCTTTTAGATCACCAACTGGCTGCTGTAGTACCTGATCAAACAGAAAGACCAGCGCATTCAGAGCCTGGTTTTGAGTGCTTGCAGCAACGTTTTTGTGGATAGCAAGATGCTCCAGAAATCTGCGAACATCAGATGCCCCGAGGTTTGAAGGTGACTGGTTATCACAGAAAGCAATAAAGCGGGATACCCACGGCTCGTAGCTCTGCTCGGTTCGAATGGAGTAGCCGCGCCTGCGGATCTCTACAAGAAGCCTGGTTAACAGTTCGCCGTGCTGTTTTCTGATCGTAGCAAGATTGGATCGTTTGACTAATGCCAGTTTATGAATAGTCTCCCTGGCGGGCTCTTCACGAGCAATGGAGGCATGGTGAGTATTGATGGATTGAGAGCTGTTGATCCACTCTTGCCATGAAAACTCAGAGCCTAATGGTGATTCAATAAATAGAAAAAGATTCCGTATAGCGTCGATAGTTTGACGAAACTGCCAATCACTGATAGTGGTTGATCGCCCCTGTTGTTGCAGATATGTGGCCACATCATCTGGAGTATGGTCAATTAGCCGTTTGTCCGGGTTGTGGGCGATATACTGCTCCGATCTGCGCACATACCAGCGCAACTCTTTGTTGTTAACGCTATGTTTTGTAAGGAACTGTATGTAATGATCCCAAAAGCGATCAATGCTTTTTTGGTGATTTGTGGTGGCGGTAGTCATCTGTTAGTGTTGTGGTTGAAATATGTCAGGATTTACTGTGTGTTAGATACTCTAAATAACAGGTGCGGGTTGAATTTGAGTACTTATTTATAACCAGAAGTCTTGATGATATACGGAATCCGTATAGTATCATATTTACTGATTCCGTCTAATATACTG